>CAZQVB010000046.1:25724-29906 GCA_964596645.1 uncultured Roseivirgaceae bacterium
TCCAAGCTTTTGCTCGGTTTCCCGATTCTTCTGCTGAAATATCATTTGATATTGAAATGCGATATCAGCCCGGGCCTCAAGTGTGCCGCGCGACAGTCGAATATGCGAAAGCAGTGAATCGGGAGAAGGAGATGCGGTCAATTGCAGCGTGGTCGCCTTGGTTGGTGGCTGCTGCATCATTTTGTCAGGAATGGCAGAGCCCAGTGACACTGTAAACTGCGGCGCTGTGATTTGACCACCAGGGAGCACAATTTCTATTGGCCTCGCCACTTGCAATGACCAGTTGGGCCGGAAGGTGGCAGGCAGTGATCCATAGAATTTGAGCTTGGTTTTGCCGGGCACATTGAATTTCAACGCTTGCCCCCGAACAGTTCCCTCCAGTTGTTGCCTACCGTGCAGCCAATGATTGAGCGGGACTCGCGCCTGAAAACCCAGACCAGTAAATTGAAGATTCAACGATTGCGTCAATAGCTGGTTGATGACCACCCCTTTTAAATCGGCCTGTATTCTGGTGCCCGGAAAGCGCGCATTTTTCAATTGAAAAACAGTCTTTCCATGACGTTTATCGAGACTGACGACGGGATTTCCATCAAACTTCTTCGGGTCTATTGTCCAGAGAATTTTAGAGGACTGTATAAAAACAACTTGCCCGTTGACCTGCTCAATTTGTACCGTGCTCAGATCGAATGGAAGCGTATCCAACGCGGCGTCCATCATGAGTGGAGCAGCTACCACAGACTTTAAAAATTGCCTTCTGGAGTTGTCACTGGCTTTGCTCTGGCGGAAAGCATGGACGGTATACTTCCGCAAAAAGGGCAGACTGATCTGTCTAAGACTCATGGGTGTGGCTGCGTCGAGTTCAAAAAAAATTAAGGTAGCTATTTTTTTTGCATAATTGGTATTTATGCCCACAGGCACCTGGGTGCTATACATAATCTTTAGAGGCAAGAGGCAGAAGCTCGTGAAAACAGTTGATTTTTAATCTTGGAGTTTGCAAAGCGTATTGGTGAGGCATTGCAGGGGCTCTATCCCGTTTTGCTTTCAGATGCAACAGAAGAAATACAATATGGTGGCTTACTGGGCGGCCTGGTGCGAGCCGGCCACAGGCAGTTCTTCCTGCCCAGGGCGAGCGGCCTGATGGTGTTCTCCACCGCATTGTTATCGCGTGACCATGCTCTGTTTTGGGTGCAAGCCATAAGCTGGGTCCACAGCTTGAGGCTGTAGACCAAGTCCTTGCCCATCGGGCTCTGGGGAATCACCTGCGCAATTACCTGAACAGGTACCTGTTTTTACTATTTCCATTTCGCCATGGTGCGAGTAAGGGGCGCGCGTTGTCCCCTGCAATCACCTGTGCCGCCGTATTTCAATTCCACTCTGGTGCGATTAAGGGTGTAGTGCCGGAACTGTGATAAACAGCATCTACCCGATTTCAATTCCACTCTGGTGCGATTAAGGGCCGGTGGAGACAATAGCCCCGGGACTTTCAACCCAATTTCAATTCCACTCTGGTGCGATTAAGGGCCGGAACGGACGGTTTGGAGATAAGTATTTATAATATTTCAATTCCACTCTGGTGCGATTAAGGGTACTCATTGCGCGAATTCGTGCTTCCGCCGGTGCTTATTTCAATTCCACTCTGGTGCGATTAAGGGCGGACTGCATTTATGAGCAATTGCAGCGCGACCCAAATTTCAATTCCACTCTGGTGCGATTAAGGGCTTGAAATCAGTGTTCTGCCCGTCCTAACCTCACCAATTTCAATTCCACTCTGGTGCGATTAAGGGGATCAAATTTAGAACGTTATAACCCTTGTATTGTATATTTAAATTCCACTCTGGTGCGATTAAGGGAAACCTACACCTGATCCCTTCGTCAATTGACTTGCTATTTCAATTCCACTCTGGTGCGATTAAGGGCGCATGCGTTCTGCCTGCTCGGGCAGGTATAAGTATATTTCAATTCCACTCTGGTGCGATTAAGGGAGTCTTGTTTTTGATAATGAAGTAGACTCTCTTGAGATTTCAATTCCACTCTGGTGCGATTAAGGGAAAAAAGCAGATCAGAAGGCAGTGATGGATCAACTCAATTTCAATTCCACTCTGGTGCGATTAAGGGAATTGTCGCTTTTCATTATCCTAATTCCAGCCTGATTTCAATTCCACTCTGGTGCGATTAAGGGGTTGTGAATTATAGTCTTGCATTTTCTTGATTGTTATTTCAATTCTACTCTGGTGCGATTAAGGGACATTTAAAGCCAAAGCATGCCCTCATCACCATCAAATTTCAATTCCACTCTGGTGCGATTAAGGGGATACAGGCCGGGGGTAGAAATGTGTGTAGAAGGATTTCAATTCCACTCTGGTGCGATTAAGGGTCACCAACGTGAAATGCTGAAAGGGTTTTCAGGTATATTTCAATTCCACTCTGGTGCGATTAAGGGAAGGTACAGAAGATACCCCTCAGCAAGATGGCCTATTTCAATTCCACTCTGGTGCGATTAAGGGTCAATGATCTGGTTGGCTTGGTCTTTGGCTATGTCTATTTCAATTCCACTCTGGTGCGATTAAGGGCCAGCTTCTTGGCTTCTTCGTACCCCACCAAGGCCGATTTCAATTCCACTCTGGTGCGATTAAGGGAACCATTGAATACGTCGCCGACCGGATTGAAGCCTATTTCAATTCCACTCTGGTGCGATTAAGGGTTCTATTTTCTCGGTATAGCGCTCTGTGCTCCGCTATTTCAATTCCACTCTGGTGCGATTAAGGGAAAGCCCTTCAAGATAGCGCTTTCAATGGTCAAAATATTTCAATTCCACTCTGGTGCGAAAGGGTTACGCGGTTTTGGTTAACGGCATAGACGAAGCGATTTCAATTCCACTCTGGTGCGATTAAGGGCGGCATGAGGGAGTATTGTTCCTTGTGCAGATCAATTTCAATTCCACTCTGGTGCGATTAAGGGCGAGTTCGTTGTTTGCTTTTTGTTCTATTTCAATCGATTTCAATTCCACTCTGGTGCGATTAAGGGCAACCACCTGCCCGATGTCACCATCGGGGAGTTTCATTTCAATTCCACTCTGGTGCGATTAAGGGGATACTATAGTGCCCGCTAATTTGTCTCGCAGTCGGATTTCAATTCCACTCTGGTGCGATTAAGGGAATGTATATCCCAATTCTTTAGTAGGCACAAAATTATTTCAATTCCACTCTGGTGCGATTAAGGGATAGCTTCGTCTGCCGGTGTGAATGTTGAAAACTCATTTCAATTCCACTCTGGTGCGATTAAGGGACTCAGTATGGTAGCTGCCCTGATCTCCAATCGCTATTTCAATTCCACTCTGGTGCGATTAAGGGTCAATATATTTTCTGTTGATGGAAAGCAACTCTTCCATTTCAATTCCACTCTGGTGCGATTAAGGGCAATAAAGCCATGTTGCCGGAAGACGACGAGCTAAATTTCAATTCCACTCTGGTGCGATTAAGGGTGTTGAAACAAAATCTGCTGTTTACCAGTCTTGACATTTCAATTCCACTCTGGTGCGATTAAGGGTACGATCGTGTGCAGAGCCTGAAGGCGGCATACGAATTTCAATTCCACTCTGGTGCGATTAAGGGATCAAACCTCAAGAGCTTTTTTAAGCGATCGACTATTTCAATTCCACTCTGGTGCGATTAAGGGTCATGTGTAATAAGGTTAGATAAGCGCCCCATCCCGATTTCAATTCCACTCTGGTGCGATTAAGGGCTGGTCTTGTCGCTCATAGCATCACTATTATGGCCAATTTCAATTCCACTCTGGTGCGATTAAGGGTTTACCGGAAAAACGTATCTGGCGAAGCAAGCCGATTTCAATTCCACTCTGGTGCGATTAAGGGGACACTAAGCGACTGAGCCTGGACGATATAAACGACATTTCAATTCCACTCTGGTGCGATTAAGGGTGCTGCGCCATCAAAAGCGCATACAGGCCACCATATTTCAATTCCACTCTGGTGCGATTAAGGGCTGCGCTACATACAAGAACGTTCGTAGGTTCTAAAATTTCAATTCCACTCTGGTGCGATTAAGGGAACCCGTTTTCATGTTCTGTTAACCTTCTTTGCTATTTCAATTCCACTCTGGTGCGATTAAGTGGCTATTTCGGTCTAACCATGCCAGTGATTTCGGTGATAGGGTGCCACACATT
>CAZQVB010000047.1:0-29239 GCA_964596645.1 uncultured Roseivirgaceae bacterium
TAGAGCATCGGACTGAAAATCCGTGAGTCGGTGGTTCGAGCCCACTCAGCACCACCCAAAGCCTTCCTTTGCCGGGGAGGCTTTTTTTTTGCTCTGTTTTGGAAAGTAAACACTTTTCAATGAAATATGGTATGCATGCATACCATATTTTTCGAAGCGCCCATGTGCCATCGCCTGGCCTGCGGCATGCACAGCGATGTAAATAACCGGTGGATAACAAGGTACGGCGGGGTACTGCCTCAGCCATTGATGTACCTGCTCCCAGGCCCATGGTGCCTGCGGCAGCAGGTTGATGGAATGCTCAGAACTCGGGTAGTCTGAGAACTATGAAAAATGCTTAAGCCGAATCACCTCTTTTTCGTTCAGAAAGCGCCAGGTGCCGCGGGGCAGGTCTTTCTTCGTGAGGCCGGCAAACGAAACCCGGTCCAGGCGTACCACGTCGTAGTTCAGGTGTTCGAAAATGCGGCGTACTATGCGGTTTCTACCGATATGAATTTCTACCCCTACCTGCATCTGGTCGGGTGTGAGTACGGCCAGGTCATCTACTTTGGCTGGTCCGTCTTCGAGCATCACCCCACGCAGTATGGCTTCAAGGTCTTTGGCCTCCAGTGGCCGGTTCAGCTCAGCCTGGTATATTTTTTTCACATTGTGCGAGGGGTGAGTGAGCTTTTTTGACAATTCGCCGTCGTTGGTGAGCAGCAGCAGGCCGGTGGTGTTGCGATCAAGGCGCCCGACCGGGTACACGCGCTCCTCACAGGCGTTGGCCACCAGTTGCATCACGGTGCGGCGGTCTTTTTCATCGTCGGTGGTGGTGATAAATCCTTTGGGTTTGTTCAGCAATATGTATACGATTTTTTCGGGCTTTAGCAGCTTTTGTCCCATTTGCACCTTGTCGCCGGGTTGTACTTTGAAGCCCAGCTCTGTCACCGTTTTTCCGTTGATCTTTATACGCCCATCCTCTATAAGCGCATCGGCTTCGCGGCGGGAACAAATGCCGGATTTGGCAATGTATTTATTGAGGCGAACCTCGGCAGGGGCGGCCGCTGCCTTGCTTGTTTCTTCTCGTTTGCCAAACAGCTTCCTTTTGTATTCGGGCGGAGTGGCCGCAGATTTTCGCGCTCTCTTAGGCCGGTCATCGTCCCGGCGAGGCGTACGACCAGCGGGTTTTGGCCAGTTGTCGTCTGAGCGAGGTGCCCGACCGGCAGGTTTTGAACGGCTATCGTCCTGTCGAGGAGCTCGTCCGGTGGGTTTCGATCGGTCGTCGTCTTGGCGAGGCGTGCGACCGGTGGGTTTTGAACGGTCGTCGTCCTGGCGAGGCGCTCGTCCGGTGGGTTTCGACCGGTCGTCGTCCTGGCGAGAAGTTCGACCAGCGGGTTTTGGCCAGCTGTCATCTGTGCGAGGCGTACGGCTGGAAGGTTTTGAACGGCTGTCGTCTTGACGAGGCTTTCGACCAGCGGGTTTTGACCAACTGTCATCTGAACGAGGCGTGCGACCAGCGGGTTTTGAACGGCTATCGTCCTGGCGAGGCGTGCGACCGGAAAATTTCTCCCGGCTGTCGTCTTGGCGAGGTGCCCGCCCGGCAGGCTTTGCCTGGCCATCGTCTTTTCGGGGTGCCCTACTTGTGGGCTTTTGTCGGCTGTCGTCTTTGCGGAGTTGCTTGCGTCTGTCACTCATACCTTATCATTAAAAGCACAAAAGTAGGTAATTATCAAGTGCACTACAGCAGCAAATGTTCACGGCGCATCAACTTCTGTGAAGGCCCGGCAGCTGCCAATGATCGGTTTTTACGGATAGATATGGCAAGATCATACCCATCCGCCCTTTTATATTTTGCACTACTGCGCTAATTTAAGCGGCTCTTCATCTTTCGTATACACAACCCGAAAAATTGACGTATGACCTTCGCCCGTTTATTTATAATACCATTACTGGTGATGCTGCTGTTGGCCGGCTGCAAGAGGCCACCCGTCACGCAGCCAACAGCTTTGCCTCTGAAGCGCCCCAATATCGTGATCATAATGGCCGATGACATGGGTTATAGTGACCTGGGTTGCTATGGCTCTGAGATAAACACGCCCAACATAGACCGCCTGGCCGCCAATGGCATGCGGATGACGCAGTTTTACAACACATCGCGCTGCTGCCCTACGCGTGCGGCCCTGCTCACCGGCGTATACCAGCACGAGGCCGGCGTGGGCTTTATGACCGGCAACGACGGCACCCCCGCCTATCAGGGATTCCTCAACCGGCAGACGGCCACCATCGCTGAGCTGCTGAGGGCCAACGGCTACACCACCCTTATGAGCGGCAAATGGCACGTGGGCAGCCGACCACAGCACTGGCCGACCAAGCGGGGCTTCGACAGGTTTTACGGCATACCAGAGGGGGGTGGCGTGTATTTTTACCCTTTTCAAAAGCCGCGCAGTGTGGTGCTCGATGAGGCTGAAATAGCGGTGGATACATTCTACTACAGCACCGACGCCATCAACGACTACGCCGTGCGTTTCCTGGAAGAGCAAAAGGGCAGCTTAAAACCCTTCTTCCTCTACGTGGCGCACATTGCGCCGCACTTCCCGCTGCAGGCATTTCCTGAAGATGTAGCCCGCTATCGCGGAAAGTATCTGGAAGGCTATGCCGCCATACGCCGGCAGCGATTTGAAAGCATGAAGCTCAAAGGCATACTTCCGTCCGATGCCGAGCTCTCCCCACCCGACGACCTGATACAGGAATGGAACAGCCTGACCGAAGGCCAAAAAGATACCGCCGACTTGAAAATGGCCATTTATGCCGCACAGATTGAGCGAATGGACATGGGCATTGGCGATATTGTAGATAAGCTGAAGGAAATAGGAGAGTATGACAATACTGTCATTATTTTTCTATCCGACAACGGCGCTTCTCCTGAGGTAACTGTTGAAGGCGAGGCGCTGAGCGGGCCAATCGGTAGCGTAAACTCTTACGCATCTGTAGGCCGTGCCTGGGCCAATGTGAGCAATACGCCTTTCCGATACTACAAGCATTGGGTGCACGAGGGGGGCATCTCCACGCCATTCATTTTACAGTACCCGGCGCTGCTGCGCGCTGCGACAATAGAGCGCAGGGTAGGGCATGTGATGGACCTCATGCCCACCTGTCTGGACCTTGGCCGGAGCCTGTATCCTGCCGCTTACCAGGGTGATACGTTGGAGCCGCTGAAGGGTAAAAGCCTGATGCCATTGCTTCGGCAGCAGCCAATTGAGCGGCAGCAGCCACTATTTTGGGAGCACAGGGGCAATCGCGCCGTACGGCTGGGCGACTGGAAGCTGGTGTCGAGGCATACAGAAGGACGCGACGAGTGGGAGCTTTATAATATAGCCGAAGACCGCGCCGAGCTGCACAACCGGGCCGAGGCACAGCCCGACCAGGTTAGGGAAATGGCCGCCATGTATGCACAATGGGCCGAAGAGGTGGGCGTACTACCCATTGAGTGATCACTTGCCCGGCCACGCAGCTCACAGCCCATTTGCCGCCGGTATCGTCATAAGTTCATTTTGCAAAAAACCCATCCGACTTATTTTTTTAGATTCGCGCTGAAATTTTTAACTGCTGCTCTCAATGTCTATTCAACCATTTATCAACAAAGAAAAAACCTTGTGTGTGGTAGGCCTCGGCTACGTGGGCCTGCCGGTTGCACTGGAACTGGCGCGAAAGTACAAGGTGATCGGGTTCGACATCAACAAGAAGCGCGTGGAGCTTATGCGGCACGGCATAGACCCCAGCAAGGAATTGGAGAAGCAGGCCTTTGAGGGCTGTGACATACACTTTACGGCAGAGCCGGAAGAAATAAAGCAGGCTACATTTTTTGTTGTAGCTGTGCCAACGCCCATTGATGAACACAAAAACCCCAATTTGAAGCCGCTACTCAGCGCTTGCCAGATCGTAGGCAGTGCGCTGAAGCAAGGTGATGTGGTGGTGTTCGAATCCACAGTTTATCCCGGCTGTACGGAAGAAGATTGTGTGCCTGTGCTGGAGGGCGCATCCGGCCTGCAGTTTGGCCGGCATTTTCAGGTAGGGTATTCTCCGGAGCGCATCAACCCCGGCGACAAAGAGCACACCCTCACCAAAATAGTGAAAGTAGTGTCGGGCTCAGATGCCGCCACACTGGAGTTGGTCGCCGAAGTGTACGGCTCCATTGTGGAGGCGGGTGTATACAGGGCAACTTCCATCAAGGTGGCAGAGGCATCAAAAATAATTGAAAACACGCAGCGCGACCTGAACATAGCACTGATGAACGAGCTGTCGATCATTTTTAAAAAAATGAACATCAACACCTACGAAGTGCTGGAGGCCTCAGGCACGAAGTGGAATTTTCTCAAATTTTTTCCGGGCCTGGTCGGCGGCCATTGCATCGGTGTGGATCCATACTACCTCACGCACAAGGCCAACGAGTTGGGCTACCATTCCAAAGTGATACTAGCAGGCCGCACCATCAACGACAACACACACAACCTCATCGCCCGGGAGATAGTGCAGTACATTATAGAAAAGGACATGTCGCTGATGCAGGCGCGTGTGCTGGTGATGGGGGTCACTTTTAAGGAAAATGTCAGCGACATCCGCAACAGCAAGGTGCCGGAGCTGATCAGGGAACTGCAGTCGTATAAAGTAAAAGTGGATGCTGTAGATCCATATGCCGATAAAGAGGAATTTTTAGATGAATACGGTATTGAACTCACCGATGCTCCAGGCAGCCAATACGATGCCCTTGTAGTGGCGGTAAATCATGTGCAGTATACCTCCTTCGACAGTGCGTATATTGATCAATTGCTGAAGGAGTCGGGCCTGTTGTATGATGTGAAGGGTGTGTATAAGGGCAAGACCGGCCACCATCACTACCTCAGCTTATAGATGCCCGGTATGAAGGCATGGCAACTTGAGGCCATCATATTTGATGCGGAAGGGGTGGTGATCGACACTGAGCATCTGTGGGATCGCAGCCAGGAAACATTGCTGGCGAGCCGCGGCATCACCTACGATCCAAAAGTGCTCAAGCCCTTGCTGGCCGGCAAAAACCTGCTCGACGGCGCGCAGATCATCATCGATCAATACCGCATGCCGGAGTTGGCGGAGCAGCTGGCCATGGAGCGGTTGAAGTTATTGACCGGGCTATTCACCGAGCAGGTCGACTTTATTTCCGGTTTTGAGGCATTTTACAAAACGATAGTCCAGCCGCGATACAAAGCGGCCATAGGCACCAGTTTGCGCAGGGATTTGATGCATTCTGTTTGTCAAAAGCTGCCAGTGCATACTTATTTTGGCCGGCATATATACCACATAGAAGATGTTGAGAATCGGTCAAAACCCGACCCTGCCGTGTTTTTGCTGGCCGCGCGGGCGCTTGGCACACACCCATCGCGCTGCCTGGTGATAGAAGACGCACCGGCCGGTATAGCCGCGGCACAATCGGCGGGCATGTATGCTGTAGCCCTTTGCACCACCTTCGGCGCAGCGCTACTGGGCGCAGCCGATTTGGTGGTACAAGATTTTGCCGAACTCGCCGCAAGGCTATCGCGGTGAACGCGTATTGCTTTGGCTTTTATGCACTGTTATCGCGGGCGAAACATCTGGTCTACCTCCTTGTACGTGCTCGATAGTGCCCGATCAGAGATCAATACATGCTGTAATTCGCTCAATCTATAGGGCCAATGCGGTCAACGGGTGAAATTACCTTCGGCAAAGCAGACACTATAGCCGCTGAAAGCGTAAATTCCAGAATAGACCAAGGTCGCTGTTACAGGCTTTGGTCTTCAATGTAACTCAACGACTCATCGTGGTGCTTATCAGCTATTCATCAAGAGGCATATGTGCTTTTATCGGGTTGGTAGTTTCGGCAGCCCAATTGTTTGCACAAAACACACAAACCGATTACATCCGCCATTACCTCACGGCAGATCAGGGCTTATCGCACAACTACGTCACCTCCATCATTAGCGATGAGCACAACAACAAGTGGCTCGGTACAGAAAATGGCATTACGATATACAATGGCTATGATTATAGTTACATAAAGCCTTCATTGGGTTATGACGTGCTGGAGAGTGAAAACATCGAGGTGCTGTACAAGGATAGTGGCCACCATATATGGATAGGCACGAAAAGCGGAGGAATTTCCAGTTTCGACACCCGCACCGGCACCACCAAGCGCTTCAGCCATCTTACCGATAAGATCCATAAAGGTGATCTTCGGATTACAAGTATAGCAGAATCGGGCAATGGGCAGATTTGGATTGGCACCTGGGAAAAAGGGGTTTTTGTCATTGACAAACAAAGTGATTCCCTGCTTTTGCATGTAGCACACAATGCTCCCATCTACAGCATAAGCCGGGGGCAAAACAACGACATGTGGTATGTACATGGAAAAATTCTTGCCCATTATGATGGCCAAAAAGATTCCATCATCAGCATCAATTTCAAATCAGCCTTATCGGATGTGATGTATGACGCATACCGAAACAAGGTTTGGGTGTCGTGCGGAAGAAATAGTTCCCTGCTCTATTCCTTTGACTACCGGCAGGGACGCATCGATTCCCTGCATACCAGTGTTCAAAGCAAGTTTTCCAAAACACTTTCCATAGATGCAGCACACAATATTTGGATCGGCACCTGGGGACACGGACTATATAAAAGTGATTCCGATATCAAATCTTTTTCACAGGTCGATATACTGCCTCAGGGCTCCGGGCGTATCAGGCGCAACTATGAGGTGATATTGGATGTACACCACGATGAAAGCGGACAGATATGGATAGGCACAGCCAATGCAGGCGTCATAAAAATGATACCGCAGACCGGCTTTTATAATCTTTCGGCGCAGCTGAGCCACGATGTTTTCAAAGGAGATTTTAACATTACAGCCGTACACAGAGGCAATGGCTTTATCTGCGTTGGTACGCTCAAAACAGGGTTATTTTACGGTGAAACAATTGCTTCACTGCGTCAGGTGGAAGGGCTTGAAGACACAAAAGTGCACGCCCTTTATCCATACCGGTCGTTCATATTTGTGGGCACCGATCAGGGGCTTTACTTATTTGACCCCGCAAACCAAGCCATAGTGGATGAAATGCAGTCGCTGACAAAGGTGACATCCATATTGATGGATGACCGTGATTCCACACTATTTATCGGAACACAGCAAGATGGCCTGGTACGCGTGGGCTTTCACGATGTGAGGAACCCAGCGCGGTATGTGTTTTATAATAAAGAGAGTGGCAACAGGAGTATAGCCAGCGAGCGCATTACCGGCATTACCACAGATGCCCGTGATAACATTTGGATAAGCACATTCAACGGCATACACCGCTACGACCGTATTCATCAAAAGTTTTTGCATCACTCAAAGCTCATGGATGTGCCCTTGCCAAGCGCCATCATCAATGATCTGGTGATAGACAATGACATGCTGTGGCTGGGAACGCCGAGCGGTCTTGTTGGCTTACAATATGACCCTGAAGCAGATCACTTATCGATAAAGACCACACTTTCTGCCAGAAATGGACTGCAAAATGATTTTATTGCTGCGATCACCTGCGATGGAAAAGGCGCTCTGTGGCTGTCTACCAATTCCGGTATTATCAAATACGATCCTGCCACAGGGTCTTACCTGGCATACGGCGCATTGGAAGGCGTAAGCACTACTTCGTTCAACAATCGCAGCGTCTTCAATTTCAACAACGAGAAAATTTACTTTGGCGGAGTAGACAATCTTACCTACTTCGACCCGGACGTAATCTCCACCAACGCCGAACTTCCCAGGGTAATATTTTCTAAGCTGCGCGTAAATAACCAGGACATCGCCGAGCTGGAGAGCAATACCTACATTGAGGAAACCATAGGTTATGCCAGAGAGATCAACCTGAACAGCAGCGATAAATTTTTGCTCATTGGCTTCACCACCAATGACTTTCTGGGCAAGCTGAACGTGAAATACCGCTACCAACTTGTGGGGTACCAGTACGAATGGATCAACCTTCAAAATAAGAATGAAATAAACTTTGCCAACCTGCCCCCGGGCATCTATACGCTGTTGGTATCTGCCACCCGCGACAATCAAACATGGGGCGAGCCCGGCACTTTATTGATCAAGGTGAAGCCTTCTCCCTGGCTCAGTAGCTGGGCAATGGCTGTATACACATTGCTGTTGGCCGTTTTCGTTTATCTATTTCTTCAGTTCAAAAAGAAGCAGCTTCAGCTCAAGACCGACCTGCGAATAGTACAAATGGATAAAGAGAAGGAGTTTGCGCTGAATGAGGCCAAGTTCAATTTTTTCACGAACATCTCCCATGAGTTTAGAACTCCGCTCACGCTGATGATGGGGCCACTACACGAGCTTGCCCATTACAAAGCGCTGGATGAAAACGCACAGAAGAAGGTGGGCATCATAGAGCGCAATTCCAATAAGCTGCTCAACCTGATCAACCAGTTGCTGGACTTCCGAAAAGCGGAGAATGGCCTGCTGAAGCTCAATGCATCTGAGGGCAATTTTGTACGGTTCAGTCGCGAGGTATTTTTGTATTTCACCGAATTTGCCGCAGAGCGAAAAATCCATTACACGTTTGCCTGTGAGCAAGAAGACATCCGCTTTCCGTTCGACAGAAATAAAATGGAGATCGTGCTGTGCAACCTCATATCCAATGCCTTAAAACACTGCAACCCGGGAGACGCCATACACCTCACATTGAAAGAAGAGCCTGGCAGTTGCATTATATCTATAGCAGACACCGGAGCTGGAATAGATTCAAAGTACATCAGCAAAATATTCGACCGGTATTTCCAGATCAGAACCTCCAATACTTCCAAAATGGTAGGCAGTGGCATTGGCCTGGCTTTCAGCAAAAAGATCATTGAGCTGCATTATGGGTCCATTTCCGTACACAGCGAGAAGAATAAAGGTGCCGAATTCGTCATCACGCTAAGTACTGATCCGGATCAGTACAAAGACGTGATCGATGCCACTTTCGTAAATACAGACAATATGAAGGCATATGAAGCCGGCATGTTGGACGATACGAACAGCAGCCTGAACCCGGAGTCGAAAGAGAATACCATATTGATTATCGATGACAATCCGGATATACTCAACTACCTGAACGACATATTGTACGAAGAATATGAAGTGCTGATGGCGAGTGGCGGTGAAGAGGGCCGCGCACTTGCCTTTGACAACATGCCCGACATCATTGTAAGCGACATCATGATGCCCGGCATCGACGGCATCACACTGTGCAAAGAGTTGAAAGCCCACATTAATACCTCACATATTCCGGTGATCTTGCTCACCGCACGCACCTCTACGGTGTTTGAGATAGAAGGGCTGAAAACGGGCGCCGACGATTACATCACCAAGCCCTTTAACCCGCTCATCGTGAAAGCGAGGATTGCCAGCATCTTAGACAATCGATCGAAAGCTCGCCAGCACTATGCCAATAAGGTGCGATTTGAGCCTACCATGTCGGATGCCAACCCAAAAGACGACGCGGAAAATGCCTTTATACAAAAAGCGATGCAACTGGTGGAGGCCAACTTGCACAATGTTTCCTTTGGTATTGATCACATGACCGAGGAGCTTCATATGAGTCAGTCTACCCTGTACAGAAAAGTAAAGTCACTCACCGGCTTTTCGCTCTCCGGCTTTATACGGTCTGTACGCCTCAAGAAGGCCGCCGTGCTGATACTCTCCACAGCAATGAACCTGAACGAGGTAGCCTACGATGTGGGTTTCAACGACTATAAGTATTTCAATGCCTCCTTCAAAAAACAGTTCAATTGCCTGCCTTCTGAGTACCGGGGTAAGTTTGCAAGCGTGAATAAGTGACCGAAAAACCTGCTTTGCCCTATTTGTCCTTCTATTTGAAGGATTACACCATCTGCCTGAAGTGATGTGACGCTAGCTTTGGCATAAAGTACAGCCTTACATACTGCCCACTTATTTGTCATTTTACTTAAACACACCAGTATGAACACCACACCCACCAAATCTCCTTTGCGCCATCAGGTCGTCATTCCGGCGCTATTTGCATTCTTCTTCATTCTGCCTTGTGCTTTGCTGGCACAGCCTGTCAATACAATATCCGGCACCGTACGTTCGGCATCGGATGGAGAGCCATTGATTGGTGTCACCGTAGTCGACATCAACGAACCGGCAAACGGCACCATTACCAACATCGACGGCTCGTATCAATTGCGGCTGTCCGATCTCAATACCAGCCTGCGATTTAGCTATGTGGGTTTTGTACCCCAAACCATAGAAGTGGGTAACAGGAGCATAATTGATGTGACGATGGCGGTAGATCAACTACAACTGGACGAACTGGTGGTAGTTGGCTATGGCACGCAAAAGAAGGTGAATCTGACCGGTGCAGTAGAAACAGTGACTTTTAAGGAGCCGGTAAACCAGCCTGTCACCAACTCCAGCCAACTGCTCTACGGGCGCTTCTCCGGGGTGCAGCTCACACAAACGTCGGGTAGCCCGGGTGCCGACGGCTCTTCCATCGTAATCAGGGGGATAGGCACCTTCGGAAACAGTACGCCACTTGTTGTGATCGACAACATACAGTATGAAGACCTGGCCGCCTTCAACAATCTGGCACCCACCGATATAGAAAGCATCACCGTGCTGAAAGATGCTTCAGCCAGCGCCATTTACGGAGCACGTGGTGCCAACGGGGTGATTTTAGTGACGACCCGAAGAGGCGAAGAAGCGTCTTTTGAGATCAGCTACAATGCATATTACGGCACGCAAGATCCCACAGTCATTCCCGATTATTTGGGGTCGCAGGACTATGCCATGTTATTGAATGAGAAATTTCTGAATCAGGATGGCCCTGGTTTCGATCCGCGCTACACCGACGAGCAGATGGCCGCCATCAACAACGGCAGCCTTCCAGATCAATTTGCTTATACCAATTGGGCAGATGCCGTGTTGCAATCGGCCAGCATTCAAAACCACAATCTCTCGTTTTCCGGTGGCAGCAAGAAGACCACCTTCAGGGCTTCTGTTGGCTATTTGGGTCAGAATTCTATAGTGAAGAGCAAGTTCAAAACCGAAAGGTATAATGTGAGCCTCAACATCAATTCTCAGATGAAAGAGTGGTTTAATCTAAGCTACGTCACCAATGCTTTTTGGAGACGTAACCAGGGGCCCGCCGGCGGTCAGGATGCTTTTGATGGTGATAACGGAATCATTTACATGTTTCAGCGCACAGCCCCAACCATCCCACTGTACTACAGCAATGGCGAGTACGGCATTGTAGATGGCGCTTATCTCAACTCTAATTTTTCCTTTCCAACGCAAAACCCTTTGCGAAGAGGCTATTTTGGCAATTTTCAGAGCGATCAAGTAAATATTAGCCAAAGGCTGGGTATGGCCTTTCAAGTGACTAAAGGATTATCGTTTGAAACCAGCGGAAGCGCCAACATTGTGTATGCTACCACTTCCGACTTTTCGCCCACGGCAGCGCTGTATGACTGGGCCAATGAACCGGTGAATATTAATGACCTGAACCAACTTCAGAATGCTTCCAACTTTCAATACCGGTTGCTCAACGAAAATATACTCCGTTACACCACCGATATAGCGGCTGACCAAACCCTGAGCTTCTTACTAGGCCATTCCGTCATGTTCGACAAAACGGATAAATTTTCAGGCCAACTCAGTGGTTTTCCCACCGACAATCTTGAAGAATTCAATGCAGGCGGTGTTGTAGATCCTGTCGTCGCCGGCGCAGCCAATGAGGAGGCATACCAGTCATTTTTTGGGCGCATCAACTACAGCTACAAGGAGAAATACCTGGCAGAATTTAATCTGCGCAGAGATGGCTCGTCCAAATTTGGCCCGGGCAACCGGTATGGTAGCTTTCCATCGGCATCGGCTGGCTGGCGTGTTTCCAACGAACCCTTTCTGGCTAGCTCCAGGCTCATCAGCAACCTGAAACTGCGGGCAAGCTGGGGCATCAGTGGCAATGACAGAATAGGCAACTACATCTTTGCCCAAACCTACAGCCCGGGCATCGACTATGTGCTGGGTCAGGACAATACGGTGACCGGCGTCGCCATCACCAATTTGGCCAACCCTACCATACGATGGGAAGAAACAGAACAATACGATATCGGGCTGGACCTGGCCCTGCTGGAAAACAGACTGGAGCTGACTGCCGACTATTTCCGTCGCGACAGCAAAGACATTCTCTACACCAATTTTCCGGTGCCCAATACGCTCGGCATCACCAATCTAGCTGCTCAAAACTCAGCGGCTATGACCAACTCCGGCTTTGAGATGGGTATCAACTACCGCAGCTCCGATGGTAAGGTGCAGTATAGTCTGGGCGGTAATATGACGACTTTTTTCAAGAACGAGGTGACTGGCTTGGGAGAAGGCGGTGAGGAAACCATCACCAATATAGACATCATACGCGTGGGGGCACCTTTTCGTGCCTACTACGGCTATCAGGCCACGGGCATCTTTCAGAATGTAGAGGAAATAACCGATGCCCCTGCCCAGTTTGGCAATGCCAACACCGCCCCGGGAGATATTCGCTACGCCGACGTGTCGGGACCCGATGGAGAACCGGATGGTATTGTGAATGCCATGGACCGCACAATAATAGGCGACCCCAATCCAGACTTGCTCTACAACTTCAATGGCACCATTGATATGCCAATTTCGATCTCAATGTGCTATTACAAGGCGTATATGGCATCGACAGACTGCTGATGGGCAATGGCAATTTGCCCATGGATGATGATAGAAGCAATGTGCTTGACTATTGGATCGACAGGTGGACTATAGAAAACCCAAGTGAAAGCCTGCCGCGTGTTGGTGGTCAAAACAACTCGGAAGTCTCCACCTTCTACGTACAAGATGCTTCTTATCTGAGGTTGAAGAATCTGGAATTGGGCTATTCGATGCCCAAAGCCATACTAGACCAGATACACCTGCAGCAGTTGCGGTTGTTCGTGGGTGCACAAAACCTGCTCACTTTTACCAGTCTCGAAGATTTTGACCCTGAACGGGCCAATGGCAGAAATAGCAACAGAGGGGCACCATTGTACAAGACGTATACCATTGGTTTAAACGTAAAATTTTAACAGTATGAAAAAGATATATATCGCACTGCTTGTAGCCGCCACATTTGCCGGATGCAGCGAAGATTTCCTGGATCGTGCATCGCTCACACAAATTGACGAGAGCAACTTTTGGAGAAGTGAATCTGATGCCTACCTGGCACTGAACGCCGTATATTCTACACTGCAAAGCAGGGTACTGTATGGTGGCAACCTGAGCGGGGCCCAGGGATACCCAGGCTACGACAACATCGGCGACAATGCCTTCAACCAATTCAAATGGGAAGGGCCGGGCATATACATGGAAGGCACCATTGACCCAACGCATTTTTGGTTTGGCGATCACTGGACTAATCTTTACCAGGGTATAGCCAGGGTAAATGCTGTTGTTTTCAATCTTGAAAACATGGACGAAGAGCTGATCAGTCAGGAGGTGCGGCGCGAACTGATCGGTCAGGCGTATTTCCTACGGGCTTTATTTTATTTCAATCTGGCTGTGTATTATGAAGATGTCCCCCTCATCACACAGCCGCAAGCACTCGGCGACGCCTTTGTGCCAAAAAACACGTATGATGAAATCATTGCACAAGTCAACACAGACCTCAACTATGCTATAGATCATCTGCCAGAGTCTTACCCTGCCGATCTGTATGGCTATGCCACCAAGGGTGCAGCACTGGGCCTCAAGGCCAGGGTGCAGCTCTATAACCAAAGCTATACCGGAGCCGAAGGCGTGCTGGAACTTACCAACCAGCTATTGACCTTGGGGTACTCCCTGCATCCTGATTATAATCAGTTGTTCAGCTTGGCCGGTGAATATTCAGACGAGATCATATTCTCCATTCGCTTTCTCAGAGGCGACGATACCAACAATGGCGAGATATTCTCTGGCACCTTTCAGGGCACGCCAAAAGTAGATCAACGGCCCATGCCCAATCTGGTGGACGATTACTACTGCACCGACGGCCTTCCTATCGATGAATCGCCTCTGTACGACCCGGCCAACAAAGGACAGAACAGAGACCCACGAGCCAATGCCACTATATATTTTGCCGGCGATACATTCCTTATCGATCTGCAAAGAGTGTTTCCGGGAAATGGCCCGACACGCTTTGGCATGAAAAAGTATATTAGGCAATCGGCAGATTCCGAAGGCAATCCGGTTTTTGGTGAAGGCTCACAAGATTTTTATGCCATACGATATGCCGATGTGCTGTTGATGCGGGCAGAAGCCATGGCCGAAACCGGCGACCTGACGGGGGCTGCCGCACTGGTGAACCAGGTGCGCGATCGGGCGGGCATGCCGCATGTGGAGGATGTGGAAGGTGCTGTCGATCAAGCGCAAATGATTGAAATAGTGCGGCATGAGCGCCGGGTAGAACTTGCGCTGGAAGGGCTGCGCTTTACAGACCTGAAACGTTGGGATGCCATGGAAGAGGCATACGACCGGGCTGTAAATGATCCGGTGGGGCCATTCAACCCCCAATACCTGGGCAAGCGCTCGGAGGTGTTTCCCATACCACAAAGCGAAATCGATGTGAACCCTTTGCTGACACAACACCCCGCATGGCTCTGAAGCACCGCATTGATCACCAACGAGCGCAACCTGCTCAATGCGCTGCGCGGTGATATTGCTTTACATCACCGGGCAGAACAGCTTGGCGTGACAGACTTTCTTTTTGCAAAACTAAGCCACAATGAAAAAAATGATTTTGGCAGCCCTTTGGCTGTGGCTTGCTGCATCTGCGGGCGCACTGGCGGCATATTATAAAGCACCTGATCATGGTGACGAGAAGTCGGCTGGCCTTGATAATGGCCGCTCAGGCAACTCCTCTCCCAGCTCGGTACATAATGGGCCGGTAACAGGAGCAAGGGCCGAGCTCGCCCTTTCAAAGCAACGCATGGAGCCTGGCGAAACAATAACTATATATGCCATATGTGATAAGCCTGTGGCTCAACAGGCTTCATTCCAGCTTTCATTTTCCGGGGTGGATCAATCAAAATATACAACCAGCGCGCATGCCATTGTGATCGACTCGGGGCAATTCGTAGGCATAGTACAGCTAACCGCAAAAGCCGGCGCCGGAGAAGAAAGACTGAAAATATCTGGTGCCAGCAACAACCCTGATGTTGCAGTTATGGTCGATGCTGTGTCGCTGGAAGCACACATCACCGACGTACCAAGAGCCTTTTATATAAGCAGTACCGAAGGCAACGATTACTATTCGGGTACTTCACCGCGTGCCCCGCTGCGGTCGCTGGCCAGGATGAGCCAACTTGGGCAGATCACCGGCGACAGCATACTGTTCAAGGCAGGAGATTATTTTGCCGGCCGGCTGGTGATCACCGCCGGTGGCACTTCTGCACATCCGCTCGTGATCGGCAGTTATGGCCCGGGCAGCAAGCCCGTGCTCGATGGTAGTATTGCAGAAGATGGTAAGGGCTCTTACCGCGAGACGATTTATATTGAAAATGAACAGCATATCCATATTTCAGATATCACTGTAACGAATCCCAGGCACACAGCTCGGGCGAATACCTCAGATACGGAGAGCTTTGGAATTTATGTGTTGAACAGTGGGTCGGATGTAATGCAAAATTTCCAATTCAGAAATCTGACGTTAAAAAATGTTTTCGCTGTAGAGGATATCAATACCGTCAGTTTTGATGAAATACGCGTCACGGGAATTATGATGGAAACCTTGAATAATAATGCGGGCACACATAAGTATATAGCCGACGTACATGTGGAAGAATGTCTTTTTACGCGTATTGGGAAGTTGGCATTTTGGTCGCGCAGGTTATTTGCCCACGATGAGGTGCTGGAGCGTGATTCGATCAAGCATAGAAACATTGTATTTAAAAACAACAGAGTATACCAAAATGGCGGATCAGGCATCGTTCTATCCAACACACTCAACGCCCTGGTAGAATATAACTCTTTCGAATACACCGGTTCCAGCATTATTTACGACAAAATGATTGGCAGAGGCAGTGGCGCCTGGTTTTTTCAGTGTACCAATGTGGTGGCGCAGCACAACATATCGCGGCATGCCCGGGGCGACAACGATTCGTACGGTATGCACATCGACTATGGCAATAAGAACGTGCTGTTCCAGTACAACTACTCTGAAGATGCCGAGGGTGGATTTGTAGAAATACTTGGTGATAATGACAACAGCATTTGGCGATACAACATCAGTGTGAACGATGGCCTCAGAGAAAAAAAAGGGAACAGCATATGGATTTCAGATTATGCTGGTTCGCGCAGCATCCGCTCCTCCGGAAATTATATATATAATAACTCGATATATGTCGGGAATGGCCACACCCCGGATATATCCATAAAATCCCATGATGCCCATATCTACAACAATATTTTTCAAGCCATGCCAGGCTCTGCCATTGGCGATTCTACAAGCATAGACACTGGCGCTGGCCAGCTGGAGGTTTCCAACAATATGTACCATGGCCATGTCAGTGCGGAATTTACCCAATTCGATGCTAAAGCCGTGATGGCCGATCCGTTGTTTGCCAATCCTGGCGCACTGAATGCTGAGGGCTACCGGCTGCTCAGGCAAAGTCGGGCATTAGGCGCGGGTGAGAACAGGCCGCATCCGCCGTTCCCGGCAGCCGGCCAGGGCATATTCTCACACATTACCGAGGTGCCTGCTACCGATTTTTTCGGCAATCCGCTCAGTGACGAAGCAGGAAATGACGTGATACCCATAGGTGCTTTCTCACCGAAGAGATAATCCTTACCATCATTTCTTATTGCGGTTTGGCGCTATGTAGTGGTTTTCATCCTCTTCATACACATGCGTTTCCGTTATCCTAAACTTGGCTTTCAGCCGGTCTATAGTTACCTCGTACTCACCTTCTTCCACGCGCCAGCGGAGGTCTTGCCCTACAAAGGCTACATCCTTGGCTTGGAGCGGGAAAGTGACCATTTTGCTTTCACCAGGCTGCAGCTCCACTTTTTCGAAGCCGCGCAGGCGCTTCACATCAGGCGATATGGAGGCATATAGATCGGATACGTACAGTTGTGCTACGTCTTTGCCGGGCCGGTCACCCGTGTTGGTTACCCGCACAGAAATATTGATTGTGCCCGAGGCATCTAGGGCGCTGTTGCTCAGCTTTACATCCGAATACTCAAACGTGGTGTAGCTAATACCATGACCAAACGGATATTGTATGGCAAAGTCAGATTCGTAGTCGTATGCGCCTTCCATCTTATTTTGCTCTTCCGATGGTTTATGGTCATAGGTCACCAGGGTATTGGCATACATCGGGTAGGTGTAGGGCAGGTGGCCGCTGGGATTTACCTTGCCGAAAAGCACATCAGCCAGGGCATCGCCGCCAAAGTTGCCCGGCAGGTAGGTGTGCACTATGGCGCCCATGCCGGGCTCGATCTCGCGAATAAGCCGCGGCCGGCCCTGGTTCAGTACCAGTATTACCGGCTTGCCGGTGTCGGCCATAGCCTGCGCCAGTTGTATCTGATTTTCGCTTATGGTGAGGTCGTGCAGGTCGCCGGGTTTTTCCGTGTAGCTGTTTTCGCCTAGGCAGAGCACAATGTAATCGACATCGGTAGCAGCCTCTGCGGCAGCCTCCACATCCACCTCGGTTTCTTCCCAGTATTTGCCCGTTTCGTCATACGCTATGCCTTGAACGAACGTGACATGCTCGCTGCCAGCTTCTTTTTGTATGGCCTCCAGTATGGTGTTGTATTTACCGGCAAATTCTTCCACCTTTTCTCCCTGCCAGGAGTACGTCCAGCCGCCATTCAGGCTGCGCATGCTGTTGGCGTTGGGGCCGGTCACGAGTATTTTGGCGCCTGGCTTCAAGGGCAGCAGGTTTTTGTTGTTTTTCAGTAGAGTGATGGACTCTGCCGCAGTTTGGTAGGCGGCCTGTTCAAAACCGGCGCTGCCAAATTTGGGATAGTTTTTATAGTGGGTCACGGGAGTATCGAACAGGCCCAGCTTCACCTTCATAGTGAGAATGCGCCGTACGGCATCGTCAATGCGCGCCATGGGTACCTCTCCCTCTTTTACCAGCGCTACCAGGTGGTCGCAGAAGTCGAAGCTGTATGGGATCATCGACATGTCGATACCCGCATTGATGGCCAGCTTTACTGCTTCTTTTGGCGTGGCGGCCACTTTGTCGCGGGTGTGCAGGTTGTCAATATCTGCCCAGTCCGTCACCACCAGGCCTGTGAAGTCGAGCTCTTCTTTGAGCAGCTTGGTGAGTAGGTCATGACTGGCGTGTACCGGTGTGCCGTTGATGAGCGCCGAATTGACCATAATGCTGTGCGCTCCGGCCTCGATAGCAGCGCGAAAGGGGGGCAGATGCCTTTCCCGAAGTTCTATCTCCGGTATGAAGGCAGGGGTGCGGTCTTTGCCGGAAACGGGCACAGAATAGCCCAGGAAGTGCTTCAGACAAGCAGCTACATGTTCGGGATTGGAAATATCGTTATGTTCCCCTTCATAGCCATCTACCATTTGTATGGCCAGCTCTGAGGTGAGGTACACATCTTCGCCGAAGCCTTCCCAAATGCGTGGAAAGCGCGGGTCGCGACCTATGTCGAGCACCGGTGAGAAGTTCCAGGGGATGCCGGAAGCCCGGGTTTCATAAGCCGTTATCTCAGCGCCCCGCTTTACCAGTGCACGATTGAATGTGGCTGCCTGGCCGATCTGCTGAGGAAAGAATGTGGCCCCCGCCGTATAGGTGGTGCCGTGAATGGCGTCTACGCCATAGACGATGGGTATGCCCAGGCGTGTATCATAGATGGCTACACGCTGCAATTCGCTGATGATCTCGTGCCATTTCTCCACCGACCGCGCCCTGTTATTGGCCGTGTTCAGCACAGAGCCTATGTGATAGTCGACCAGGGCCTTCCTTACCAGCGTATCATTGAGCTGCATGGGCTCATCGCTTGAAAACTGATCGGGGCCTTTGGTGATCACGTCTACCGTAATTTGCGCCATCTGACCCACTTTTTCCTCCAGGGTCATTTTGCTGAGCAAATCCTCTACTTTCTGATTCACTTCCTCCCCGGCCTGATGCTTTTGTGCAGGGTGAAAGGACGTGAAAAGTGCCGCTATGGCTAGTATGCATATTCTCCCTATTGTATTCATTGCGTGATATTGGGTTTTTTGTTGCCGGTCTGACTATCGTCCGACCTTAAATATTGGTTCTAGTGCCGGTCTGACTGTTGTCTGGCCTTAAATAATGGTTCTAGTGTCGGTATGACTGACTATCGTCCGACCTTATTCTTTTAATGCGTAAGCACGGATGTAGTCAATTTCCATGGTGGCGGGGAAGGCGCTGTCGTCAATGCCTTGTATACCACCCCAGTTGCCGCCCACGGCTATGTTGAGCAGTAAATGAAATTTTTTATCAAAGGGCCACACTTCAGAGTTGGAGCTTTCTTTCAGAAACTCGAAAATCTTTTCCCCGTCAATGAAGCCATGGATATAGTCGGGTGTCCAGTCTATGCGGTAGGTGTGAAACTCGGAGGTCGCATTTTCCACCTGTTTACTTTTCGATATTTGAGTTTCTTTTACATGATTGTAGGCTGCCGTATGCACGCTGATGTGCACCTGGTTGGGGTCAAACCCCACATGCTCCATGATGTCGATCTCGCCGGAGGCCGGCCAGCCGCCATAGGCCCATTCGGTGGGCAGCATCCATATGGCAGGCCACGTGCCGCGCCCTCCGGGCAGCTTGGCCCTGGCCTCAATGCGGCCATACAGAAAGTCTGCCTTGTCTCTGGATACCAGCCTTGCGGAGGTATAGTTTCGATCTTCCATTTCCTCCTTTTTGACCTTTATGGTGAGCACACCGTCGCCGACGTAGGCGTTGTCCAGATGATCGGTGTAAAACTGAAGCTCATTGTTGCCCCAGCCACTGCCTCCGGTTTCGTAGCTCCAGGTGCTGGCATCGGGCTTGCCGGCATACTCAAACTCCTCTGCCCATTGGGGTGTATCACTATATTCATACACCAAGGGCTGATCGGGCTGCGGATCTTTTGGGCTGTCTTTACTGTCCGATCCGCACGCACTGCAGAAGATGCAGAGAAACAAGGCAAAGCTGTTGGGCAATTTCATGTCTGGCACTGTTAGTTGATCAATTGTCTTCCAAAGAGGGTATATGTAGTTTTCCATATTACGAACACTGACATAATATTGGTAGTCACAATGGCTACTTCTGATGATCAACACAGGCCATTGTTGTATCAGTGAATGATCAATTGAGCAAGGGCTGCCGCCCGGGCAGCCCTTGTCAGATTATTTGTATCAATAGCCGTCGTTTTGCTCCAGCCCTGCCGAACGAATATCGTTGATGGGTATAGGCAACACTTCATTTTTTCCACTTTCAAATCCATACGGACCGAGCTCTTCGGCCGCTTTACCCCAGCGCACCAGGTCGAGGAAGCGGTGGCCTTCAAAGGCAAGCTCCAGCTGGCGCTCGTCCACAATGGCCTCAAACAACGCTTCGCCAGATGCCGATACCTCAGGAAGATCAGTACCGGGCCGTTGCCGCACCATATTCAGGTACTCCCTGGCTTTTTGCTCATTGCCTGTGCGGTACTGGGCCTCTGCCGCCATCAGCAGCACATCGGCATAGCGAATGATGCGCCAGTTGGTGGTGTAGTTCAACTCACCTACCGGAACGGTTTGCGTAGAAAAGGTGCCATATTTCCTGCGCAGATAACCCTCAAAATCCCATAGACCTTCTCCAGTCCAGTTGCCACCCATGGCTTCGAGTTCCTCTACAGACATCACGTTGATCCAGCGTCGCTGGCTGTCGCCGGCATCTACAAAGGCGTTGTACATTTTTTCTGTAGGCACATTGAAGCCCCAGCCCCCAATGAGGGAGTCGCCCGGCGCCTTGGTGTAGTAGTCGGCGCGTGGGCCCATCAGCTGAATGTGTATGTTGCTTTCGGGCTTTTGCCCCCATGGAAAGTTACCCCAATCATAAGCTTCTGCCGTAGTATATGAAAGCTCAAAGAGCGATTCCATGCCAAACTCACCTTCAAGCGAAAAGACCCGTGCTACCGAAGGTTCCAATTCGAATACGCCTGAGTTGATCACGGTTTCAAATTGCGCTGCGGCTTCCGGCCATTTTTCCTGATATAGATATGCCTTGCCCAACATGGCCTGCGCCACACCCTTGGAAACCCTGAATTTGTTGTGCAGGTCGTAGGTGCTCTTCAGCGGAAGATCGGGAATGGCTTCGGTCAGGTCTTGCTCTATGGCAGCGTATACCTCAGATACAGGAGCCCGCTCCACCGCTGTATAGCTGCTGGGGTCGATTTCTTCCAGCACCAGCGGCACAGCGTCCCAAAGCGTTACCAGATCGAAATAATTGATCGCCCGGAGTGTCTTAGCTTCGGCGATCAGCCTTTGTTGTATGTCGGTATCGCCAGGCAGTTGATTGATCACCTTATTGGCACGGTAGATGGCGAAATAGAGCATCTTCCAGGTGTCGCGAATTTTGTCATTTTGCGAGTCAATGTTGAAGTCATCGAGATCCTGATAGCCCTTCTGGTCGCCATCGTTGCTGCCGCCGGCATTGCTCTCGTCAGAGAGCATGGTCTTTACCATATAAATGCTCGCCCAACTGTTGAAGTAATGGGCGGAGGTCATGTCGTAGATGCCTGTGACGGCCTGCATCGCATCGGCATCGGTTTCATAAAACTCATCTTCCAACAGCCTGCCGGGCACTTCTTCTTCCAGGAAGTCGTCGCAGGCGGTAGCCATCATCATGAGCAGGGCTACCATGGTATTGATCATTAGTGTCTTTTTCATAGGATATATCTTTTTGTCGATTAAAAACTAAAGGTGAGGCCGCCAAGTACAGTGCGAGGGATGGGGTATACGCCTCTGTCTATACCTATGCTGTTCACATTGCCGCTGCCTGCCTCGGGGTCTATGCCCGGGTACCCGGTGAAGGTGAAGAAATTGTCGAGCGACACATACACACGGGCACTATTGATGCCGATGCGGTTCAGCAGTGTGTTTGGCAATGTATAGCCGAGTTGCAGTTGGCGTATGCGGGCAAAAGAGCCATCGAATACCATCAGGTCGCTGCTATATATCTGCGTGCTGCTGGTATTGGGCGCAAACCAATCGTCGGTAGAGCCTTCGCCCGTCCAGCGGTCTTCGTAGAAAAAGGCCGGCTTGTTGGCGGTAGGCCTGTCAATGCGGTTGAAGCCCATCAATACTTCATTGCCTACCTGGCCTTGCAAAAACAACAGCAGGTCGAAGCCTTTGTAGCGGAAGTTCAGCCGCGTACCAAAGTACACATCGGGATGCGGATCGCCGATGTAGGTCTGGTCGGCCGGTGATATTTGTCCGTCTTCGTTGGTATCTACTATGCGCGGATAGCCGGGTTGCGGGCTATATCCGGTAAGGCCATCGCTCAGGTATTCGGTCACCTCTTGCTCATTTTGCAATATGCCGTCGGTGACATACCCATTGAAGTACCACACCGGGTAGCCTTCCTGAAACTGTGTAGCTCCGCTCCATCCTGTGCCCACATTAGACCCGCTGATGATGGGGTAGTCGGGGTCGAGGTAGGTCACTTCATTGTGCAGCGTGGTGAGGTTGGCGCTGAGGTCGTACTGAAACTCACTTTCGGTGGCGTTTCTGAAAGCTATATCGAATTCAAAACCTCTGTTCACCACATTGCCGGCATTTACAAATGGCAGCACATTGCCTGCGAACAGCGGCGGTGCACCTGGGGTGATCAGGTCTTTGGTTTTTTTGTGAAAATAGTCCATGGTAAAGTCGAGCCGCCCATTGAGCATGGTGAGGTCGAGGCCCACATCCACCTGCTCACTGGTTTCCCAGGTCAGGTAGGGGTTTTCCAAATTGGTCGGGGCCGCGCCTGTAAGATATTCCTGATCGGGGCCTGGTATGGGGTAGCGTATTACGCCGTCGGCATTGGTAGAAACAAATTTCTGCCATTGGCCCGGGAAGATGTTCGACAGGCTGCCGTTTTGGCCCCAGCTGGCCCTGAGTTTACGTAATTGATCACATCGGACAAACCGTCGCTGTAGAAGTCTTCATTGGATTATGACCCAGCCTACAGAGGCGGAAGGGAAGGTGCCCCACTGGTTGCCATCCGCAAGCATCGATGAGCCATCGTAGCGCACTGTGGCATTGAAAAGGTAGGTGTTGTTGTAGTCGTAAGACACGCGCCCAAAGAAGGAGGCCAGTGATCGTGTTTCCGGGCGGCTGCCAATCCTGTCCAGATTGTCGGGTGTGAAGTCGCCATAAGCCCACTTGTCTTCTTCCCGGAAAAGGCCCGAGTAGCTGCCGTTCACATTGTTGTAGGTATACTCCTGAATGGCAGTACCGGCCAGCACGCTGAAGTTGTGTACGCCAATGGTGCGCTCATAGCTGGCGAAGTTTTCCCACTGCCAGGTGTACCATTGATCCCAGTTGTCGGAGCCTGTGGCAGTCGGATTCTGGCTTTCGCTGGAGTACCAGAAGGTGGGCGTCCAGGTGTGGTAGCGTTGGAATGCGGCATCTATACCCAGCCTCGATGTAAACTTCAGCCCCAGCACAGGGCTCACCTCGGCGAAGACGTTACCCAGTATTTTGCTTTGCACGGTATTGCCCTTGTTCAGCTGGATGCGTGCCAGGGGATTGCCAAATTCGCCTCTCACATAGTTGGAGATGCCGTAGTAGTTGCCGTCTTCGTCAGTGACCAGAGGGTGGCCTGCCGCTATGGCGTTTTGTACATGAGGAGGCAGATTGGTATTGCCGTCGTATACCACAGGTGTAAGTGGGTCGAGCGAAAGGGCACTTCCTACAATGGAGCCATACTCATTGTCTTCGGATAAGCCGCGCCTATTGATGTATGCATAAGAAAGATTTTCGCCCACTGTGAGCCAGTCGTTCAGGTTGTGCCTGGAGTTGATCCTGACGGTGTACCGGTTGAACCGCGATTTCTCGCCACCGGCCACGCCTTCCTGCTGAAAGATGGTACCGCCCAGGAAGAAGGTGGATTTATCCGAGCCTCCGCTAAAGTTGAGGCTGTGGTTTTGCTGGGGTGCATTTTGAAAAAGTTCGCTAAACCAATCGGTGCCTTCACCCAATCCTTCCACGTCTGCCTCAGAGGGTGCGCCGGACACGCCAGCCTCTTCCATATATTCCTGATATTGCTGGGCATTCATCAGCGGCATTAGGTTGGGGTCTACCGACTGCACGCCGTATTGGCCGTTGTATGTGATCTGGCTGCTGCCTTTTTCGCCCGATTTGGTGGTGATGATCACTACGCCGTTGGCGCCTTCAGCCCCATATATGGCCGCTGAAGCGGCATCTTTGAGTACTTCTATCGATTCTATTTCGCTTGGGCTCAGGTAATCCATACCGCCGGCACCGCTGCGTACACCGTCAATGATGAACAGTGGGTCGGCGTTGCCGTTGGTAGAGGCGCCACGGATCCTGATCTTTGTGCCACTGCCGGGCGAGCCACTGTTGGGTACCACGTTCACACCGGGGGTGCGCCCTTGCAGCGCCTGATCGATGCGGCCGTTAGATACAGTTTGCAGTTCTTCCGCTTTCACCGAAGAAATGGCCCCGGTGGTCAGGCTTTTTTTCTGCTCGCCATAGCCAATCACCACGATCTCTTCCAGGGCGGTAACGTCGGGCAACATCACAATGTCGATGACCGTGCGATCGCCAACCAATACTTCTTCGGTGGTGTAGCCCACGTAAGAGTAAGCAAGCACCGCATTCTCCGAAGGTACTTCGAGCGTGTATGTACCCTCAAGATCGGAGATGGTGCCAATAGACGTTCCTTTTACCACAATGCTTACACCCGGAAGTCCCTCTCCGGACTCTTCCGTCACTCTGCCGCTCACGGTGATCTCCTGCGCACTGGCCGGAAGCCAAAAGCCAGTGAGGCAAATGGCCAATAGTGTTCCGCGAAGCATTCTCCGAATTCGCGTAATTTCTGTTTTCATAATTGAACAAGGTTTAGGATTCCATGAAATGTAATTTTCACACCTCAGTTACTCAATGAGTGAGAAATTTTCATTTCGAAAACTAACCTCGTCCGTAAGCCGGCGTTTTGCGCGTCACTACACTATAAACACTTCAATAGCTGATTTCTCATACGCCTTTACTACGTCAGTGCTCCGGAACTTACAGATTGTCAAGAACTTAAAGTAGAGTGGCAGATTGAAGCTTATCAAATGCGAAACACTTTCTGACAAGACAGTCGATGTGGCCGGACAAAACCACAGCAGCAGGATAACAATTGAAACAATAGGCGTTATTCCGGTGATTTATTAAGGAATATAGTCTGGTGCATAGCAATGATAATAATCTATACACATTCGTTCAAAGCATCTTTACCCGCTGCCTTTTTGGTCGTTTGGCTAATGACCTGCTGTGCGGGTTTGCTTACCATACAAAGCGCCAGCGGCAAAAGTCTGGCGGCTTTCCAAACCCGTACAATGCCCGCAGACTTGCACGGCGCACCCGGTGTATTGCATTTCACGCCTGAAGACCACCACGCAGATGAGCAGTTTTGGGCAATGGCTGAAGACGCTGAGGGCATACGCTACTTTGGAAACAACAATGGCCTATTGGTGTACGACGGCGAGCGATGGCACAAAGTAGAGCTGCCCAACGGCTCTACCGTGCGCAGCCTCTTGTATGCCTCCGACGGCAGGCTGTACGCCGGAGGCTACAATGAAATAGGCACTGTGCAGCGGGATGAGTACGGTCAATATTTCTTTCAATCCATCTTGAGCCAACTCAGCCTGCAAGGCAGCGACATGCAGGATGTGTGGCAAATAAGCGAAGCGCAGGGCTATATTATCTTTCGCAGCTTTGACCTGCTCATCGCGCTTGCTGATAACAAATCAGTGACTTTGCCGGCGACAGACCGCTTTGGCTTTAGCAGTGTGGTCAATGGGCAATTTTATATCACCGATGGCTGGGGCCTCAAGCGGCTCGACCTTCAGCACATGAAATTTGAAAAAATACTGCCGGCCGTGCATTATGCCCATCAGGAGGTCAGTGGCATACTGCCCGGCCATACCAACAGCGAGTTGGTACTCTTTACCAAGCCAGGCTATGTGCACACCATCAATCCGGCAGCCCGGGCAGTGGTCACTACGCACGATCATCTGTTGAAGGAAAATGATCAGATATTCAGTACGCTCAAGGCTAATGACGGCCGGTACTACCTCGGTACCATCAACAATAGAATAATAACCCTTGAACAAACAGCGCATGGCCTGGCCAATACCGGCAATGACTATAAGCTGCAAGACAATACCGTGCTTGGGCTTTACCAGACAGCCAATGGCAACATATGGGCACTGCTCAACAAGGGCCTGGACTGCATTCAAATGGCAGCCCCTGTCACCATCATTTTTGAAGGGGCCGCAGTATATGATGCCATCATTTATCAACACCACCTGTATCTGGCCACCAATCGAGGTGTATACCGCGCCCCCTTAAAAGCAAGTAGCGATAATCAGGCATTATACGGACATGACTTCGAGATGGTAGATAAGCTGGAGGCGCAGGCATGGTCGCTGAGCATCATCAAAGACCAACTGATAGTGGCGCACGACAAAGGGGTGTGGGTGGTAGATGGTGCGCAATCATACAAGGTAGAAGGCACCAACGGCATATGGAAGGTGATACCCATAGCCGGCGAAACGAACAAATACTTCGCCTGCGCCTATGATGGCCTGCTGCTGTTGGCCTTCGAAAATGGCCGGTTGATGATGAAAAACAGAATAGAAGGCTTCGACATTTCGAGCCGCGACATATCGCAAATAGGTGAAGAAAAAATGTTTTGGATATGCCACGGGTATAAGGGGGTATACCGGATAAAGCTCGATGACGATTTAATGCGCACGATGGCCATGGAGCACTACACGGAAGAAAGCGGCCTGCCCGGCGCCTTTCATGTGAATCTTAGTAGTTGGCAGGGCGAAAATGTGTTTACTACCAGAGATGGCATCTACAGTTATGTACCCAAGACCAACCGTTTTATTCGCCACCAAAGGCTCACCAAAATTCTGGGCGCCAATGCTGCCATTCGTGCACTGATGGATGGGCCTCGCCGTACGTGGTTTTTGCAGAACGATGAGCTGGGATATTTCGAGGTGGACAGCACCAGTCTCCCAGTGTATATAGGGCACTTGGCTGAGGTCAGTGGCGCGCTGAATGAAGCGATGCCCCTGCTGCTGCCAACGAACAATAACCGTGTACTGATCGGCACGAACAACGGCCTCTACCGGTTCGATCTGAGTATGAATGACCGACAACAGAGGGGGAATACGCGGATCACAGAAGTGCGATATACAGCTAAGGACAAGAGCACGAAGTATGTGCCGCTGCACACTGATGACAGAATGACCCGTTTCCCACATCACGCCCGCTCTATACATTTTCAGTATGCCACACCTTCCGCACAACACCTGGCGGACATTCAGTATAGCCACCTGCTGGAAAATGCGGAAAATGAATGGTCTGAATGGACTGAGGAGGCAGAGATTGAATATAATTACTTAAAACACGGCCATTATACTTTTAAGGTGCGCTCAAGAAGCGCGCTTGGAAATACGTATGATATGGCTCAATTTGAGTTCGAGATAAACCCGCCCTGGTACCTGACAGCATTATCAAAAGCAATTTTTACGCTGTTGGCCATCGTACTCCTATTTGCCTCACTTGTACTCATGCGCCGCATCATCCGCAACATCAGGCTGGAAGAGCAGAAAATGCGGCGTGTGCTGGAGCTCGAGTTGCAGCAAATGAAGCTGGAGCAGGAGAAGAAGTTGATCATTCAAGACAAGCAAAAACTCGAGTACGACGTAGTGAACAAGAGTAAAGAACTGGCCAATTACACCATGCTGCTGGTGAACAAGAAGGATCTGCTCAATGATATAGAGAAAGAGCTGAGTGAATTAAAAAAGGTGAGCAAAAATGCTCAGGTAGTCGCGAAAATTAAATCAATTGCGCGCAGCATAAAGATGAACTTGCAGGATGAGGGCCATTTGCGCCTCTTCGACACCAACTTCGAAAAGGCACATCAAGAGTTTTTTCATGAAATAAAAACAAAATACCCCGACCTGACACAGAAGGAGCTGCGCCTGTGCGGATTTGTGAAGATGAACCTGACGAATAAGGAAATAGCCTCCATACTCAACATATCCGTACGGGGCGTAGAGACGGCCCGCTACCGGCTGCGAAAGCGCCTGAGCATACACCACGATGTGAACATGGTAGAATTCCTGGAGAAGGTTTCATCCACGGCAGAAGAAGGGGTGGAGATTAGCTCAAGGCTGAAAGCTGAAAGCTCAAAGGAAAAGTGGATTGGTGGATTGGTGGATTCGTAGAATGGTAGAATGGGGAAAATGAGCTCAAGGCTGAAAGCTGAAAGCTCAAAGGAAAATTCGATTGTAGGATTCGTAGATTCGTAGACTGGTGGATTGGTAGAATGGTGAAAATGAGCTCAAGGGTGAAAGCTGAAAGCTCAAAGGAAAAGTGGATTGGTGGATTGGAAGAGGGATGAAATGGGAGTGTTCATTTAACTGTGTCACTAGTTAAAAATCGGTCTTCAAAGTACGCGTGAAGATCTCGTCGGATGGATGACCGGCTAAAGCAAAAGCCAATCTATTCCATGGTCTGTGGCCCAATGAACATTTAGCACCACCGGAATGCTGTCTTTTAGCCAGCAGATTGCTTCGTTTCGCTCTCAAAGACGGAGGATGGAGGCCCTCTCTCAGCAGTCATGCTGAACTTGTTTCAGTATCTGTCGGCTATTGGCAATGGCCTTAATGAATGCGCGTCGGCCATTCAAAACAGCTGGCTTGCAACCATTTCCATGGTCTGTGCCCCACAGACCATTTCGTGTGCCTGGCCCAGCGCGCATGCCATCATTTAATTGACAAGATTTTTAGTTCTTTCTTTTCATCAACTGGAAAAGAAATGAACAGCCACGGCCTGTCTGCATCTTCTAAAGCATTTTGATGTCTATATCAATGTTAAGGCTTTTCACTGCCCATGCTTCCAAAAGTCTTCAGCTCCACACCGCCAGCTTGCTGCTTTTCACTCCACGGGCCGTGGGGCCGCGTCATGTCACTCCGAAACTGACGAAA
>CAZQVB010000048.1:0-28395 GCA_964596645.1 uncultured Roseivirgaceae bacterium
TAGCACGGGTGGAGAGACTCGAACTCCCAGCCAATGGTTTTGGAGACCACTACTCTACCAATTGAGCTACACCCGTGTGAAAATTGGCCTGCAAAAATAGTGATTCTTGTGTAGAGAAACAAATGCGTTTCCTGTTAATCAAGAAACGCATTTGTAAGTGGTACTTTAATTAGTCCAGTATCTCAGTCACCTGGCCGGCACCTACCGTACGGCCACCTTCGCGGATGGCAAAACGGAGACCTTTCTCCATGGCGATTTTGTTGAGCAGGTTCACCTCGATGGTGATGTTGTCGCCTGGCATTACCATTTCCACGCCTTCCGGTAGTTTTATTTCACCGGTTACGTCTGTGGTGCGGAAATAGAACTGTGGGCGATACCTGTTGAAGAATGGTGTGTGGCGACCGCCTTCTTCTTTCGACAACACGTACACTTCAGCTTTGAAGTGCATGTGTGGTTTCACAGAACCTGGCTTACAGATTACCATACCACGCTTAATGTCTTCTTTCTCTATACCACGTAGCAGCAAACCAACGTTGTCGCCGGCTTCGCCACGGTCGAGGATTTTGCGGAACATTTCCACACCGGTCACAACCGATTTCATGTTCTCAGCGCCCATACCCAATATTTCTACAGACTCGCTGGTATTGACTACACCGCGCTCTATACGACCGGTGGCCACTGTACCACGACCGGTGATCGAGAATACGTCTTCTACCGGCATCAGGAAGTCTTTGTCGATCATACGCTCTGGAAGCGGTATGTAATCGTCTACGGCTGTCATCAGTTCTTCCACTTTTTCTACCCACTTTGGCTCACCGTTCAGTGCGCCCAGGGCCGAGCCGAGGATCACTGGAATGTCGTCGCCGGGGAATTCGTAAAAGCTGAGCAATTCGCGTACTTCCATTTCCACAAGCTCCAACAGCTCTTCATCATCTACCAGGTCCACCTTGTTCATGAACACAACAACAGCAGGCACACCAACCTGGCGGGCCAAAAGGATGTGCTCACGGGTTTGAGGCATCGGGCCATCAGTAGCCGCTACTACGAGAATAGCGCCGTCCATCTGAGCAGCACCAGTTACCATGTTTTTCACATAGTCGGCGTGACCAGGACAGTCAACGTGCGCGTAGTGTCTCTTCTCTGTCTGATACTCTACGTGTGCGGTGTTGATGGTAATACCCCTTTCTTTTTCTTCTGGGGCATTATCAATGGAATCGAATTCGCGAGCGGAAGCAAAGCCTTTTGCAGAAAGCACTTTAGTGATTGCTGCGGTCAAGGTTGTCTTTCCGTGGTCTACGTGACCAATAGTACCGATATTAACATGCGGTTTGGAACGGTCAAAGGTTTCTTTAGCCATTTCTAATATTCTGCGTTTAGTGAATAATTAATACATTTTACATTTATATGGGTGAGCCAATGATGGGAATTGAACCCATGACCTCTTCCTTACCAAGGAAGCGCTCTACCCCTGAGCTACATCGGCTTTCGAATTCGAATAAGCCCTATATTATTTTTCATCCGTTGCGCCAATAGCCGGGGTTTATCACCGTCAGTATTGGAGCCGAATGTTTTGGTCGAAGCACCTTACAGAACAAACCGCCGAACCGGCAGACTCAATGATATTGATTGAGCGGGCGACGAGGTTCGAACCCGCGACCTACAGCTTGGAAGGCTGTCGCTCTACCAACTGAGCTACGCCCGCAAATGCTCACATCAATAACCCTTTGAACGTCTTTCAAATGGCAATCAAACCGTGGGGAGAGAAGGATTCGAACCTTCGAAGGCATACGCCAACAGATTTACAGTCTGCCCCATTTGGCCACTCTGGAATCTCCCCAAGCGCTCTATAAAGAACATCCCTCAAAAGCCACCTAAAAGGCGGCGTTTTTAAGGGAATGCAAAATTATACCCTTTTTTGGTTTATTCAAATAATTGCCTGAAAATGTAATGCGATTTGCTTCTCCCATCAGGGTAGTTTGTCGTTGTGCAAATCGAGCTTGGCCAGACCGCGTAAAGCACGCTTTCCCAGGGCGGCATGTATCTGTTCATACTGCTTCAAATTGTGGCAATCGCTGCCTATAAAGTGCAGTTGCTTTCTTGCGATCAACTTCTGGGCAAAGCGCTGCACATCGCGTGAGTAATAGTCGGTGAGCGACAATAAGTTTAGCTGCATTTTTACCTTCATTTCCAATAGCTCATCCATCAGGTGCGGCTCTTTGTGCAGGTACATATATCGCTCCGGGTGCGCCATTACCGGTACTATGTTCTTTATGTTCATTTTGAAAATGGCCTCTTTAAGATAAACAGGCTTATGGAAGAAGGAAGTCTCGAACAACAGATGACCACCGCCAAAAGTCAACAACCTTTCTCCGCCTTCCAATGAAGCCAGAAAATGATCATCCAGATAGTATTCAGCAGCTGCCTCGATCTGTACAGAGATATCTGACGCTGCCAACTGCTTTTCCAACTCGTTTTTTTTCTCTAGAATGGTGTCGGCATCATTTGGGTAGTAATCGTTCATTACATGCGGCGTCAGGATCATCTTCTTTATGCCCATCTTTGAGAACTTGCGCACGAGTTCCAGCGCTTCATCCATACTCTTTGCTCCGTCATCGAGACCGGGCAACAGGTGCGCGTGCATGTCGGTTTGCACCGGATATGCTTTTATATAATTGTGCCGCTTGAGAAATCGAAACATTGTTAGTTTTACAGTACTGTAAATAAAAAGCCGAAAAGGGGCAAAAAGTTAATTCATCGTTGGCTTTGAAGACACCTGGCTAACATTTGCCTGATTGGAGCATTCCACCAAAGCGCATTCCTCATCGCGCACATTGATGGTGCGCAAAGTAGATATTCGCTGAAACTTATTGAACTATATGATGAAAAGGCTATCGAGATACTTTCTGCAAGGGCTCATCTACCTGGCCCCTGTGGCCATCACGCTATTTGTGGTTTATCGCATATTTACTTTCACGGACAATCTGCTGCGTGAGGTACTGGCGTCCATTTTTGGCATAGTGATACCCGGCCTGGGTATACTCATTATTATAATATTCCTCACCTTTCTTGGCTTTGTGGGGCAAACCATCATTGCCCGACCCTTCAAGAAATTATTCAACAGGCTGATCAGGCGGGTACCAATGCTTGAACTCATCTATTCAGCAGTAAATGACTTTCTGTCGGCCGTGGTAGGCAAACAGAAAAAGTTTAATCGCCCGGCCCTGGTTAAGGTTAATGCTGTGACCAATCTGGAAAAGCTGGGATTTATCACCGATGAAGATTTAAGCATCTTTGGCCTGTCTGACAAGGTGGTTGTCTATTTCCCCCATAGCTACAATTTTTCGGGAGAGACTTTTATTGTACCAATAGATCAGGTGACACCACTTAATCTGCCCCCCTCCGAGGTAATGAAATTTGTGGTATCCGGCGGAGTTGCCGACATTGATCTGCAATACCACCCAAAGGCCGGCTATAAAGGTCTTTAACCATCATTGTTCTATTCAGTTATTTCTAAATCAACCACCACTACCTATGATAATAAAAACCATTCAAGGCACTGAGGTTCCCGCTTTAGGGCTGGGCACTTACCGCCTCCAGGGCCATACGTGCACTCATATAGTACAAAAAGCCATAGAGCTTGGCTACCGGCATATTGATACCGCGCAGATTTACGACAATGAAAAAGCCGTGGGTGAAGGAATACGTAAAGCCGGTATCGACAAAAAAGATCTGTTTGTAACTACCAAGGTGTGGCATGAAAACCTGTCTGAGGTGGAGGTGCCGCGGGTAGTAGATGAAAGCCTTAAGAACCTCAACCTGGAGTACATTGACCTCCTTTTGGTTCACTGGCCTTCTACTACGCAGACACCGTTGGAAGAAACCCTGCTTGCTTTTGAGAAAGAAAGGTCGGAAGGCAAAGTGCGCCAGATTGGCGTGAGCAATTTTCCAATCGCTCTTTTAAAAGAGGCGTTGGAGCTTACCAATATCTGGAATAATCAGGTGGAATATCATCCTTTTCTCAATCAGGACGCACTGCTGCAACTGGCCCGACAACATGACTTTGCCCTCACCGCCTATCGACCCATTGCCAAAGGCAAAACCAATGACGACGAAACCTTGACTGACATAGGTGCAAAATACGGTAAATCTGGTGTACAGGTAGCATTGCGCTGGCTGGTGCAACAAGAGGGCGTACTGGCCATACCGCGTACTTCAGATACTGCGCATCTTAAATCAAATTTTGAAATATTTGATTTTGAATTGTCTGACGAAGAAATGTCTCGCATCCATCAGCTCACCCATCGCAACCTTCGGCAGGTCGATCCGGATTTCGCACCAAAGTGGGATTAACACCTTAAAAGGTCGGCTCAGTCCGCTTTCAGCCCTTCCAGAAATCCGTAGTAGGCCGGCTTGGGCGCCAGGTCATCGTCATAGAGTGTGGGCCAATCGTGCAGATTGAAAAACCCCCTTATCCATGTATCACTATCGTTGAACCCCCAAAAGGTAATGCCGTACTGCTGAGCAGGTGGTACTATTTCGCGATACATACGCGCCAGGTTTTTGTATTTCTCGCCCTGCGCTACTTTCATGGAATCGGTCAGCGTAGTGTACTGCTGCACGCCACCTTCCCTGGTGTCATCGTGCTTGTTGAAAATAATGTCGACTTCTGAAAGATGAATTTTAAGCCCGGTATCTACAGCCTTCCGCAGCGAACGGGCAATGACCTCATCGGGAACATCCATGCGGATGTGCATCTGAAAGCCCAGGCCTGTAATGGGCACATCGGCCAATTGTAGTTCCCGTATCATCTCAAGCGCTGAAGCCAGCTTGGCCGTATCGCGTTCTATGTTGAAGTCATTGTAGAAAAGATCGGCTTCCGGGTCTGCTTCGTGTGCATAGCGAAAGGCTTTTTCAATATAAGACTTGCCCATTTGGCGGTACCAGAAAGTGTCGCGGTAGCCGCCTCCACTGGTGTTCATCGCTTCGTTCACCACATCCCAGCCTGCTACTTTTCCTTTGTACCGACTGACGTATTGGTGAATGTATTCACGCAAGAATCCATCGAGCCAGGTGCTGTCATTTTGTGCTTTATCCTTGAGCCAGTCGGGTGTGGCGCTATGCCAGACGAGCGTATGACCAAACAGCCGCATCTGATGCCTGCGGGCAAATGCTACTAGTGAATCTGCCTCGGCCCAATGGTATTGGCCCTCGGCCGGCAAAATTTTGTGCATCTTCATAGAATTCGTTGCCGTGATGCTGCTGAACTCGGCTGCTACAATGGCACGGCGGGCACTGTCGCTGTTGATCCTCTCGATGCTGATGGCGACACCCACAGGAAAAGAGGCTACTTCCTTTAATGTTTCTTTGCCAGGGCCATTATTATCTTGATGCGTGGTGCAGCTAAGCAAGCAGGCAAAGACCGGTAGAAGAAAAAGCGGATGGTTTAACTTGTTGAGCATTGATGCAAATATTAGAAAATACTGTGCAAATTAATTTTCGTACACTTTAATCTCAAAAACATAATCGGCCAGGGCTTCTATCTGCTGTGGCCGGCTTAGCCTTGTCAACTTACTGCTCTTTCCCCATACTGCCGGCACTGCTGCTGTGGTTCCGGTGGAGTCTTCTATAAAATGCCGCAGATATCCGGATTTTAGTGCGAAAGCTGCACTCTCTTCCGTCACATTTTTGCCATTGATGATGCCTACTATGCAGCCGGCAGTATTGATAAGCGGGCCTCCGCTATTGCCAGGGTTCAGTGGAATGGAAATTTGATAGGAGGTGGTATCGCCAAAAAATCCTGAGTTGGAACTCACCACCCCTTCGCTGTACACAATGTCGGCTTTTGGGTAGCCGAGAGTGTACACTTGCTCACCCAGCTGCGAGCCACGCTCACAGATCACCATGGGCACAGTTTCGGCTTTACTAAAGAGGCTATCTTCAATTTGAAGCAAGGCAAGGTCGCTAGCGGCATCGTAGCGCAACAAACTCGCTTTAAGGCTGCCAAACCGCTCGTTCTCTATGGTCATAGATTGCTGATTGCGCACCAGGTGATAGCAGGTGAGTATATGACCCTCGTTGTTGAGCAAAAAGCCTGTACCGGTAAAGCTTCTTGTGATTTGATCTTTCTTGGTATCGGCTATACTGGCGATTACTGCGCGCTGCGAGCGCTGTATCTGTGCCACTTCGCGGCGCAGGCGTATGTATTCGGCCTTCTGTGTTTTGAAGGAGTCAATGTAGTTGATGGTGAGTATGGTGCCCACTACAATGATCATAGCCACCGAAGCCGCTACAAGCATAGTGGTGGTGTGAAAGTGAATAGAGCGGCGCAGCTTCTTGCCTTTTTGTTTGGACCGGTCACGGATCATATGCCGGTGCACATCGGTAAGGTGCCTGCGCAGATCTTCAGCTTCTACCGTTGTCTTCAACTGCTTCAGCAGCGCGCGATGTTGGTGAAAAGCTTGTCGAAAAGTGCTGTCTGCAGACAAGCGCTCTTCAAATACTTCCCTCTCCCAATCGTCCATTTCGTCGCGCAGGTAGCGATCAAAATATTCTTCATTCGTATTCATCCCTTTCATTTCCTTTATACACTAGCAGTACTTGTATGAAAAAACAACTTCTTGAGCCGCTGCAGGCATTTGTACTTTTGATTTTTGGCATTGTCAGGATTGGTGTATCCATACTTTTGTGTAATCTCAATCATAGACATGCCTTGCAGGTAAAAATCTTTGAGTATACTGGCGCAGGGCTCACCCAATTTCTCCAGCGCCTTTTCCATCTTCTCAAAGTTTTCTTCCTCTTCGTTCAGTCCTTGCACTATGTCATAGAGCTGGTCTGCATCTGCGGCCACCTCCGTGTCGTATACCCGCGATTTGTGCTCGTGCCATCGCTTCAGCCACAGCCTTTTGGAAATGGCGTACAGGAAAGTTTTGATGCTGCAGGTGAGTCTGAAGTCGCGCGTTTGCAACTTCTGATACAGCAGTATCACTGCATCTTGAAACACATCCCGCGCCTCCATCTCCGTGCCGTTGTTGCGAAGCACCAGCGACTCCACCACAGGGTAATATTGCCTGTACACCCGATCTAACACTGCCTGATCGCCCCTTCCCAGGCCTTGCACCAGGTGAAGTTCAAGATCACTTTTGCTCTCCTTTTTCATGCGGAGTCCACTTAATACCCAAAGGTTTGAAAGGTAACCTAATTTTTAATTTTGGTGCGGGTTACCTTTCAGGCATTTTTGTATTAAGCCTGATTTTTAAACAAAAACAATAAAAAACGTATGAAAAAGTCATTCTTAGTAATGTTGGTTGCAGCAGGTATTTTTGGCTTTGTAGCCTGTGGTCCTACCAACAAACCTGCTGAAACTGAAGCGGAAACAACTATCGAAACAGAAGTTGAAACAGTACCTATGGAAGAGGAGCCTGTAATGGAAGACACTACCTATATGGACGTAGACTCTACCGTAGTGCAATAAGAATAATTCTCCGGCCTGGCCGGAAACATATGCCAAAAAAGGGGTGCAATGCATCCCTTTTTTTTATGCCCCGAAATCACTCAAAAGAACAATTGCAGAACGTGGTACTTTACTTTTTCACAAAACAAAAAAGCACTGATCGGTGTAAAGAATAGCGGCACTAAATAGATATGAATAACCTTTAAAATTACACCAGCGCCTATTGTTGAAGTCTCGCGCCTGCAAAGTGTAAGAGACGAGTGATGCAACACAATATGCGGCAATTGAACTGCTTATGATTTCCAACCCACCCGAAGAGCAAAACCGGCAATATTACAAAGGCAAGCGCAAAATCTACGATTTCAAAAAGTGGCTGCGCAAAAAGATCAAGCTTGTCAACTATCCCTTCATTGCTGCGTACCGAGGCTTCGGCAATCTGGACTACATACACATAAAAGGGCATACATTTCGCTCTGCAGCCCTGCCCTCGGAGCGCAAGAGCAACTCCGTATTTCGCAATACATTGGCTGTGATCAAGCGCTTTTTGATGAAGCCAATGGAAGGTGCGCGCATTCAATTGGTGCTGCAGGGCAAAATACTCGAGGAAGCATATACCGATGCCAACGGCTTTTATCAATTCAATCTGCCCAACCCAGGCCTGCACATCGGCTGGCATACTTTTAAAGTATTGCTCGTGACGGATGAAGAAGATATTGACCAGGAGATTTCGGTGGAGGAAGAACTGCTCATTCCGCATGAGACCGAATATGGTTTCATTTCTGATATCGACGACACATTCTTAGTGTCGCACGCTACCAACATTTTCAAAAAATTGTATACCCTGCTTACAAAAAATGTAGAAACCCGGAAGCCCTTCAAGGGAGTGGCAGAGCATTACAAACGCCTGGCCCGCGGCAGGGATGCCTCCATGCCGAACCCTTTCTTCTATGTGTCGAGCAGCGAGTGGAATTTGTATGAATTCGTGGTCGACTTTTGTGAATTTCACGGGCTGCCAAAAGGGATTTTTCTACTCAATGACCTGAAGCGTATAGGCGATTTTTTCAAATCAGGGCTTGGGGACCATTTCCATAAGCAAAAAAAAATTCGTGAGATTTTAAATGCTTTTCCCGATATGAATTTTGTGCTTCTCGGTGATAGCGGGCAAAGCGATCCCGACATATACCACGCGATAGCCACTGAGTTTCCTGAGCAGATCGCCGCCATCTACATACGCGATGTGCGGCGTAAGACCAAAAGCAATGTGCAACGCATCAAAAGAGAGCTCGAAGAAACCGGTATCGAAGTGATCCTCTTCAAACATAGTTCGGAAGCTATGAAGCACAGCAGCGAAAAACTCTTTTCCACCAAGAAGTAGCTCCGGTGGCAAGGACTATTGTATAATGCGAGTAAACCTGTTGCGCATGCGCGGGTTATAAGTCTTAAACCCTTCCTAGTATGAACAAACTGATCTTTCCCCTGCTGAACACCATTACGCTGCTGGGTACTCTGTTTATCAATTATTGGTCAAACACCGGCGCCCTCAATGGCAAGAATGTCGGCGACATCAGCGAAAAATACAGTACGCTGTTCACTCCGGCCGACTATGCGTTTTCTATTTGGGGTTTCATTTACCTGCTCCTCATTGCCTTTGTCGCCTTTCAGTGGTATGTGTATTTTTCTAAAAAATTCACCGAGACCCTCACGCAGGCAGGTCTGTGGTTTAGCCTGGCCAACATCGCCAATGGTGTGTGGGTAGTCGTGTGGCTGCATGAATACACCGGCCTTTCTGTGTTCGTGATGCTGGTGCTGCTGCTGTCGCTGGTGGCCATGGTGATACGCCTGAATATGGAGCGCTGGGATGCGCCTGTGCGCATATTGGCCTTTGTATGGTGGCCTATTTGTGTGTACCTGGGGTGGATCATCCTGGCTACCGTCACCAACATAGCGGCATGGCTGGTGAGTACCGGGTGGCAGGGAGGCAGCTTTGGCGAAACAGGCTGGACGTTGGTGATGATTGGCATTGCCACGGTGATTTACATCGTGCTTATTTTCAACAGAAGCATGCGCGAAGCCTCTATGGTAGGCATATGGGGGCTCGTTGCCATTGCCGTAAAGCAGTGGGAACTCAATGCTTCCATAGCCTATTTTGCCATTGCAGGCGCTCTGGCACTGCTTATAACATCAGGATATCATGGCTTTCAAAATCGCGCTACTTCTCCAATGTATAAATGGAAACGTGGGGAAATATAAGAAGAGGAATGGTGGACGCCTACCACTTTCAATCTGTCAACAGCTAGTAATCTGCCGGCCAGGCATGAACACCCACACCGGGCATCTCGGGCTGACCTTTAGGATTGGGCTCTTCTGGCTCAAGGAGTGAAAAAGAGAACACATCGAAATGATTGGCCGTGCCGCGTTGGGAAGCAAAGTATCCGATAGATTTTCCGAGCACCAGGTGGGCATCGTGGTAGCCAGAATTGAAGGGAGCCCCCAGGTTGTGCACCAGGCTGGTAGAGAAGGGAGCGTCGGCCACAAATATATCCAGACCACCGTAGCCGATATGCCCGTCGGAGGCAAAAAACAAACGACCCGTCGCGGCTTCAAAATACGGTGACACCTCATCTTCCGGTGTGTTGATGTATGCGCCGAGGTGCAATGGCTGCGACCATCTGTCTGCCTCATCTTTTACAATGTACCAAAGGTCAAAGCCGCCAAGCCCACCAGGCAGGTTAGCGCTAAATATCAGCGTGTCGCCTGACCCGGTCAATGCAGGATGTCGCATCCGGAAAGATTCATTGCCCGGTACCATAGGCAGTTTTATCGGTGTCTGCCACTGCCCCGCCACCAGGTACATGGCGTACAGGTCTTCACTCTGGCCGCTGTGCGTGCCCGCAGAAAAATAGTAAGCATTGCCCTTTGCACTGAATATGCCAGGGCCACATTGATATGGTTTCAGCCTTTCTTCCCATCGTTCCTGCAAGTCTACATGCTGCCAATGTGCCCCATTGGCCTTGTACAAATGCATGGCGGGCTGCACTGCAGCGTGTCTGTGCAATACCGGCAGCAGGCTGTCGGAAAGATACGGGGCACAAGGCAGATCATGCTGTGTGGTATTCACCTCACCGGGCAATGTCTCGAGCCGCACCTGAGGCTGACCCGACTGATGATCCAGCGCTAGCGATGCCCCGCTCATTTCAAATTCTGCACGAAAGCGGTCGTATGGTGCTACATTCTTTTGACTTAAATAGGCATTGAAAAGCACAATGGCCTGCTCATACTTTCCCTGATACTTCAGCATTTGAGCTTGGTAAAAAAGAAGAGGCTTGCTCTGCACAGGGTCCAGTGTATACGCTTTGCGGTAAGAGACTGCGGCCGGTGCAAACTGATGAAGAAGCCGGTGACACTCGGCCAGTCGCACGTTGGCGTTCCAATCGGCCGAATCTTCCTGCAACACTTGCGCGTAATACTTCAGGGCCTGCGTATAATTGCGCGCATCGAAGTGGCCGTCGGCAATGGTATAGGCTTGCCGAATGGTTCTTTTGTGCTGTGCAGCGCTTTCGCTCAGTGTTACAATGATTAGCAGCAGCACCAGGGCAAGGCTAAAATGTCTGCTCAAAAAACTATGGGGCATGGCTCGATTTAAGAACTGGGTAATATGCATGTACAAACATGGATGTATCCTGCAAAGTGGCGAAAAGGTAATTTGCGAACAATGCTTATTTTTGCCGCCGTTTTTCCATGACAATGCAAGTGAAGGATATATTAGAAACTACCTGGCAATCGATGACAGGCATGCAAGTGCTTGAGGCATTGGGGCTGGTCTGTGGCTTGTTGGCCGTTGTACTGCTCATCAGGCAAAGCATATGGACGTGGCCCATAGGCATACTGTACGTGCTGCTCTCGCTATTTATTTTTATAGATGCCCGGCTGTATGCCGACCTGCTTTTGCATGTGGTCTACTTGTTTTTAAACGCCTACGGCTGGTACTACTGGAGCCGCGGAAAATCAAGCGGCGATGACAAGCTGCCGGTGACGAAGACCCCCGTACGCATCATGGGCTTTTTACTCCTGTTGGCCTCCGCAGGCATTGCACTGCTGGGCTTGCTGCTCACCACCTATACCGATGCTGCCCTCCCCTATTGGGACAGCACCACCACCATTCTCAGTTTCGCCGGCATGTGGCTTACTGCCCGAAAGAAAATAGAAAACTGGTATATCTGGTTTGTGGTGGATGTGATAGCGGCCGGTATGTATTTCTACAAAGAACTTTACTTTTTTTCCATACTGTATTTTATCTATATAGGCCTTGCCGTAGCGGGCTATATCAGCTGGCGCAAAACATATAATAATCAGCAAGTGCATGATTAAACGCATAGCCATCACCGGGCCTGAGTCTACAGGCAAAAGCTCTCTGGCCGAGAAGCTCGCCAACCATTTTGGCACCCGATGGGTGCCCGAGTATGCACGGGCTTACCTCGAAAAGCTGGGGCGCCCTTATGAAAAAAGTGATCTGGTAGAGATGGCAAAAGGGCAAATGCTTCAAGAAGACGAAATGGTCAAAAAGGCCGATCGATTGCTTTTTTGTGATACCGACCTGCTCGTTTTCAAAATTTGGTGTCAGCACCGGTTTGGGCACCTGCACCCCACCATCAGCGAAAACTACGAACGCCGCCAGTACCACTTGTACCTGCTCACCAATATCGACATACCCTGGAAATACGATCCGCAGCGTGAGCATCCTCACCTCAGGCAGTTTTTCTTTCAGTGGTACGAGCGCGAATTGAAGAAAAAAGACCAGCCGTATGTGATCATCAGCGGCGACCACCGCCAGCGCTTTGACAGTGCCGTAGAAGCCGTAGAAAATTTGATGAATGCGCCGGATGCATAGGTGTTCATCTGACACTATCAAAATAAAGGTCGATACCTGCCGATAAATCGGGCATATTTCAGCAATTCAAAAATTTAACTACTTTTGCACTTTAGGGGTGCCTCAAATCACAGGCTGAGATCATACCCATTGAACCTGATGCCGGTAATGCGGACGCAGGGAAGTTTGAGAAATCTTCCAAGTATTGATCTTTTAATTGCCTGAGAAGCACACCCGACGGTGCAATGTGTCCACACATCTTACGTGCATATGGCTGCAGCGTACCGCATGGTTCCACTTCATAATTTATACCAATGAAACTACGCATAGCGCTCGACTGGACTCCCAACGTCATACACAGCGGCCTGCTTCTGGCCCTGCACCACCGCCTGTTTGCCCAGGAAGGACTAGAGGTGGAATATCTGTCGACAGAAATAGACAATTATACCAAAAAACCCATCGGGAGGCTGGTCAACGGTGAAGTAGACCTGGCCATAGGGCCTACTGAGCACTTGTTCTTTTTTGGTGCACTCGACAAAAGCGCTCCGCCACTGGTAGCACTGGCCACCGTGATGCAACCCAACATGAGCGCCTTTGTGGTAAAGGACAATGGCAATATACCCTCTCCACGACACCTGGATGGTAAAAAATATATTGGCTACAACACGCCGCTAGAGCAAAATATACTTGAGCAAATGATCCGTGCCGATGGCGGCACCGGCACTTTTACCACCATCACACCGCCCCGGCTCGATGTGTTTGAGGCGTTTCTTCAGGATCAGGGGCATGTGAGTTGGGTATTTGTGCCCTGGGAGGCAGAGCTGGCCCGCCACCGTGGTGTGCCTTTGAAGGAGTTTCACCTAGATGAGTATGGTGTACCCTACGGCTACAGCACCCTGTTTTTTGCCCGGCAAGAAACCCTTGAGCAAAAGAGCCAGGCACTGAGCATATTTTTCCGGATCCTTTCAGACAGTTATGTGAAGGCAGCCGAAAATCCGGCTGCTGTCGCCAGCCAGCTCAGCAGCGCCATTGACCATTCCAACTTCGGTGATGCGAGATTTATAGAAAATGCCATGAACCGCATAGCGCCCGCCTTGCTGAATGCCAGCGGCCGTTGGGGTCAAATGGAAGCCGGGCGCTTTGACAGGTATGCGCGCTGGCTTCATGAGAAAAATCTCATTGACGAAGATGCCATGTATGCCATTGGCCACTACAAGCTCTTCGACAATGCATTTCTGATGTAAGACGTTTGACATAAAAAAAATCAAGGGGTGCCTTAACATATCGGGCTGAGATCATACCCATATCACCTGAACCGGGTAGTGCCGGCGTAGGGAATTTGAGTGGTCAGTGAAAAAAGGAGACTCCCCATCTCCACTGTGATTCACCTTTTAATTAATCTAAAATGAGAAGTATTCTATCTACCATAGCGGCACTGCTGCTGAGCGGCCTGCTCTTCGGGCAGCAACCCTCCATTGTATTACAGGGTAAAGTAACCGACCAAAGCAGCGGCGAAGCACTCACCGGTGTGGCGGTGGCCGTGCCAGCCATCAACAAAGGAGTGAGCACCGGCGCAGATGGCCGCTACCTCTTGGAGCTGCCCGCCGGCGAGTGGCAAGTAGTGGTGAGCATGGTAGGCTATAGAAAAGCCTACTACAAAGTATCAGCCTCACAAGAGCTGGATGTGGCCATAGACGTGGCGGCACTGCTGGAAGAAGTGATCATACAATCGGTGCGGGCGGGGGCTGATGCGCCCATCACGCAGTCTACCATAGAGAAACAGCAGATTGACGCGCTGTACGTAGGTCAGGACGCGCCATTTATTCTGGAGAGGCTCACACCATCCGTCGTCACCTACTCCGAATCGGGCACGCGCACCAACAACTACAGCACCATGCGCCTGCGCGGTATGGATATGAAGCGCATTAACTACACGCTCAACGGCATCCCGCTGAATGACATGATCGACCACGGCGTGTATTTTTCAAATTTTCCTGGATTTGCCAATAGTCTGGAGTCGGTGGAGGTTCAGCGTGGGGTGGGCACATCGTCCAACGGCACCTCATCATACGCAGGTTCTGTCAACTTCGAATCGGTGAATCTGGAAGGTGCAGAACGTGGCGCTGAGGTACAACTCGGCGCCGGCTCCTTCGAGTCTTTTCGCGGCAGCGCCGAGTACAACACCGGCATGCTCGAAAACAATATGGCCTTCTATGGGCGATTTGAAAAAATAAACAGCCAGGGCTACCGTCACAATGCCTTTACAGATTCGTACTCCTTTTTCTTTTCCGGAGGGTACTTTGGCGAGAAAGACCTGATCAAGATCAATGCCTTTACGGCCAACTCTCGAAATGGCCTGGCATACAGCCCGTCTACCCTTGGCCAGATCGAAGAAGACCCCCGGCACAATCCGCTCAATGAAAACGATACCGACAACTTTGGTCAGCAGTTCGTACAGTTGCAACACGTACACCGCTTCTCGGCCCTCAGCACGCTCAATTCTTCACTGTACTATGGTGGCGCTGGCGGCGACTTTTTCTGGTCGGGCGACTTTGGTGATGGCAACCTCTCACAGATCAACTATCCGCTACGCAACGACCACGTGGGACTGCTCAGCACCTACACGCTGAAAAATGCTGCGGGCAACTGGTCTGTGGATGCGGGCATGCACCTCTACCGATTTTATCGCATGAATGCCGAATCGATCATGCCCGACGATGCCAATCCATATTATCAGGACCATTCGGAAAAAGATGAACTGGCATTTTTTGCACGGGGCAACTGGCATCTTTCTGAGCAGTTCAGCCTGTTTGGCGATGTTCAGTTCAGGCATGCGGCACTCACCAGCATTCCCGATTACGAGTTCATCGGCACCGCTGATCAGGGCGAGGTGCAGAACGACTGGACTTTCCTGAACCCAAAGATTGGCCTTACCTACGACTTCACCGGTCAGCATCAGCTGTATGCCTCCTACGGTCGCAGCCACAGGGAGCCACGCCGGGTAGATCTGCTGGGGGGCTACACACTCGACGCCGCCGCATTGGAAAATCTGCGTGAAGATGATTTCCAACACGAAACTGTAGACGACATAGAAATGGGCTACCGGCTCACCGGCAACAACGTGCAGGTTCAGGTCAACGGGTTTCTCATGATGTTTACCAATGAAATCACTGAAAATGGCGAAGTAATAGAATTTGGCAGTCAGGTGCGCACCAATGTACCCTCCAGCTATCGCACTGGCATAGAGCTGGACGGGCAACTACTGATCACCGATGGGCTGGTGGTTCAAGGCAACTTTATGTATATGCGCAGCCGCATCGATGCGTTCACCTTTGGTGGTGAGGGAGAAGAGATGACAGGCCTCACTCAGCCGTACTCGCCCGAGGTAATCGCCAATGTTGGGTTTGACTACCAAGTACTGCCCAAACTGCGGCTGGGTATATCGGGCCGCTATGTTGGCAGCCAGTATATGACCCTCGACAATGATCCGCAGTTTACCATACCCGACTACACGGTGATGGACGCGCATGTAGAATGGACGATTGGCCGGCACAGTTTGAGACTCGATCTCAACAATCTGTTCAGTGCAGATTATTATTCTTTTGGCCAACCCCTTGACCTGGATTGGGATGGCACTTTCGACGAAGTGGGTTATTTCGTCAATGCGCCTTTCAATGCCTTTGGCACACTGGTACTGAAGTTTTAACCATTCCAACCTGCACGTCAGAGACTCTGAGTACAACGCGCTGTCGCATTGTACTCAGAGTCTTTGTGAAACGGGAGGCACCGAGCGTATTTCCCAGGTTTCTCCGGACATTACTGAATGAAGGCTCATGCATTATAATCCAATTTTTCATCGTCTGGGGCCCACAGAACATTTCGTTCGGCTGGCTCCGCGCACATGCACCAACCCTTGTAGTCATCCTGAACTTGTTTCAGGATCTGTTGGCTATTTATAATGCACGCTGGCGGTCAAAACAACAGGCGTTCGGCTGCGCCAGCGCGTATGACAGCATTGCTCTGACAAGATTTTTCTTTGGTTCGTTTCTTTTCATCAACTGGATAAGAAATGAACAGCCACAGATGGTCTGAATCTTCTAAAGCATGTTGATGTCCATTATCACTGGTAATGCTTTCACTTACCAAGGCCTACAGCCATACATTCACCAATCACCATTCTACCAATTTACCAGTCTACGAATCCACAAATCCACCAATCTCACTCCGAAACTGACGAAACACCCGCGCAAGGCCACGCTAAACGGCCAAAGGTATTTCGAAGGTTTCTCCGGACAAGACTGAATAGAGGCTATTGTATCACTATCCAATTTTCCATGGTCTGTGGCCTTTAGACAGATCCTGAAACAAGTTCAGGATGACTTCGACTTTATGCCTTGAGCTTTCAGTAATACATTCCACGAATCACCAATCTGCCAATACACGAGTCTACCAGTCTACCAATCCACCAGTCAATCCCGCGCCGATTGTGCATTTTGACCTGTAGCATATAAATTCGAGGCATCAATTTTTTAAACATCTTCATTATGAAAAAACTCACCCTAGCCTGCGGCCTTTTGGCCATTTGCATCTTTTTTCAGGCCTGTATCAGCAATGAGTCTGAGGCCAACAAGCCGGTCAATGCCGATGCCACACCAGAAGCCCGTCAACTGCTTTCCTTCTTATACAGCATAGAAGGTGAAAAGCTGCTCACCGGCCAGCACAACTACGGCCATGAACTCACGCGCTCTACTGACAGTATTTATGCCTACACTGGCAAATATCCAGCGATCTGGGGCGCCGACGTTGGTGGCAATCCGGAAGGTGAGCGTGACTTTATTCAAGTCGTGATCGACGAAGCCATTCGCCAGCATGAAAAGGGCAGCATCATCACACTCATGTACCATCAGGTAAAACCATTTCACCACGACTCCTTGGGCTTCTCCAAGAGCGTGAAAGGTCGTGTGACCGACGAGGAGTGGGAGGCTATAGTGACTCCAGGTACCGAATATCACGAAATGTGGCTTGAAAAAATCGACATCCGGGCCGGCTATCTCCGGCAGCTGCAGGATAAAAATATACCCGTACTCTGGCGGCCATACCACGAAATGAATGGCGTGTGGTTTTGGTATGGCGACCGCAAGGGCCGCGAAGGCTTACAGAAATTGTGGAAAATGATGTATGACCGATACGTAAACCACCACCAACTGCACAACCTGATATGGGTTTGGAATGCCAACGCGCCACGCGACTGGGAAAATGATGAGGCCTTTGACTATGCCTTATACTTTCCCGGACTGGATTACGTGGATATACTTGCCGCCGATATCTACAAAAATGATTTTAAACAGTCGCACCACGACGTGCTCGACTCCCTGGCTGCCGGCAAGCTGATCGCGCTGGGTGAAGTAGGCAAACTGCCTACAACTGCCGTGGTGGCAGAGCAGGCGCAGTGGGTGTGGTTTATGGATTGGGCGCGCTTTCCCTGGGAGGCCAACACGACGGAAGATGTGCGGGCCCTCTACAATGACCCAAAATGTGTAACCCTGGATGAGTTGGTTGAAATCTACCCTCAACACTAAAAATTTCCTTTTTCCATTGATCAATTTTCTGACTATGAACAAATTACCCGCATTGCCCATACTTCTTCTCATCGGCCTGATGCCGCTGCTCCAGTGCTGTACGTATAGCTCGGAGGCTGAAGAAAACACTGCTACAGAAGTACAACGAATAATACCCTCTCCTGAAAATCCACCCAATATATTGTGGATCTCTACGGAAGACATCGGCCCAAGGCTTGGCGCCTATGGCGACTCTGTGGCCAACACACCCAACCTCGACCGGCTGGCCAGCGAAGGAGCACGCTATACCAATGTGTACACTTCGGCGCCGGTGTGTGCACCCTGCCGCTCGGGCGTCATCACTGGCATGTATCAGACTTCCATCGGCACGCATCATATGCGCACGTCTCAGCGCGACCCGCGCAATGAAATGCCTTCCCCGTACTATGCTGTACCGCAGCACTATGTGAAAGCATTTACCGAATACCTGCGCACAGCTGGTTACTACTGCACCAACAATGAAAAAACCGATTACCAGTTTGCAGGCTCTGACGATGTGCCGGTCACCATTTGGGACGAAACCAGTCACGAGGCGCACTACCGCAACCGGCCGGATAAAACCCAGCCATTCTTTTCGGTATTCAACTACACCGGCACACATGAAAGCAAGACCTGGCAAGAGCCCAAAGAAACTGATCCTTCCACTGTTGCCGTGCCCCCCATCTATCCCGACACGCCTCCGGTGCGCCGCAGCATTGCCCGGCTATACGATCAGATAGCCAAGCTGGATGTATTTGTAGGTGAGCGGCTGGCTGAGTTGGAAGAAGATGGCCTGGCCAACAACACCATCGTCATGTTCTGGAGCGATCATGGCGATGGCCTGCCGAGGGGCAAGCGCAATACCTACGACTACGGCACACGCGTACCGATGATCATACGCTGGCCGGGCAGTATTGAAGGGGGCACCGTCATTGACGACATCATCAGCTCTATAGATTTTGGCCCTACTGTCCTTTCTCTTGCCGGTGTACCCGTGCCATACCACATGCAGGGCAGGCCATTTTTAGGTAGTCAGACCAAAGCCGCAAGGGCATATGCCGTCTCCGCGCGCGATCGCTTCGACGAATCGTATGACATGGTACGCTCGGTGCGCGACAAGCAATATCGCTATGTGCGCAACTACTACATCAATGAGCCCTACATTGTGTGGGTGCCTTACCGAAACCAAAGCCCTATCATGCAGGAGCTTTACCGGCTGCATGCGGAAGATAAGCTGGAAGGCGCACAGAAAATATGGTTTCAAAATACAAGACCCCCCGAAGAGCTGTACCACAGCAAGAACGACCCGCACGAAATCAACAATCTTGTCGGCGACCCAGCCTATAGGGAAGTGCTGGAAGCAATGCGAAAGACCCTGGACGAGTGGCGCATTGAAACCGGCGATATGGGCGACATCTCTGAGTATCAGATGAAAGAAATGATGTGGCCTGGAGGGGAGCAACCAACAACCGAGCGGCCGCATTTTATCCCCAATGCCGAAGGCAACCGCGCCCTTGAAATTGACGACGACGGTGGTACATATCCCGGGCCAATGACCATTTCCATCTATTGCCCCACACAAGGTGCCTCTATCGCCTACACAACAGAAGAAGGCGAAAATCCGCATTGGCAGCTGTACAACGGACCGATAAGGCTGGCGAAGGGAAAAATCACGTTGCGGACAAAGGCCATTCGATATGGCTTTGCCCACAGTGAGGAGCTGAAGGCTTCCTTCACGGCAGAGTGAATTGTGTTCAAGTCAGCAGTTTCTTTAAGAATATTCCCTTGAGCCCATTCATCTCGAAACACCGAGAGGTAGCTCTGGTCGATAGTTTGCAATTGTGATAACTGAGCAATAGCAAAATTTAAAGCCAAATAAGGTGGGTGAATACTGTGGCTTTAATCTTCGGAATGTCGGTACGTATGCCATTCCATCAAATCCATTAATTTCGCAGGAAAACCAAAGGCATGCGGGAAGATTATCTGAGTGGCGACAACGAAAACCTGAACCCGGCCGAGCGGGAGATAGAAAAGGCGCTCCGGCCGATTTCATTCAACGATTTCTTTGGTCAGCAGAAGGTGGTGGAAAACATCAAGATATTTGTGCTGGCCGCCAGGCAACGTCAGGAGCCGCTAGACCACGTACTGCTGCACGGACCACCGGGGCTGGGCAAAACTACCCTCTCGCACATCATTGCCAATGAGCTGCACTCCAGCCTCAAGCTGTCTTCCGGGCCTGTACTCGACAAACCGGGCGACCTGGCCGGGTTGCTCACCAACCTCGAAACCGGCGATGTGCTCTTCATTGACGAGATACACCGGCTGAATCCCGTGGTGGAGGAATATTTGTACTCTGCCATGGAAGATTTTCGCATCGACATCATGCTGGACAGCGGGCCCAATGCCCGCTCGGTGCAAATCAGTCTCAACCCATTTACGCTCATAGGAGCCACTACGCGCTCGGGCCTGCTCACGGCACCCCTGCGTGCACGCTTCGGCATCAACGCCCGATTGGAATACTACCCGGCCGACCTGTTGAAAAAGATCGTGCAAAGATCGGCAGCCATACTGCAGTGCCCTATAGAAGACGATGCCGCCAACGAGCTGGCCAGAAGAAGCAGAGGTACCCCACGCATCGCCAACAACCTGCTGCGCCGCACGCGTGATTTTGCCCAGATCAAAGGCGACGGCACCATCACCCGCCAAATAGCCGAGTTGGCATTGAACGCACTGGATGTAGACCAGCACGGGCTCGACGAGATGGACAACCGGATTTTGCGCACCATCATTGAGAAGTTCAACGGCGGCCCGGTGGGCATCTCTACCATAGCCACTGCTTGCGGCGAAGAAGCGGAAACAATAGAAGAAGTGTACGAGCCATTTCTGATACAGGAAGGGTATATAAAACGTACTTCACGCGGGCGCGAGGCGACCAACCTGGCCTACCGTCACCTGCACATACCGCCCCCGGGCAAGACGGGCACGCTGTTCGAATAGATCTTTGCGCCATTACGTTCTTTCAATATGCCTTCTTCTGCAGACGAACACACCCGCATAGTAAAAGCCATAGCCACAGATCTGGGGTTCGACCAATGTGGCGTAGCAGCCGCCAAACGGCTGGATGAAGAGGAAGACCGGCTGGCCACCTGGCTAAAGAAAGGGTACCAGGGCCAAATGCACTACCTCGCCATTCACTATGAAGAAAGGCTCGATCCCTGCAAGTTAGTACCCGGTGCACGGTCGGTGATTTCACTCATCTACAATTACTATCCCAAGCAAGACTACGGCAAAAGCGGCCAGTACAAAATAGCGAAATATGCCTACGGCCGCGACTATCACAAGGTGATCCGAAAAAAATTGAAGGATTTTCTTCATCGCATACAAGAGCAAATCGGTCAAGTAAGCGGCCGCGCATTTGTAGACTCCGCGCCTGTGATGGAGCGGCAATGGGCAGCAAAAAGTGGCCTTGGATGGCAAGGCAAAAACACATTGCTGCTGAACAGGCAAATGGGTAGTTTTTTCTTTCTGGCCGAGCTCATCCTAGACCTTGAGCTGGTGCCGGACCATCCGTTGGGTGACTACTGCGGCACCTGCACCCGGTGCCTGGACGCCTGCCCAACCCAGGCCTTTCCGGCGCCGGGCGTGCTCGACGCCCGCCGTTGCATTTCTTACCTTACCATAGAGCTGAAAGACAGCATAGATCAGCAGTATGCCAGCCAAATGAACGACTGGATATTTGGCTGCGACATCTGCCAGGATGTGTGCCCATGGAACCGGTTTGCGCGCCCACACCACGAACCGGACTTTGAGCCGAGGCGCCCTGTAGCCGATTTTACCAATAAAGAATGGGAAGAATTGACAGAAGAGGTATTTGAAAAGGCTTTTGAAGGAAGTGCTCTGAAAAGAACGAAATATAAAGGCTTAAAAAGAAACATTGACTTTATAAAAAAAAGAACCCCGCCAGAAGAGTGACGGGGCCGCTAAAAATTTAAGCCAAAACCCGGCGTACAAAGCAGCGATTCAGCAGCACGCCGTACACATGCCCGAACTGGTCGTAGCACCACTTTTTCAACTCACCAACTTCAACCGGCACCAACCACTTCATGGCTTTCCTCAACTCCTTTTCAAACAATTGAGCATCAAAGCTTACTTTGGTCAGAACTTCTTTTACGTATTCTAACATGACGGTTAACTTTTTTTGGTGTTAAACAATTGATGGTTATTGATTACAAATCCTTAATTATTGGAGGTTGATGGTCATCAGGATCAAGCTCAAAGTAGCAAAATCCTTCGGGATATCCCAGCTATACTCTAAATTTGCAGGCCAAAATAATACATCTGTCGCGCGCCCCGTTTAGTCGTATAAAAATCCAAAAGATGCTGTATCGGCCCGTTTTCCTTCTTACGATAATCGCCGGATTTTGTGGCACTCTTTCGGCACAAAATATTCAGATAAAGCTGGGCCCCGACGAGATAGCCCTGAACCAGATGTTTACCATAACGCTGGAGGTGAAAAACCAGCGGCTGCAAGGCTATGATGCGTTCCCTGAAATACAGGGCTTCCGCAAGATGGGTACCTCTTCGTCTTCCTCCACCAATATTGTAAATGGTCAGCTCTCTTCTTCGCAGAGCATTACGCAAAACTACCTGCCCCAGCAGGAGGGCACGTTCGCGCTGAAGCCTTTTCAAATGATGGTGAATGAACAGGCTGTACAATCGCCCGGCAAAAGAATACGCGTAGGCCCGCCGGCACAGCAACAGCAGCGCAGCTTCGATCCGTTCTCGGCCGATCCCTTTGAGGACTTTTTCGGAAAGCGCAATGCACAGGAGTTCGTCGATGTGAAGGAAGATGCATTCCTGGCGCTCACGCTGAGCAAAGATGAAGTATATGTGGGCGAAGGCTTTACCACCACCCTTGGCTTTTATGTGGCCGAAACCAATCGTGCTGATCTTTCTTTTTACGAAACCGGGCAACAACTGGCCGACATTAAAAAGCTGATTACACCGGACAACTGCTGGGAAGAGAATTTTAACATCGAGCGGCTCAACCGGGAAGACGTAATCATCGGTGGCAAACGCTATGGCCGATATATCATCTTTCAGGCTACCTTCTTTCCTTTCAATACAGAAACCATTGAATTTCCTGCCGTGCCACTCAAAATGATCAAATATAAAGTGGCCAAAAATCCCTCTTTCTTTGGCCGCAACCGACAGGAAGATTTCAAGACTTTTTATTCCAAACCCAAATCAGTGCGCGTAAAGGCACTGCCGCCCCATCCGCTGCGCGAGCAAGTGGCAGTAGGCCGGTATCAGCTACAGGAAGATATTTCTGAGCAGTCGCTGCTCACCGGGCAGAGCTTCAGCTACACCTTTACCGTGGCGGGCGAGGGCAATATTTCGGCCATCGAAAAGCCATTGATCAGGGAATCGGAAGCTTTTGATTTTTACCCGCCCAACATCAGGCAGAACATAGTGCGGAGCAACAGCACGGTGCGGGGAAATAAAACATTCTCTTACTACGGCATACCCAACGAGCCAGGCGAATATGCCCTCGGAGATTATATTCAATTCATTTACTTTGACCCCGACGCCGGGCAGTACGATACGCTCAGGTCAGAGTTTGTGGTGCGGGCAGAGGGCGAAAGCAAAAAGAATGTGACCATTTCCTCCAATGACCTGGGCGACTTCTACAACTCCATCGACCTGCAAAACAACCGTTTGTCACCCAATGATGGTGGCAGACTCATCCGGCTGATCGCCAATATATTGGTCGTAGTGCTGCTGGCCATATCTATTTATTTTATCATAAAACGCTAATGGGAAATTCTTTCGGAAACCAATTTAAGATCACTACCTATGGTGAGTCGCATGGCAGGGCCATTGGCGTAGTCATTGACGGCTGCCCGGCAGGCCTGCCTATAGACGAAGAATTCCTGCAATCTGAACTGGCCCGTAGAAAACCCGGCCAATCCAAGATCACGACCCAGCGAAAGGAAGACGACACGGCCGAAATCTTATCCGGTGTGTTTGAAGGCAAAACTACCGGCACCCCCATCAGCATTGTCATCTACAATCAAGACCAGCGCAGCAAAGACTACTCCCACATTGCCGAAAAATACCGCCCCTCGCATGCCGACTACACCTATCAGGAAAAGTATGGCATCCGCGATTATCGCGGGGGTGGCCGCAGCTCGGCACGCGAAACAGCCGCCCGTGTGGCCGCCGGAGCTATTGCCAAATTGTATCTGCGCCATGTGGGCGTGCAGGTGCAGGCGTATGTGTCGCAGGTGGGGCCGGTGGTGTTGGACGTGCCCTACCAGGCTCTTGACCTGCCCAGTGCCGAGCAAAACATAGTGCGCTGTCCCGATGCGGCCAAGGCCGAAGAGATGATCGCCCTGATAGACGATACGCGCAAGCGGCGCGACACCATCGGTGGCGTGGTGACCTGTGTAGCCACCGGAGTGCCGGCAGGCCTGGGTGAACCCGTCTTTGATAAGCTGCACGCCGAGCTTGGCCGTGCTATGCTCAGCATCAATGCGGTGAAAGGTTTTGAATATGGCAGCGGCTTCGCGGGCGTATTGCTCTACGGCTCACAGCACAACGACCTGTTCGAGCAGGACGGCGACCGTGTGACCACCCGAACCAACCACAGTGGGGGCATTCAGGGAGGCATCAGCAATGGAGAAGACATATATTTCAGAGTAGCTTTCAAGCCTGTAGCCACCATCATGCAAGATCAGCCCAGTGTAGACCAAGACGGTAATACCACGGTGGTAAGCGGAAAGGGCCGGCACGATCCGTGTGTGGTACCGCGCGCTGTGCCCATTGTAGAGGCCATGGCAGCATTGGTGTTGGCGGATTTTCACCTGCTGAACAAGTTGGCAAAACTTTGATGAGCGCCTTGAAAGCCTTTTATTGCGCCTTGTGCAATTGTAGGCAATGTAAGGCATGAAAAAACTTCCCCTCCATATAAAAATACTCATCGGCCTGCTGCTGGGCGTAGTATGGGCTTTCTTTTCCAGCGCTGTCGGCCTCAACCAGTTTACCATCAACTGGATAGATCCGTTTGGAGTGATCTTCATTCGTATGCTCAAATTTATCGCCGTGCCCCTGGTGCTGTTTTCAATTATTGTGGGGGTGTCGGGGCTGAAAGACCTGTCGAGCCTCGGGCGAATGGGTTTGAAAACATTGGGTTTTTATCTGCTCACCACCGTCACCGCCGTGGCCGTAGGACTGCTGCTGGTGAACGTATTGCAGCCGGGCAAGTCCATGGAGGAAAGCCAACGCGTAAAAAACAGGATAGCCTATGAGCTTTGGGTGGAGGCTACCCCAACAGTGCCTAAGCCAAAAGACGGACGCAGCTTCCTCTACGACCCTCAGTACAGAGCACAAGCCGAAGAAGTACTTGGCAGCACGCACATGGATTCGCTCGCCCGGAGTCAGGCGGCTTCTACGCCTGAGGTCGTCGACTCCAAAGTACAGGCTGCCGAACAAAGCAAAGAAGCGCCTCCCCTACAGTTCCTCATCGACTTTGTGCCCGATAACATCTTCACCTCACTCTCCAGCAATCAGCTCATGTTGCAGGTGATCTTTTTCGGAATATTCTTCGGCCTGGCCCTGGTGCTGACGCCGGCCCACACATCGGCACCGGTGATCTCCGTCATCGCGGGCATCAACGAAGTATTCCTGAAAATGGTAGACCTGGTGATGAGGGCAGCGCCATTTTTCGTGTTTGCCCTGCTGGCCGGCGTCATTGCTCAAATGGCCGACACACCGGCAGAAGTATGGGAAATATTTAAGGGCCTGGGAAGCTACTCCCTGGCCGTAGTGCTGGGGCTGGCTTTTATGGTTTTTGTATTCTACCCGTTACTCATTCATTTTCTGGTGAAAGGCCTGAGTTACAAAAATTTTCTCAGAGGGATCAGTCCGGCGCAGCTACTGGCATTTTCCACCAGTTCTTCTGCGGCCACACTGCCGGTAACGATGGAATGTGTGGAAGAAAACCTCGGTGTAAGCAATAAGGTGACCAGCTTTGTACTGCCCATTGGTGCTACCGTAAATATGGACGGCACGAGTCTGTATCAGGGTGTGGCTGTGGTCTTTCTGGCGCAGTTGCACATGATAGACCTGTCGCTGGGCCAGCAGCTCACAATTGTGCTTACCGCCACCCTGGCCTCCATCGGCTCGGCCGCTGTACCCAGTGCCGGCCTGGTGATGCTCATCATCGTACTGCAATCTGTCGGCCTCAATCCCGCCTGGATCGCCATCATCTTTCCTGTAGATCGCATCTTGGATATGTGCCGTACCGTGGTGAATGTGACAGGTGATGCCACTGTGAGCACCCTTATTGCGGAATCAGAAAATAAAATAGAAGTAGAACAAGCACTTGATGCACAAACCATTTGAGGCAGGTGGCGTTTTCAGTAAGACTTTCTAAAACAATTGTATAACAGAACAAAGCAGACAATGACCAATACAGAACAGAAACCTGTCGTAAATATCTATACCGAGTCCAACCCAAACCCCAACTCTTTGAAGTTTGTGGCCAACTTCATGTTGGTAGAGCCCGGTACGAGCTATGATTTTCCCGATCCACAAAGTGCCGAAGAAGCGCCATTGGCTGCCGAATTGTTTATGTACGATTTTGTAGAGCGTGTTTTTTATATGAGCAATTTCATCACCGTTACCAAGAGCGATCGTGTGGAGTGGTTTGAAGTGCAGGAAGCCATCAAAGACCACATCAAGAGCTATCTGGAAGAAGACAAGCCACTGCTCAATATGGGCTTCGCCAACAGGCAAACCTCCGGCGGGCCCGACCCGGCAGAGTCGCTGGCCGAAGAAAGTGAGCTCGATATACGCATACGCGGGCTGCTGGATGAATACGTAAAACCGGCCGTAGAGCAAGACGGCGGCCATATCGAGTACGTATCTTTTTACGATGGTGTGGTAAAGGTGCAACTTCAGGGCTCCTGCAGTGGCTGTCCGTCTTCTATGGTTACGCTGAAGTCGGGCATAGAAAACCTGCTGAAATCAATGGTGCCTGAGGTAAAATCGGTGGAGGCAGAAGGCGTATAAATTCATGCATTTCCCGCAAGAATCTCACTGCTGTGTGATTATGCATTAAGTAGCGACGAGATAAAAATGGGCCCTGGTGGCCTTTTTTTATTTTCGGAAAAAATTGCACGCAATGAATTTACACACATCGGCCGCCCTGGTATTGTCACTATTGCTGCTCACCGGCAACACCGCCCTGCACGCACAATTTGTACTTTCTGAAAAGCGACTGGAATACAAAAAAGAGTTGCCGCCGTACGATACGCGCAAAGCCATGGCCGTGGGTGAAGATCAATTTGTGCTTTTGCAGCAGACGGACAAATACGACTTTTCTCTCATCCGCTACGATAAATATCTCTATGAGCAGTGGGCCACGGATCTGAAATGGGAAAAGAAATGGGGACTTCCGCACCTGCTCGTGCATGGCGATACGGCGATAGTGACCGCCATACGACAAGAAAGTAAACTGTGGAAGTTGTCGCTCTTCCGCTATTCTCTTGCCAATGGTGCCCTTCTGGCCAATCATCTGATCGATATTGCCCCGGCAGACGAAAACGGCCTGCAACCCGAAGTACTCTTCAGCGACGACAGGTGCCGGTTTGTCATTTACAATACATACAGCACCAGTAAGACAGCGCCCGCCGCCAGCTTTCGCATATACGACACAGCCACCGGGCAACTTGTGAAGGTGGTGGAATATACACCGGAAATTCTCAATTCATCGGCTGCGTATGCGGTACATCTCGACAATGAGGCCAACTTGTTTGTGGCTGCAGCCGACCCGGTGTCTTTTAAAATGCAGGCCCTGTACTGGCCTGCCCCGGCACGGGAGGTAACGGTGCTGGACAACAATTTCTTCTTCGAACGCCCACCCGATCGCATTGAAAGTATGCACATCAACCGCCTGGGAGCCAGTTCATATTTCGTGTCCATTTCGGCCTCTATAGCCGATGAACTCGTGGGCTACAATGTGTCGGCGTATAACGTAGTACTTAAAAACATGCTGTTCACTAAAGACATAAGCTTTGGCCCTGCCAACATCGACAGCCTCTATGCCGGACATTGGACGGTGACTGATCATGAACAAAAGAAAAGCCTGAAGATACCCGGTAGCCTGCAAAACTTCAGGCTGGTAAGCAACCTGGCGGTTGCTGACGGCCGCATCGTGCTGGTGTTTGAGGAGTTGCAAAGGCCGGTCTGCTACCATCGCGATGCCCATGTGAGCTACCAAACCTGGTACGCCCGGCAAAGCAGCGACAAGTACTTGTATGGCGGCGATATGCTGATGGTTAGCTACAATTTTTCCGGGGAAGTGCAGTGGCAGCAGGTACTGCAGAAGTCGCAATACCAGCGTGCGGGCGTGGGCGGTCTTTCTTTTGTGATGTTAAGTGGCTACGAAATTTGACAGGTTGTAAATATAGTTTGTG
>CAZQVB010000049.1:0-28300 GCA_964596645.1 uncultured Roseivirgaceae bacterium
CCAAAGGTGTTTCGAAGGTTTCTCCGGACAAGACTGGATAGAGGCTCTTGCATGAACCACCTTATTCCATGGTCTGTGACGCACAGACCATTTCGTGCGGCTGGCCCAGCGCATTTTGCAAAATTGTTTTGACGAGATTTTTCTTTAGTTCCTTTTTTTCATCAACCGGAAAAGGAATGAACAACCATGGATGAGCTGCATCTTACTACGCATGTTGAACTCCACTTCACCGGCCTAGCTTTTACTTGACTGCAGAAATTTATTTCAGGATTTCAGCATCCGTTTACTCTTTAGAAAGATCCTGAAACAAGTTCAGGATGACTTCCACTTACTTTGAGCTTTGATCTTTCAGCTATACATCCCACCAATCACCAGTTTACGAGTTAACCAGTCTACTAATCTACCAGTTTACCAATCTGTCGGTGCACGGTCAGCGGCCATCCCAGGAAAGGCATAAAAACGGCTTTCGTTCATGCCGCATCTGCCAGTTTGGAAAAACTATGCTTAACTTTGCCCGCTGAAATTCTAAACCTGAAATCACTATGTTCAGAACCCATACCTGCGGCGAGTTGCGCATCTCCAATGTAAATGAAACAGTAACCCTGGCCGGCTGGGTACAGCGCGTGCGAGACAAAGGTGGCATGATCTGGGTAGACCTGCGGGACAGGTACGGCGTGACGCAACTCATCTTCGATGAAAGCAAGTCAGCCAAAGAAGCGGTAGCCGTGGCACGTGCCCTGGGCCGTGAATATGTGGTGCAGGCAGAAGGGCAAGTGGTAGAGCGATATTCTAAAAACGACAAAATACCTACGGGCGAAGTAGAAATCGCTGTAGCCAACATCAAAATACTTAATGCCGCCAAGGTGCCGCCCTTCATTATAGAGGACGATACAGACGGCGGCGACGACCTGCGCATGAAATATCGCTACCTGGATATACGCCGCAGCCCCGTGCGGCAAAATCTGGAGCTGCGCCACAGAATGCTACAGCAGACACGCCAATACCTCGACGGCCAGCATTTTATGGAGGTAGAAACACCCTTCCTCATCAAATCGACACCAGAAGGCGCGCGCGACTTTGTGGTGCCCTCGCGTATGCACGGCGGCGAATTTTACGCCCTGCCCCAGTCACCGCAGACGTTCAAACAACTGCTGATGGTATCGGGTATCGACCGATACTTTCAAATCGTGAAGTGCTTTCGCGATGAAGACCTGCGTGCCGACAGGCAGCCTGAGTTTACTCAGATCGACTGCGAAATGTCATTTGTAAACCAGGAAGACATCTTGAATACGTTTGAAGGGCTCATCAGGCACTTGTTCAAATCCGTGTTGCAGTACGAATTGCCCTCAGTACCGCGCATGCAATACGATGAGGCCATCACCCGCTATGGCTCTGATAAGCCCGATACGCGCTTCGACATGACCTTTACTGAACTCAATGCGCTGGCGCAGGGCAAGGGTTTTCAGGTGTTCGATGCTGCCGAGTTGGTGGTGGGCATCTGTGCCAAAGGCTGTGCTGAGTATACGCGCAAGCAGGTGGACGCCCTCACAGATTTTGTAAAAAGGCCTCAGGTGGGTGCCAAAGGGCTGGTATATGTAAAGTATAATACTGATGGTACGCTTAAGTCGTCGGTGGATAAGTTTTATGCAGAAGACGATTTGAAAGCCTGGGCGAAAGAAATGAATGCCGAACCGGGCGACCTTCTGCTCATAGTGGCTGGCGACGCCGGCAAAACGCGCTCCGCACTGTCGGAGTTGCGACTGAAACTGGGCACGGAGTTGGGCCTGCGCGACAAAAGCAAGTTTAATGCGCTGTGGGTGCTCGATTTTCCGCTGCTGGAGTGGGATGAAGACACCAAGCGCTTTCACGCCATGCACCATCCCTTTACCTCTCCAAAACCTGAGGATGTAGAAAAATTGGGCACCGATCCCGGGTCTGTGCGCGCCAATGCTTATGATATGGTGGTAAACGGCGTGGAACTCGGTGGCGGCTCCATCAGAATTTTTAATAAAGCACTACAAAGCCAGATGTTCAAGGTGCTCGGCTTTAGCGATGAGGAGGCACGCAAGCAGTTTGGCTTTCTTATGGATGCCTTCGAATACGGCGCACCACCACACGGTGGCATAGCGTTTGGCTTCGACAGACTTTGTGCTCTTTTTGGCGGATCCGACAGCATCAGGGATTATATCGCTTTTCCGAAAAACAATGCCGGGCGCGATGTGATGATCGATTCTCCCTCTACCATATCGCCAGAGCAATTGGATGAGCTCGCGCTGAGTGTGAAAATCAGGTATTGAGCAAAAAGTGTGTGTTTGACGAGTGAATGCCGAAAATGATGCTCCGAAGGTGAGGGGCGTTCTTCAACTTTTCGCCGGCCAATCCTTGGTTTTTTAAAAAATTCAAGAAATTGCCGCGGGATTATTTGGCACTCACACACAGGCTTATCTCATGCGGATATTCCGTTTTACCTTTTTTGCGATCACACTGCTTTGCTACCTGTCCGTGCTGGTATCGCCGGCCGCCTTTTGGCCGGCAGGATTTTTTGCACTGCTCATTCCGCTGATCCTTCTATTGCATTTGATCTTTTTCATATGGCATTTAAAAAAGCGCAAGCTCATGGCATTTCTGCACCTGGCCATGCTTGCCATGGGTTTCGCATTTATAAAAGCTACGGCAGCCATAAGCTGGAATGCCGATGAAAAAGATGATCTGGGCGTGCTCAGCTACAATGTGCGTGTCTTCAACAACTACTCCTATCTCGACTCGTCGGAAAAACTCATAGACTGGACGGTAGCCAACAGCTCAGGCATTAAGTGCCTGCAGGAATATTACAATAAGCCCGGCAGCCCCGTTTTCGGTGTAGAAAACAAATTGAAAAAGGCCGGTTGGGCACATCTTCATAAAAAAATATTGCTTCAGGATCGTGAGGGAGCCGAATTTGGCATTGCCATATTCAGCCAATACCCCTTTGTACAGGTAGGCGAAATCACCGACGAGTACGGCCAGTTTCAAAATGCCATATATGCCGATATACTACTCTCCGGAGATACAGTTCGCATGTATAATGTGCACCTCGAATCGATGAGTATTGATGAAAACGACGTAGTAGACGCCGGACGCCTGCGTAAGATGTGGGCTGATACTGGCCTTCGCTTAAAGAATGGTTTTATATCGCGCGCCAGGCAGATCAACCACATCGTGGAACACATGGAAAACAGCCCGCACGAAACCATACTCTGCGGAGACTTCAACGAGCTGCCTTACAGCTACCCCTACTTTGCCGTGCGCAGCACGCTCGACAATGCATTCGAAGAAGCCGGTTCTGGTTTTGGCTTTAGCTTCAACGGACGGCTGTTTTTTCTGCGCATCGACAATCAGTTTTTCTCACCAGGCCTGCGCGCCATCCGCTTCGATACACACCACGATGTGCGCTATTCCGACCATTTCCCCATTAGCGCCAGCTATTCGTTTTCCCGGTAGCCACTGCGCATCGTGTAGTGCGTTCGGCCAACTGATGGAACCCTGCTATTTTTTGCATTGGCTTATTTCGAAGTAACTTTGCGCCCATGACGGTCTCAGAAAAGAAAAAAGACATACGCCTGTTGTCTTTGGAAGAACTCACAACGTATTTTCTCAGCGCAGGCGAAAAGGCCTTTCGTGCGCGACAGGTGTATGAGTGGCTATGGCAAAAATCGGCGACCAGCTTTGAGGCCATGACAAACCTCTCCAAGCCGCTGCGCGATAAGCTCTCTTCGCTTTTCACGATCAATGCTGTGCTGGTGCAGAAAGAGCAGTTCAGCAACGACGGCACCATCAAATCAGCCTTTCTGCTGCATGATGGCCACGTGGTGGAAGGCGTGCTCATACCTGCCGATGGCCGCATGACGGCCTGTATATCTTCACAGGTGGGCTGCTCGCTGTCGTGTAGCTTTTGCGCCACAGGCTTTCTTGAGCGCAAGCGCAATCTCGAAGCACCGGAAATTTACGATCAGGTGGTGCTGATAGCCCGGCAGGCCGAACAACATTTTAACCACCCGCTCACCAACATTGTACTTATGGGCATGGGTGAGCCACTGCTCAATTATAAAAATGTACTTGAAGGCATTGCGCACGTGACCTCACCTGAGGGGCTCGGCATGTCGCCCAAGCGTATTACACTCTCTACGGCCGGTATAGCCAAAATGATAGAAAAGCTGGCCGACGACCAGGTACGCTTCAACCTGGCCTTGTCGCTGCACGCAGCGAATGACGCCATGCGCGACCGCATCATGCCGATCAACGAAAGCAACAACCTGGAAGCCCTCAAAGCCGCTTTGCAATATTTCTACAAAAAAACAGGCAACCGCATCACGCTCGAATACATCGCCTTCAATGAAGAAAATGACACGCCGGAAGATGCACGACAACTGATCAAATTTGCCGGATCATTTCCCTGCAAGATCAACATCATTGAATACAACCCGATCGATCAGGCCAGCTTCACCAAATCAAATGAAAATAGACTGGAAGCTTTCAGGGCTATACTGGAAGAAAAAGGCCTGGTCGTAAACATCAGGCGCAGCCGCGGCAAAGACATAGACGCCGCCTGCGGCCAGTTGGCCAATAAGTCGGTGAAGTGAAAATGAGTGCATGATCGGGTTTAGGTGATGGTAAAGGTTTTTTCGTGCGTCTGCCCTTTCACAGCGGGTCATGCTGAATTTATTTCAGCATCTGTTTACCTAGTAGACAGATCCTGAAACAAGTTCAGGATGACTTGCATTTTTTGCAACCCTTTCCATGGTCTGTGACTCCATGGTCTGTGACGCACAGACCATTTCGTGCGGCAGGCTCTGCGCGCATGGCAGCATTGTTTTTACAAAATGTTTTCTTGGTACGTTTCTTTACATCAACTGTAAAAGAAATGAACAGCCACGGATTCCTTCGAAGCATTTTAACAGCCCTGTTCTTTCATCATCCGTTTACCCTTCAGACAGATCCTGAAACAAGTTCAGGATGACATAGATTTTGAACTTTGAGCCTTGAGCTTTCAGCTATTCTACGAATCTACGAGTCTACCAGTCTACGAATCCACCAATCTCCGCTCTTATCACAGAGCCAGCAAATCACACATGATACAGACAAGCCTGCGGCCATCCGCACAAAATAATTTATTTTCGCAGGTGTGGGTGTATGGGTTCACTGGGTAGACAGAAGCATTTTGCAACTGATCAGCTTCTCTGCACAAGGTGATCGACCGCTATAGAAAAAACCCATTAATCTTATTCTTGTACAATTCGCTACGGCTACAGCCGCAGATACACTCTATGAACGACAGTAGAAACAAAGAAAACAATAAAAATATGCTCTCCCCGGATGAGGAATACCGCATTCGGCAGGCATTTGAACAGAAAGATTGGAATGAAATAAAATCGCACGACTCCTGGTCGTTGTTCAAGATCATGGGCGAGTTTGTGCATGGTTTTGAGAAGCTCGCCGCCATAGGGCCATGTGTGTCAATTTTTGGGTCAGCACGTACCCAAGAGGGCTCCGCCTATTTCCGACAAGCAGAAGAAATTGCGGAAAAGCTGGTAGGCCGTGGATACGGCATCATCTCCGGTGGTGGGCCCGGCATTATGGAGGCAGCCAACAAAGGTGCCCGCAAAGCAGGCGGAAAATCGGTGGGTCTCAACATCATCTTGCCCCATGAACAGTCGCACAACATTTACATAGACCCAGACAAGCTCATCACTTTCGATTACTTTTTTGTGCGCAAGGTGATGTTCGTGCGGTATTCCCAGGGCTTCATTGGCATGCCCGGCGGCTTTGGCACGCTCGACGAAATATTTGAAGCGCTCACACTGATACAAACTCAGAAAATAGGTCGTTTCCCCATTGTGCTGGTGGGCAAGTCTTTTTGGCAAGGAATGATCGACTGGCTGAAAGAAATTGTTTGTGACAGGGAAATAAACATCAGCCCCGAAGATTTTGATCTCTTTCACCTGGTAGACGAGCCCGAACAGGCTGTGGACATCATCGATGAGTTTTATTCTAAATATCTGCTTTCCCCAAACTTTTAATCATTGAAAGCCGGAGTACATTACATATCGCTTGCCTTGTCGCTGTGCATCATCGCATACTTGATATTACAGCGCCAGCCGTCGACTACATCCGCCACCAATCCGGTGGTAGCCACCAATGAGGTGGTGGTTTCATCGTATAAAGTGCCCAACATTGGCATACCCGACGAAGTGTACTTTGCCGGAGAGCGCGTACCCATAGAAATACCCGACGTGCGCGAGCGCCTGGATCGCGAACTGCACGTGAATACGTTTTGGCATTCCAATACCATCTTTTTGCTGAAAAGGGGCCACCGATGGCTGTCCGAGATGGAGCAAATTATTGAAGAACACAACATACCCACAGACTTGAAATACCTGGCCGTGATAGAGAGCGACCTGCAAAACAAGGTGTCGCCCAGCAATGCCGTTGGCTTTTGGCAACTGCTCAAAGGCACCGCTCAGGACTATGGCCTTGAGGTAAACTCAGAAGTCGACGAGCGCTATCACCCGCTGAAATCGACTGCCGCTGCCTGTCAATATTTAAAAAAGGCCTACGCTCGATTTGGAAGCTGGGCAGATGCTATCGCCTCGTACAATATGGGCATGCGTGGCCTCAGCAGAGATATGGAGCGGCAGAGCGTGCATTCGTATTACGATCTTCTGCTGAACGAAGAGACATCGCGCTATGTATTCCGCGCCATTGCCATCAAGCTGATATTCGAGAATCCATCCAAATATGGGTTTCACCTCAGCGAGCAAGACCTGTATAAACGCGCCGAATTGGAGTCTGTCGATGTAGACCAAACCATACCAGACTTGCGCGACTTTGCTTTCGCGCACGGTATTAATTATAAGATTCTGAAGCGATATAATCCGTGGTTGCGCAAAAACAGGCTGGGCGTGGGCCGCGGTGAGGAGTATACGCTGCTGATACCCAAAGATAAGGACAGGTTCATCTATGCCCCGGACAGCGCTGGCCACATGCAAACCGAAGAGTTCTCTGACGAAGACCTGGGCCAGAAAGAATGAACCAATGCCTGCTGGTGCTGTTGATGATGTGAAAAATTGAAATCCTCTGCAAATATGAATGAATCGGAAGCGCTCGATCTGGTAGGTTATGAGCACATAGAAATATATGGGGCCAGGGAGCATAACCTGAAGAATTTCGACCTGAAAATACCGCGCAACAAGCTGGTGGTGATCACCGGCATCAGTGGAAGTGGCAAATCTTCCCTTGCCTTCGACACCATTTACGCAGAAGGCCAACGGCGATATATGGAGAGCTTCTCTGCCTATGCGCGATCTTTTATCGGAGAAATGGAGCGCCCCGATGTGGATAAAATAGAGGGTCTGAGTCCGGTGATAGCCATAGAACAGAAAACCATTTCGCGCAATCCGCGCTCTACTGTCGGCACAGTCACGGAAATCTACGATTTCATGCGGCTGCTCTTTGCGCGCGCCTCCGATGCTTACTCCTACGCCACAGGCAAAAAGATGATCCGCCAGACGGAGGAACAAATCATATCGCACCTCCACCAACACTACCAGGGGCAGAAACTATCCATACTCGCACCGGTGGTGAAGGGAAGAAAAGGCCACTACCGCGAGCTTTTTCAGCAAATAAGAAAGCTGGGTTTTGTGAAGGCTCGTGTAAATGGCGAAGTGATGGACATAGCGCCAAAAATGCAGGTAGACCGGTACAAGACACACGATATCGAAATCATTATCGACCGGCTAAAAGTGACAGAAAAGGATAAATATCGCTTGGATCAGTCAGTGAAAAGCGCACTGGATCATGGCAAAGGCGTAATGATGGTGATGGAAGAAAATGGTGCCGTGAGTCACTTTTCCAAACATCTGATGGATCCTGAATCGGGCATTGCCTACGACGATCCCGCTCCCAACAATTTTTCCTTCAACTCGCCCTACGGTGCTTGTCCGGTCTGCAATGGCCTGGGCCAGATCGAAGAAATCACGCCGGAATCTGTCATTCCCGATCCGTCACTCAGCATCAGCAGAGGGGGCATATCGCCGCTGGGCCCGTACCGCGACATCTGGATATTCAAAAAAATCGCCGCCATTCTCAAGCGGCAGGGCGTAGGGCTCAGCACACCGATCAAAGATATTCCCGAGGCGGTGATGCGGGTACTGCTGTATGGAGACGATGTGCCGGTAGCGGTGGCGTCGGTGAAGCATCCTGGTACAGATTGGAACACCAAGTTTGAAGGCATCATTCGTTTTCTGGAGAAACAACGCGAAGGAGGATCTGATAAAATCCAGGATTGGGTGCGCGATTTTACAGTGGTCAATGTATGTCCGGAATGCGCAGGCGGTAGGCTCAGGAAAGAGTCGATGCATTTTAAGATAGATAACCGAAACATAGCCGAACTGGCCATGCTTGATGTGCGCATGCTGGGGCAGTGGTTTGAAAACCTGGAGGAGCGCCTGGACGAGCGTCAACGGCGAATCGCCACAGAGGTGCTGAAAGAAATACGGAAAAGGATCAATTTTCTGCTGGAAGTAGGCCTCGACTACCTGCACCTCAACAGGCCCTTGAAAACGCTATCGGGTGGTGAAGCGCAGCGCATTCGGCTGGCTACACAGATCGGCACGCAGCTCACCGGCGTGCTGTACATTCTCGATGAGCCCAGCATAGGCCTGCATCAGCGCGATAATGAGCGCCTCATTCGCGCGCTGAAAGACCTGCGCGACCTGGGCAACACCGTGATGGTGGTAGAGCACGACAAAGACATGATGCTGCATTCCGATCATCTGATAGACATTGGCCCGGGCCCGGGGCTGCATGGCGGCCATATCGTGGCAGAAGGTGATCCACAATCATTTTTGCTACAGGAGAGCCTCACCGCCGACTTTCTGAAAGGGAAGCGAGAAATAGCCATCCCGCAGAATCGGAGAGCACCCGGCAATAAGAAGATATCACTGAAGGGCGCTACCGGAAATAATCTCAAAAATATCGATGTGGATTTTCCGCTCGAGTGCATGATCTGCGTCACGGGTGTGTCGGGGAGTGGCAAGTCCACGCTCATTCACGATACGCTGTTTCCAATTCTTAACCAATACTTCTACCGCTCCCGCAAAGACCCGATGCCGCACACGTCTGTAGCCGGTCTGGAGCACATCGACAAAGTAATAGAAGTAGATCAGTCGCCCATTGGGCGTACGCCCCGCTCCAACCCCGCCACCTATACGGGGGTATTTACAGAAATAAGATCGCTCTTCGCCAACCTTCAGGAGGCTAAGATCAGAGGCTACAAGCCGGGTCGATTTTCCTTCAATGTGAAGGGTGGGCGGTGCGAAACCTGTGAAGGCGCCGGTATGAAAATAATCGAGATGGATTTTCTGCCCGATGTAGCGGTACCCTGCGAAACATGCAAAGGAAAGCGATATAACCGCGAGACACTCGAGGTACGCTTTAAAGGCAAATCGATAGCTGATGTATTGGAAATGACGGTGGAACAGGCGGTGACTTTTTTTGAAAACCAGCCAAAAATATTGCGCAAAATCAAGGTGCTGGATGAAGTAGGACTTGGATATATAGCCTTGGGCCAACATGCCACCACACTCTCTGGCGGGGAGGCACAGCGCGTAAAGCTCGCCACAGAACTATCTAAACGCGATACCGGCAATACCTTCTACATACTCGATGAGCCGACAACAGGCCTGCACTTTCAGGATATTCAACACCTGCTGGAGGTGCTGGAGCGACTGGTGAAAAAAGGAAATACAGTGCTGGTGATAGAGCACAACCTGGATGTGATCAAGGTGGCCGACTACGTTTTGGACCTCGGCCCGGAAGGAGGCCAGGCTGGTGGCACCATTGTAGGAAGCGGCACACCGGAAGATTTGGCCGCCAATGAGCAAAGCTATACGGGTAAGTTTCTGAAAGAAGAGCTGAAAAGGGAAGCTGCGGTATAAGTGCGGCCTGCCTGGAGGCAATGGGACAAGGCTTATCCGGGGTATAAAAAAAAGGTGCCTGTTTAGAAGCACCTTTTTCAGAAACCAAAAACTTATAGCTTACAACCTAACAACCATGAACCAATTATTAACCAATAGTATAATTCATACACGTCCGGATTAGTTCCCGAACTCCCTAGTTTTTTTGTATTTCCAACCCCTTATTCAGCATATAATAAGAAATGCCGTGAATATCAGTGAGGTACACACTACGGTAAATGATTGGTACTAATGTAGAAGTTGGGCAGAAGCCCTCGGTTTCATCCATACATCCTTCACGGATGGTATTGCCTTTTTCATCGATGATGCGCACCTGACGCTTGGTGTTGAAAACCTGTGCCATAGGCGCCTGTATCTTTTCCGCCAAACCGGCGATTAACTCCTGGCGTTGCGATGCCGAAGTAGTGTCTTTCTTCTCCATTTCTCCCGCTATGGAGTAACCGGCCATTCCAATGATGGTCGTCGTAATTATGATCAATTGAATTATAACTTTCATACCTGCGCCCTCCCTAATAATATTTTGCTCTAAGTCCTTTACCCTTTATACACCAAAACAATATTTTGTGTTCCCTGCAAAATTAATTTCTTCATTCCGTATTTCATTCAAAGTGTAAGGGACTCCGTCATTCTCAGCAATTGTGATATTCTTAAAATCATGCTGCTCATGCACCCTCATTTTAGCAAATTCACAATCCAAATACTCTATGGCTACTGCAAGGCAAGAGAAATTTTATATGGCGGAAAGACCTGCGCACACTTCTTTCTACTTAATGATACTCAAGACAGCCGGTGGCAAGACACGCTGTTAACCATGTAAGAATTAAGATGATATTTCATCTAAAATCTGCTGACTGCGCCAGTGCTAGCGCGGGTGTTTCGTCAGTTTCGGAGGAGGATTAGTGGACTGGTAGACTGGTAGACTCGTAAACTGGTGATTGGTGGGATGGTAGATTGGTAGAATAGTGGGTTGGTGGAATGTATAGCTGAAAGCTCAAGGCTCAAAGCTCAATGTCAGTCATCGAAGTCATCCTGAACTTGTTTCAGGATCTGTCTAAAGAGTAAACAGATGCTGAAGCACTGGAATAAATGGGCAGGCAAGTCAAAAACATTAGCAGTGATATCGCTTTAAAATGCTTCAAAAGCTACCAACCATCCGTGGCTGTTCATTTCTTTTCCAGTTGATCAAAAGAAACGAACCAGAAAAATCTTCTCAAAACAATGGTGCCAGGCGCGGGGCCAGGCGCACGCCTGTTGTTTTGACCCGCCGGCGTGCATTATTCGCGGCTTATATCAATAGCCAACAGATCCTGAAACAAGTTCAGGATGACTGCAAGGGTTGGTGCATGCGCCTGGGGCCTATCGCACGAAACGGTCTGTGCGTCACAGATCATGGAATAAGGAGGGTCATGCAAGAGCCACCATTCAGTCTTGTCCGACTCGTAAACTGGTGATTGGTGGAATGGTAGATTGGTAGAGTATTGGGTTGGTGGAATAGGTAGCAGAAAGCTCAAGGCTCAAAGTCGAAGTCATCCTGAACTTGTTTCAGGATCTGTCTAAAGAGTAAACAGATGCTGAAGCACTGGAATAAATGGGCAGGCAAGTCAAAAACATTAGCAGTGATATAGCTCTTAAAATGCTTCAAAAGCTACAAACCATCCGTGGCTGTTCATTTCTTTTCCAGTTGATGAATGAACTTAAACACTTTGAGCGACACTGATCGAGCGATTGTCCGCTTATTGGATGATTAAATGTAAATTGCGCGCCAAAATCACCGTCTATGCCGATCAAAGATTACCTGAAAAGATTATACCCCCTGCTGCTCATTTTAGTGGTGTTTATAGTGTGGAAGGTGCGCAACGAAAAGCCGGAATCGCTGGTAGAACTCTCAGGCACCACCATGGGGCCAATTGGCTACAGCATCAAATATTACCACCCCGAAGCACTCGACTTTGGTGGTGAGGTAGATTCACTGCTCAAGGTTTGGAACCAGTCCATGTCTAACTACATACCCAGCTCAGAAGTGAGCCGCTTCAATCTCGATTCGTGTTTTACCTATGAATCAGAATATTTTTTGCCCGTACTGAGGGCCAGCCGGCAAGTGTTTGATGCTACCTCCGGTGCTTTTGATCCTACCATCGGCCCACTGGTAGACGCCTGGGGATTTGGCAAGGAAGAGACCATGGCCCCCGACAGTGCTACGGTAGACAGCCTGACAGCTTTAGTAGGATTCGATAAAATTTGGTTCAACGACACTCAGGTCTGCAAGCAGGATCGGCGCATGCAGGTGGATTTTAGTGCCATAGCCAAGGGCTACGCTGTAGATGTAGTTGCCAGCTTTTTGCAGGCAAAAGGAATAGAAAATCTTTTGGTGGAAATAGGTGGCGAGATTGTATGCCGCGGTACAAAGCCCGGCGGCGAACTGTGGCGCACGGCAGTGGAAGACCCCACGGTAGATTTCTATGAGCAAAGACTCATGGCGGTGATCAAGCTGACAGATCGTGGTGTGGCCACCTCGGGCAATTACCGCAACTTTTACGTGCAGGACGGCCGGCGCTATGTGCACACCATTAGCCCGGTAACGGGCTATCCTGTGGAGCACACACTGCTCAGCGCCACGGTGGTAGCGCCCGACTGCATGACCGCCGACGCCTATGCCACCGGCTTTATGGTGATGGGCCTGGATAAAGCCAAGGCCGTACTGGCGGCACAGGAAGAGCTGGAAGCTTTCCTTTTATATATGGATGATAAAAACGAATTGCAGTCTTACGTCACAGACGGACTGGCCGATAAAATAGAGCGCATCAATGCGGAAGACTAAGGAGTGGTTTGGTGAGTGGTTCGATTCGCACTACTATCATATTTTGTACAAACACCGCGACCATGAAGAGGCGCAGGAATTTATCGACAACATTGTCCGGCATCTCGAGCTGCGCACCGAGCATCTGCTGCTGGATCTTGCCTGCGGTAAGGGGCGTCATGCCATTTATCTCAATGAGCGCGGTTACGATGTGGTGGGTCTCGATCTTTCTGTAGAAAACATAAAGCATGCAAGGCAGTACGAAAATGACCGGCTGCATTTTTATGTGCACGATATGCGCCACGAATGGCCACACCACCGCTTCGATTATATTTTCAATTTGTTTACAAGCTTTGGCTATTTCCAGACCGACGAAGAGCACGAAGAGGCTATTTGCGCTATGGCAAAGTGCCTAAAACCAGGCGGTAGCCTGCTCATTGATTTCCTCAATCCGTACACGGTGGTGCACAATCTGGTGCCGGAGGAAGTGAAGACGATAGAGGGCATAGAGTTTCACATAAAAAAATATGTGAAAGACGGCTTTATCATTAAGGAAATATGCTTTGAAGATGAAGGACAAAATTATTCCTATTTTGAGCGTGTGAAGGCCATACGCCGCTCCCACTTTTTACAGTACTTTGAAAAGGCAAAATTAAATCTCGTCCATATTTTTGGCGATTATCAGCTCAGCGACTATGTGGCAGAGTCTTCCGATCGCATGATTTTCTTATTGACCCGCTAGTAGATGTCGGTGATGTATTCCATACTCCTTTTTTTGGCGGCGCTGGTGCCCGGTCTGGTTGTGGTATTTTCTGATCGCCTTGTTCGCGTGAACCTAAAGAGCCTGCTGGTATTTGCAGGTGCTTATCTTTTTTCTATCACCATAGTGCACTTGCTTCCCGAGCTGTTTATCACATCGCACAGCAGTCGCCTGCTCTCCATTGTGGTGCTCCTGGGGTTTTTCATGCAAATCTTCATCGACTTTTTTACATCCGGTGTAGAGCACGGGCATCACCACCAGCACGCACACCGGCATACATTTTCGCCGGTTACGCTCATGGTTGGCCTTTGCATACATGGCCTTATGGATGGCGCCATTCTGGCACACTCCGGCGAGGAGGGCGTGCACGGTCACCAGATGCAGCAGATGAGCCTGCTCATTGGCATAGTGCTGCACAAGGTGCCGGCTACCATAGTGCTGCTGTCGGTGCTCAGAAGCTTTTTTGACAGTAAAAAAGTGCTTACGGTATTGCTGCTGGTGTTTAGCATTACATCACCGCTGGGCCTTTACGTAAGCGAATACCTGCGCACCGTGGTGCTTTTTGGCACTCCGGCCATGCTCCTGGTATTTGCCCTGGTATGTGGCAACTTTTTGCACATCTCCACCACCATATATTTCGAACACACCCCCGAGCATGCCTTCAACCGCAAAAAAATAGTGCTTTCCATATTAGGCGCACTGCTGGCCGTACTGTTGGAGTTTCTACATGTATAATGAAAGCCAACGCATAGTGATGGTGAGCAGGAAAATGTGCGGCGTATAACCAGGCAAAGCCTGCTACAGGCTACGGCACATCTTTTTTGGAAATGGCCACATGCACGAGCTGCTTCTCCTGAAAGAAAGGATCATCAAAAAACTGCTGAATAGAATACAGAGAAGTGGGCCGGCTTACTTCCGCCAATTCTTCCTGTAAGTCGCCGCCCTTCAGGCAAAGCAAGCCATTGGGCAGGCTATTTTTATGTTTTGGCTTTATCTTTTGTTCTACCCAGTGTATCATCGTTGCCAGCCGCGTGACGCCCCGCGAGGTTACAAAATCGAATTTCCCCTCTACCTGCTCTGCCCTTTTATGATGTGCAACAGTGTTTTTTAAATTCAACGCATCAATCACTGCTTGTACCACTTTTATTTTTTTGGCGATGGAATCGACCAGTACGAAGCGCACTTCCGGAAACATGATGGCCAAAGGAATACCGGGAAACCCGCCTCCGGTGCCGATATCCATCACATCTGCGCCGGGCTTGAACTGCACCACTCTGGCTATGCTCAGGCTGTGCAGCACATGCCTGGTATACAGGTAGTCGATGTCCTTTCTCGACACCACGTTGATCTGAGCATTCCAATGCTCATACAAATCTTTCAGCGCTTCATATTGCGCCATTTTTTGTGAATCGATATCAGGAAAATGCTGCTTGATCAATGAGACACCCTCGGGCATGTGGTACGGATGTGAAGTGTGAAAAGTAAATAATAGTGGCTGGTGACGAGCAAAGGCCGACCAAAAAATGACTATCTACATATGATTTTGCTTGTCCTTCACCAGGTCGTACATAAGCTCGCGCGCGCGGTGAAGTTGCGCCTTTACGGTGCCCAGTGGGGCCTCCAATTCGCGGGCAATCTCATCGTATGAGAGTTCATCGAAGTAACGCAGCTTAACAAGGCGCTGGTATTTTGGCGGAAGCTTGGTCACAAACAGCCGCACCAGTTCTATCTTCTGGCTGTTGATGGTCTCCTCCATGGGATTGAGCTTATGATCTTCTACATCTATTTTCACGGCATCGCCACTGTCGTCTTTAAAGGAGGTGTCCAGACTCAGGGTTTCCAGTCTTTTCTTTCTTATAAAGTCGATGGCATTGTTGGTGGCGATGCGAAAGAGCCAGGTGCTGAAGGTATAATCTTTTTTGAAGCGCTTGAGGTTGCGGAAGGCCTTGGCAAAAGCTTCTATGGTGAGGTCTTCTGCATCGTCTACATTGCGCACCATTTTCAGAATCATATGGTACACCGGCTTTTTGTATCGCTTCATAAGCTCGGCAAATGCCTGCTCATTGTCTTCAAGGGTAGCCTGGTCTATGAGCCGGAAATCTTCCAGCGCCTTATCAGAAAAATTCTTGTTTAGCTCCATTTCACTTTTTTGGTAAACAGTACGCGGAAGGCCATAAAGAGGTAGTATATGACGAATACCAAATCTAAAACGGGAATGGCCCACAGACTGACGCGGTCGCCCGATTTATTTTTTAATATAGCCAGGGCGGTCAATAATAGTACCATAGTGAATACGAAGCCGCAAAGTACATATAGAGTGTAGGAAGCTGACAATATAGCAGGAATGAACATAGCCCAAAACAGCATTTTGCTGAGTGAAATCGCGCCTAGCCACATTTTGTCAGTAAAACTATAGAGCTTGCCCACACTCAGATGCCTTATTTTCTGCCAGTAATAATCGCTGTATTGCAGCTTGGGCTTGGAGTACACCAGCGTATCGGCACTCAGCACCACACGTGTATTGCTGCGGCGTGCATGCAATTGCACAAACAAGTCATCGTCGCCGCCTACTATATTGCGGTACTTGCCGAAACCATTATTGTCGATAAACAGCGCCTTGCGATAGGCCATATTGCGCCCTACGCCCATGTATGGCCGACCCAGCAGGGCAAAGGAAATATAGCTCAGCGCAGTGAGCAGGGTTTCGTATCGTATGAAATCGTTAAGACGGCTTTTGTGTTTTTCGTACTGAGAGTAGCCCAGCACGATCTGTGTGGCCGGATTGTGAAATGGGGCAGCCATACCGGCTATCCATTCAGGGCTATCGGGCCAGCAGTCGCCGTCCGTGAGCAGCACAATATCTTTTTTGGCTGAGCGTATGCCGAGCGAAATGGCGTATTTCTTATGATTAATATGGCCTGGTGTGTCTTCTATGCGAATGAACCGAAAGCGTTTTTCACGCTTGCTTTCTTCCAGCAAAAAATCATACGTCTCATCTGTACTGCGGTCATCTACCACAAGTATTTCGTAGTTGGCGTAGTGCTGTGTGTAGAGTGCCGGCAGCAGCTTTTTCAGATTCTCCAATTCGTTTTTGGCGGCTACTACTACGGTGACGCCCGGCTCGGCAGCCGCGTCGCGTTTTGCAGATTTATGTAACGCTATGCTAAGTATGGCCAATAAATAGAAAAGGATTTGTACCCCTGCAGCCACTGCGAAGAGGATAAAAAAAACGGTAGTCATGGTTCAAGCCAATTGATATATAAGGGCGCCTGAAGTAATTGTAAGCACCGGCCCAATAACCGAATTATAAATTAATTTTGCCGACCTGTTCACAGGCCATTTATTACATGATATTCAAGCTGGAAAAATCCGATACTGCCTCCGCCGCACGCGCCGGCCTGCTGTCGCTGGCCCATGGGCAGGTACAAACTCCTATATTCATGCCGGTAGGCACAGCAGGCACAGTGAAGGCTGTGCACCAGCAGGAGCTGATCGATGATGTGCAGGCACAGATCATTTTGGGCAATACGTATCACCTCTACCTGCGGCCCGGACTAGAGCTGCTGCAGCAGGCGGGCGGCCTCCATGGTTTCATGGGCTGGAAAGCGCCAATACTCACCGACAGCGGTGGCTATCAGGTATATTCGCTGGCCGACAGCCGCAAGATCACCGAGGAGGGTGTTCGCTTTCAGTCGCACATCGATGGTTCGCGGCACAGCTTTACGCCGGAGAACGTGATGGACACGCAGCGCACCATAGGTGCCGACATAGTAATGGCCTTCGACGAATGCACGCCGTACCCTTGCGAATACAATTACGCCCAACAATCGATGGAGATGACGCACCGTTGGCTGCGGCGCTGCTGCGACCGGTTCGACCAGACCACAGGCCACTACGGCTACGAGCAACATCTGTTTCCCATTGTGCAGGGCAGCACCTATCACGATTTGCGACGGCACTCAGCCGAAACGATCGCGTCCTACGGCCGCGAAGGCAATGCCATCGGCGGATTAAGCGTTGGAGAACCTGCTGAGGAAATGTATGCCATGGCCGACCTGGTGTGCGGCATATTGCCCAAAGAAAAGCCAAGATACCTGATGGGCGTAGGCACCCCGGAAAATCTATTGGAATGCATTGCCCTGGGTGTGGATATGTTTGACTGTGTAATGCCTACGCGCAACGCCAGAAACGGCATGTTGTTCACATCGAATGGCATCATCAACATACGCAACGAAAAATGGAAAAATGATTTGACGCCCATCGATGAAGGCATAGCCTGCCGGGTGAGCGCTTTTTATTCCAAGGCCTATTTGCGTCATTTGATCGTGAGCAAAGAGATGCTGGGGGCACAGGTGGCCAGCATTCACAACCTGGCCTTTTATCTGTGGCTGGTGCGTACCGCCCGCCAGCACATTCTATTGGGCAGCTTTGCCCAATGGAAGGCCAAAATGGTGCAGCAGGTACGCCAAAGACTTTAACCATGGTATAATGAAAATACTGGATTGGTATATACTCAAAAAATTTCTCACGGCATACGTATTTATCGTGATGGTACTGCTGGCCGTGGTCACCATCATCAACATAACAGAGCGCAATGAGGATTTGATAAAAAACCAGGTGGGCCTGGTGCCTGCTGCGCTGTACTACCTGGACTACATTCCCTACATCGCCTCTATGATATGGCCCATCACGGTGTTCATATCGGTAGTGTTCATTACCTCCCAAATGGCCCAGCACACAGAAATAGTCGCTATGCTGAGCAGTGGTATATCTTTCCGGCGCATTATGCGGCCGTATCTGTACGGGGCAGCCATCATCTCTTTGGTTTCATTTTATTTTGGCGGCTGGGTCATTCCCGACTCCAACAAAGACAGGGTGGCTTTTGAGCGCGCGTATTTCCAGCGGCCTTACACCTTTACCGATCGCGACATCCACATGAAAGTGGGCCCGGAGTCGTATATGTACCTGCAAAGCTTCAACAACCACGCAAAGGTAGGCTACCGCTTTACACTGGAAACCATCGACAGCAACCGTGTGGAGTCGCGGCTTACGGCGCAGCGCCTGGAGTGGCAACCCGACAGCGGTATATGGAAAATGAAAAACTGGAGCCTGCGCAAGTTTGACGGGAAAGAAGAAGTATACACGGCCGGCACGGAGCGCGATACCCTGCTGCGCATTTCTCCGGAAGATTTTGACAGCGACAAGGATGAATTCGAAACGCTCACCATGAATGAGTTGAACGACCTGATCGATGAATTGGAGCTGCGCGGGGCAGACAACATCCAGGTGTATGAAGTGGAAAAGTATGTGCGCTTTGCCTCGCCTTTTGCTGCCTTTATACTCACCTTCATCGGCCTCACGGTGGCTGCCAGAAAATCGCGCGGTGGTAGCGGCTTTCAGATCGCTCTTGGCTTTTTGCTGGCTTTTATTTACATCATTTTTTATCTGCTTTCGCGAACATCGGCCCAGGCAGGCTCCATCGACCCCATGATTGCCGTATGGATACCCAACGTGATATTTACTATAGTAGGGCTGGGGCTTTATAAAACCTTGCCCAGATGACGGCCGACTATAGGGATTATCTCCATCTGCATTTTCTGGTGCTTATATGGGGATTTACTGCCATACTCGGCTTGCTCATTACCATACCTCCGGTAGAGATTGTGCTGCTGCGTACATTGATGGCGGCCATAGGACTGGCGGTGGTGCTGCGTTGGAAAAAGCTCCCCTTTCGCATTGGAAGGCGCAACATCGTGCTCATCTTTGCTACGGGCCTGCTGATAGCGGCGCATTGGATTTTGTTCTTTGCTTCGGCCCGCATCAGCAACGCCTCCGTATGCCTGGCCGGTCTGGCCACCACCTCCTTCTGGACGAGCCTGTTTGAGCCTATTGCCAACAAAAGGCGCATTAAAGCCTATGAAGTAATGTTGGGTATGCTGGTGGTGTTGGGTTTGTACATCATTTTTCAGTTTGAATTCGATCATGCGCTCGGCCTTGGTATGGCCATCATTTCGGCCATTCTGGCTTCACTTTTCACGGTTATCAACGGCCGTTTCGTCCACTCCCAAAATCACTACACCATCACCTACTACGAAATGATCGGGGCATTTTGCGGTACGCTGCTCTTCCTGCCGTTGTACGCCGGTACGCTCGCCGGGCAGCAAAGCATCGATCTCGGCATCACCGGTATGGACTTGTTCTATCTGCTCATACTGTCGGTGGTGTGTACGGTATATGCCTATTCTGCTGCGGTGGAGCTTATGAAGAAGATATCGGCATTTGCTATGAACCTCACGGTGAACCTGGAGCCGCTATACGGCATTGTGCTGGCTGTGCTGCTGTTTGGCGACAAAGAAAAAATGCAACCGGGGTTTTATGCCGGTGCGGCAGTGATATTGCTATCGGTGCTGGCCCATCCGGTGCTCAACCGCCTCATGCGCCGCAAAACGCTGAAGGCAGGCTCGGCGTAACAGCCTGATCTCACGCGTAATCTTCTGGCAAATACACAGATTTCCTGATCTCACTCATATTTTTTTTGTGCCATTCACCATAGGTTTATTCTTCACCTTTATGAAGAAACATATGGATGAATTGCTAAAGGAAGCGGCAGCCCGGTTTTTAGAAAAGAGAAAAATAGCCGTGACGGGGGCATCGCGCTCTGGACAGGGCGTGGGCAATGTAATTGTAAAAAAACTTGTGAAAGAGGGCTATGAAGTGTATCCGGTCAATCCGCACGCCGATACGATAGATGGACTGAAAAGCTACGCCAAAGTGAGTGACGTGCCGTCTCAGGTGGAAGCAGTGGTGCTCGCCAACCACCCAGACAAAAGCCTGGAAATAGTGAGAGATTGCGGGATGGCCGGTGTGCAGATGGTGTGGTTTCATCGATCGGCAGACAAGGGGAGCTTCTCGCAGGAGGCCTATGACTATTGTGTGGCCAATGGCTTAATAGCCATACCGGCGGGCTGCCCGATGATGTACTGCCGCACGGCCGACGTTGTGCATCGTTGCATGCGCTGGATGCTGACGCAAACAGGCAAGTTGCCAAAAAGCATACACCAAGCCTCCTGACGGAGACCTGGTGCATGTATTGGATCTACAGTAAATATCTGTTGTTGCTTTCGCCCTGCATGGAGTTGATGCGGGCAAAAGATTCGAAAACATTGAGAATACGCTTTGCTATACCCGTCCAGCCAAAATTCCTTCTGGCAAAGCGCGCGCCTTCCACAGATATCTCGCGTGCCAGCTGGGGATACAGCATCGGTATGGCCAACATAGCGCCATATTCTTCTGGTCTGTTGGGATCGGCAAATAAGGCCTGATTGCCAAAATCGATGAGCTCGAACAACCCGCCATGTACGGTAACTACCGACGGTGTGCCGCAGGCCATAGCCTCTATTGAAACCATACCAAACGGTTCGTAGCGCGACGACATGGAGAACACCGCCGCAGAGCGATAGTAGTTGGCCAGGTCATCATCTGGTACGTACGGCTTCCACACAATTTTATCTTCTACACCCAATTCTTTCGCCAGCTTTTTCAGCTCCTGAGTGCCTTTGTCGTCTTGCTTGGACTCGTCGCTGCCTATGCAGGCCATCAGCCTGGCATCTGGCACCAGCTTCAGCAAGGTGGGCATAGACTGAATGAGCAGGTCATGGCCCTTGTTGTGCGCCATGCGCCCCACTACGAGCACGTCATGATCCTGGAAGTTATATTTTTTGCGCAGCACCTTTTGATCTTCCACACGAATAGGCGAAAAACGATTTTCATCCATACCCGGGGGAATCACGGTGACCCGGCGATCGAGCACGTCGTAGTGCTCTATCAGCAACTCCACCTGAGGCTCTGTGGTAGCGATCACATGGTTGCACATTTGAAAGATGAAAAATTCCTTTTCTATGCGCTCATTGAAGCGATACCGCTTTTCCATGGTTTTCTCGTCCATAGACTGACCCATATTGTGCTTTTTCCACCAGCCCAGCGAGTGCGGTGTGTGTATATGTGGCACACCGAGTTCTTCAGCTATTTTCTGTCCGGCCCATCCGGCATCCCAGTAGTGAGAATATACGATGTCGTACACAATGCCCTTGTTGCGGATGAGCGACAGGAAATTGGTGACAAACTGGCCCATATGGTCGTGCATGTCTTCTTTGCGGATGAACTTATCGCCGCCGTAGGGCACGCGCCAGACCTTGAAGTTTTCATTCACCACATCGAACTCGGGTTGATCTTCGAATTGTCGTGTTACCAGGTCCACCTTTACACCCAGCCGGCTAAAGCGATTGGCCAGTTCCAGTACGTATACTACTTGGCCTCCTGTGTCGGGCTTGCCGAGTTCTGGCTCAGCAGCCACATATCCATGTGTGGATAGCATTAATATATTTTGCATGGTAGCTATTAACTTTTGTTGATTATTCCTACTTCGTGACAGGCCTTGATGTACTCTGAAGCCGACCAGGTCTGGTATGCTTTGCCCATAGGCCGGCCTGTTTTGCCATGGGCCCATTCGTTGAATTCCCACTCGTGAAACATGCCCAGCTTGTTCAGCTCTGCCAGCTTGAACAGCTCTTGCATGGCCAGGTTTTTCATCCCCAGCTTATTGACGTAGCGTACCCATCCGCCGCCTACAAATGGCCAAATGCCGCCATTGTGGTAGTGATGGGGCAGGTTGAGCAAATTTACTGTGTAGTAGGGCCGCCAATCGGGATCGCCCGCGTTTACGGCCGGGTACACATTTTCTACCGGAAATGGATCATTGACACCGGCACCCCACATAAACCTGAAGGTGTGCAAGGCTTTCTCTTTGTCTACCACATCGTAAAGATATGCGAGTATGTTGCCATACACATCGCAGCGCCAACTGTAGTCGAATGGCGTGACCTGTGCAAGCAAATAGCGCGCATCGCCCAGGGCATATTGCTGCTCGGCAAAGGTGAGGTTGTCGGAGAGCTTATTCTGCGTGGTAGGCCAGAAGTTGAGCATTATCTCTCGCTTGATCACCTGCGACCAGCGCAGGTAGTCTCCCGCCTTTTCATTGTTGCCGAGCATTTCGAGTAGTCGGCCAAAGCATATGTTGGTGCGATACCACAGCACTTCGTCATATAAAATGTTGTAGCTGCGGCCGAAAAGATCCGTCCAGTCGCCGGCTTCGGGTATCTCCAGCAGGGCGTCGTTGTTGCCATCCTGGGCACTGAGCCAGTCCATGATGCGCAGGAGTGGGGCAAAATTATTTCTTAGGAACTCAATATCGCGCGTGGCTTTCACATAGTCGTGTATGGCTATGATGAGCCACAGGCCGCTGTCAATGGCGCAGATGCCGCCCACACCGGAGTAGTCGGGCCGGCCGTGGGCAATGCTTACGTTGCTGGGAATCTGCCCGTTGGGCGATATGTTGTTTACGAGTGTTTCTATCGTGCGCCTCTGGCACTCGTTTATTTCAGGGTCTTTTACGAGCGGTATGGTGCCGGTAATGGCAATGCAGCCGTCGCGCGCCCATACGCTGCGATAGTTTTCGTCAGTGCCTACCGACTCATTGTCGTCGAGCGAGCAGGCGACAAAGCCCATGGGGGTTATATTTTTTTTGATCACTTTCACCGCCTCATCGTAGCCCTCTTTGATCAGGTGTAGTTGCTCTCTGGTGATGCCACTGATGTCTTCGATCTCTATCATGGTCGGATACACCATAGTATCGTCGGTTGGCCTGCCTTCCGCATCATGATGACTGCGCGTATACTCCAGGCCATAGTGCTGAAGCGCATCTATGATGGCATGCGAAAGTGATTTTTCTGAGCAAAGTACGTGAAGGCCTTTGGTTTCTTTGTACAACTCCGGCTGTGCGTGGGCCACTATTACGCCATTAATACCCGGTATCTTGAACATGGCGCTGTCGTTGCCGCTGTCGCCGCCTACCAATGTGTTTTCTGCTTTTATATCGAGGTGCTTCAGCAGCCAGTTGAGCGAGTTGCCTTTATTGGCCCATTTCGGGAGTACGTCCAGATGTCGGCTGCTGGAGTATACCACATTGATATCTAAACCGCCTTTTTCAAGGGCTCTTTCTAATTTCTGAATATCGTCGGGTGTGGCGCCTTCCAAAAACCAGCTCGACTTATAATTATTCTGAAGGTGCTCGGGCTGCATCTCCATGTCGTACTCCAGGCTTTGAATGATCTCTGAGACCTTCTTTCTATCCCAGCCTTCTTCCAGTATTTGCGAAAACTCCTTCAACACAGTATCGTTGGCCACATCGTATATGGACGTACCTACGCCGGCTATGATGTAGTCGGGCTGTGGAAGTGTGCTGGCCTGTATCAGTCGTTTGGTATCGTCGAGAAGGCGGCCGGTGTTATACACCAAAATTGGTTTGTCAGTAAAATCCAAACTCGACCATAAATTAAAAAAATCCTTGTCCTCTTCGGACTTGATCAACGTGTTGTCGATATCGAATGATAAAAGTTTGATGTCCATTTATAATTGAAAGATTTAGTTGACAGACAAATATGTGACCGTATTGGATGCCCGGCAGCACAAAGTGATTATCAAATATAAAGCTACGATTAATGGGTTGAGCAGCAATTCATTAAGATTGGGGTTGAAGCACCGATATGCTTAGTGGGACATTTATTCAACTTCCTGCTGATATGGCGGGATGTCAATTATTGCCCTATTTTCTGAGGAAAATTTTCCACAAACATACTGAAAAATGCCCGGCAATGAAACCGCGCCTTTCTCGCGCCGTCGCTTGCTTTATGTCTCGATCCATCACTGGTCAGTTCGAAAAGATATAAGGTTTACTGAGCCAGCCTTGAGGTGCTTCAGATACGAAGGAGCAAGATCATTGCCGGCCTGACGGTACGAAAGCCGACAAAGGCTTTTCTCACAAAATTTATGTCAACAAACTCAGGTGAGGGCAGACGTTTCGTTTGGCGCTGCCCCCGTCTCAGAAAATTATATGAATTCTACAGGCCTCCACATGTTTGTGGGTCTATTATTATTGTGCTTTTTTTACACCTCCATTATTGTCAGGGCATTTTTAAATATTACGGGCTAGTATGGTAAGCGCCAGGAACAAGTTTTCAAATAAGTTTGGTTTCATTGCCGCGGCGGCAGGTAGTGCCGTGGGGCTGGGCAATATTTGGAAGTTTCCTTTCGAAGCGGGCAGGGGGGGCGGTTCGGCCTTTCTCATCATGTACCTGCTCTTCTGCTTCGTGCTCTGTTTTCCCATTATGGTGGCAGAGATATCCATTGGCCGAAGGTCGCAAAAAAGTGCTGCGGCCGCATTTGGACCCCTCGGTCATCCCAACTGGACTTTTGTGGGCGTGCTCGGGGTTTTTTGCGGCGTGGTCATCCTGTCATTTTATAATGTGGTAGCGGGCTGGGTGCTTGGTTATGTGGTGGAAATGATGACGGGCAACTTCAGCATAGGTGAGCACTTTGGTGAATTTGTGAAGGACGTGCCACTCATCGGCGGCTATACGCTGGCCTTTCTGCTGGCTACGGCGCTCATCGTTTCTCAAGGCGTGACCAAAGGCATCGAAAAGGCCAGCAAGCTGCTGATGCCAGTATTGTTGGTCATCATTATATGCCTCACGATTTATGCCCTTACCTTGCCTGGTGCTGCGGCGGGAATTGAATTTTACCTGGTGCCCGATTTTTCTAAGATCAATCTGGATGTCACCTATCGCGCCTTGGGTCAGGCTTTCTTTTCACTTTCCCTGGGACTGGGCGCGCTTATGACCTACGGCAGCTATTTGGGTAAGCGCGAAAATGTGATATCAGCCAGTGCCATGATCACCCTGGCTGATGTCGGTATTGCCTTTCTGGCCGGCCTTATGATTTTTCCTTTTGTCTTCTCTCAGGGCATTGATACGGAAGGTGGTGCAGGACTTATTTTCATCACTATGCCGGGCATTTTTGCCAACATGGGCCCGTACGCGGGCATTATCGTGGGCTCCTCGTTTTTTCTACTTTTGGCCTTCGCAGCCCTCACCTCCACTATTTCGCTGCTGGAACTGCCTGTTGCCTTTTTTGTAGATAAATACAAAATGAAGCGCCAACCGGCCGTGTGGGTTTCTGCCGGTATTATTTTTCTCATGGGCATCCCTTCCATGCTGGCCAATGGCTATTCTGATACACTCACCAATTTCATCACCTATGTAGGGGCATCGGCCCCCACCGATTTCATGACGTTCGTATCCGACGTGGCTTCCAACACGCTGCTTCCGCTCGGCGGGCTGCTGGTCTCTGTATTTGTCATTCATATATGGTCGAGGCGAAAGATGTTTCGCGAGCTGAGCTATGGCTATGAAGGATTTACTCAAACATTTTTGGCCAAATACATAGCTTTTTCACTCAAGTATATCGCTCCGCTGGTATTGGGCGCCATCGTCATCATCACTGTGTTGGAAACTTTCTTCGGCGTGCGCCTTTTCCAGAGCTAGAGTATCACCAACTTCACGCGGTTGCTTGGTGTATTTTGTGAAGTCATTGCGCCTTTTGTGGATTAAGTTCATTATCACCCGCTTCACCTCATTTTAGCCAGCATACTGGCATAATTATATTAACCACAAGGAACGCTAAGTTCAGCGCAAAGGCCACAAAGATTCTTCGTGTTCTTTGTGAATTCGTTGTGTACTTCGTGGCTAATATGATTTTACAAGGTTCTATTGATCGCCCGCTTCATCTCTTTTTTAAGAGAGCTTGCTGACATCATTATTTTACCACTAAGAGCACTAAGTTCAGCACCAAGGTCACAAAGATTCTTCGTGTTCTTTGTGAATTCGTTGGGTACTTCGTGGTTAACGTGATTTTACGAGGTGCCAAGCTGCTCGGTCATTTTTTGTGCCGTTATCAGAACACAATGCGACGGCAATTGTCTTATCTGTAAAGTGCCAACATCAGCCGTATATTCTTATATGGCCAGGGCATGAAGGTTATAGATAAACATAACAACATGAACAACTCGATAGAAGAAATGCTCGGCAGCGAAGCCGAAAGCCTTTTGAACCATACGTGCAAATTTCCCAAAGACGACCTGCACCTGCCCGGACCTGACTTTGTCGAACGCATCTTTGCACTGAGCGACCGGCAGACGCCCGTGCTGCGCAACCTGCAATGGCTATTTGATCATGGCCGCCTGGGTGGTACGGGCTACCTCTCCATATTGCCGGTAGACCAGGGTATAGAGCACAGTGCGGCGGCTTCTTTTGCACCAAACCCCATCTACTTCGACAGTGAGAATATTGTAAAGCTTGCTGTAGATGGCGGATGCAATGCCGTGGCCTCAACCCTCGGTGTGCTCGGGAGTGTTGCACGCAAATACGCACATAAAATTCCTTTCATACTCAAGCTGAACCACAACGAGCTGTTGAGCTTTCCCAATCGGTACGATCAAATCATGTTTGCCAGTGTGAATCAGGCTTTTGACATGGGCTGTGTGGGTGTGGGAGCTACCATATATTACGGATCAGAGGAGAGCCATCGGCAGATACAGGAGATCGCGGAAGCCTTCGAGTATGCCCATGAACTGGGGCTGTTCACCGTACTGTGGTGCTACCTGCGCAATGAGGAATTTAAAAACGACGATAAGGATTTTCATACCGCAGCCGATCTCACGGGCCAGGCCAATCATTTGGGCGTAACGATCAAGGCGGATATCATCAAGCAAAAACAGCCCACCAACAATGGTGGCTTCAATGCAATAAAGTTTGGCAAAACTGATCCGAAGGTGTATTCCGATTACACAAGCGACCACCCGATAGATCTTACCCGCTGGCAGGTGGTCAACAATTACATGGGGCGCATGGGGCTGATCAACTCCGGAGGAGGCTCAAGCAAAAACGATCTGGCAGAGGTGGTGACCACGGCCGTGATCAACAAGCGGGCGGGCGGTATGGGCCTCATCTCGGGCCGCAAAGCCTTCCAAAAACCCATGAAAGAAGGTGTAGCACTATTTCACGCCATTCAGGATGTGTATCTGAATGAAGACATTACCATAGCGTAGCGCGGGGGAATATCAAAGCTCAAAGATGAAAGCTCAAAGTCTGAAATTGGTACTATACAAGCTGCACCTCTCAATTCCAAGGCCCGTTACTAATGCCAGGTGAGACGATAGTCGGAGCGGTTAAATGGTGGATTGGTAGACTAGTAGACTGGTGAAAAGTGACCTTTCTGCACGGGATTTGATTCAGGATTTCAGCATATCTCCAACCTTTTTTAGGCATGGTCATTCTTTGAGCCTTGAGCTTTCAGCTATATGATGCACGCAGGCCAGCCAAAACAGCGGGCGTGCAACCATTTCCATGGTCTGTGACCCAAAGAACATTTTATGCAGCAGGCCCCAGACGCATGCACCAACCCTTGCAGTCATCCTGAACTTGTTTCAGGATCTGTTGGCAATTGACATAAGCCGCGATTAATGCACGCCAGCGGGTCAAAACAACAGGCGTTAACCCTAATCTCCATGGTCTGTGCCCCCATAGACCATTTCGTGCGGCTGGTTTTAAGCGTGTGACAGCATTGTTTTGAATGGATTTTTCATTGGTTCGTTTCTTTTCATCAACTGGAAAAGAAATGATCAGCCACGGGTCAGCATCCTTCGAAGCATGTTAATATCAATCTCACCGGTAAAGCTTTCATTTGCCATTGCTCATCAAAGTCTTCAATCCCACACCGCCGGCTTGCCGCTTTTCACTCCACGGGCCGTGGGGCCGCGTCATGTCACTCCGAAACTGA
>CAZQVB010000050.1:0-28062 GCA_964596645.1 uncultured Roseivirgaceae bacterium
AGGTGGGTCAGCTTACACTGAAATGGGTGGGTCAATATGGGGTGATATATTCAATTAGGAAAATATTTGAATAATTCAAATACCGAATCTTATGGTACACTCGGTGCATTACAAAAAAAATATGGAGGTAATTTTTCCTTTGGTGGTGTTTTACAAGAATTCCATACTCATCCTGATGGCAAATTAGGTGCAACTCAATCTGCACCCAATCTTTCACAAGACGTTACGTCTCTTCAAAATGATAAGCCGTTTATACCCAACGCAAGTTTTATTATTCTGTATAGAATTCAAGGCCAGAAGAAGCCAGCGGAATATGACTATACCCATGAATATAGAGCTCCCACGAAAAAGAAAAGATAACTGTGAAATGAAGAAATTACTAATTCTATTTATTGTATTCACTGCTTCAATATGTGGCGTTTACTCTCAGAGTAAAACTATTGAAGGACGGGTGATTTCTGACCAATTTGATATTTTGGCAGGAGTATCGATTATGATGAATGATACAGCAGAAGTTGGCAGAACAGATATTGATGGTTTTTTCCAAATAGATATCCCCGTTTCTGAGAAAAAAATATTGTTCAAGGGTGTTGGCATGGAACCAACAACCATAGAGCTAGTGGATGAATGTGATAAAATCGAGGTTGTAATAATGTTAAGCAGTACTTATGATTTTATAACTCCAAAACGTGCTGAGAGGAAAAGAAAAAAAAGGTATAAGAAGCTTCCTGAGATACATAAACAAGCTTTCGAAAAAGGAATATTTGAAACCGAATGTGCTTGCTATAAACGTGAGTTTGAACCCCTCTATACCTCAGATTAGGAATGTTGAAAAAGTGACTGAAAGAAACGAAGAGCCTTCGAGAAATCGAGGGCTTTTTTAATGAATAGCCTTAAACTTCACATTGTTAATCATGGCATCCAGAGTGTAAAGAATATGCTCCTTGTCCTGTTTGCTAAACTTGGCAATATCATTCAACCGCTTCAACATCGAAGGGTCTTTGAGCAACTCTCTTTCTTCAGTCTCTCCGAGCAAGTAACCTACCGTAGTATCCAATACATCGGCCAGTCTTTTGACCACATCAATAGTTGGTTTTACTTCATCACGTTCATACTTACCAATGATAGAATGATAGGTATCAATTTGTTTGGCCAACTCTGTTTGCGAAAATCCTTTTTCGCTCCTACACTCCCTTAGTTTATTACCGAAAGACGCCATCTTCTGAAACATTTATGGGTTAAAAAGCCCGTTATAAGTCTGTATTTACAAATATATGGACAAATAATGGTAGTTAAAAACCATAAATATTTTGCTCTTTGAAATACATCTTGTAGTTTTATCCCCCCAATGCCGCAAGTTTGAGCGTAGCGGTAACTTGTGGTTTTGCCGTTGCAAGTCTTCCGGTGCAGGCCTAGCGGGTAAGCGCGACTTGTGCCAGTCAATTAAGCTCAGACTGCTTGCACTGCCCTTAGGTTAAGCGGAGCGATCCTAAGACCTACAATAATAAAGGCATCTGCCCGGACTATCAATGAGTTGAGGAATAAGAAATGAAAAAAAGCTTTTGCAAGAGTCAGGGTTTCTTGCAATATTAAGCTAAGCATCCTTTATCAGGTTGTTCAAAGTATAGAGTATAGGTTGTTTGTCATCGTCGAAAAGCTTTTGTAGTTCCCTGGCTGGTGCACGCGTGTCGCGTGTTTGCATGTAAGATCCATCCTTTTATAATTTAGAACGAATAGCTTGGTAGGTTAGAATTTTATAGTGTAAAAGCCATATTGCGTATGCCAACTGAAAAGTTCACTTTCAATTTGTTATGTTGGATGCAAGAGACGCAAATATAAGTTTCTGAACAAGAGGCCTATACTTTATCAGTTTTGCTACGGTGCATTGGAGTGCGGTAGAAGAAGGTTTTGTAAATGAACCATGGCATTGGAAGTATAGTAGCGCTTTAGATTGTGGTGGTGGAAAAGGATTTTGGAATAAACTATATTGAAGACTAAGGCGGTGACCAATGGGCACATGCGACACGCGTACGCCAGCGGGGGGGAATTCGCATACGTAAGCGTTAAATGCAAATATTTGTCGAGAAAGAGATTTTAGATAATTCTCAATAATTCTATCCATTTATTAAAAAATATATATATTTTTATGGAAGGCATTTTTGTCTAAGGCATAGAAAGATTTCTTGTGAAGAAAGTTTTTTAAGTAAATTAATGTAAAAAATTTGAGTAGATCATTATAAGGTGATATAATGAAGAGTTTAATTAGACTTCAGGTGTTACTCATACAAAATGTCGTGACCAAGTGTATTATAAAGTAAAAATCTATATTTATGAGTATAAGATGTATAATTAAATTCTCACAGAGTATAATTATTTTAAACTTTCTAATTTTAGGACTTGGTCATTCATCATGGGGACAGGATATCGACGTTCTAAATAATGATTTACCTCTCATTTTACCACCTTCTCCTGATGCTATAAGTCTGGGTAAATATGGATTACATCCAGTCAGTTATTATTCCGGATTGCCAGAAATAGTTATTCCCTTATATTCTATAGAATTGGATGGCTTTAGCTTGCCTATTACGTTAAGTTATCACGCATCAGGAATAAAGGTGGAAGAAGAGGCAAGCTGGGTGGGTTTAGGTTGGGCATTAAATGCTGGTGGTTTAATTACAAAATCTATTATGGGATTGGATGATGATGAGGATCGAACTGATAAGGAGATACCAATTAGAATTTTACCTATTAGGTTGCCTGATATTGTTAATGTCATGGGTGATAGGGCGAATTGTGATTCAGTGAAATTAAAAGACGACAGTACCGCTGGCGGGTATTCTGAAGATTTATACTTCAAAGATTTTGAACCAGATGTATATTACTATAATTTCAGTGGTCATTCTGGAAGTTTTATTTTAAATGAGGAGGATAAACCTATCCTTTCGAAGGATTATAAAATTAATATAGAGCGTAAAAATGGTTGGACTGTTACTACGGATGACGGTACTGAATTTTTATTTAGCGATACAGAGCAAACTGAAAATAGAATGAGGTTATCCAGCGGTGAATATCCTAATGAAGCTGACTACAATTATTCAAATTATCTGTCAAGAATTACAACGGCCAGGGGTGACACAATAAAGTTTGAATATGATATTGTAGATAGTTTGCGGGTAGAGACATTGGATAAATTATCAACGACTACCTATGAATTAATTGATGAAACTGTTAATTGTCACATAGAAGGATCGTCTATGACTATAAGAGAATATATTAGAAAGCTATATTTGAAGAAAATATCATTTAATAATGGTTTTATTCTTTTTGAAAGATTCCAAAAGTCTAGGGAGGATTTAAAGAACGCGCAGGCACTTAGTATGATAAGTATATACCGAAGGCACTCGAATGGTTCTTTTATTTTATTTAAAGATATTAATTTATCTTATGGATATTTCAATAACAGTAAGGATGACAATGAATACCGATGGAAGAGACTTCGATTAGATAATATAAGAATAAAAAATAGTGATGGGGATTTACATCCGCCTTTTGTTTTCAGTTATAATCCAAAAGATCTTCCAATGAAGAGCTCCATATATACCGATCATTGGGGTTATTATAGTTCTTGGTCAATGGGAGGTCATGTAAGAACATCTTACGAAAATAAATTTTATTCTGGAAGTTATAAAGAAACTCATCCAACGGATGTGATGGCTGGAATGCTTATGAAAATCCAATATCCTACAGGAGGCTATACCAAATTCGAATATGAAAGTCACGATTATCCAAGTGCTGTACCATTAGCTTTAATGAATGATGAGTATGAAACGAAAATGGCCGTAATAGAGAGGAATAATTATTGTGAAGATCTTTGTGAAGAGCCTGAACAGCGTCAAGAATCAGACCTTTTTTTGATCGAAGGAGAAGAGGAATTTACCCAGGTTAGCTTGGAATACGAGTTGAGTTGCCAGTCTTGTGAAATTAGACCTCCTTGTCATGATAAATATAATTATCAGCCTAATCAAGAGATCAATAATGTTTATGCTTCAATGGTAGAGGTGGATCCTATAACTGAAGAAATATTAAATTATGTTGCACATTTTAAATATAGAATTGACTGGAGCTCTTTTAAACCCACCAAAGGTAATGTTGATGTTGGTGTCCACCCCGGAAGGCATTATAAATTAATTACATATGCAAAGGAGGGTCATTGTAGTGATGTGAGAATAAATGCCAAATGGAAAAATACGTCCATTTTTACAAATGAATTAGGCGGGTATAACTACACAAAGTTAGCAGGTGGTGTTAGAATTAAAAAGATTACAGATAATGATGGAAATAAGGACACAAGATCCAGATCTTTTAGGTATGGATATTTTGATGCCGAGAATAATTATCATAGTTATGGTCAACTACACGTTCCCTATTTATATACCAAACTGTTTTTAGGGAGAGAGTTTGTTTTCGAAATGGCTAGTGAGACTTTTGATCCATGTGATTTGGATAATCAACTTGTTTGCTGGCAATTAATGAGAATGACGAGGTCGCAATATCCTATGTCCATATCCCCATCTGGCTCAACGGTGGGATATACGAAAGTTGAAATTAATGAAAATGATTCTCAAGAGAGCGGTAAAACAATACATGAGTATATAAATTGGCCTACATATTTTCCTGAACCAGATGAGGAAGAACCATTTCATCCATATTTTAAAGAGGTTATTCCATCAAGCAGTAATGGGTTATTGAACAGAGTTACTATTTATCAATTTGATATTGATAAGTATATTAAAGTCAAAGAAACAGTTTTTAAATATATACAGTTAGTTAATGATTGGTATCCTGGGTTAAAGATATTTAAATATAATCCTTGTAGAAGTTATGCTGCTTTTTGTTTTTTTGATATGTATTTTTCTTATTCGGCTATGAACAGTTCATTATTTAGACAATCGTCTATCACTGAAAATATATATGTTAATAACATTTCGGCATTTTCGACTAAAAAGGAATTTCAATATGAAAATAGTCCAAAACACTATCAAATTGTGCAGGAGAAAGAATTAAAAAGTGATGGTTCTATATTTACAACTAATTATAAATATCCATTGGACTTTACAGAGGATTATTTAGGAAGCAATTTATTGAAAGAAAATCATATTCATAATAAACCAATAGAAATTGAGAGTAATCTATATCGAAATGATTCTACTGTCAATTTATTAAGAAAGAATGTATTGTATTCAGGATTTGGAAAATACGTTTTGCCAAGTCGGGTAGTTCATTATTATGAAAATAATGTGGACCGTAAGAGTATTGTTAATTATAAGTATTCTCAAGCAACTGGCAAGTTACTATCTATGCAGAAGGATAGTGATAAAGTTTTAAGTTTTATCTTTGGCTATGATAATCAATATCCAATAACGCAAATAGAAAACGCCGCCTATTCTGAAGTAGAGGCCGCATTAGGAAGTGAATTTATTTTAGAGGGACCCGGCGGTAATACACTCAGTACTAATCAAATCAACTCTCTCAAGACTGCTTTGCCTAATGCTCTTGTCACCACCTACACCTACGAACCCCTCATCGGCATGACCTCCCAAACCGACCCAAATGGACGCACCACCGTTTACGAATACGATGGGTTTGGCAGGCTGAAAGCTGTAAAGCAACAAGGTGCTAGTGATCCTGAAGCTGAAATGGTTAAAACCTATGAATACAATTATCAAAAATAGCTTAGGGTATTTCTGATCGAAAACTGAATATGAACCGATTACGACTGGAAATATTTTATTTTTATCCTCTTCTGGCGGTTTCAATTGGTTATGCACTTCCTGCAAACGCACAATCTTCCCTTAAAGAGATTGTGACCAAGCAAATACAAGTAGATCTTTCGAATAAATTTGATGACCCTTCTGCTGCCTCTGTAGAAGATTTACAAAAAATACTCACTGACAGTATTCAAACACTGGAACGGTTGAAAAAGAATCTGCATAGAAGAATAAAACGTGATCTAAAAAAATTCCCTGCTTTTGATGAATTGAAAATAGAGCAGGGTAATTGGTTGGGTTTTAGCAACTACTACAAGCAGTATAGTGCGCTGTTCGAGACGGAACGTGAATTGAAAACAGTAAAAGAATCACTTGAGAAACTACCGCAGGAGTTGGTACTTCAAGATGCCGAATTGGCTGAGCTGATAGATTCAGCGCAGCAACTGCGCCCTTTTGTTGGTCACGCACAAGGGTTGGCAGATTCTTTACATTTTGATGATGAGTTTTCTATACAAAAGCTTTCTGAACTCACTTCTTCCACGCAAAGTAGTGTGGAAAAGATGGGTGGTCTGCAAGAGTTTAACAAATCACTTTCAAACCTCAATGTCCACCTCGGAGAATGGCATCAAGTACAGTCCCAAGTAGAAATATTACAGTCGGCTACCTGGGAAGATATGGAACAATGGCTTGAGCAACAGGCCAATAGTCAAGAGGCAATTTCACATTTTAACAAGGAGGCGGCAAAACTGGCCAAGCTGGAGGACGACTACCGCCGGCAGGTGGAGGAGCAACGTAAACGGCTGGCTATGAAGGAAGATATAATAAACCTGGACAAGGCAAGCATGAGCGGAGCCATGAAAGAGCAGGCACAAAAACTAATGGCCGCAGGTGGAGATAATGATATAAAGAGCACGGCACTTTCGGCGCTGTCAAACGGTGCATTAGAGATTGCCTCTATCCAGGATGTGCCCCGTCAACCCGATTATTCATTGAAGGGTAAGCCATTGGGCAAGAGACTGATTCTGGGTGGCTACCTGCAACTGGAGCCGGGCGAGCCCTACAGCCTCGACCTGTCGCCGCAGATGGCCTACCGGCTTGATAAGCGCTATTTACTAGGCTTTGGTGTCACCTACAGGCTTCGCCTGGAGAAACAATTCTGGGAGAAAGAAGATGCTGTGTACGGTGGCCGACTATATAGCCAATACTTTTGGCGAAATTGGGTAAGTCATGCAGAATGGGAGCGCCTAAGCACACAACTCCCAACCACACAGGCTGATGTAATGGAGCGTAAAACGGTAGATGGTGCCTATGCAGGAATTGGCCGAAACATACAATTGAATGCGGCACTGCAGGGGCAAGTCCTGGTGTTGTATAATTTTTTACATGAAGAAGCCTCCACGCCAAATAATAGTCCATTCGTGTTTCGTTTCGGAATTTTCCTGGTTAAGTAGACAATCGCAACAAGGCACGCGTTACGCTAGCGCTAAACGCGCGCCAGCGGGAGCTAAACGTGCGCCAGCGGGGATCCCTGGATATTAAATAACAGCCGCAGCCACATTGCCTGAGGAATACGGCGGACGGAGGGAGGATGTGCATATTGGCAATTCTATCAGGCCCTGGCGCTCCTTTAAGACTTCAATGGCTACCTTAGCTTCGAATCCTCGTCTTGTCATTAAGGTAATTTAAAAGGCTTATTTTTTAACTTAAATTACTATCCTGCATTTTGCCGGAGGCAAAGCAACACCATTCATTTTTAAATACCATCATCTACTTACTTTTCAATAAAAAAGCTAAAGCATGAAGCGTCGAAATTTCCTAACATCAACCACTGTCGCCGGAGCCGGGCTGGTGTTTGCCCCATTCAACCTGAAAGCTATCAATCAAAATAATGACTTTACTTTTTTAACCGAAAAGGGAAATCCACACATGATATTTCCACGCCCACTAAATGGTTTGAAAGTGGGAATTACCCCACCAGGGCTGGCATGGTATCCCGCGCCTGAAGCAAACGCTTACCGGGTTGAAATAAAGAATGAAAAAGGTAGGATAGCCTATCAAAAAGATATCCCTGCCGAAACAGTGCATTTACCTGACCAGGTTCTGAAACCTGGAGAATACAAATGGAACATATATGCTTTGGATGCAAACGGCAATGTTGCCGGCAGCAGGGGGGAGGAAACATTTACAATTACCAATGCTGCAGAAGAACTTCCGTGGGTTAGTCCGAAAGAGTTGTTATCCCGTGTTCCAAAAGAACATTCGCGCGTAGTTTTTCTGAAATCGAAGATGCCTGAGTACAAAAAACGTTTGGCAACCACACACAAAGCGGTTCTTAATGCACTAGTAGAAGAAGCCGATTCTTATCTGAACATTGGGCTTCCTCCCTTTCCTGAATACCACAAACGAGCTACACGGCAAGAGCAAAAATTGGGGTACAAAAGCTATTTTCATCTTTTTAGAAAATACGTTGATGGTGCCATGAAAACTACTGCGCAGGCCTGGCTCTTTACTGGTGAGGAAAAATATCTAAATGTCTCAAAATCTATCTTGCTGGAGATTGCCAGTTGGCCACAGGATTATGACAATGTGACTTCGGTTTCCATAAACGGGGCCGACGAACCCGGACTAAGTTATTCGAGATATGCACATCAGGTTTACGATTGGTTGTACGAAGCACTTGATCCGGCTGAAAGGGAAGTAGTGTTCAAAATGTGCGAAGCCCGTGCCTGGCATGTTCATCGCAGGTTAAATGAAGCCGATTACCTCACCAATTCGGGCGATAGCCACAACGGACGGTTAATTGCCTATCTGACTGAAATGGCCATTGCCATGGCACACGAATCGGAGGGGGCAGAAACTTGGCTCGAATATTCGTTAAAAGCGCTCACCACTATTTATCCACATTGGGGAGGTGTAGAAGGGGGCTGGGCTGAAGGTGTGCCTTACGGCTTATGGTACAATTCGTTCTACATTCCGCCCTTCGATACGCTTCTGGAAACTACTGGATACGATCTTTGGAAACGCCCGTTTTTTAGTAAAATAAGGTATTTCTTTATTTATTGCGCCTCACCTAAAGGCGAAATCCGTCCGTTTGGCGACAGTGCTGAAAATGCTGGTCCGGGAGCGAAGGGCGGGGAAGGTTATGCAACTTTAATGAACTATCACGCCCAACGTTTTAATGACCCACATGCACTTTGGTGGGTTAATCAAACGTATGAATGGAGTGGCTCAAAAGACATTCATTCTGTTGTTTTTGACGGCAGGTTAAAACCCGAGCCTCCGGTCAATTTGCCCAATTCGCGAATTTTCAGTGGAGTGGGCTGGGCCGGTATGCATAGCAATCTGGCAGATCCTGATAACGATACTTTCATGTTGTTCAAAAGCAGTCCGTACGGCAGTGTCTCGCACAGCCACGGCGACCAAAATGGATTTGCTATAATGAAAGGCGGCGTTCCCCTGGCCATCCCATCGGGATATTATGGCCCAGCGTACGGACAGCCACACCATGCAAAATGGACCCGCTCAAGCAAAGCCAACAATTGCATTTTAGTAAATGGTGAAGGGCAGGTTCTGCGCAGCGATAAAGCATCCGGTAATATTGTTAAGTTTGAAGATGAAAAAAGTTACACCTATTTACTGGGAGATGCTACACCTGCATATGGCGGAAATCTAAATAAATGCCTGCGGCATGTTTTGTTTCTACGCCCCGGTATTTTTCTTATGCTCGATGAATTGGAAGCTCCACAGGAAGCTAATTTTCAGTGGATGCTGCATGCTTTGGAAGAAATGAAAATAAAAGAAAATAGAATCATCTCGAAAAGAAAAGATGCGCGCTTGACAAGTTGGGTGAGCTCCACTGATGGTGTAATGATCAGTCAGACGGATCGATTTGATACACCATACAACGAGGGTATTCCCAAAGAATTCCAGACTGAAAAACCCAACCACTGGCATGTGACAGTGGAAACAAAAAGGAAAAGAAAAATTTGTCGCATTGCGTCCATATTGGTGGTTGATGATACGGCAAATCCGATAGAATCCAAGTGCGAAGAGCACAATGGTTGGTTAAATGTAAAGTCATCCGGAAATTTTGGAACTGTTGAAGGATGGATTCAATTAAGTACGGAAAGTGGAAATCTGGCTGGCATCGACATCAATACAACCAATTCAAAAATTGTAGCAAAGGATGCTGAAAATGAATTTATAAGGATCTGAATAATCTGTGAAAATGAAATGCCCGTTTGTCGGTTTTTCACCGGTTGCGGCAATGCATAGTAAAATTGGTTCTTCATTGGCTTCCGCATCTTCGAATCCCTGGCCTTTTGCTCCAGGTAAGCGGATCAGACTTCCTGATATTTCCGGATGAAATTCATTATCGTTGGCACATCGAGTCGGTCATAAATTGCTCACATTTTACCATAGTTGCCCGGCATGGAAAATGTCCCGGAAGTAGAAGGTAAAAATCCTCAATGCCCATCAGTCGCACTTAGAAATATTTAGATTTGCCAGATCAGCTACTCTACGGCGATACAGCAAAGTGAAAACCGAAAAGTATGAACATCAAAAACAACCTGCTCGAATTCCATGATTTTACCAGCCGCGGTGGCACATTGGTGGCGGTGAGCAAGACAAAGCCGGTCGCCGATATTGCGGCGGCGTATGATGCCGGACAGCGTGATTTTGGAGAAAACAAGGTTCAGGAACTGCGCGATAAACAACCTGAATTACCGGCTGATATTCGCTGGCACATGATCGGCCATTTGCAAACCAACAAGGTCAAGTACATTGCGCCTTTTATCTTCCTCATCCACTCCGTAGACAGCCTCAGGCTATTGGAAGAAATCAACAAACAAGCCGCCAGGCAAAAGCGCGTAATCAGTTGTTTGCTGCAAATACACATTGCTGAAGAAGAAACAAAATTTGGGCTGGACGCCGGCGAATTGGAAGAGCTGCTCAGCAGCGATGCCCTCGCCACTATGAAAAACATTAAAATCGCCGGACTGATGGGCATGGCCACTTTTACCGACGACGACCGGCAGGTGCGTAAGGAGTTTGCACAGCTAAAAACCCTGCTCGACAAAAGCACGACGCCTCACAATGACAAACCCAATGTAGACCTGCACATCCTGTCGATGGGGATGAGTGGCGACTACAAAACTGCCATAGAAATGGGCAGTACTATGATACGGGTAGGCAGCAAAATATTTGGCGAGCGGCATTGATGGCAACGGCTGTTCAGCAGTATGGCGATGGGCTGAGTGCGTGCAATTAATTGACTCCTACACCACGATGTTGATGATCTTGCCGGGCACCACTATAATCTTCTTCGGCGGCTTGCCTTCCAGCCATTTTTTCACTACCTCGTTTTGCTGCACATCCTGCTCTATTTCGCCCGAGGGCTTGTCAAGCGCATACTCAACTTTAGTGCGCAGCTTGCCATTGATCATGATCGGGTACTCATGCGCCTCTTCCTGAATGTACTCTTCATTCAGCGCCGGATACTCCGCATTGATGATGCTGTCTGTGTGGCCCATGAGTTGCCACAACTCTTCGCACAAGTGCGGGGCAAAAGGCGACAGCACAATGGTAAGCGGCTCCAGTATTGCTTTTTTATTGCATTGCAACTGCGACAGGGTATTCACGCAGATCATAAATTCGCTCACCGAGGTATTGAAGGAGAGATTGGCGATGTCTTCGGCTATCTTTTTAATGGTTTTGTGCAAGGCCTTCAACTCGTCTTTGCCTGGCTTCTCTGTGCTGATGTCGAACTGGCCGCTCTTGTTGTGAAAGAGGTTGTAGAACCGGCGTAAAAATTTGAACACGCCGTCTATACCGTGCGTATTCCAGGGCTTCGACAGCTCCAGTGGCCCAAGAAACATTTCGTACATACGCAGCGTGTCGGCCCCGTAGCGTGCTATCACGTCGTCGGGGTTCACCACATTATACCAGCGCTTCGACATTTTTTCTACAGCATATCCGCAGCGGTATTGTCCATTTTCCAACAGAAATTCGGCATTCTTATACTCAGGCATCCAACGCTTGAAGGCGTCAATATCGAGCACGTCATTCTCCACTATGTTCACATCCACATGCAGCGCTATGATGTCGTGAGCCTCCTTCAGACCGTGTGACACAAAGGTATCTTTGCTCTTTAGCTTGTATATGATGTTCGACCGGCCCTGTATCATGCCCTGGTTTACCAGTTTCTGAAAAGGCTCTTCGTGAAAGATCACACCACGGTCGAACAGAAACATGTTCCAAAAGCGGGAATAGAGCAAGTGCCCGGTGGCGTGTTCGGTGCCACCGATGTATAAGTCCACTGCGCCCCAGTATTTCACAGCATCCTCGCCTACAGGTGCCTCATCGTTGTGCGCATCCATATACCGGAGGAAGTACCAGCTGGAGCCGGCCCAGCCGGGCATGGTCGTGAGTTCGTAGCTATGCATGCCGTTGTATTTCCAATCGGTGGCACGGCCCAGCGGCGGGTCTCCGTCTTCTGTGGGTTTGTATTCATCTACGCCCGGCAGCTCCAGGGGTAGCTCATCTTCTTGTATCAGGTAGGGCACATCATCCACATAATACACCGGCACAGGCTCGCCCCAGTAGCGCTGCCGGCTGAATACGGCGTCGCGCATTTTATAGTTCACTTTGGCCTTGCCAATACCTTTTTCTTCGGCATGGGCATTGGCTTTCTGAATGGCCTCTTTGCTGTCGAGCCCATTGAGGAAGCCTGAATTGATCATTTTCCCATGCTTGATCTCTGTAGGGTCGTCCAGCTTTTCTGTGCCTGCTATCACGCATTTGATGGGCAGGTTGTAGTGGGTGGCAAAGCGGAAGTCGCGGTCGTCGGAGCTGGGTACGGCCATCACCACACCAGTGCCATAGCCGGCCAGCACGTAGTCGGCGATCCACAGCGGCACCTCTTCTTTGGTAAAAGGATTGACAACATATGAACCGGTAAAAACGCCTGACACGGTTTTCACTTCGGCCATGCGGTCGCGCTCAGAGCGGTTGGTGGCCGCTTGCACATAGCTAGTCACGGCATCGCGCTGTGCCGGCGTGGTAAGCCTGGCCACCAGCTCATGCTCCGGTGCTATCACCACATAGGTGACGCCGTAAATGGTGTCGGCACGGGTGGTGAAGCAGGTAAGGCTGAAGTCTTGACCCACCACGGGAAAGTGCAGCTCGCAGCCGTACGATTTGCCTATCCAGTTGGCCTGCATTTCCTTCATGGCAGGCGACCAGTCCAGTCCTTCCAGGTTGCGCAGCAGGCGGTCTGCATAGGCAGTGATGCGCATCATCCATTGGCGCATTTTGCGCCGCTCTACCGGGTGACCCCCGCGCTCGGAAAAGCCGTCTTTCACCTCATCATTGGCCAGCACAGTACCCAGGGCCGGGCACCAGTTCACCACCGCTTCTGCAGGGTAGGTAAGCCTGTGGTGGAGCAGTACCTGCGCCTTGTCTTTTTCTGAAAAGCCTGCCCATTCCGTGGCAGAGAAGGTCGGGGCATCATCGTCGCCGGCAGATACAGCGCCTTGGCTGCCCTCTTTTTCAAACAGAGAAATCAGTGTTTCTATCGGTTCGGCTCTGTCGCTCTGTTTGTTGTACCAGCTGTTGAAAAGCTGCATAAATATCCACTGCGTCCAGCGGTAGTACTGCGGGTCGCAGGTTTGCACCTCCCGGCTCCAGTCGTACGAAAGGCCCAGGTTGTGCAGCTGCTCCTTGTATCTTTTTATGTTTTGCGCAGTGGTAATGGCCGGATGCTGGCCGGTCTGAATGGCGTATTGCTCCGCTGGCAGACCAAAGGCATCGAAGCCCATGGGGTGCAGCACGTTATACCCTTTCAGCCTGCGGTAGCGCGTCACAATGTCGCTGGCGATGTAGCCCAGCGGATGCCCCACGTGCAGCCCCGCCCCGGAGGGGTAGGGGAACATGTCGAGCACATAATATTTAGGTTTACCGGTATCGGTCTTTACTTCAAAAATACGCTCTTGCTGCCAGTAGCGCTGCCATTTCTTTTCTATCTGCTGTGGGTTGTAGTCTGCCATACCTAAAAATGCGTTCTGGAGGGAATTTTTTTTGAGCGGGCAAAATTAGGGAAATAAAGATTGGCACAAAACAGTGGCCGCATGCACCACCGTCGGCCAGCTTTTTCGGTGCATCCACAGGTTGTGCATTGGCTTTGGAAAAAATGATGATAAACCGGCCAGATTTTGCGGCATCAAATACGGGCCCTGACAGCAAGCGTTTTATTCAGGCAATTATTACTACCTTTCCAACCTGCTACGCCCAAACCATGCATATCAACATTCAGGATCTGTTTAGAAGAATAGCCGTGTCGGACGACCGTGAGGCGTATAATCAGTTTTTTGATCACTACTATCCAAAACTTATTCGATTTGCCCTGCGCTTTGTAAAGCAACATGTATTCGCCCAGGATGTGGTGTCGGAAGTGCTCATGAGGCTATTTAAGCATCGCCACAAGCTGGCTGATGTGGAGCACATTGAAGGGTATCTTTACATCATGGTAAAAAATCAAAGCCTGAAGTACCTCCGGCGGGTGCAGAAGTCGGGCAGCCTGGTGCAGCCTATGGATGAGGAAAGCGACATACTCATCGCCTCCGACGGCAGCACTCCGGAAGGCGCCATGCTCAATGATGAAATCCATCGGGTACTGCAAGAGACCATTGACCTTTTGCCCCCACGCCGGCAGATGATATTCCGCTTTGTGAAGGAAGAAAATCTGCGCTACAAAGATGTAGCAGCACTGCTGGATATTTCCGTGAAAACGGTGGAGGTGCATATGGGGCTGGCATTGAAAGATGTGGCCAAAGCACTGGAAGCTTACCAACACGGAGAACGCCCGGCACGCGTTGTGAAAATCAAAAAGCAATAGCCCGGGTACAAGAGAGATTGTGAACTATATAGACTAAATCTACAACTGAAAAGAAATTTGATGCTGTCAAAATGATGCGGGAAATCCGTGATAAGATTGACAAGCAAACAGAAGGAATGACTTTCGAGCAACTAAAGCAGTACTATAAGCAGAGTGCTGAAGAGAATAGGAAACACGCCGGGAGGTAAGAAACGCTAAAAATCGTTAGGCTAATGAGTTATTCGCCAATTGTATTTGAATTAGATGCTTTTTATGGGGCCTACGGATATTAGCAGGACGCCGCCTTCCTGCCTTCGAAACCATTTTTTTCATAAAAGCCAAAAATAAATTGAAGCACCCATTAGGGGTAAAGTTGCTGCAGGGGATTGTGAGTATATAAACCCCCTAAAGCCCATGTTACCAGCCGATATTTTTGAGATCATTGCGAAGCGACTGGCTCGTGAAGCGGTGAAACCTGAAGAGGAAGCCAGGCTGCATGATTGGCGAATGGAGAATCCGGCGCATCAGGAAATGTACAGCACCCTTGCCCGGCAGTGGCAGCAGCCGTGGCACAAGTCGGCAGGCGAAGAAGTGATCCATCAGTCAGAGGTGCGCGGCAAAATATGGAAAAAAGCCTTCGGACCACGCACAGTGCATTTGCCACCGCTTACCTTGTTCATGAAAATTGCGGCAGGCTTGCTCATCTTGATCTCCACCCTGTGGATGTGGCATCAGCTCACAGCGCTCAAGCAGCCGGCACCATCGATAGCCAAGCTCATCTATAAAGAAAACCCTGCAGGCCAAAAATCAAAAATATTTCTCCCCGACGGATCGGTGGTATTTCTCAATGCCGACAGCCGGCTGACCTATTCGCAAAATTTTACCGACACCCTGCGCAAAGTCAGGCTGCACGGCGAGGCTTATTTTGAGGTGAGTGAAGACAAACTACGGCCCTTCATAGTAGAGGCCGGGCATGTACAGGTAGAGGCCCTAGGCACGGCCTTCAACGTAAAAGCCAGAAAAGACCAACCGGTAGATGTAGCCCTGGAGGAAGGATCGGTAAAAGTATATGCATCGGCTCTTCAGCAGCAGGTGCTGCTCGAGCCGGGTGAAGGTACTTCATATCATCCCGATCTTGCGTGGCTCACCAAAAGCACCTTCGACCGCGAGGCCGTTACCGGCTGGAAAGACGGCATCATCCTGTTCAAAGAAGCCACTATAGACGAAGTATTTGTGGAGCTGCAGCGATGGTATGGCGTGCGGTTTACAGAGCCCGAGCCGGTACTGATGCAAAAGCATTTCAACGGCAGGTTTCAGAACGAATCCCTTCACAATGTGTTGGTGAGCCTGTCTTTTGCTATGGATTTCAACTTTGAAATAAAAGGAAACGAAGTGATCATAACCAACAATGTGCCTATGTGAAAACCACGCCTAAACCAAAAAAGAAAGGTCCGGACAACGTGAACTGGTACTTCACCCGCCGAAACCTTTCCATGCATTTTAATCTCACAATTAAAACATCTCAAATTATGAAGAATCGACTACTAGACAAAATAGTCATGCTGTCAAAGTACACCCTAAGGGGAATTATCCTGCAATGCATCGTGCTCAATACACTCTGGGCCGCCGACCTGAACGCTCAAACCATTAAGAGCATACAGGAAGTGTATATCGACCTGAAAGTGAAAGAAATGACCGTTGAGGAACTTTTTCGCTACATAGAAGCGGAGACGGATTTTTCTTTCTCTTACAGCTCCGAAGATCTGAGCCGTACCGTGCGCATCAGCAAGAGTGCCCACAAGGTGACGGTGAAAGACATACTGCTGGAAATATCTGAGGTGGCCAACCTCAAGTTCAGGCAGGTGAATAAAAACATTACCGTACAAAAGATACACCGCGACAGCCGGAAGACGAACGTGATCGAGATACTGATCGATGGCGTAGACATATCGGGTAAGGTGATATCGGCCGAAGACCAAATGGGCATACCCGGTGTGAATGTGCTGGTACAGGGCACCAGCACCGGCACCGTCACCGATGTGGACGGCAACTATGAAATAACAGTGCCTGATCAGAGCGCTGTGCTTGTATTCAGCTCGGTAGGCTTCATTTCCGAATCGGTGGAAGTGGGCAGTAGCCGGACGATCAACCTCACCATGACCCCCGACATACAGCAGCTCACGGAATTGGTGGTGGTGGCCTATGGTACGCAGGACAAAAAAGACCTCACCAGCTCTATATCCTCACTGAAAGCCAAGGATATTGCCAATATGCCTGTAGCCAGCGCCGATGCGCTGCTGCAAGGAAAGGCGGCGGGCGTACAGGTTGTACAAAACTCCGGTCAGCCCGGTGGTGAAGTATTTGTAAGGATCAGGGGCACCAGTTCTTTACTTGGCGAAAGCCGCCCGCTGTATGTGATCGATGGCGTGCCGATGACCAATTTCGACCGCCAGCCACTGGGCGGCGGCGGCCAGCGTTTCTCCGCTTTGGCCGACATCAACCCCAACGATATAGAGTCGATAGAAATACTGAAAGATGCCGCGGCGGCAGCCCTTTACGGCTCACGCGGCTCCAACGGCGTGGTGCTGATCACCACCAAGCGCGGTACCTCCGGCGAGGCCAGGGTGTCTTTTGATGCCTACTATGGTGTGCAAGAGGTATCCAAAACTTTTGACCTGTTGGACGGACAGGGATTCATCGATGTGGTGAATGAAGCCCGGGTAAATGCAGGCAACGCACCCTTTCAGGAGCTTACCTACACCGGCGAGGAAACCGACTGGCAGGAAGAAGTATTTCGCACAGCGCCCATCTCCAGCTACAACCTGTCGGTGAGCGGTGGCAATGACAAGCTGACCACCTATGTTTCATTGGGCGCCTTCGACCAGTCGGGCACGCTCATCGGTCAGGAGTTTACGCGCTACAACGGCCGGCTGAACCTCGACTACAAAGCGAAGTCTTTCCTGAAAATAGGCACCAACACGACCTTTAGCGCTACCAACACAGACCGGGTAGATGCCGACCTGAGCAGTTTCTCTGTATTTGGCAATGCACTGTTTTTCAATCCGAACGTGCCGGTACGCAATCCTGACGGCAGCTACGGTGTGGATCCGCTGCTCAGCGGCGAAATGGAAAATCCGGTGATGATCGCCAACGAACTGACCCACAACATCACTGGCCGCAGGATCATCTCCAACGTATACGCTGAGGTGCAGTTTCTGCAAAATTTCAAGTTCAGAACCACCTTTGGCATTGACTACAACACCAGCCGTGAGGAGCGATACATCCCAAGCTACTTCCTGCGCGTGAACCCCCGCGGCAGTGCCGCGGCTTCGGCTCGCTTCTACGACGAAATGATCTGGCAGAATGAAAACACCCTGCAATATGGCCGCGACATAGAGAAGCACTCTTTCGGTGGGCTCCTGGGCTTTAGTATGTTGGAGTCCAATTCTTCATTTTTCAACATTACCGGCAACACCACGGCTTCTGACCTGATCACTACGTTTGCTGCATCCAACATCAATCCGCCCAACCACAACATCAGCAGTTGGGGCTTGCTCTCATATTTCGGAAGGGTCAATTACGGCTACGACAATAAGTATCTTGTGGAGCTGAGCCTTCGCCGCGACGGCTCGTCGCGCTTTGGCGTCAACAACCGCTTCGGAATGTTCCCGGCCGTATCCGCCGCGTACCGCATCTCGGCTGAGCCATTCATGCAGGGCGTCTCCGGTTGGATGGACGATTTGAAAATTCGCGCCAGCCATGGTTCCACCGGCAACCAGGATGGTATTTCCGATTTCGGCAGCCTCACGCAGTACTCTGCAGGCGCTTTCTACAATGGCCAACCGGTCATATTTAAAAGCAGCGTCGGCAATCCCGATCTTCGCTGGGAAAGCACGGTTTCTACCAACGTAGGCATAGATGTTACGGTGTTTAAAGGTCGCCTTAGTATGACGGCTGATGCCTATTTGCGCGAGACCAACGACCTGTTTTATTCCCTCGCGCTGCCACGCACCACAGGCTTTACAGAAATTCAACGGGTGAACCTCGGCAGCCTTGAAAACAGGGGAGTAGAGCTGATGCTTTCAGGCCAAATACTCACCGGAGCATTCACCTGGACGTCCGACTTCAACATTTCTTTCAACAGGAACGAGATCACGGAACTGGTAGAATTCAATGGAGTATCTGACAGGGTCATTCCACCGGTTGGCTACTCTGGTACTGAAGGCCCATACGGCTTGTTTTCGGTAGGGGAGCCTACCGGCAACTTCTACGGCTACAAGTACCTCGGCATTTGGGGTGATGAAAACTACCCGGTGATACCGGCAGAGTGGGACACCCGGGTGAAATTGGGCGACGTGATCTATGAGGATGTCGATGGAAATTTTGCGTACGGACGCAATGACGATCATCAACTCATTGGCAACGCGCTGCCGAAGCACACGGGCGGTTTCACCAATACCTTCTCCTACATGGGTTTGGACCTGAACATCGTAATGAACTGGAGCTATGGCAACGACATCTACAACATGACGCGTGCGGTGATGGAAAGCATGTCGGAAGTGCGCAATCAATTTGAGACCACGGCCGACCGCTGGACGCCGATCAATACCAACGCCGACCTGCCAAGGGCATTTGACGGTGCCAGCTCTGCCAGCGGTGCTGCCAATACCGATGTAAACTCTCGCTTTGTGGAAGACGGGTCTTTCCTGCGGATAAGAAACGTAACGCTGGGCTACAACATCCCTAAGGACTTGTTGTCGCCGCTCAACATCTCTAATGCGCGGGTATTCGTGTCTGGTCAAAACCTGCTCACCTTTACCAATTACACCGGTCTGGATCCTGAAAGCCAGAACCTTGGAGCTTCTCAGCAGGGTGTGCCTTCGCTCGGGGTCGACTTCCTCACGCAGCCTCTGCCCAGGGTATACACAGTAGGAATCAATGTTGGATTTTAATTTAGATAGAGATATGAAAACGATAAAAATATTATTGGTCGCTGCATTTTTTTCCATAGCAGCCTGCGATACACTGGATCAGGTGCCTGTGAGCGCCATTTCCGACGCCAACTTTTACAACACCGCCTCAGATGCTGAGGCTGCCATACTCGGTGTTTACGACAACCTGCAGTGGTTTATCAGCAACAACTACATCATTCCGTTCACCGGAAAATCCGACGAATCGGACGTGGTGAGGGGCGGCAACTGGACCAGGGACGAGCGCTTTCTATCCACGCCCAATGATGGCCACATTCGCGATACCTGGGGGGCCATCTACAGCGCCATCGGCCGTGCCAATGATGTGATCGCCAATGTGCCCGGCATATCCGACGAGAATTTTACGGAAGAAGCTGAGAACAGGATCATGGGCGAGGCGTATTTCATTCGGGGTTTCCTGCATTTTCAGTTGGTGATACGCTATGGCGCCGTGCCTTACATCATGGAGGCCTTCATCAGCCCAAACCAGGAGTATCAACCCTCGCGCGACGAAGTTTCTGTGGTATATGAAAACATCATTGCTGACCTGAAGCTTGCCAAAAGCCTGATGCCTGCTGATCCTTCGCTGAAGGTGCGGGCCAATAAATGGGCGGCCGCCGGCATACTGGCCAAGGTATACCTGCAGCGCAATAACAGTGGCGACCGCGAACTGGCCTTAGCGGAGATCAACGAGGTACTTGCTGTGCCGCAGTACTCTTTGGTGCCTGCAAGCAACTATGCCGACCTCTTCGCGCCAGGTAAGCAGGCGACATCAGAAACCATCTTCGAAGTATCTTTTGGCCCGGCCGGCCTTGACGGTACGGCTTACGACAATGAGTTTGTGCCCAGTCAGAACTTCCGCGTACAGCCCGAGATGAAAATCATCAATGCCTTCAAAGCCGACTCGGCCCTGGTGGTGGCCAATGGCGGTGTAGAGGTGAGGATGGCCGCAGCCCTGGAGCATTACTATCCGATAAAAAATGAAAATGGCCTATGCATATTGACCTGTGATCCCCGGAATGAGTACTTCATCGACAAATACACGGTAGACGATTGGAAGAAAACCTCTGAAAGAGCGCAGTTGCACCCCAGTGTCGTAGTGCTTCGGCTTGCAGATTTGATACTGCTAAAGGCAGAAATATTGACCGAGCAAAACGAGTTGGCCGGCGCCATAGACTTGCTGAATCAGATCAGGACCCGCGTAAATCTGCCAACAACTACAGCCACCACACAGGATGAGCTGCGGCTGGCGATAGAAAATGAGCGCTATCTGGAGCTGGCCTTTGAAGGTCATCGCTTTTGGGACCTGGTACGCACCGATCGCGCCATTGAAGTGATCAACAACCGCGGTCAGTACAAGCCCACCGAGGATAAGCTGCTGTGGCCTATACCGCAGGCAGATATTGACCAAAACCCTAATCTGCTTCCACAGAATCCAGGCTACAATTAGTTTGGAACAACAAGCCCTTGCCCTTGCCTGTGTATGAGCAAAGGCAAGGGCTTGTTTTATCCTGCCTTCTAAGTGAATTTAAAGAGAGATACGTATGTCTGAACATATCACGCATATAGCGGTATATGAATACTGCTCGGGCCTGGCCCGATATTCCAACAAGGTAAACCCGCTACTGAAAGAGAGCCTGCAGCAATATGCCGATATGGGGCTGATGGCCAGCGCATCCAGGGGAAATCACCTGTACGCTGTGCCCATACTCACCAGGGCCAAAGAAACGGGCCATACCGACAACAAAATGAAAATGCAGATTGCTGCTGCACTGGGCTGGATGACCCACCGGGCTTCCGACCTGCAGATGAAGCCCATCTTTAAGTACATCGATGAAGATGATCCGTATTTCAGCCAGTCAGAAAACCAGATATACCATGATGCCGTCACTTTTCGTGAAGTGTACGGCGGTGGCACAGTACCCTCTATTTCTGATCGGGTGTATTTTTCGCCCGCCACCCTGGAGCCAGGCATGAAGTCAATGCCGGCTGCATCGGCGGTGAACGTCGCTCTGGCTGAGTCGCTTTTTGCCCACCAGGTGCAGCGCTCGCTAATGGCACAGCGTGCCTTTGTGACCAAAGAAAAAGACATGCAGACCTGGCTGCAGAAATTTCTGGAAGAAAGGCAATACTACAGTGAAGACTTGCGGGTGTACTTCGACGCTTTCCAAAACCCCGACGAGAAGAAAATGAAGAAATACATCGCCGACGTCAATTACTTTGATGAAGACGATGGAATCATACGCCTTGCAAAAGCGCTGCACCGAGGTGAGCAACCCCCGGCTATACCATTGCCAGAAGCCATAGAAAAGGCGGCTACACAAAGTCAGTTTGCCCAGGCCCTGAGAAGGGGCATGATCTATATGGAAGCCGGCTCGGACTACTACGAAGGCAAAATGGAAAAACAAGCGATGTATGACGTCTTCGAGGTGTTTGACGAGGAGCACCGTATTTAAGACGCATTTCTGACAAAGGTTGAAAGAAGAAAAACATACCCATGACTATACGCATCAATTCTAAAACAAAGCGGCGGGAATTTCTGAAAGGCAGCATGCTTGCCAGCATCGGGCTCATGATGGGCCCGCTGGTATATTCCCGGCCGCTGTTGTCCGGCTTTTCACAAGGCCAGTCATCCACATTTGCCATTGCGCCATTGGCTTTGCTCAGTGATCTGTCATCGCTTGTGCACAGTTCTTCACAATTTCACCCGGCCATGAAGAGTAGCCTGGTGTCGGACTTCGAGTTGGACAAGCCAGGCAGCAATGATCCAAAGCCGGGCAATACTGCCCGTTTGGCCGGTGTACGTACATTCGGTAAAACCGAATGCACAAATCTGCTGCAGGAGGTGAAAGATCAATTTGACGAGATACAAACCGACATAGACCTACAACACCGCCTGGCATTTGCCCTGGGCTGGCTTGGTTTTGCATCTGCCGACCGGCATTTTCAGGGAGCTTTTGGCGCACAGAGCACCGGTCTGCCTACTGATCAGGGCATGCAGTACGATGCCATCATACTCAAGGCCAATGCGCCGTCGGCTGCTCCGGTGGATGAAGATGCACTCAATGCACTTTTCCTGCATACCATCCCCCGCACACTCACCCGCTTTCACACCCTCATACCCGACTACGACGAGGTATATACCTGGCTCGATAATATGGCCGAATGGCGGAGCAACCTGGAGGTGTATTACGGCGAACTGGCTAAAGCATATGTCAATGTGAGCCTTGAAGGGCAACAATTTTATGATCTTGCTGACCCCATCATCAATAGTGCAAATACAGGAAAAGGCTATAATGTGAAGAACAGTGCTGCCAAGAGCACCTATGGCAAGGCATTGGCGGCCACATACCACAACTACCTGGCTGTGAATGATTTCCTCACCGGCAAGAGTAGCCTGCAGCTGAAAGGGGTTTAACACCAATTTCCGCAGCCCGCACTTCCAGGATACTGACAAGGTTGAGATTGTTTCCCATCCATGCATCTGGCGCATGCTTTCATTGGCAACATGCGCTACCGCAGCTATGTATCATTTAGCCAATGATTTATTTATGCCTTCAATAATTGCGCTTGACTTGGCAGATCAGCGATCGTTTTCGCCTGTGTGCAGCAGCTGCGGTTTGAAGGCGATCATGGCCCAGGCCCAGTTATGCAATAGGCGGTTGTTCCCACCCCTTTTTATGGCCTCCATGGTGTTGGTGGCCCACATATGCGAATAGCCGACATTCAATTTCACATCGGGCAGTATGGCCAGGTTGTACACCAGGTCCAGCTCAGTGCCCAGTGAGGGGTTCATGGTGCCTTCGCTCACATTCGTTTTATAGATATCTACCGGTGAAAGAAACTGATGAAGATGCGCCACCAGCCCGGATCTGGCCGATAGCTTCACATTGGTTTTGAGGTATATGTCGATCAATCCCGTCGTTCGCTGCTCCTGTCCATGCGCATTGCCCACATAAAAGTAGTCCATCCAGCCGTAGAATTTGTGATTGGTGCCATACAGTGGATTGAAAGCGTGGTCGTAGTCACTGCTGCGCCTGGTGCCCGACAAGTAGTCTATGCCTATTGTGAGCGGTAAAGTAGCTGTTTTCATCGTAGCAGTGAGCGAACCCATCCAGGCACTTACCGCAACACCACCCTGGTTTTCACCGCCCTGGTAGTACACTTCCGCATCGAGCACCAGCGGGCCAAGTGCGTGCTGGGCTACAGCACCGTAGGTTTGCCGCCAGGCCACGCTGCTATCTGCCAATACCTGGCGGCCGTCGTTTTGGAAAAGCAGGGAGACCGTACTGCCTTCCCATTCTTTATGCCACCAGGCAAATTGCATGGCTTTGTAGCTATTGACGCCAAAGTAGTAAGAATCGAAAAGCCGCTCTGCTTGTTGGTTGAAAGCCACGCCGACGTGCAACTGGTAGTTTCGCTCTGCGTCGTCGGCTATCAGCACCACAGCATCGTGGCTGCGACCGGTTTGTGCCCAATCTGTTGCGCCAAAAAAGCGTTCATGATCGAAATTGATTACCTGTCGCCCGATCTTGAGGCTGAGCACATCATCAAAGTTATATTTTCCCCACGCCTCAAAGGCATTGAACAGTGAAGGATCGTTCGTGGCCAGTTGCCCTACGGCACCCCAAATCCGCACATCCTGCAGGGCCACATGCAGCTCATATCTGTCGGCAACATAATCGACATATAACCGAGATCGCTGCTCCACGAAAAAGGCGGGTTTTTCGGCATCGGTCTTCAGCTCTTTGTAGCCATTGCGAAACTCGCCCCGGGGGCGCACTTCGCCGGTGAGGGTAAACTGTGCCAGCGCCTCCTGGTGCACCAGGGCCAGCAGTAGTATGCAAAGGGCTTTATGCAGGTAAGGCTGTATGTAAATGGTTGACATCGAATTGATTGTTTTGGGCTTCTCGCACAGGCTTTTGCAATGTGCCTGCGACTTTTCTCACAGTGCTATTTGGCCGAAATTCAAATGACTTTTTTGCTTTTCAGGTCTCGGTATATTTGGATGAGGCTGCTTACAATGGCGTATATAAACATCGGCTGAGCGATAAAGAGAAAGGCGGCCATCCAGAAGGGCGAGGGGTAAAAGATGAATATGATGCTGATAATGAGGCCGGCCAGCACAAATGCACTTTCAATTCTGAGATTCTTCATGGGGTCTTTTTCAATGTAGCTAGTTCCAGTTGTTGCAGGTAGTTGCGCACAGCCACAGCTTCGTCGCGGCCGGCAATGCGGTCGGGTCTCTTGCCCGAAAACAGCCGTTCGTAGTCTTCACTGCCCGGAGTGCGCTGCATGCGGGTCGGGTGCGCACGGCCGTGGCAGTTGAGGCAGCTGATCTCGTTGTTGTGAAACTCTTCGAACAGCGGCTGGTGCATCTTTACAGCCCTGAATTCATTCGTTTGCTGGTGGCAACTCATGCAGTTGCTGTTTTTGAATTCTCCCCTGTACACGATGGGCTCGGGATACGTGCCGGTAATGTAGCGCATCAGGTGGCGGTATCCGTCCGTTTTTGCTTTCAAATTGCCGTTGAAGCCATAGTCCTTGTGGCAGCCGTAGCACTGGTCTTTGGGAATCCAGTGGTTTTTGTAATGCCGCGCGGCCAGTGTCATACTCGTTGTGTCGCGCATGTCATTGGCAAAGGGTTTCATCACGTGGCAGTTGGCGCATGCTTCCACCGTTTTGCTGGTTTCGAACACATGAAAATTGGCCAGAAAGGTAATGGCCAGGGGCAACACAATAATGGCAGGAAAGGCAATCCTTTTCACTCGTGGGGTCAATATGCCGCGCTTGTAAAAGAGATAGGCCAGCAATGCCACATTGGCAATCACAATGATCACGGCCAGTATTTTGACCAGGTCAGCGGTTTCTTGTATCATAACTGTTCTATGTTTTCAGCCTTCCTTACCGATACGGCAGTTATTTTATATTCAGGCTCTTTCGATATCGGGTCGTAGTTGTCCGCCACTATTCTGTTCACCAGAAACTCCTTGTCGTAAAATGCCGCGAACATCACACCCTGCGTTTCAGCTTCGCTTATTTCCAGTCGACCCGTCATGGTGCCGTACTGGCTGTCTACCTCTATCATATCGCCGGCTTTCAGCCCCTTAGCCCGTGCATCGAGCGGGTGCATCACAAATCGGGCAGGCCCGCTGCCATCTTTCAGCGACTCTATCTTGTCCGTCATGGTGCCGGTATGCCACTGCTCCACCACACGGCCTGTGGTCAGGAATAATGGTCTGGCGGCCGTGGGCTGTTCCGGGCTGGGTATGTACGGCCGGAGAAATACGATGGCGCGCTTGTCGGGCTGTCCGTAAAACTCCACTTGCTTGCCTGCTGGTACGAATGGGTCTTCCTGCGTATAGCGGCGTGTAGTGCCCGGGTGCTCCTCGGTAGGGCAGGGCCAGAGCAGTCCGCGCGTCTGCCGTAGCCGCTCCCGTGTAATACCCGAAAAGTCGTAATAGCTGTGGGCCGACAACTGTCGGTACTCCTCCCAGCATTCTGCCGGCGTATCGTATTTGATCAGGCTGCCGTGGCCCATGCGGCGGGCAAAATCCACCAAAATGTCGAAATCGCTGCGTGCCTGGCCGGGGGGGTCAAATAATTTTTGGATAAGCTGGTAGCGCCGCTCCGACTGTCCATACACGCCTTCTTTTTCTATCCACAAGGCCGCGGGCAGCAGCACGTCTGCCAGCTTGGCCGTTTCTGTGTCGTGAAAGATCTCAGCCACTACCAGAAAGCATTTTTCCATTGCCTTGCGTGCAGAGCCCAGATCGGGCATCGATTGTGCCGGATTGGTGCACATCACCAGAGCCGCTTTTACTTTTTCTTCGCCCATGGCGCGGAAGAGGTTTACGGCATCGAGGCCGGGCTTGGGCTGAATGGTGCCCTCCGGCACCCCCCACAGTTTCTCCATCTCTCTGCGGTGCTGCTCGTTGGCCACCACCCGACCGTTGGGCAGCAGGTGCGAGAGCGATCCTGTGTCGCGCACGCCACCACAGGCGTTGGACTGCCCGGTGAGCGACATCGGTGTGGCGCCCGGCCGGCAGATCTGGCCCGTGATCAGGTGCATGCTGTTTAGTGTGTTGTTGAGAAACACCCCCTGAATGCGCTGATTTACGCCCATCGTCCACATGGACATGCTGGCCCCGGCAGAGGCAAAGAGGTAAGCGGCCTCTTCGATCTGCCGCACGGTAAGGCCCAAGGTATTGGCCACTTTTTGCGGCGCAAAGTCTACCAGAAAATTTTTAAAATCCTCAAAAGATACTTCACTCTGCCCATCGCTAAATTTCACATGCTGATCGATAAACGCGCGATTGATCCAGTCGTGGCGCACAAACTCGTGCATCATGGCATTGAGCAGCAACTGATCAGTGCCGGGTATCACGGGCAGGTGCAGGTCTGCACGTTGGGCCGTTTGCGTGCGGCGGGGGTCCACCACTATTATTTTTACTTTAGGGTTCTCTTTTTTCCTGATCATGATGCGCTCCCAGAGTGGTGGGTGGCATTCGTAGGTGTTGGAGCCCATAAGAAAGAAACAGTCGGCATGGTCGATGTCGGCATAGGCACCGGGCGGCTCATCTTTGCCGTACACCTGGGTGTAGCCCGCGGCGGCCGATGCCATGCAGAGGCGGGGGTTGCCGTCTACATTGTTGGTGCGTAAGCCGGCTTTGAACAGCTTATTGGCCGTGTAGCTTTCTTCTGTGTACAACTGGCCGGAACCGTAAAAAGCCACGCTGTCCGGACCGTGTTCCTCTATATTTTCTTTGAATTTGCGCACCACCAGATCCATGGCCTCTTCCCAGGTGGCATCCACTAAAATGCCGTTTTTCCTGATCTTGGGCGTAGTGAGCCTGTTGGGCAGTTTGGTGAGGCTGGCCAGGGTAGAGCCTTTTATGCAGATAATGCCTTTGTTGTGCGCCTCCTGATCGCCGCGTATGCGTACCACCTGATTGTCGCGCATGCCGACCATCACACCACAGCCGGTGCCACAGTAGCGGCACACCGACTTGTGCCACGAGCTCGCGGGCCCTTCACCCGTTATAATCTCGGTGATGCCCCAGGCGCCCAGAGCCATGCCACCGACAGCCACAGCCCCCGTACCTATTTTTACAAAGTCGCGCCTTGATATGGTATCGTTAGTTTCTTTTCCCATAAGTGAAAAATTAAAATGGTAACCTGAACAGGTACACTACGCCGCCAAAGGATGTGCGGCCGATTTGATAAGCCGTTGAAAAATTAGGAATTATTGCCGGGAATTTGAAAAGGCAAAAGCGGAATTATAAAAAAAATGGTTGAATGCTCCTAAAAATTCATTCTAGGGCAAAGAAGGGAAGTGGCTGTGCCACTGATCATAAAAGAAGAAGAGAGCGATGCATGATTCAATTTAATTCTATGGTCTGTGCCCTTTAGATTTACAAAAGATAAATTTTCAAAGATTGTTATTATT
>CAZQVB010000051.1:0-9166 GCA_964596645.1 uncultured Roseivirgaceae bacterium
TGATGTTTAAGTTTTATCAGACCACTATCACTTTCTACGACCAAAGAGGATTGACGGGCACAAGTCGCGCTTACCCGCTAGGCCTGCGCCGGAAGAGTCGAGTAGGCAAAGGGGATTTCACCCTAAGCCTCTCACAGAACCGTACGTGACAGTCTCCCGTCATACGGCTCTTGTTATACAGATCATAGATTGTAGCCCTTTTTCCAATGGTAAAACAATGGTTTGGCATCTCTCAATTGCCTCAGATATCTGTAAGCTCTTTTGATACTGCCTTTCAGGCTTTTGTACCGGTTGAGTACCCAACGCACCAAGCGGTTGTGGAACACCCGGAACACCCTCGATAGTTCGTTTTTACCAAACTTGTCAAAATAGTTCACCCAACCCCCAATCTTGGGGTTGAGTACTTTGGCCAGTTCCTCTATCGTTGCCGTGCTCCACTTATGGAACTTGAAAGCCCGAAGTGTTGCCACTATCTTCTTCTTGGAAGATATGCTTATCGCACAATCGTAGCCCAGAAACCACCCGCCCCCCGGCCGCTTTGACCGCATGGGGCGTGGCTGAAAACTAAAGCCAAGAAAATCGAACTTCTGTGGCCTTGCCTTCTTTTCCCTCCTGTAGTCCTGACAGTACACTATCTTGGTCTTGCCTTCGTGCACCCGGAGCTTGCATGCTTGCATCCGCGCTTTTGCCGCTTCATACAACGCATTGGCTTCTCCTTCGGTGCGGCAATGCATGATAACATCGTCCGCATATCTGACAAAGGCTATTTGTGGATAGTGCTTGTCAAGCCACTTGTCCAAGACGTAATGCAAAAACAGGTTGGCCAGCAATGGGCTTATGACGCCCCCTTGCGGCGTTCCTTTTCCCTGTTTCTGGTGCAGACGGCCTTTTTTGTCCTCTATGGGCATTTCGAGCCATCTTTTTACATACATCCTGGCCCATGGTTCTTCCACATGCTTTGTCACTGCTTTCATCAGTAGCCCGTGGTCCACTTCGTCAAAGAAACTCTTGATGTCCATGTCTAGTACCCAACTGTGGCCTCTGACGTTCTTCCGGACTGCTTCTATTGCCTGATGGGCGCTCCGCTTTGGGCGGTATCCGTACGATGAGGTGTGGAACACCAGTTCCAGCCTCGGTTCCAGATAGCTTTTGACTACTTGCTGCGCTACCCTGTCAGCTACCGTGGGTATGCCAAGTTTGCGCATCGTGCCATCTTTCTTGGGCATTTCCGCCTCCCTGACCGGCGGCGGCATGTAGCTCCCAGAGGTAAGCCGGTTCCATATCTTGTACAGGTGCTTGTCGAGCTTTTGCTCGAAGTCTGCTATGCTCACTTTATCCACACCTGCACTGCCTTGGTTCTTTTTTACCTTCTGGAATGCATCCCGTACCATTTGCATAGTCACCGGTATCGATCTTGTCTCTACTGTTTTAATCTTCCTTATTTTTTTTTATAAGTTGTTAAAATCGCTTCGACTGTATAACTGGAACCCTTCGCTCCACCTCCATTACAGTGGCTTCCCCGCTACTACGGTCCCATCCGCCAACCATGTGATAAGTTTGTTCTTCCCCTGCTGTGAGGCCTCCCCGGCTCTCGGAGCTCGTTTCCGGTTCCACCAATCTTATTTGGCCACATGGCCTTCCCGTGTTCCATATAAAAGCCTGTATAAAATTCACGCCCCCTTCATGACGACAGCCGCATGGCCGGTAACCGGGTTTCTGCCATGCTTGTCCCTCGGCCGCAAGATGCCTCGGTTTTGACTGTGATGACTTTTTCGACACTTCATCGAGGGTTCACTCTCGTTCGTCTCCTTTATACTTACCTGATGCCTCAAGGACACCTTTTCCCTGTCCGCTCAATACCGCTCGATTGCTCTTGCAGCACCGCAGAGTGGTTTGTGAGCCGCACCCAAATGCCGCCCACGGTGGGCCTGCCACCATCTTCTATATAGTTCCGTGAAAGCATTTATATTTCCGTGCTTTCACTCACGGCACACCTTGCGCCAGATGGGGGGTATATCTTTCGCAATGCAATTGCAGTTCTCACCCACCCTGAAATAATAAAAAACCCAGCCGAACAGGTTATCTATAACCAATTTTAAAATCTTTATCGGGTATCCACTTACCATCGATAAAATTTAAATTTCCGTAACAAGTAAAGCCAGTAATATCAAAATACAACAAAATATAGGCGGTATCTTCCTTAATGTTAATTTTCTTAAACACATAACAAGGAACATCTAAAGGTTTTCTGGCATGTGTAACTTCAATTGCAAAGCCATTTTGATAAATTATTGAATCAACAGTTTCCAAACCATTCTCCTCGAAGAACACAAACACTTTATCATATTTTTTTTGAATAAATTCAGATTTTGAAAGTCTAACTACGCTCGGCAAATTTAAAACAGTTTGGACTAATTCAACTAATTTGGAATCAACAGTTGCAGAATCTTGTCCTAAGAAAAATGGCTTATCATTTTGCTCAATCTTATTTTTAGAACAAGCGTTTGATGCTACAGCTATGATTAGAAGTAAGGCAAATCTTGCACCCATATGATTAAGTTTATTTCTTTTGTAAATTAACGTAAGGTGGCATCACCAAACAGATACTTGAAAAAAATAGCTTTCCCATAATACAATAAATGACATCATGAAACCGTACGAATTGCCCCACCCCCCCTCAAAACCTCACTATGCCGGAGGAGCCGGAGGTCACTTCTACCGTTTTTACCTGTGTGAACTTGCTGCCTTTGGCTTTGCCGGATCTGTACACCACCTTATAGCGCCCGGGCTGAAGGGTGAGCGTGTGGGAGCCCCTGCCGCCAGGAAGGTTGCACACCCAGCGCTGTGTGCCATCGGAGTGTATTTCGTACAGACTCGCGATGCCATTCGCCGTGGTTTCCACGTTGACTATGCCCGGATGCTGAAGCTGCAGCTTTTGTGCCTGGTTGTGTGCCACCGGCACATCTTTAAAATACTTCCTCGGCAAGGTGAGGCACTCCACATCGTAGCGGCCAACGAGCAGCCGATGCTCGCCGGGCAGTTGTATCACCGTTTCTACTTCTGGCTGTCCTGCTCTGCGGATCAACGCGCTCACGCCGTTGGGGTATTCCGAGTGCCCTGGCAGCGCCACCTGAAGTGTACCCTGGGGCGTCTTCATCCGCAGTACGTTGTGCCGGCCAGCTTCCAGGGCTACGTTTTTCAAGACCACAGGCGGCACCGTGCCGGCCACTATGTCGTAGGTGATCACCGGGTCTACCACCACGCTATCGGGCCGGCCCCGCTCATCGCGATAGTGCACAAACTCAAAAGCAGAAATGCCGGTGACGCTGTTTAAAAATGAGAGGTTCACATCCTTTTCGGTGGGGTTGCCTTGCTCGTCCAGCAACTCTACGGACACGGTGGTACGTCCGAGGCTCTGGTTGAGCGCCTGGTTCAGGGCTTCGCGAAATTGACCTATGTTTTCAGCATCAAAGAAGCGGCCCATGCACCCAAAGCTGTCTACAAACTGCTTGTCCATACCGATGCCGATGATAAACGGCTTCAGGAATATCCCCTTGCGCTGTAGCTGCAGCGATACCGCACAAGGATCGCCGTCGCACGACTCAATGCCGTCGGTGATGACGATGATGATGTTGCGGGCGTCGCCGGTGGCAGGGAAATCGCCCGCGGCCTGCGCCAGAGAATGCGCAATGGGTGTGACGCCTTTGGGGCCGATCACCTTCAGCCGGTCTGTGATCTGCTGGTGGTTGTTTTTGGCAAAGGGCACCTCCAGCCGGGAGTCGTCGCAGCGCTGCAGGTAGCGCTCGTGCTGATGGCCATACACCCGCAGGGCGAGTTCGAGATTGGTATTTACCTTCAGGGAATCGACAAAGTCTGTCAACAGGTCTTTGGCGGCCTTTATGCGCAGCTTACTGCCCCACTGCGCCAGCATGCTGCCGGAGCCATCGAGCAAAAACAAAATGCGTGTTTTCTCCGGGAGCCGCTGCTCAGGCACCTGGGCTAAGGCTGCACCGGCATACCCAAAGAATAAAAGGAAAATGGCGACTCGCATATTTTCAGTGTTTTATCTACCAACGCTAAAAATACAACAGAATGTCGGAAGCCGTCTTGCTCCATCGCCTTCAGGGTTCTTTCCAGCCAACAGTTTTAAAAAAAGTTCTGCACGACGCCATCACCTTAATACCACGCTAGCCCAGTATCTGTGCAGTATGGTCTTTGGTTTTCACCTTTTCTATAATCTCTGTTATTCTTCCTCTCTCGTCCAGCACGAAGGTGACGCGGGCAGTGCCCATGTAGGTGCGGCCGTACATGGATTTCTCTACCCAGGTGCCGTATTTTTCGTGCACTTGCTTGTCGGTATCGGATATGAGTGTGAAGGGCAACTCGTATTTCTTTATGAATTTTTGGTGTTTGGCCTCAGCATCACTGCTTACGCCGATCACTTCGTAGCCTGCCTTTTGCAGCGCCGCATAGTTGTCGCGCAGGTTGCATGCTTCGGCGGTGCAGCCGGGGGTGTCGTCTTTAGGGTAGAAATAAAGCACCACCTTTTTGCCGAGGTAGTCCGACAACTTCACAGTGTTGCCATCCTGATCTTTGGCCGAAAAATCCGGCGCCTGGTCTCCCACTTTTAAGCTCATAGATTATGGTATTTGAGATGAGTATGTAAACGCATTACCAACATTATCCCGCACGGTAAGTTCGACGGCACCCGTAAAAGTATGGGACGGATCGCGCTTCTCAGACCAGATGTAGTTGCGCTTGGGGTCGTAGTTCATCAGCACCCATTGTCCATTCACGCGCATTGAATAATCTTTGATGCCCGAGAGGTCGTCGCTGATGTAGGCGCGTATGCTGTTACTGTTTTGTTCAATTATTTTCACAGTGGGCGCCAGCGTATCGGCCAGCAGTGTGTATTTGCCCAGTGAGCGGGTGGTGAATATAAATTCTTCGCCACTCCAGTAGCCCCCTTCGTAGCCGAAGTTACGCTCATTTTGTGTTCCGTAGGCCGACGTTTTGGCCTTGTGCGGGTACTGCAGTTGTGGCTTCAGGTGCACCGTCATGCTGCTCATGAGCGGCTGTATGTAGCTGCCTATCACAAAGTATTCGCGCTGGCTGTCTGTATTGATGTAGTTGGTTTGCAGGTACAGTGTATCAAACAGGGTGCTTTTTTTGAAATGAACGTCCAGATGATCGGTGTAGTAGCTGAATGCCCCTACAGACGGCACCATCATGCTGAGGCCGGGCTTCACCACGGTGCCGCATATATCTATTGAGTCGGGCAGCCCTTTTCGCAGGTCCCACAGGTATACGGCCAGGTCGCCGGCGTAGTAGGCCGGGGCCAGGCGATAGTCGAGCCGGTTGGCATACAGCCGTGCGAAGTAGCCATTATTTTGCGCTTTTTCTCCCATAAACACCAGCGTATTGTCAAACACCCGGGGCTGGCCGGGCTGCGCGCCTATGGCTTTCTGTGCTATGGTGGCCTGGGGCTGCACGCCTTTCAGGGTAAAGTGCAGGGTGGTTTCATTGCGGTAGGCATCGGCCATGGTGATGTCTATCTGGTGCAGGGCGGTATCGGTGATATTTAGAGCGCCGCCGTTGATGCTGTTGGTGTAGAAGTCGAGGCTGATGCCATCGTCTTTGTACACTTTTTGGAAAGTGCGGTTGTGTTGCTGCTTCACCGCATACTCGCTGTACTGCAATATTTGCCGGCTCTTGCTGAAGGGTATCTTGTCGATTTCTATATCCATCACCTCCCGGCCATCTACCGCCACCTGTATGTGCGGCACGCCATTTCTGTTGGCGGCGCCATTGAGCTGGTCGTACATCATCAGCAATATGCCCACTCTGCCGTGTACTGCTATGGGTGCATCGTAGTAGTAGTCGCTGCCTACGCGGCGCGGGTCGAACTCAAAGAAGCCAAACTGGCCATTCACTCGTGCCTTATCATCCAGGGTTTTTATAGCAAAGCGCTGCACCACCGGGGCTATGTTGTCTTTTACTTCGTCAAACCTGTAGTTGAGCGGGTTCAGGGGCCGCTGTGCGCTGTCGCGAATCTCGAAGTGCAGGTGCGGCCCTCCGGAGCTGCCGCTATTGCCTGAGTAGCCGATCACGTCACCTTTTTTTACCGGAAAGGCTTTGCTGCCGGGGAAGAGCTCCACCTCAAAGCTTTCGTTGCGATACTGGGCGGCGCGTATGTAATCGGCCAGCGGGTCGTTGTAGCTGCGCAAATGCGCGTATACTGTGGTGGTGCCCAACTGCGGGTGCGCTATGTAGAGGGCGTTGCCATAGCCCCCGCCGTCTACCTTTATTCTGCTCACATAGCCATCGGCGGCAGCATACACGGGCAAGCCTTCCACACCTCCGGTTTTTATGTCGATACCTGCATGAAAATGGGAGGATCGCAACTCGCCCATGGTGCCACTCAGGTAGTTCTGTTCGCCGGGCCGAATGGGAAACATGTAGGGTTGAGCGTACACCGGCCACAGGAGCAGGGTGTGGCAAAACAGCAACAAAATGAATCTTTTTTTACTCAAGGGTCTATTTAATTTCTACTTCCAACATTTTTTCATCTTCCACAAAAGCCTCCAGCCGGTCGCCCACCTGTACCGGCCCCACACCCTGGGGCGTGCCGGTAAATATGATGTCGCCCTTCTTCAGTAGTATGAACCGGGAGATGTAGGAAATAATGTACTCGAAGTCGTAAATCATAAGGCCGGTATTGCCTGTCTGCTTCAGGGTGTCGTTGGACTTGAGGCTGAAATTGATATTTTTCACGTCGTGGTACCGGTCTTTGGGTACAAATTTGGAAATGGGCGCCGAGCCGTTGAAGCCTTTTGCCAGCGCCCAGGGCAGGCCCTTTTCCCGGGCTTTGTTTTGCAGGTCGCGCGCTGTAAAATCAATGCCTATACCTATTTCATCGTAGTAGCCTGAGGCAAATGCCCGGTCTATGTATTTACCGTTTTTACTTATTTTCAACAGTATCTCTACCTCGTAGTGTATGTCTGAGGAGAAGTCTGGATAGTAGAAGGGCCGGTTGTTGATCAGCAGGGCGGTCTCCGGTTTGGTGAAGATCACAGGCTCATCGGGGGTTTCATTATTCAGCTCTTTGATGTGCTCCACATAATTGCGTCCTATACAAATAATCTTCATTTCTGTGCTTTTTCGGCCAAATTATAAAAGGTGTTTTCTACTGCGAAATATTGGCAACACTAATTTTGAAACTTTGCGAATTGGTGAGATTTTTGAAAATGATCTGGCCACTGTTATCATTAAATCCTCATTGAATATGAAAAAATCAATTCTTTTATTGCTTGTACTCGGTATTCTCTATAGCTGTGCCACCGTGCCCGTCACAGGCAGGCGGCAGCTCTCTCTGGTGTCCAACTCCGACATATTGCCTATGAGTTACGACAATTACCAGACGGTGCTCGACACCAGCCGGCTCTCCAACAACCAGCAGCAGGTAGCTATGGTAAAGAGCGTAGGCCACAATATACAAGGTGCTGTGGAAGAGTATATGCGCCAAAATGGATGGGAAGACGAGCTCAAAAACTATCGTTGGGAGTTCAACCTGATACAGGCCGATGTGGCCAATGCCTGGTGTATGCCCGGTGGCAAAGTAGCCTTCTATACAGGCATTATGCCCATCTGCCAGGACGAAGCCGGTGTGGCTGTGGTGATGGGGCACGAGGTGGCGCATGCCATTGCCAACCACGGCCGCGAGCGCATGAGTCAGGGGCTGGTGCAGCAGTTGGGAGGCCAGGCATTGTCGGTAGCCATTTCGGAGCAGCCGGCAGCCACACAAAATCTGTTTCAGTCGGCCTATGGCGTGGCTTCTACGGTTGGCGCCATGTTGCCTTTCAGCAGGCTGCACGAATCGGAAGCTGACAAGATGGGCCTTATATTTATGGCTATGGCGGGCTACAACCCCAATGAAGCACCTAAATTTTGGCAGCGGATGAAACAAAACAGCGGAGGCGGTGCGCCCCCGGAGTTTCTCTCCACGCACCCCGCGCACGATGAGCGCATAGCCGATCTCAGAGATCAGATACCGGAAGCCATGAAATATTATAAACGAAACAACTAAAGGACAAAAAAATAGCCTTCTGACTCAGGAGGCTATTTTTTTGAGAAATGCCCGCACTTCGCGATACGTAGCCACATTGAATTTGGCCGCCGATGAGGTGCTGCCCACTTTGATGGTGTAGGCTTTTTCGGGCATGGCTTTAAAGGTGTCTTCGTCCGTCCAGTCGTCGCCGAGGGCCATGGTGAACTGGTGGGGGAACTTTCGCAGCCACTTGCGCGCGGCGCTGCCTTTATTCACTTCGGCATTTTTTATTTCCACCACCTTGTCGCCTTTCAGCACGGTCAGGTTTTTGTCGGTGGTCAGGTACTTCAGGTGGCTGGTGAGCTCGCGAGAGCGGAGCTCGCCCAGGCCGGTCTCAACACGCCGGAAGTGCCACACCAGCGAAAAATCTTTTTCCTCTATAAACGACCCCGGCGTACGGCTCACATAGAGCTCCAGTATTTGCTGTATTTCATCTTTCCAGGCATTGGAAAGTGTCTCTATGGTGCCCCAGTTTTTGTTGCGCTCTTTGATCCACACGCCGTGCTCGGCGATGATGTCGATGGGCAGGTGGCTCAGCCAGCGGTCAAGCGTTTGTTTGTCGCGCCCGCTGATGATCACCAGGCGGTTTTTGGGGTCATCGGCCAGGGCACTCAGCAGGCTGATGAGTGCGCTGTCGGGCCTGGCCTCCTGCGGGTCGGGCAGAAAGCCGGTGAGCGTACCGTCGTAGTCTAAAAAAAGCAGCCGGGTTTTCGCCTTGTCGTATTCATTCTTCACCTGCTGCATAGCGGCATCATCGAGTTTTTTTGTCGCCATCGATTTTTGTGAGTCTTTAATATATGCCAGCCGCTCCATAAAAATTTTCACCCAGTGGTGTATGTTGTACCGGCGCAGCGTTTCCTGCATTGTGCTGATGTGCACAATTTGTTCTTCCTCGGGCATGGTAAGCGCATCGTAAAGCGCCTCCGTGAGTCGGTCTATGTTGTTTGGGTTGATGAGTATAGCGTCAGAGAGCTCTTTGGAAGCTCCGGCCATTTCGCTCAGTATCAATACGCCTGTCTTGTCGAGCCGGCTGGCGATAAATTCCTTGCTCACCAGGTT
>CAZQVB010000051.1:9176-27590 GCA_964596645.1 uncultured Roseivirgaceae bacterium
CATGCCATCGCGCAGGGGCGTAACCAGCGCTACCTGTGCCATGCGGTAGAATGCCGAGAGCGCCTCCAGCGCAAAGGAGCGGTAAAAGTAGTGGATGGGCGTCCAGTTGATCTTGCCAAAGCGCCCATTGATGCGCCCCACCAGCAGGTCTACCTCTTCCTTCAACAATTTATACCTTCCCACATTGTCGCGCGAGGGCACTACGATAAGGATCAGCGACACCTTCTCCTGAAAGTAGGCGTACTTCTCGAGAAATCCTTCGAAGGCGATGAGGCGCTGAGGGATGCCTTTGGAGTAGTCGAGCCTGTCGATGGAGAGGATGAGCTTCTGGTCTCCAAGCGATTTTCTGTATTTTATTTCCTGATCGATGGTTTTGGGTGACGATGCCGTCACGGCGTATTTGCTGTAGTCGATGCCCATCGGGAAGGCGTCTACCTCGATCAGCCGCTCCGGCGTTTCTATTCGGCCGCGCACATTGGGCAGGCCAATGAGCCTGCTCACCGACGATAGAAAGTGGCGCATGTCGTCGTAGGTATGAAAGCCGATGAGGTCGGCACCGAGCATGCCGTTGAGTATTTCTTCGCGCCAGGGCATCATCCGAAATACTTCGTAAGAGGGGAAGGGTATGTGCTGAAAAAAGCCAATGCTGACTGCGGGCAGCTTTTCTCGCAGCATTTGCGGCAGCAGCAGCAGCTGGTAGTCGTGTATCCAGATGGTGTCGTCGGGTTCGGCTATTTTGGTGATTACGTTGCAAAACTTGCGGTTGGCCTCGATATAGGAATTAAATCCGGCCGCATCGAAGCTGGCATATTGAATGAAGTAGTGGTAAATGGGCCAAATGGTTTCATTGCTAAACCCCTCGTAAAATTCTTTGATCAACTTCTCGGTAAGGAAGACGGGGATCATGTTTTCCTCGCGCAGGTTTTGGGCAACTTCCTCTTTTTCTGCCTGGCGCTTGATGTGCCTGCCGGGCCAGCCTACCCATACATTATCCCCTTCTTTATAGATAGAGCTCAACCCCGTAGCCAGCCCGCCCTCGCTGGGCATGTAGTACAGATCCTGCTCTTCGCGGATAATCCTGATGGGCAGTCTGTTGGATACTATTATTGTTTTAGACATCGGCTGTGGATTGGGAAAAAAGGTAATGAGCAGAAAGCGCAGCCAAAATAATGCTTTAGAAACGATTATGAAATGAGAACTACAAACCCGCCCGTGATCAGCGGCCCTGGTTGAACTCCCTGAGTTTTATTTCGGTCAGTTTTCGTTTAGTATCCAAGGGGAAGTCGGCATTTTGTATCCAGTCGTAGTAAGCGGGTTCTTTTTTGAACACGGCCAGCACAGCCCGCCCTTTGTGTTTACCAAAATTGAAGCATTCTATGCCATCGTCGTTGTAAACGATTCGTCCGGCGAGGTCTACCATATTGGAGAGTGTGAGTTGGTGCAGTGTTTCTACGTCGTTGCAGATGGTGCCCAGCGTTTTGCCCAGGTTATCTACCACCGCTTTGCCATCGTACAGCTGCACCTGCTTCATCAGTATTTCCATAGAAGCCATCGTGTCGGCTTCGGCGCTGTGGGCATCGTGCAGTGTTTTCTGGCAGTAGAACTGATAGGCTGCACCGAGTGTGCGCTTCTCCATCAGGTGAAAAATCTTTTGTGAGTCGATGAGGCGGCGGCGGCTTATGTCGAAATCCTGACCGGCACGCAAAAATTCTTCAACCAGCATGGGCACATCAAAGCGAATGATGTTGAACCCGGCCAGATCGCAGCCCTCCAGAAATTTGGCCAGGTCGCGGGCTATGTCTTTGAAGAGCGGCTTGTCCTTCACATCATCGTCATAAATTCCATGAATAAGGCTGGTTTCCGCAGGTATGGGCATGCCAGGATTGATGCGCTCGGTACGCGTGTACTGCTCGCCATTGGGCATCACCTTTACAATAGAGATTTCCACCACCCGATCGCGCGACACGTTGATGCCGGTGGTCTCCAGGTCAAAAAAGGCAAGCGGGTTTTTTAAATGCAGATTCATGGTGCGGTGTGTTATGCAATGAAATTATGATTTGGTTATGACCTTTTCTGCCAACTGCTGCAGGTTCAGGTTGCTGAAGTTGCCCGAACTCATCAACAGCAGGTTGTGTCGCGTCCACGACTGGTTCAGCAGGTGGGCTTCCAATGCCTGTATATCGGTAAACACCTTCAGGTTGTCAAAATTGAATGCCTGAACCACATCCTCAATTTGCAGGCGCGTGCTTTCGTCTGTTTTCAGGCTTTTGGGGTTGTAGTACACGCAAGCCTCATCGGCTGCTTTCAGGGTATCCTGGTAGTTGGTGATGAATACCTTGTTCAGGCTGCTGAAGGTGTGCAGCTCCAGGCAGGCGGTGAGTTTTCGGTCCTGGTGCTTTTCTTTCAAGGCGGCCGTGGTAGCTTCTACCTTGGAGGGTGCGTGGGCATAGTCCAGAAATATCGCCGTATCTCCTTGCTCCCTGAGCAGTTGCAGCCGCTTGCTGGCCCCTTCGAAAGACTGTATGGCTTCATAAAAAGTTTCTTCTGCTATACCAATGCGCTGAAGCACGATCTTGGCGCCGTTCAGGTTGAGCATATTGTGCCTGCCAAATATTTTCACCGGCACCTTACCTTCATCTGTCTTCAGATAATTAATGCCATTTTCCGGTTCGTACGGATGCACCGCATAGTGAAACTGGTTCACATCTCTGCGCTCATTGCTGGCAATGACCATGGCCATATCGTCATCTTCACAAAAGACCAATGTGCCGGCCTTGGGCGTGGCGTCGGCAAACATCTCAAACTGGCGCACATAGTCGTCTACCGTTTCAAAGGCATTGATGTGGTCCCAGGCTATGCCGCTGATGAGGCCGATGTGGTGCTCGTAGTGAAGAAATTTTGGTGTTTTGTCCAGTGCCGATGAGAAGTATTCATCACCCTCTATCACGATCACCGGCGCATCGGAGAGCTTCACAATGTTGCTAAACCCATCGAGGTGTGCGCCTATCACGTAGTCAAATTCGCGCTGCGCATATTTCAACACGTGCATTATCATAGCCGTAATGGTCGTTTTGCCATGACTACCTGCTATGATGATCCGCTGCTTATCTTCAGACTGCAGGCGTATGTATTCGGGAAAAGAATACATTTTAATACCCAGCGCTTTGGCTTTTTGTATTTCCGGGTTGTTCTCCCTGGCGTGCATGCCCAGTATCACGGCATCTATGTCTGGGGTGATGTTTTCCTCATGCCAGCCCATAGGCTCAGGCAGCAATCCATGCTTGGCCAGTCGCGATTTTGAAGGTTCGTATATCTCGTCGTCGGAGCCGCTTACGTGCAGGCCTTTTATCTTCAGTGCTATGGCCAGGCTGTGCATTACGCTGCCACCGATGGCAATGAAATGCACGCGCTCCTGCTTGCTTGCTTTCATAGTAATTTTGAAAAAATAGTGGAAGCCAAAATTATGATTTTTAGCTGTGCGGGCAAATTATAGCCGGCAACTGTCGGCAAAGAGAACACAGGCTGCGGATATGGCGATGTGCACAGTGTGTGAATAAGCCGTGGATAACTCAAATATCGGTGGATAACCGGCCCCTTTGGGTGTGGAAAAATAGCAAATAACTATTGAGGCTAATCTTTCATTGCCATTTGGCGAAGCCATAAGTTTGTGGCCGTTAGCATTTTTTCTTCTACCACAACAACTTAAATTTCTGGTATGGACAGTGGCAAATCATCCCTTAGGCTGGGTCATAAAACCCGCACGCTGCGATCGCACGACATAGAGAGCAGCCTGGGGAAGTTGCCCCCACAGTCCATAGAGCTTGAAGAGGCCGTGCTTGGTGCCCTCATGCTGGAGAAAGATGCCCTCAATGCCGTCATCGATCTGCTGAAGCCGGAAAGCTTTTATCGCGACAGCCATCAGGAAATATACCGCGCCATTGTAGACCTGTTCAACAACTCGGAACCCGTCGATATGCTCACGGTGACGAGCCAGTTGCGCAAAGTCGGTAAGCTGGAGCTGGCTGGCGGCGCTTACTACATCACTGAGCTCACTACCCGGGTGAGCTCTGCGGCCAATGTGGAATTTCACGCCCGCATCATCACAGAAAATGCCATAAAACGTGAGCTGATCCGCATAGCCACAGAGATACACCGCGAGGCCTACGAAGACACCACCGATGTGTTTGCGTTGCTCGACAGAACCGAGCAATCACTCTTCGATGTGTCGGAGATCAACATTCGGAAAAACTACGCCGACATGCGTTCGCTCATGCATGAGGCCATTACCGAACTGGAAGCACGAAAAAATCACAGCGACGGACTCACCGGTGTGCCGACCGGCTTCACTGCGCTCGACCGCGTGACGTCGGGCTGGCAAAAGTCCGACCTGGTGATCATAGCTGCGCGGCCCGGTATGGGTAAAACAGCCTTTGTAGTGTCCGCCATGCGCAATGCGGCGGTGGACTTCAAGCGGCCGGTGGCCATTTTCTCGCTGGAGATGTCGAGTGTACAGCTGGTGAACAGGTTGATATCTGCCGAGGCCGAGCTGGACAGTGAGAAGATAAAGAAAGGCAATCTGCAGGAATATGAGTGGGAGCAACTGGTACACAAGACCGCCAAGCTGTCGGAGGCACCCATATTTATTGACGACACACCGGCCCTGTCGATACTTGAGCTGCGTGCCAAAGCGCGCAAGCTGGTGTCTCAGCACCAGGTAGAGGTGATCATCATCGACTACCTGCAACTGATGACGGGCGACTCCTCCAAAAGTGGCGGAGGCTCCGGCAACCGCGAACAGGAAATAGCCAGCATATCGCGCTCACTGAAAACCATTGCTAAAGAGCTGAATGTGCCCATCATCGCTCTATCGCAGCTCAGCCGGGCTGTAGAAGTGCGCGGTGGCGACAAAAAACCTCAACTCAGCGACCTGCGCGAGTCGGGCTCCATAGAGCAGGACGCCGATATGGTGATGTTCCTCTACCGGCCCGAGTACTACGGCATCACTGCCGACGAAGAAGGCAATAACATGCAGGGTGTGGGAGAGGTGATCATAGCCAAGCACCGCAACGGATCGCTCGATACCACCCGTCTTAAGTTCATCGGCAAGTTTACCAAATTTTGCGACCTGGAAATGTCCGGCAGTATGGGCGCATTTCCTACCCCAAGCACCCTGGGCCAGTTCGACTCCACCACCAACACGATGACCTTTCAAAGCAAGGCCAATCACCACGAGGACAAAGGCCCTGCAGGCCCGGCAGCCACAGATGATGAACCGCCGTTTTGATGTGCCACACGCTCAGGCATCAATACCCTGATCTACACCGGCGTAAACTATACTATCCGGTCATGGGCTGGGCAGTGTTATTTTTTGTCTTTTACAGAAATATGAGTTTGAGGCTGGTGGACTGGTAAACTGGTAGAATAGCTCAAAGCTTACACGAGTAGATTGGTAGACTGGTGGAATGGTAGAATGGATGACTGAAAGCTAAAAGATTATGAGGTTACATGGTGAAACGCCAAATTCAATACAGGGCAGTCATGTAAAGCACGACAAACAATCACTTTGCGAACTTCGCGTATTCCTTGTGATCATTGCGGTTTATAAAGACGGTCATCCTGAACTCGTTTCAGGATCTGCCAAAATGAGTAATCAGATGCTGAAATAACTGCAGCATGACCAGCCGAGAGAGGGCGGACGAAAAAAAATTAATCATTCTGGCAAGCTGCCTACCCCGTCATTGTGAGCGAAGCGAAACAATCTGCTGGCTATTGTGAGCCACTCTGTTAGCATCATCTGTAATGACCTGTGTTTGGCAGGCCACGCAAATCAATTGGCTTTTGCTTTTAGCTGGTATCACAATTGTCTTACCTGGATTTGGTCAATTTTGCTTTGAGCTTTCAGCCTTGAGCTTTCAGCTTAGCCACCATTTTACTAATCTACTAATCCACCGATATGCCCGTTATTTTGACCGGCCGGCGTGCATTATCTGGGGCCTTTGCCAAAAGCGAACAGATCCTGAAACAAGTTCAGGATGACTTAAAGGGTTGGTGCATGCGCCTGGGGCCAGCCGCACGAATTGTCCTGTAGTCCACAGACCATGGAAATGGTTGCACGCCGGCTGTATTGACTGGCCGTCGCCCTTAACACGCGGCGGCCGATGCCAATAGCCGACAGATGCTGAAACAAGTTCAGCAAGACCGTATGAGAGAGGGGGGAAGGACAAAGAATTTCATCGTCGATTGGCTTTTGCTTTTAACTATTCCAACTATCGTCCGACCTGGATTTGGTCAATTTTGCTTTGAGCTTTCAGCCTTGAGCTTTCAGCTTTACCACCAACCCGCCATTCTACTAATCCACAATTTAGCTATCCCGACTATCGTCTGACCTATAATTGGACAATTTTGCTTTCAGCCTTGAGCTTTCAGCTTTACCACCAACCCACCACTCTACTAATCCACTAATCACTAGTTCCCCCCTTCCCTGCCCTTCACGCCTTGCAAATCCGCACGCATCGTGCTTTTCATGCTTTTGAACACGGAAAACTATTGTCTCAGAAAAATTTCATTTAATTTCAAGGGGTCAATGCAAACGTTTGCACGGACTGAGAAAAAATTACCGAGAGGATGCGGCGGATGTACGCCATCAACAGTTTGTCCGTTTGCTATGCGGCATCCTAATAATTTTTGTTGCCTATGAAACCCATTAACAGAAGACAGTTTGTGCGGAATAGCGCTACGGCCGCTGCCGGCTTGTATACCCTTCCCCTGTCACAGGCTTTTGCCAAAAAGAGAAAGGTAAGCGCCAACGACAAGATTCACCTGGGGCTCATCGGTTGCCGTGGTGTGGGCTGGGCCAATCTCAAATCGCACCTCAAAATACCCGACGTAGAGTTTATCGGCCTGTGCGACGTAGACCAAACGGTCCTCGATGAGCGCAATGCCGAATTCAAAGAAATGACCGGAAAGAAGCTGAAGGAATACCGCGACTTCCGAAAAATGCTGGAAAACAAAGACCTGGATGCCGTCATCATAGCCACGCCAGATCATTGGCATGCCTTGCAGACAATATATGCCTGCGAAGCCGGGAAAGACATTTATGTTGAAAAGCCATTGGCCAACAAGCTGGATGAATGCGACGCCATGGTGAACGCCGTGCGCCACTTTCAGCGGGTGTGCCAGGTAGGTCAGCAACAGCAAAGCGCGCCCCATTGGCAAAATGCCATTCGCTACGTACACACCGGCAACCTGGGCAAGATACGCACCGTAAAGACCTGGGCCTACATCGACTGGAAAGGCGCTGTGCCCGTGCTGCCCGATCAGCCGGCACCCAAAGGGGTAGACTACGATATGTGGCTGGGACCGGCACCCGATCATCCCTTCAACCCCAACCGTTTTCATTTCACCTTCCGCTGGTTCTGGGACTATGCCGGTGGCCTGATGACAGACTGGGGAGTGCATATGCTCGACATGGCCTTATACGGTATGCAATCGGAAGGGCCAAAATCGGTGATGGCGTTGGGCGGTAAGTTTGCCTACCCCGATGATGCGCAGCAAACACCCGATACCCTGCAAGCCTCCTACGACTTTGGTGATTATATACTGCAATGGGAGCATACCATTGGCATAGCACAAGGCCCCTACAATCGCAAGCACGGCGTAGCCTTTGTAGGAGAAAATGGCACTTTGGTGGTCGATCGTGGTGGCTGGGAAGTGCTCCCTGAACCCGATCGGGCCGCCGGGGAAGGCCAATACCGCATGGAGCGCATACCACTGCAACACCCCCAGGGAAATGACCGCGACTTTCACGCTCAAAACTTTATTGAATGTATAAAAAGTCGGCAAGACCCCGTCTGCACCATCGAGCACGGCGCCAATGTGGCCAGGGTGGCGCATCTGGGCAATGCCGCATATCGCCTCGGGCGAAAGGTGAATTGGGATGTAAACACACATCAGTTTATTGATGACAAAGAGGCCGCGCAACTGGCCAAAGCTGAGTACAGAGCACCTTGGAAACTAAAAGAATACTAAACGCGCTGGAAACGGCGCATTCATGAGATACACTTTTATACTACCTTAATTCAAAGCTCAATTATGGAAACAAAGAATAGCACATCCCGACGGGATTTTGTAAAGAAAACAGCACTCGGTGCTGCTGGCCTCACCATAGGCCTCAGCGCCAAGAGCTATGGTCGCATCATCGGTGCCAATGACCGCATATCAGTGGGTATTGTAGGATTTTCCAATAGGTTCAAAGGCTCTTTGCTGCCGGCTTTCCTGCAACATGCCGATGATCTGAATTATGAATTCGTGGCAGTGTCTGACATCTGGAACCGCCGTCGCGATGAAGCCCAGGAGCATCTTCAAAGCAAATACGGAAAGAAAATATCGGCCTACCGCAACAATGAGGAATTGTACGAAAAGCAAAAGCCCGATGCCGTCATCATCAGCACGGCTGACTTTCAGCACGCGTTGCACTGCAAAGAGGCTGTGGAAGCCGGCTGCGATGCCTACGTAGAAAAGCCCTTTGCTGAAACAATGGACGACGCCAAAGCAGGCCTCGATGCCGTAAAGGCCACAAAGAAGATAGTACAGATCGGCTCTCAGCGCCGCAGTGGCAACAACTACCATGCGGCAGAAAAGTACATTAAGTCAGGAAAATTTGGCGACCTGGTGGCCGTAGAGATGACATGGAACGTAAACCAGCCCGGTCGCTGGCGGCTGCCGGAGCTCACCCAGCAGATCAAGGAAAGCGACACCGACTGGAAGCGCTACCTGATGAACCGCCCGTACGAAGCCTGGGATCCACGCAAATATTTGGAATACCGGCTTTTCTGGCCCTATTCTTCCGGCATACCCGGGCAGTGGATGTCGCACCAGATCGACACCGTGCACTGGTTTAGCGGTCTGGATCACCCACGCAGTGTGGCAGCCAATGGCGGCATATACCTGTGGCAAGATGGCCGGGAAAATTTCGACACCATGACGGCCGTGTTTGATTATGGCCCTCAGGACAATAAAAAAGACGGCTTTCAGGTGATCTACTCCTCCCGCTTCACCAACTCTGCCGGCGGTACCAAAGAAATATACTACTCCAATGGCGGTGAACTGAACCTGGACACCAACATGGTGACGCCCAACGGCGGCCTCAATAAAGGCCATGCCTCGGCGATGGGAATGGAACCCAACCTGCTCGACACTTTCTCACTATCGGAAGCCGCCGGCCCCGTAGTGACCGACGCCAATACCGGTGCCGACAACATGACCAGCATGCATATGCGCAACTGGATGGAAAGTGTGCGAAGCCGCAAAGAGCCACACGCACCGGCTCGCGTGGGCTACAACCACTCCGTGGCGAATATCATGACCACAGCCGCCCTGCGTACCGGTGAGTTCGTCACATTCGATGAAAAAAGACAGGAAGTGCTGGCAGGCGGTAAGGTGTTCAAATACTAAAAAGTGCCCGAATACTAGCGCGTCTTTTTTTATATAAATTAAATCTAATTGGGCGTCTGCCGGCTTGTACGGCAGGCGCCCTACCCTTCCCAAATGATGAAAAACATAAAATATCTGAAAGCAATGGCTGGTATGGCCATTGCTTTTTCATTCACCTGCTGTGCTAACAAAGAAAATACAACAGAAACTGTGCAAGAGCAACCAAAGGATCGTATTCAACTTGTGGCCGATTCAGCAAATCGCCGGGTAGATGTGCTGGCAGATGGGGCGCTCATGACTGCCTACATTTACCCCGAAACGATAAAAAAGCCGGTGCTGTACCCGCTCACCACCGTCAACGGCACGAAGATCACGCGTGGATTTCCGCTCGAGCAGATTGCCGGCGAACGGGTCGATCATCCGCACCATGTGGGCATGTGGCTCAACTACGGCGATGTAAACGGCCTGGATTTTTGGAATAACTCCGAAGCCATACCGGCAGAGAAAAGGGATGGCTACGGCACCATCGTACATAAAGAGGTGCTGAAGGCGCAAGGCGGCCATGACTCCGGTACGCTAGAGGTGCTGATGCATTGGCTGGCACCCGATGGTACTGTACTGCTGGAAGAGCGTACTCAATTTATCTTTTCGCAGCAAGACAGCGCCAACATCATTGACAGAATGACTACACTCACTGCACAAGATCAACCGGTTTTATTTACCGACAACAAAGAAGGCGCCCTGGGCATACGCGTGACGCGCGCACTGGAGCACCCCTCAGACAAGCCGGAGATATTTACCGATGCCAGTGGCAACCCCACCGATGTGCCCACACTGAACAATGACGGCGTCACCGGTCGCTACTACAGCAGCGCCGGCCACGAAGGCGACGATGTGTGGGGCACCCGGGCCGACTGGGTCAATCTGGCCGGCGTGGTTGATGGAGAAACGGTGAATCTGGTGATACTCGATCATCCTGGCAATGTGGGCTACCCCACCTACTGGCACGCACGGGGCTATGGTCTTTTTGCTGCCAATCCGCTCGGACAAAAAGCGTTGAGCGACGGGAAAGAGGAGTTGAATTTCAGCCTCCAGTCAGGCGAAAGCACCACCTTCAAATACCGGGTGATCATAGCCACGGGCGACAAGCTGAAGGCGGAGCCACTTCATGCTGCTTTTCAGGATTTCAGCAAGCAATAGCATGAAATAGCGCGCATGATGCTGCGGCAGGTATTGCCAAAATTGCGCAATGTGTATATTTGACAACCACATGGTTGCCGGTGCGCTGGTAGCGGTATTGCTTGTTGGTTTTCTGCTCAAAGCTACCCTGCAGTGACGTTCATTACGGCGTGGGCTGCATTGGCCATGTGGAGCAAACATTTACCTATAAATAAATCAGTACGATGCTACTTAAAAAATCTTTTCTTGCCTTCACATTGGTATGGTGCCTTGGCTATGGCGCGCTGGCGCAAGGCAGCAGCGCCGGCAGCGTCGAAATTGTAAAAAGCAAATTTAAGAACCTGCTTGCCAAAGATGCCCGGGTGGAGAAGGTGGCAGATGGATTTAAGTTTACGGAAGGGCCGGTGTGGCATCCGGAAGGTTATTTGTTGTTCAGCGATATACCTGCCAATGTCATTTATAAATACACGCCAGGTGAAACCCCGGTGGTGTATCTGGAAAATGCCGGCTTTGCAGGTAGTCGGGAAGCTTCCAATGGCCGGGGGTCCAACGGCCTCACATTCGATGCAGATGGCAAGCTGCTGATCACGCAGCACGGAGCGCGGCAAATAGTACGAATGGATAGTGAAGAATCTTTCACGCCCATAGCGCGGCAGTACATGGGCAAGCGCCTCAACAGCCCCAACGACCTGGTGGCGCATTCCAATGGCACCATTTATTTCACCGATCCGCCCTATGGCTTGCCCAAAGGTGCCGACGATCCTGCGAAAGAATTGCCCGTACAGGGACTTTATGTTCTTAATAAAGGCAACCTGCAACTAGCCGACGACAGCATGGACAAGCCCAACGGCGTGGCGCTGTCGCCCGACGAAGATTATCTGTACGTCGCCAGCCGCGAAGGCGAGAATAAAAAATACTACCGGTACAAAGTAGCCAAAGATGGCAGCTTAAGTGACCGGACCTTGTTTTTCGATGCATCGGCTATGGGCAATGGCTCGCCCGACGGCATAAAAGTAGATGTGAAAGGCAATGTATATTGCACAGGCCCGAAAGGGGTGTTGGTACTGAGCGACAATGGCGAACTCATCGGCATCATCTCACCAGCCGAACAACCCGCCAACCTGGCCTGGGGTGGCCCCAAGGGCAAAACACTGTACATGACCTGCCGCACAGGCCTGTACAAAATAGAAATGGATGTAGAGGGCATACGGCCGCAATTCTAACATTTCGGCCAGGTCGGACGATAGTCAGACCGTGTTGTTGTGCGCTGATGCAAGCCATTCCGCATCGCAATTGACTAGAGGATAATCCAGCCATAATATTGTGCCTGGGCTGTGGCCGGTCCGACTGTCGGCTGCCTGTACTCATCCGCGACAGTCATGCCGTGTTACTTTGTCTCCGAATCAAAAAAGATCATTGACTATAGCCCACTTTCATTGATCAATCTTTTACTGATATTCTTACCGGCTTAAGTTCTTCAAAAAATATATCGTCGTTGGGCACGAAGAAGCTGAGGCCGGTGATGTTGAGGTTGTTGTCCATATCAAACTTGAGCGTGCCAAACTCAAACCACGCCTGTGGCTCGTCCCAAACAATCTCCCACACATCGTAGTGCCAATGTTTCAGTTGTGCGCCCAGCGCCGGAGAATGCTCAAAGCTCAGTTGCAGTACATTCTCTTTTAGCCCAACTTCTATAAGCCCATATATGTCGCTCTTATAATGGCCTTGGTATGCTTCTATTGGCAGTGAGGGCTGGGTGTTGAGTTTTCTTGCTGCCCTGGCATCGGCCACCCGTGTGTCTTTTTCTCTGCTCTGCATTGCCTGTGCCCATAGTTTCTCCGACCAGTCAGGCGGCTCTACGCCGAGCATGGCATCGAGCGCGTAGTACGTGGCCGCCATTATGGGGCTTTGCACGCCATTGGTGAGCACCACTACACCCAGCTTCTCATCGGGCAGCATGGTCACGGCGCTGATCATACCGTCGTAGCCACCGGTATGCCCCACCCTGAAATGGCCCCGGTAGTCGCTGATCCCCCAACCCAGGCCATAGCCACTAAAATTTTGCTCCAGCGCATTGGGCGAAATATGGTTCACTACAAAATTATTGTGTGGTGTCCACAGTTTGTTCCAGCTGGCAGGGGCAAGTACGGTATCGCCCTGCCATATGCCGTGGTTCATATTGAAAATCATCCATGAGGCTACATCTTCCACACTCGAAATAAGGCCCCCTGTTGCACCTACTGCATCCCAGTTAGTCCAGGCAATGGGCACATTCTCATCGTTCTGCCGGGCATGGGGCTGTGCCACATTGTCGAGCGCTTCGATCTTCTGAATTCCGGTCTGGGTTCTTCCCATATTCAATGGGTTAAGAAAACGCTCACTGACGTTGTCAGCCCAGCTCTTGCCCGTAACGGCGCGAATGACTTCTCCCGCTGTCACATACATCAGATTGGAATAGCCATAACCCGCCCTGAAATCGTAGGCAGGACGGAGGTGCGGCAGGCGTTCGATTATTTCTTTGGCTGTGAGCTCCGACTTGTACCAGATCACGTCGCCACTGAATGTACCCAATCCGGCCCGGTGGCAGAGCAAATCTTCAATGGTCACTTCCTCACTTACATACTGATCGTACATTTTGAAGTACGGCAAGTAATCACGCACTTTATCCGTCCAACTCAGCTTGCCCTCTTGTACCAGGGCTGCCAAAATGGATGCGGTAAAAGCTTTTGAATTGGAAGCTATCGCGTAGAGGGTCTGCCCATCTGGCGTTCGCCCGCTGCCTGCTTTGAGGGTTCCATAGCCCTTGTTAAAAATCAGTTTTCCCTCTTTAACAATACCGACGGACATACCAGGCACATCCCAGGCGCGCTGCATTTGTGTGAAGTACCGGTCTATCTGCTGCAGGTCGACCTGGGCGTGTGCGGTAAAGGAAAGAAACAGAAGAAGTAAAAAAGGCCATTTGTACATATGGATAGCTGGTCTGTTCTTTTTAATCATTTATAAAGATTTTTACATCCAATGGATTAGTGGGTGTGATGTGCATGTTGGGTTACAGCAGGCTTATCTCTTATTTCCCTTAAAAACCATTGTGGCTTGCTTTCCTGTTATATTAATCCAACATAGGTATAGTCAACCAAGTTTGAATTGCTGTAATTTTTTTTCAAGTTTGACAAGTCATTCAGCCGTTGCTGTACGGAAGAGCATGAGTTCAAAAATGGCAGTATCACCTGTATTTCTGTTATCATCACTTGTAGTTGCCTCCGCGATGTTAATTTGATACGGATTGCTTGTAGGTAACAACCGCATCGACAGGGTCTACGTTGATCTCAAGGTTGTGGCTTCTCGACCGTAGATGTAATGTTCCTCCACCCCATTTCTGTTCAATAATCTTGTCACCAAAACTCACTTCATAGGCATTCCACGCTTCATACTTCACTTTTTCTCCATCTTGCCAAACGGCAGGAAGTACGCCCGCCGGAAATATGAACTGCGTTCCTTTAGTATAGGGAGGATTATCCTTTGCCAGAGGTATATGAAGTTGATATGTCGCTGAAGGCTGGTAGTGCATTCTCATTTTGTTACCTAACGTACTGGTATATTCTACTTGATCGTCGCTTAGTTGAACAAACCTGGACTTAGCCTGCACTTTACTTTTGAAATTTTTATAGGTTCCAAATTGTTTTTGTGTGCCAACTTCAAGCGCCAACGCGCCAAGCGTACGTTTATCAACCGACCAAATTATTTTCTGGTAGGTTGTGTCTTGATGAAATGGCAGTGCCTGTATGTCGATGCTATTGATTGATTGAAATGCCGCGTATACACCATTTCCCAAATTGATAAATATGTTTTTATCCACTTGCTCCAGTACTACTTCTTTTGGCGTTGCTATCCAAAAATTATCTGTTTGTGTTATAAGCCGCACCATTACATTTCGATATTGGGCAATTTGTTCCAACGGCCATCGTCCTGCCATCGTAGACATCTCACCTGCATTTCCGAAAACATGCAAGGTTCCATTGGTACTCCCTTTCACAGCCAATCGCCACAAGCTTTCTTCAGAAAATGTTCCGATCCGTCCGTCGGGTCGGTTGCTTGCCAAGCTTACCAGTGAGTAGTTCTCATCCATAAAAATCGTTTCAAACTCAAACCGTCTTGATTTTGATGTCTTGCCATTCCAATCAGCATAATTATCATTGTCTAAATGATAAAATGGTTTGGCACTTCTTATTTCAACAGGCAGATTAAATTTACGTTGTGCAATATCAATCAATACTTGTGGTGGCCTATACGTAGAGTAAGGGGCCACGCCAACAAAATCTTTTAAGTCTTTTGATGAAAAGTCATCTTTGTAGGTAGGAGGATGTTCGGTATCGGTAAAGTACAAATAATTATATCCCCATACTGATCCTGAAAATGGTTGATAAGCCGTTGATTTTGCGCGTACATCACCTGCAGCAAAAAAACCATCGAGATAATGTATCGCAGCTTCCGCCACCATCCAGTCCAGACCTGCTTTTGCCCTTCTCTTCATTTCTATATCATCCGTATACCCATACAAAACCAGTAGCGGATTGAAGGTATGTGCCCAATAGTTATTGGAATTCCATTCCACACGACCTGCATTGTACAGAGCTCGGATCAAGTTCTTCATGAATTGATCAAAGAATTTTATTCGTAGCGTGTCCTGCAATTCATGAGCAAACAGATAGCCACCCATACGTGCCATCCAATTGAAATTTTCTGAATTAAACTCCGTCCCATCCGGATACGAAGGAGGCAAATAAATAGGATCCATGTATCCATCGGTGCGCGATAGAAAACACCAAGCCGAATCATATAATTGCTTGCGCGCCTGATGAAGCTGATCATCGGGAAGCTTTGATTTATATTCGAAAAAATACTGCGCGTAGCCTGGAAGGGTGAAAGGTTTGTAGAAGCTACCAGCCCATTTGCTCTGCATCAGACCACTACCTGTGGTACGTATTAGTAACGAAATGCTATCTGGATACTCCCTTAATTTATACATCCGTGCAAGTAACATAGGCCATTGCCGTTTTCCTGCATCAGGATCCTCATTAGCATCCATTAGGTCAACTTTGAAGCTTTGACTATTCAACATATTAGAAAGTCTTTGCTGATAGCCTATTTCCCAACTGGGATCGGGAATTGCACTAAGCGGATCTATAGTAGTATATCGCTGTTGTGCCTGCGCACCAAAAAATAAGATTGAAAAAAATATATATACGAATGTTCTTGACAAGGTGCTGTTGATACTTATAAAAAAGAAAATGTGCATTACGAGAAGGAAGCTTGTCTAATTATCGCACATCGAACCACTCAGGTATATGATGTCGCCGGTCCTTTCGTATTCTACGCCTGTCGAGAATTGAAGAAGTTCGAGTGTTTCTTCTAATGTTTCCTTATGAATGCGCGCTGTGAGCACACAAGTAGTTGGTGGATTTTTCTGAAAAATTATTTCCACATCATACCAGCGCTGTAAAGCTCTTACAACATTTGAAATGGGTTCACTATCAAAACGAAGTGTTCCTTCACGCCACGTTGTGTAATCAGAAGCTGTAACATTGGAAACAGAAATTTCTTTTGAAGTCCTATTAAAAACAGCTCTCTCATTTGGCTCCAATTGCTGAGTTTCACGAGTTAAAAGATTTTGTTTTGCTACCACTACTGTGCCACGCACCAGTACGGCCTCACTTGTTTCATCGTCTTGATAAGACTTTACCGTAAAGGCAGTTCCCAATACCGTGACGAATATATCATTTGTATAAACAATGAAGGGCCGGGTCGGGTCTTCCACAACATCAAAATAAGCTTCTCCATCCAGATACACTTCACGCTGTTGGCCTTCGAAATTTTTTGCATATCTTAAAGTACTTTTAGCATTCAGCCACACCTCGGTGCCATCAGAAAGAAGTATTTTCCGGGGAACACCCGCATGGATATCGTCACCATGTTCTTCAAGCCATAATTGAGTTTGTTCATAATCAAAGCGCTGCCTGTTCGATATAACGATAACCGAAATACAAACCATTAATACCAAAATTACTGCGGCAAATTTAAGATAATGCCTGCTTTGCTTAGGCTTAGCCGGAATGGGCAATTCATTCTTAGCACTAACGTGTGAAAGAATGTTAGCCATGACAGGGGTTAGGTCGGGCGTAGGTGAATAATGGGGCAATTCATTCCATTGCGCCCGCATATGATCCCTTACTATACTTTCATTATCCAGATCGGCAAGCCAGAATTCTACCTCTTTCGCTTCGTCCGGAGAACATTTGTTTTCTAAATATCTTTTTAATAATTCTTTCTCCATTTCATTGTTCGATGTGGCTCTTGTAATTGGATTGTATTATTATCCATCTCCTGTAATACACGCGGACGGGCAGTACCCCTTATACTTTCCAGTAATATACTAATACAACTAATACCCATTCATTTGTATTAAAAAAGAAAGGATCCTAAGGTATCTACTAATAATAAGATAATGCCCAGATCAATCAATCGTTTGCGTATATCGCTCAAGGCATGGGTCATATGCACTTCTACAGTTTTGGTCGATATATTCAGTTTTGCTGCAATCTCTTTGTAGGTAAGATGATATTGACGACTCAGAAGATAAACCTTTTTTCGCTGAACAGGCAACGCATCAATTGCTACTTGGGCTGACTTCGCTAATTCATTTGAAATTAAATCTTCTTCTACATGCAGATGACTGGTAGACATTTCTCCAAAGTATTTTGCTTTTGCATAAACACCATTTTTTCTTTTGCGTAGTAAATTCAACGTGGTGTTATGGGCGATAGTAAACATAAAAGCATTCAGGGAGAGATCTTTACGGATCTCGTTGCGTTTTTCCCAAATCTTTATAAACACTTCTTGTACTACCTCTTCTGCGTCTTCCCTACATTTCAAGTAATCGTAGGCAAACCGATAGACCTTTGAAGAGTACAAGTGATAAAAATCAGCAAACGCTTTTAAATCACCAGCTTTAATGAGCGAAATAAGTTCGGGTGATATCTTAGGCTGACGTGAATACATACACGGTAGTTTGACTTACAATTAACAAAAAGCTCTTGACCAGTTCAATCGATTGCAGGAATATTTAGAAAAGAATCGATCTATATTATAATCTCACTCACTGGTTGACATACTCCGCTCTCCATGATGTCTCGTGTAGTCTATAAAGTCAGGTATTGTTAAATCAAAAACGATGTGCACTAGCGTGTCGCTGATGCACCTCGTTTTATCCGTTATTCTACTCTTTTTCAAAAAATTCTTGTTCAATCGGTATCGGCCAGTTCAAACCTTCGTAGGGAGGTAAAATAGGAGCGACATCACGTTCTGCAGGACCGATGGGTTTTCTAAACATTTGCAGGAAGGAAAGACGGTCCGCTTCAAAGGACAGTTCTTTTATCCATTCATTGTCAACATCCTCAAAAGTGGCTGTTTGGAGGGGCTCGTAAGGGCCACTGACGGATGTGTCCCATGCCCTCTCGCGCACTACGTTCAAGTCTTGCGCAGCACCTGCATGATCACCGGCTTCAGCTTTTATGGCTGCCCTTAGAATATATGCCTCGGCACTTCTCACAAATGGAATGTTTTGATATTGAGGATAAGGCACCTGATAGTATTTATTGACCATTAACACCGGGTCTTCCTTTCCTACATAAAGGGCTATATCTCCACTTACCATGTAGTCAGGATCTTTTTTATTGGGCAAACTGGCGTCGGTGGCTATTTCGGTCTAACCATGCCAGTGATTTCGGTGATAGGGTGCCACACATT
>CAZQVB010000052.1:0-25828 GCA_964596645.1 uncultured Roseivirgaceae bacterium
GATGCCGAATTCTTTCTCAACCTCTATCAGCGCTTTCACACTCAAATATTGATGGTGCTCCTGGCCATTGCCGTATTGCTTTTGTCGCTGATCGTATACTTGCGCACAAAAAATGCAAACCGGCCGGTAGCTCATGTGGTGTGGCTTCTGCTGCTACTGGTGCTCATATTGGCGGTAAACAACCTCGGAACGAAAAAGCCAAAGGCCATCATTGCCCACGACGACACCTACCTGATGTCGGGGCCCTCCGCCGGAGCCGAGGTGGTAGACGTGGTGAAGGGCGGACATCGTGTATCCATAAAAAACCGCGAGGACGTGTGGCTTCAAATTGACTGGAACGGCAAGGATGTGTACGTAAAGCAAAATGCCGTAATGCCCCTGAACAGCCACTCCTGACGAGTGATACGCCAGGCGCTGAGCGCATAAAACAGAAGCTGCTGTTCGCGATATTTTTGGTTAATTTGCCCCTGTATATACCTTCACTACAGTTTCTGAATGAACGAATACCTGCTCAAAGCAATCACCCGCCTCTTTGCCATAGTGGCCAAGGAGAACGTGGGCGACGTAGAGCGCGACAAGATCAGCACATTCATCAGCCGGCAGGTCAATCAGGAAGAAGCCCAGGAGTATCTGTGGATCTTCGATGAATTCAGCAAGAAAAGGGTAAGTGATGCCGGCGAAGGCCCATCTTTTGAGCGCGACCTTACGCTCGACACCAATACGGAAGAGTTTGTAGAAGACTGGGCCAGCGTAATTCTTATATGCAAGCGCATCAACAAAGAATTGACCTACTACCTGAAGCTGGTGCTGATAGCCCGCCTGCTGGAGCTCATACATACTGAAGGTGCCCTCACCGAGCGACAAGAAAACTTAATATTTTACATCAGCAAGGCCATCAACGTAAGCATTCACGATGTAAAGCTGATCAAGGCCTTCATCTTTGCGCAGGACGAACAGGAGCTGAACAATGAGAACATACTCATTGCCGACGATGGCAGCCAGGAAGATTACAAGCAATGCAAGCATATACTGCGACCCAACATCACCGGCTTTCTCGCCATTCTTTATTTGCCTTCGGTGGAGGGTTACTTCGTGCGCTATGTGGGCATCTCGCAGCTCAGGCTGAACGGCATTCCCCTGCGCAGCCGTGTATTTGAAATTTTTCCTTCCGGCAGCAACATCCGCGGCGACAAGATAAAGCCCATTTACTACAGCGATGTGGTGAGCCGTTTTCGTGTTACGGAAAGCACACCACGGCTGTCGCTTACCTCGTCCAACATCAGTGTAAAATTTCGCAGAGGGCGCATCGGCCTGCGCGATATCCACATCAATGAAGAGTCGGGCAAGCTCGTGGGCATAATGGGTGCCAGCGGCTCCGGCAAGTCCACCCTACTCGAGGTGCTCAATGGCAAGATAAAGCCGCTCACCGGCAACGTCACCATCAACGGCATCGACGTGCACCACAATCAGGGTGAACTGGAAGGTCTGATCGGTTATGTGCCACAGGATGATCTGCTCATCGAAGACCTGACGGTATTTGAAAACTTGTACTACGCCGCCCGGCTTTCGCTGGCCAATATGTCTGAGCACGAGCTCACCGTGCGGGTCGATGAGGTATTGCGATCGCTCGGCATACTCGACATAAAAGAGCTGAAAGTAGGCAACCCGCTCAAAAAGACCATCAGTGGGGGGCAACGCAAACGGCTAAATATAGCCCTGGAACTATTGCGGGAACCGGCAGTGTTGTTTGTAGACGAACCCACCTCCGGCCTCTCCTCTCGCGATTCGGAAATCATAATGGATTTGCTGAAGGAGCTTGCGCTGAAAGGAAAGCTTGTGTTTGTGACCATACACCAGCCCTCTTCCGACATTTTCAAAATGTTCGACAGCCTGATCATCCTCGATGTTGGCGGCTTTCAGATTTACTATGGCAACCCGCTGGAGGCCGTTGTGTACTTCAGGGAAATAGTGAACATGGTGCAGCGCGACCAAGGCCTCTGCTTCACGTGCGGCAATGTAAAGATCGAGCAGATATTCAACATCATAGAAGACCGAGCGGTGAATGAATACGGGCAGCTCACCAACAACAGACGCATATTGCCCAGCGAGTGGAGTGAGCACTTTAAGAAGCGCCACAGCTTTCGGGAAAAGAGGCATCCTTACTCCCTGCTGCCAGAAAATACTTTCAAAATTCCGGGCAGGCTGGAGCAGCTCTTTATCTTCAGCCGGCGCGACCTGCTCGCGAAAATCAAGAATCTTCAGTACGTGGTGATCAACCTGCTGGAAGCACCTGCACTCGCCTTGATCATAGGTTACTTCATGCGCTACCTGGATCGATCGCGCGGTGATCAGTCGGAATACTCATTTTATGAGAATGGCAATATCCCGACCTATTTTTTCATCAGCATCATCGTAGCACTGTTTATGGGCCTTTCGGTGAGCGGTGAGGAAATCATAAAAGACAGACGAATATTGGCCAGGGAAAAGTTTCTCAACCTCAGCCGTGGAAGTTATCTCATCTCCAAAATGGGCATTCTGTTCGCCATTTCGGCCGTACAAATGCTCGCTTTCGTGCTCATCGGCAACATGTTGCTGGAGCTTCGCGGCATGAATCTGGCGCATTGGCTGGTACTCTTCTCCTGTGCCTGCTTTGCCAATGCCATCGGTCTTAATATCTCTTCCGGGTTCAATTCTGTCGTCACCATCTACATATTGGTGCCCATCATACTTATTCCTCAACTGCTCTTCAATGGCATCGTGATCGACTTCGACCAGTTGAATCCTGCCATTCGCAAGGAAGGCCGGGTGCCATTTCTAGGCGATCTTATGGCGTCGAAGTGGGCTTACGAAGGCATTATGGTGTATCAGTTCAAAAACAACCCTTATGAAAGCTACTTCTATGAATGGGATAAGGAGCTGGCCAACAATGAATATAAATACACCTACCTCATACCCACCCTGCAGTCGCAACTGGAGCAGACACTGCCGGCCATTCGTGGCAAAGAGCCCGCAGAAGATATGAGGCGATACTTAGATCTTGTTCATGCCGAGTTGAAAAAAGAGTTGAAATCCGTGGGGCAAAAAGAAGCCGACGCATTGGTTATGTTGCAGGTTTCACACTTCGACTCGGCGGCTTATGCAAGTACCACAAACATGCTGCAGACGCTGAGGCAATACTACGTGAACCGCTACAACAAAGTGCTGGAACAGAAAGACTCCATGGTAAGCGGTTGGCTCCGCACCAAAGAGAAGCAGATGTATATGAGCCGGATGCGGCAGGCGTATAAAAATGAAAGGATAAGCGAGTTGGTGCGAAACAGCCTGAACCCTACGCGAATACTATTGGCCGACGGCAGGCTGGTGCGAAAGGTTGATCCGGTGTATCAAGACCCTGAAATACCTAAAAATGCGTTGGATTTCAGATCACATTTCTACGCACCGCGCAAGTACTTTCTCGGACTGTACTTCGAAACGTTTTGGTTCAATATGGCTGTCATTTGGTTGATGACTGTGCTCGCCGCCTTGGCGTTGTATTATAAAGTACTGAAGAAGACAGTAAACGCCATAGAACGCATGGGAAACAACAGACTACCGCAATATGTCAAAGCGAATCAATATCTCCTCCGGAAGCGATTGGGAAAATGAGGTAGGTTACTCTCGCGCAGTGGTAGTGGGCAATATATTGGAAATATCCGGCACCACAGCCATTGATGCGCTAGGGCGCATTCAGTGCATTGGCGATGCCCAGGGTCAGGCCACCTTTATCCTGAACAAAGTGAAAGACACATTGCAGCAGGCCGGCTTTGCCGCTACCGATGTGGTACGCACTCGCATGTATGTGACCGACATCGGCGACTGGATGGCGATTGGCCGGGCTCATGCTGCCTTCTTTAAAGAAATAAAACCAGCCGCCACCATGGTAGAGGTACAAAAATTGATTCATGACGACCTGCTGGTTGAAATCGAAGTAACCGCCATAAAGAGCACCTGATATGTCGTACACCTACAAATATCCCAGACCGGCCGTCACCACCGACTGCCTCATTTTTTATGGCCTTAGCGAAGATCAGGAGGTATTGCTGATACAAAGAAAGAAGGAGCCGTTTCAGGATATGTGGGCCTTGCCGGGTGGATTTGTAGAAATAGATGAAGACCTGCCCATTGCCGCAGCCAGGGAACTGGAAGAGGAAACCAACATTAGCGGCGTATCGCTGCAACAATTTCGCACCTATGGCAAGCCTGGCCGCGACCCGCGCGGCAGAACCATTTCGGTCGTATTTTGGGGACGGCTGGCAAAAAAGCCAGACAATGCCAGGGCAGGAGACGATGCCGGCAATTTGGCCTGGTATCCGGTGAGAAACCTGCCACCACTCGCATTCGATCATCTCGAAATAATCTCTGAGGCGCTCACCCTTTTATAAACATACCGTGCGCACTATGCTGTAGTTTATAAGTCATTCTCTGTTAAGTACTATACACACACTTATTCAAGTAAAATTTCGACTGCCGCTTTGTTCCTTCGGGTCACCATTTCCAAAACATAAGAATATATTGGAAGTATAAAGGCCTTACGGTGCTGGAGGATACGTGTGAGAAAAGTGAGTGAATAGCGCAACGATTGCTTTGCCCATGCCTGTCACGGTCTTTATCGGATTATTTTTTATTACATAAACAGTGGCTGTCTCCGACATTTTTAGCGACCAATGATCAGACTTTTTCACCGCATTATGCCGATTAAGCTCCGCCTCATTGGGTGTATAGTCACCATTGCCGTACTCCTATCATGCTCCGCATCTGCACAGACTGCGTCTAATAAAGTAAACCCCGACTGGAGAAGCGATAGCGACTGGACCAATGGCGCCCCCTGCCTCGGCGCCAATACCATTCAAGATGTAATGCTCAACCACCACAGCACCATCAATCACGACATCAACATTCGCAGCAAGGTAACCATCAGCTCCGGTAAGTCTTTCACTGCCACAGGCAAGGTACAAATAGACAAGTCGGGCCAACTGATCATTCTGGGTTCCGTCACCATTGCCAATGGCAATCTCGACATAAAGAGTGATGGAGGAATATTGATAAAGACAGGTGGTACACTCATTGGCAACACCACGCACGAGCTGCGCAGCGAAGGACAATTCTTGGTAGAAAAAGGCGGAAATGTTGATTGGAATGGCAACATACGCTTTCGTAAAGACGCTGCCCAGGTGCTGATAGACGGTGTAGTGGCCATCACTGGCACGCTCACGAATGAAGGCACCATCACCGGTACCGGCGCCATTAATCTGTCAGGCGCACTCGACAATACCGGGACTATTTTTGGCTGTGCCGGCAACGATTGCTGTCCTTCCTTTCCCTGCACATTGGGCAAGGCTGAAGAAGACACTAAAGCGCCTGTTTTTACCTTTTGCCCTTCAGACATCACTCAACCTGCCGACGCAGGCAAAAACTCAACGCAAGTCATATGGTCGGAACCCATAGCGACAGACGATGTACAGGTGGTGCATTTGAGCAGCAACTTTGCCTCCGGCGCTTCATTTGCAGTGGGCTGGTACACCGTCACCTATTTAGCCAAAGACGCGGCGGACAACACCGCATTCTGCTCGTTTATAGTAGACGTCACCGATGAGGAATCACCAACTTTTCAAAATTGTCCGACCAATAAAGTGATCGCATTGCCAAAGGGCGCCGACTCAGTAGATGTAAGTTGGACACCGCCAAATGCAAGCGATAATGTAGGAGTGACTGAATTGACCGCTTCACATACGCCAGGAAATAAGTTTTCGTATGGTGTACACACTGTGAAATACATCGCTAAAGATGCCGCCGGCAACCTGGGGGAATGCAGCTTTATAGTGAAAGTGGAAGATCTCGAAGCCCCCACATTTACCGGCTGTCCGGGCAACATATCCGTACAGCTCGATCCGCAGGAAACATCGCAGGCCGTATATTGGAGCACGCCCTCAGCCAGCGATAATGTACGCATCGCCTCATTTAGCACATCCCACGCCTCCGGCAGCCAGTTTTCGCTCGGCATTACCACAGTGACCTATACCGCGATAGACCAGGCCGGCAATAAGCAAGAGTGTTCGTTTGAAGTGCATGTAAATGCTAAACAGAAAAATCCGCCACAATTCACCAGTTGCCCGGCAAATATGTGGGTACCGACAGAGCCCGGCAAAGCGTATGCCCTGGCTACCTGGAAAGAGCCTAAAACCACTGGCGGCGTAGGCAAGGTCACCATTTCTTCTTCCTATCTCCAGGGCGACAAGCTTCCCTTGGGCAGCACGAGCATTACGCTGGAGGCCCGGGACGAAGCCGATCAGGTAGCGTTCTGCACGTTTATAGTGACCGTAGAAGATAAAGAACCGCCGGTGTTCACCTTTTGCCCCCCGGGCATCCCGGCCTACACATCTGCAGGCAGTTGCATGGCCACCGTGAGCTGGGTAGAGCCAGCTTATTCTGACAATGTGGGTGTGGTAAAAGTGGATAAAAGCCATTCGTCAGGCTCACAATTCAGCCTGGGCACCACCGTGGTCAATTATAAAATAAAAGATGCTGCAGGTCTTGAAAACCAGTGCAGCTTTCTGGTGACCGTGAATGACAACATAGCTCCCAACATCACCTGCCCTGCCAGCCAGCACCATGAAATTGCCGCCCACGAAGCCGGAATGAAAATCACATTTGATGCGCCCATCGTCACAGACAATTGCACCGTGCACAACGTGCTGAGAACAGACAACAGTGGCCTGAACAGCGGGAGCATTTTCCCTGCCGGAGAAACGGTGATCACCTTCAAGGCAAGTGATAAAAGTGGCAATACAAAATCCTGCAGCACCTCCTTCACCATCACGCTGGCACCAGAAAATGCCGAAATACTGGCTGTAGACGATAGTTATACAACACGAGAAGACGAATACATCGACTTGCCGGTACTCGAAAATGACAAGATATCCAGTGGGTACACCTTGTCGCTCACCGCTACCGTGCAATCGCCGGCGCACGGGCATATTGAGAGAAAAAATAATCAACTGAGGTATTACCCGGAAAAAGACTTTGCCGGCAAGGACACCTTCAGCTATCGCGCCTGTGCGATAAATAATGAAGAAATGTGTGATGAAGCCGAGGTGACTATTGAGGTGATGCCGGTGAATGATGCGCCTGAGTTTGTCGACTTCAATTACAACAGCCACAAAGACGGCACACTGACGCTTTGCATCAATATGCGGGATGCGGAAAATGACCCATTATTCATTTCTGAGATAATAAAAATGCCTTCGCGCGCCGATCGTCTGATCATAGATGAGACAGGCACATGCCTCAACTATATCCCTGGCTCTGGCATGCAGCAATTCGAAATGCGCATATGCGAAAGCACCACGGATGGCCTCTGCTCTGACATCGTGGTCAGCTTCGATCTGATCATCGAGAATGAATTGCAGGTATATAAAGCACTATCGCCCAATGGCGACGGACTGAATGACACATGGATAATAAACGGCATAGAAAAATACCGTGAAAACAGCGTAAGCATATATGATCGCTGGGGCCGGCTTATATTTTCCACCAGCAGCTACGACAATGAGCGCAATGTATGGGATGGTAGCGGAAGCACGCGCAACGGCGCAGAACTGCCCAACGGCACGTACTTCTACCGCATCGAAATAATGGGCATAGAAGAAGCATTGAAAGGCTCGATTGAACTACTGAGATAATAATGCTATGATAAAGAATATACTGTATACCATGCTGCTACTGCTACCCGGCACCCTGTGCCTGGCGCAGTATGATGGCCTGTACAGTCAGTATATGTTCAATGGTTTCATACTGAATCCGGCGTATGCCGGCAGCCACAACACGCTGAATGCCTCATTGCTGTACAAAGATCAGTGGGTGAAACTGGAAGACGCGCCAAGTACGGCGGTAGCCTCCTTTCATACACCGGTCAGGCACAGCAATGCCGGAGTAGGCGCAATGTTTGTGTCCGACCAGGTGGGGGTGCATAGCGTAAACTACGCATCGGTGGCGGGCTCTTACGGCATCATGCTGAACCGAACAACACGCCTGAACTTTGGCTTGCAGGGAGGCATGGTTTTTCAAAAATCAGACTACAACTCTGTACTTGATCAGATCAAAGATTCACAGGACGCTATTTTCTCTGAAGCCGACCTCAACAGCAACTATGCCCAGATCGGCGCCGGCCTGTACCTCTATGCGCCCAATTATTTTATCGGCATTTCTGCACCCAATATCAACTTTGCTACCGCGAGTGCACTCTATCAAGGCGAGTCGTTGTTTGCCAAGCCTCATTATTTCTTTAATGCCGGCTATCTGATGGACCTCAACTCCTCGCTCAAGTTGCAGCCCGGTGTGCTGGTGAAATATATTGCCGGATATAGTGTGAACATTGACTTGAGCGGTCACATCATCTACCGCGATGCGCTATGGCTTGGCGCTGCCTACCGCACTGAAAATGCCCTGGCTGCATTCTTCCAGATGCAGGTGACCGACCAGCTTCGCTTTGGCTACGCACACGACATGCCGCTGAGCCATAGGGGCAATATTGCATCGCCATCGCACGAACTGATGCTCAGCTATCTTTTCACTTTTTCCAAAAGAAGGATCATTAATCCACGCTACTTCTGATGGCTATGTACAGGCTCTTGCTATTCTTTCTTCTCTTTTGCTTAAGCGTTCCTTTCTCTACAAAGGCGCAAACGGTGTGGGACCTGTTTGTGAGTACAGAGCAGCTGGCCAACAAAGCATATTTGGAAAATAACTACAGGGAGGCTGCGGGGCTTTACGAAAAGGTTTTCGAAAAGACCAACAGTGATTCCTCTGCCCTGCAAATTGCCCGATGCCATATAAAACTCAATGAACCCGAGCAGGCGCTTGCCTGGTACGAAAAGGTGGAAAATAAAGATATGCTGGACAACAACGATTGGCTTCAGCAGGCCATCGCACACTCCAGGCTCGGCGCCTATGTAAAGGCCGGTCAGGCATACAAGCGCCTGAACACCATCAGCCATCGCGACTTTTCAGATGTCGTACACAGTATGGAAAACATCAGCCATTTCTATGAAGACTCCATTCTCTATCGTGTAATGCCTGTTTCGCTGAACACCAAATTTTCTGAAATGTCCCCTTTCCCCTGTGGAGACGGCATCGTCTTCTCTTCTTCACGAAGCAGCAAATCATGGTTCAGGAAGTCGGGTACAAGCGAGGAGTTTTTCGACATCTATTATGCGCCCATCACCCGCGGCAGGCAGGGGCAAGCTGCGCCTGTATTTGGCGAGGCCATCGCTCTGAGCGAAAGCATCAACACCCAGTGGAACGAGAGCACACCCGTAGTACTGGGCGAAGACCAGCGTATGATCTTCACCAGAAATATGGAACCGAAAAGAAATGAGACAGCGGGGCAGCTTCAACTATTTCAGGCTGAGCGATCGGGCGATGGTTGGACGAACGCTAAGCCCTTATCTGTGAACAGCCAGGGCTATAGCTGTGCACACCCGGCGATAAGCCCGGACGGTAACACACTCATATTTGCCTCCAATATGCCCGGTGGCCAGGGCGGAGTAGATTTGTATAAATGCACCAAAACCACCGCAGGGTGGAGTGAGCCGGTCAACCTGGGGCCATCGGTGAATACTCCGGGCAACGACATGTTTCCCTACCTGCACAATGGTAAAACGCTCTATTACTCATCGGATGGCCACGGCGGGCTTGGCGGACTTGATATTTTCGCAACTTATTTTGATGAGGACAGCGCAGTACAACGCGTAAACCTCGGCTACCCCATCAATTCGTCGGCAGACGACTTCGGCATAGTACTGGATGCACAGGGCATTTCCGGCTACTTCAGCTCCAACCGAACTGACGGCAAGTACAACGACGACATTTTTTATGTGGAGATCTACAAAGACAAGTTCAGGTATGAGATTTCCGGTACAGTATTCCTGGACGACACGCAGCTCTCGCGAAGGGAATCAGTAAAGCCATTGACTGGCACGCCGGTATTTGTGGCAGATGCCTCTACAGGCGAAACGCTGTATCGGGCAAATACTGACGAAAATGGGCATTTTGAGTTCTCACTTCCCTGGGCGCAAAAATATCAGTTGGTAGCCGAACGTGCCAACGGCACCAGCTACAGCACTTATCTGCAATTGCCGGTGAATCACCCGGTGAATAAAAATATCACCATCGTGTTTATACCTTCTTTGCGCGATCTGATCGATTAATGGAATTTTTAGTATGCAAGCAACACCAACATTTTCTACACCATATAAAAAAATGATTGACCGCTCAATGCTGCTTTTCTGCGTCATACTGCTGGTGCTCAGTGGGCATTCTCCTCTATGGGCACAAACGGCCGACACGCTATATATCACCACTACCGATGCGACAGGAAAGCCCTTGGCCAATGTGACCATTAACATAGAAAATAAACATTCGCTGCTGAGCGACAACCAAGGCGACGCACAATTGATCTTAAAACAAAAAGTGCAAAGGCCACGACAGGTGGTCGCATACAAGCGCGGTTATGAATTGAGCACATGGAGTTTTAGTGAAGACGTGCTGGAGGTGATTCTCACCAGAAAAAATTACAAATACCTCTACGGCATTGTAGAAGACATGCAGGGCAAGCCTATGCGCAATATTGAAGTGGTGGTGCAAGACTCCACCGATGCCCGCTATACCAAAAGCACCAACGCCATCGGCGTTTTTCGCATGATACTTCCGCTTTCATTTGGCCTGGATTCCGACGCTGCATTTACAGTAGCCGGTCGTCAGATTGTACAAAAATCATTTTTGGAAAACGACACCGCCTATGTGGCGATACTGAAAACTAACCTCTCCACAGCAAGCACCGACATGGCCAATGAAAGATCTGAAGCCGTGGCGCCGCTGACTGTGGCTGCTGCTGACAGCACGATTGAGCGCATCAACAATTTTTATCTAAACCAATCCGTAGCTGATTCTCTCATGATGCAGGCGGAAGTATCACAAAATATCCAGGGCATTATCGACGATATAGCCATCGACCAGCAGTTTCTGATGGAACAAAACAAAAGGCTGGAAAAGGATATAGAGATATTGAACAATAAGCTGGACACCATAAAGGATGTGTCTCCTGAGCGGCGTATGCAATTGCTTGCCCAACTCTCTCAATTGGAAAACCTGCTGATGGAAAATGAGCTCTTATTCAAAAGCTCATTTAAAGGCTCCATGAGTGTAATAGACCGGCTAAGGGAATCGGTACAAAACCAACAAACGAGGATTGAAAACATTGAGCGGGAAAAAGCAATGGAGCGGGAAGCTTACCGTCAAAAAATATTTATAGTGACCGGTATCATTATATATCTGGTCCTTATTATTTCGCTGTTCTTGTTTTTGCTAAGAAAGCTGCGGGTAAAAACTGCGCAGCTTGAAAAAGCCAACCACACCATCAATGAAGTAAATGCCAATCTGGAACAGGTGGTTGCTCAACGAACCGAACAACTCAGGGAAACCAATAAGGAACTCGACCTTTTTCTGTACAAGTCATCGCACGACTTGCGCAGGCCGCTCACCACCTTCCTCGGCCTGTCCAATTTGGTGCGCAACATTTCAGACGATGGCAATATCATTCAGATCCTGGATAAAATAGACCTTACCGCTGCACAAATGGACAGGTTGCTCAGAAAGCTGATCCACATTCACCAGATCAACAACAAGCTGCAATTGGAGTCTATTGATGTGGGGTCTATAGTGGACAAACTGAAAGATCAGTTTAGTGCTCAGCTTGATCGAAAGCGTATTGATCTGCAGTATTCATCCGATGGTGTGCCTATACAAGCCGATGGCGAAATAATAGAGATCATGCTATATCACCTGATTGAAAACAGCATGGCCTTTGGGAGCAAAGAGGCCAACAGGCAGGCTGTGATCGTGGTGGATTGCTCGGTGAATGATGGTATGGCCGTTTTGAGTGTTCGCGACAATGGCTGCGGCATCTCCAAGCGCATACAAGCCGATGTATTCGATATGTTCTATATCGGCTCACAAACATCCGAAGGCAACGGGCTGGGCCTGTACGTAGTAAAGAAGGGCGCCGAGCGCCTTCAGTCAGAGGTGAAGCTGGAGAGTGCGCAAGATGAGTACACGCAGATCTCCATTCTGATTCCGCAGATTGTACTAGAACTGGCGGAACATTAATCCATATCATCAGCAAGTGAATTGCGCTGGTCGAATGCTATAGGAGAGTTCGCCACACGCACTTTACCAAGTCACCATAGTGAACTCTGGTTCGTATCGCTGCGTCGCGGCTATAGTGCATTTTATTGATGCAGTGCTTCGGCATCGTCGGGGTTAGAAACGAACATTGATGCTTTCATCTGTGCTCTTCTGCACTTCCAATCTCTCGCTGCTCCACTCGGTGGGTGTGTCTTTGCCCGCTTTCACTACGTAAGTGCCTCCGGCAAATACATGAGGCCTGAAGACCTTGCCTTGTATCCTGTGGGTGTAAAGCACCTCGCCGCCTTCTGTCACTATCTGCACCACAGGATCTTCCATATCAAAATGAAGCTCTGGCAGGTATGCGTATACTTTACGCCCGTCATTGGCTGCCATAGCAAAAGAGACAGGCCAACCCGGGTATTGCGCCTGGTCGCCTTTGGACAGATCGGCAAAGCGGGGCCAGCATTCAAAAGTGATTTGCCGTGATTGCTTGTTGAAACGAATAAGACCATAGCCATCGCCCAGGTTTACTTCAGACCGCTCCAGCGTGTCGCGCATGGCCTTCATGTCAGGGAAGTCTGGATTGGCATAGGCATGCATGGTTATTTTGTTGTACAAGCCATCGAAGTAGTCGCCCGTCCAGGGCAGTGTACTGCGAATGCTTTCACCGCCACCAGCTTTTTCATCTTCTGGCCACCACCACCGGCCATAGTAGGTATTTACCGTAGCCGGGTTGGTAAAAGCAAAAGGGCCATCTCGAAACTCCTCAATGCCATGCTTCACCACCACAGCCAGGTGCTGATCTCCGCAGAGATGTGTGGCCAGGGCCTTACGCATGGCAGAGAGTGCGGCGTTGCGGCCAGATTGCGGCCAGCCGTTGCAGTCGAGATCGGCCAGTAGCCGGTTCTCTTTTGAGCCATGCAAGTGCACCGCGCCACAAAAAGCGGTCTGCGAAAGCACGGCTTTCATCTCGGCGCCGGTCCAGTCCTGCCCCCACTGATCGAGGAAGCTAAGCTGGCGATCGCCAAGCAAATGAAGACCCGGCAGATCAATACGGTCAGGATCGTATCCTTCTTCCTGAATGTGATCTGGTCGAGGGCCCATTTGGGGGATTTTCCCTTTAGGACCACTTTTAAATTTTCGGTCTTCCAATATGGCAAAGTCAACTCCGCCTACCCTCAGCCTGGTAAAGTACACACTGATGCCCTGCTGCACCGGCTCGGGGTCTACCGGGTCTGGCAGGTGCCAGGTCTGGCTGCGCTGCACCATGTTGATGTACTCCGGAGGATAATAATAGCCACCGCTATCTCCGGTAGTGCTATCGGCCACTATGCCCCCTTCCCCCCAAAAATTGCCCTGACCGATATCGTGATCGTCGGGAATGGTGACCACCGGTCGGTCGCGAAGCACATCCCTAAACTGCGTGCCCCATACCAGCCAGGCAGCAGTGTGCTGCTTGTGGTCATAGCTCTGGTCGCCTGCAAAAAACAGCAAGTCTGGATTTTGCTGAATCAACTTCTGTACGATTTCGTTGCGCGGGTTTCGGTCCTGATTGGAATTGCAGGAAAGCGATGCCACCACAATCTCCGGCTTATCTACGGGATCTTTCCTAATCAGTCCTTCAAAGCTGGCTGAGTCACCATGCAGCACTCTGTAAGGCACATCCCTGGTGTTGTCCCAATTGTCTATTTCAAAATGCGAAGACCAGCCCGGATACACCACTGCACTGCGGTGTACTTCCTTCCAACCCTCTTCTTCTTTTAGTTCCAGCCGGGTCTCCATAGGCTCGCCATCCTTCAGTGGAAATAGCTGCGCGGTCATCTTTAGCTTGCCCTGGTCGTGGGTATACAGTGCAAAAGCCACGACCTTATGCCGCGGCACCTTTACGAAATCAGCAAAAAATCCTTCATCATCATTATTCCAGACTGTGCTGAGAGCGTAAGAATCAAGACCGCGCCCACGCTCACCTGGAAATGGCTGTGGATCGAGCGACTCGGCGACGGGTACTTGCTGCTTGGTAGTACAATACGAGAGCAAGAGCACGGTACATAGTAAAAAGAAAATTGATTGCTTCAGCATCATTGAAAAAGTTATCATAAGTACATTAAATAATTCTTAACTGACCACATCGCCAGGTTGGGCACCCTCCTCGGGCGTGATGAAAACCAGTTTACCCTCACTATTTTCTGCCAGCAGTATCATACCCTGCGACTCTATGCCCATTATTTTTCTTGGAGCAAGATTCAGCAATATGGTCACTTGTTTGCCCACCACCTGGTCGGTGCCGAAGTGCTGTGCAATACCACTTACTACGGTGCGCACATCCACTCCGGTATCGACCTTGAGCTTCAGCAGCTTGTTGGACTTTTCTACTTTCTCTGCCTCTATAATGGTAGCCACGCGGATGTCCATTTTCATGAAATCGTCGTACGTAGCTGATTCTTTGGCTGGTGTCACCTGTCTATTGTTGTTCATTTCTTTCTGTTTGCGTGCTTCAAGTAGTTTTTGTGTTTGCCGGTCTACCAGCTCGTCATCTATTTTTTCAAAAAGCAATCCGACCTGATTCAACCTAGTGCCGGAGGCTACCAGATTCATCGATCCGGCAGTGCGCCAGTCTGGTGCCTGCAGGGAAAGCATTTTGCTTAATGTATCGGAAGTAAATGGCAGTAAAGGCTTGCAGAGAACAGATAAAGCGCCTGCCACTTGCAGGCTGAGGTGAAGGATGGTGGCCACACGTTCCATATCTGTTTTGGCAAGTTTCCAGGGTTCTGTTTCTGCCAAATACTTGTTGCCCATCCTGGCTACGTCCATCATCAACCCTGCGGCCTCACGGAAATGGAATTGCTCTATAGCCGTTCCTATTTTCTCCGGGTATTCCTGCACGCATGCCACGAGTTCTTCATCGATTGGCATAAAAGGGCCGCGTTGCGGCACCAGGCCATCAAAATATTTCTGTGTGAGCACCACTGCCCTGTTGATGAAATTGCCCAGGATGGCTACCAACTCATTGTTGTTGCGCGCCTGAAAGTCTTTCCAAGTGAACTCGCTGTCTTTGGTTTCCGGCAACATGCTACATAGCGCATAGCGCAACACATCTTCTTTGCCGGGAAATTCATCCAAATATTCGTGCAGCCACACCGCCCAATTGCGACTGGTAGAAAGCTTGTCGCCTTCGAGGTTCAAAAATTCATTGGCCGGCACGTTCTCCGGCAGCACATATTGGCCATGGGCCTGCAGTATGGCGGGAAATATGATACAGTGGAACACAATATTGTCTTTCCCTATAAAATGGATGAGGCAGGTGTCATCTTCCGTCTTTGGCTGCTTTTTCCAGTATTTCTCCCAGTCCTTACCCTCATCGATGGCCCATTGCTTGGTAGCGGAAATATAGCCAATGGGTGCATCAAGCCATACATACAGCTTCTTGCCATCGGTATCGGGCAACGGCACATCTACGCCCCAGTCCAGGTCGCGGGTCATAGCGCGTGGCTGCAAACCTTCCTTGAGCCAGGAGCTGCACTGGCCATATACATTGGTCTTCCACTCCCCTTTTTTACCTTCCAGAAGCCATTGCTCAAGCCAGGGCTGGTATTTGTCCAGCGGCAGGTACCAGTGCTTGGTTTCTCGCATCACCGGCGGCTTGCCACTCAGCATCGACCGGGGCGCGATTAGGTCTGTGGGGTTGAGCGAGGAACCGCATTTTTCACATTGATCGCCATAGGCATTGTCGAAGCCACACGTGGGGCAGGTGCCCACTATGTAGCGGTCGGCGAGAAACTGATTGTACTCTTCATCATAAAATTGATCGGATACCTTCTCCAGAAATTCACCTTTCTCGTGCAACACGCTGAAAAACCCCTGTGAGGTTTCGTGATGAATGGGCTCGGATGTTCGGTGGTACATGTCGAAGGAGATCCCGAACCTCTGAAAAGTAGATTTATTGAGGGCGTGAAATTGATCGATGATGGCCTGTGGTGTGGTGCCCTCTTTTTTGGCTTTTAGCGTGATGGCCACACCGTGTTCATCGCTGCCGCAGATATAGACCAGATCTGCACCCTGCAATCGCAAATACCGCACAAAAATATCGGCAGGAAGGTAAGCACCAGCTATATGGCCTATGTGCAAAGGGCCGTTGGCATAGGGCAGTGCTGAAGTAATGGTGAAGCGTTTATATGCTTTTAACTTGGTGTACATTGCGTCTCAAAAATTTCGTCAAAGATAGAAATCCCGATAGATTTCGCTGAAACCGCCGGGCTATTTATGAAAAGCAGATGTACGGAACTGCCGGACTAACTCAACGGCGGCAGTGAGATCTCAAACATGGTATTGCGCGTGGATTTGATGAGTGCGATGGTGCCCCCGAGTTTTTCTACGGCTATTTTTGTGGTATATATTTCAAGGCCGGTACCGCCGGGCTTTGGCGATCCCTTAAAAAATATGTTGAATACTTTCTCTTCCAGTCCCGGCTGTATACCAAACCCGTTGTCTTCAAAGACGATGCGCAGCCGCCCATCGGCATACTCGGTGTGTATCTCTACAAAAGCATCGTCTTTGTCGGAGTAGAGTATGGCATTGCGCAGCATGTTTTCAATGATGCTGTTGAACAGCACGCGATCGCTCCTCCACCGGCCATTGGATTTGAGGTCTGTTTTAATATTTATTTTTTCAGAGCACTCCGTAAAGCGGGCTATGCGTGTAGCCGTCTCAAATATCTCTATGGCCGGGTCAATGTGCTCGAGCATCAATGCCTTTTGATACGTTTCGTGCACTTCTATAAGCCTTGAGAGCACGTTGTTCAGGTTGCTGGAAACTCTGTAGAGTGTTTCGAAATAATACGTCGTACGTTCATTGAGCTGCTCCATGGAGCCCAGGTTGATAATGCCCTGCATGGTGGCTATGGGACCGCGGAGGTCGTGCGATGTTTTGTAGATAAACTGGTCCAGATCATGCACTGCTTTTTCCAGGTGAGTGTTGGAAAGCTCCAGCTCCAGTGTTCTCTCTTTCACCTTTTCCTCCAGCTCGCTATTAATATTTTTCAGCAGCACGTTTTGATCGTGTATGATTTTCTGCGCCTTGGCCAACGCTTTGTTTTTATTCTCAAGGCTTTCTTTTTGCGCTTCTATTTCATTCTTACTCTCCTTCAAGAGCTTGTTCTTTTTATTGGTGATAAAGTAGTTCCGCGTTACTACTATGATCAACGCCAGGCTTAGAATTAATATAAAAATCAGAAAAACATTGATTTGCTTATTTTTAGTAATTCTTTGCTCCTGAGCTTCTATCACCCGCATATTCTGCTCTTCGGTGAGGGCTATTTGAATATTGGCCAAATTTTTTGCGAGTCGCTCATTGAATATGCTGTCCTCTATTACGGAGTATTCTTTCTGGTAGTAATAAGCACTATCGTACTCATTCTTTTCTTCGTAAATCTCCGCCAAAAGCTTCAGATTGTTCTTTTCGCGCTGCCTGTCTTTAGTCACACGCACCAGCTCCTGGCTTTTCTTCAGGTAGGCTATGGACTGATCATAAGCACTTCGTGCCTCATAGAGCTTGGCAAATAAGTAGTAGTTGTATGAGAGCAAATTCAAATTCTTCGTTTCTTCCGCATTGGCTACTGCACGCTCCAGTATAGACTCTGCAGCATCCAACTTTCCCTGCTGAATGTAAATATTGGCTACGCCGTTGTACGCTAAACCAACATGTCTCGGATCAAAATATTGATTTGAAATATTAATCGATCGAGTAAAATACACTAAAGCTTTTTCGAAATTTCCTGATTCATTGAGAGCAAAGCCGATATTGTTGAGTGTGGTCACAAGGCTTAAAGAATCTTTGTTATCTATTTTAAGATCAAGTGCTTTGAAGTAATAACTTAATGCTTTCTCTATGTCATCAATCTTGTAGAAGATCACGCCAATATTATTGTAAGTAACCGGTAATCCTTCTATGTCATTGATGTCTTCTTTGATCTTGAGCGCATCATGATGATACTGCAGGGCTTTGTCGTAAATGTTCAATGCTGCATAGAGCGAACCATAGCCGGTGTAGGCATTGATCAACGCTACGGGATAGTTTTTTTCTTCGGCAATTAGCCTTGCCCGGTTGAGGTAATTGAAAGCAATCTGATATTCATTTCTATAGCGGTGTATATAGCTGAGATCGACCAACACGAAAGCGGCCCATAAGCTGTCGTGTTGTGCAAGTGCTTCTTCCAATGCCAGCCTGCCAATGTCCAGCGCCTCATTGAGATCAGAATATACCAGCTCACCGGACAATCGATAAAGCGTTTTTATTCTGTCGCTGCCCTTCTGTTGGTGCTGAATGTGCTTCATGCTGTCGATAGCAGCCATGTTGGGCATATCCTGACCAAATCCCTGAAGGAAAAAAAGGGACAATAAAACATAGAATAATGCAAATCGATATGCCTGCCCCTTCATCGCTGTCCTACCTCTAATATGCCGTACCAAAAATGTAAAGTCCTAATCATGGCCAAAAAGATAAAAGTAAGAAACAAAACCGCCATTAAAAACCTGCTGAGCCCTACTATGGGTGTAATAACTAAAAATTATGCAATGATGAACATTGATACATTTCGTCTGTTCGATTATTAAATCAAAATTACACAACAAAAAATAATATGCACTATGAAAAGATATAATATAATTATTTCAAGAATATATATAATTATTTTGACACTTTAAATCTTTCTTATAGCTTTGAAATGTCTTAAGGGATTGCTGAAGCCCGAAACAGAGTAGGCGTAAAAACTAAAACTTATTCAAATGAAAGCTAAATTTTTAACTCTCGCATTTTTTGCAATGATGACTGTTTCATTTTTCTCATGCACTCAAGAAGAAGTAGCACCGGCTATGAACTCTGACATGTCATCTTTGGAATACTGTGAATGTGAAGGCGGCCAAGACGACCGTGAACCACGTCAGTAATTAGTAAGTCAAGATATCTCCCCTTCTCATTGAAAAAATACCAAATGCGGAGGTCGCATTACCAAAGTTGTGAGTTGAGCCAAATTGAAGTGTCGGTTTCAGCGTAAGGGCTGGCCGTATCAATTACCGTCTTACAACGAATCCTCGAATGCGGATTTTTTACTCACACTATGGGCTAAAAGTCCCTCTATTTCTACCAATCATTACACGCCTCAAAGGCCCGGTTTTACTGGGCCTTTGGCGTTTTTAGTGTGTAATAAAATCTTATGATTTGAATAATTTTTTGATAAACCGTGCGTTCTGGCGCATCCTCTTACTTCATTGCTCCACGGGCGCACGCGTCAATCTGCATAATTAAGCCCTAAAAGCACGGCGGTAACCGGCTCATTATCCATTTGTGCCCTCAAATTGAACGCCGTTATTGAAATGAAGAAAATAGCCCCACAATGAATAATTCGTACCTGCCGCTGGCTTAGCATCACTTATTCTTGTACTTTTCCTCACACACACCGGAGGGCTTTTTTACCGATTGCAAACGTGAATTCTATTTATCGTTACTTTTTCTACTTCTTCTTAGGCTTAGTGCAATGGCCGCTCCATTCTTCAGCACAGATGCGGGTCAACTTTGAACGCATCACTGTCGATCAGGGGCTTTCGCAAAGCCACGTCAATCATATCATTCAAGACAGCAAGGGATTTATATGGTTTGGCACCAACGGCGGGCTCAACAGGTTTGATGGCGTGGAATTTAGTGTCTTCCTGCACGATCAAAATAAAGCCGGCAGCATCTCCAACAACATCATCAACCATATTTTCGAAGACAAACAAGGGCTGCTTTGGATAAGTACTCAAAATGGCCTCAATGTGTATGATTATGCTCGCGATCGGTTCAAGAGGTTCAAGCATAATCCTTCCATCCCCAACAGCATCAGCGCCAATCAGGTAAGTGGTGTGGTGCAGGACAAGCACGGAAATTACTGGATCGGCACACGCGGCGGTGGTCTCAACCGCTTCGATCCTGTCGACAGTGCCTTTACAGTGCATGAGCAACCTGCTGCACAGGGCCAGGCCACCGTCAGCAACAACGACATCACCTGCCTGGAAATAGATCGACAAGGATACATTTGGATCGGCACCGCCTCTGCTGGCGTCCTTCGGCTAGACCCGGAAAGCGACAAGATTGTGCGCTACTCCACACAAGGTGAAGACGGAAGGCGGCTCACCGGCAACATGATCAACACCATATATGAAGACGATGAAGGTGATGTGTGGGTGGGCACCAACAGCGGACTGAACCTGCTCAAAGCCGGAACAGAAAACACGACCGGGATACGGTCTGTGGCGCATTACCTAAACGCTGCGCAACGGCCGCGCTTTTCCGACAACAACGTTCTCAGCGTATATCAGGGTATGTCGGGCTTGATCTGGTTTGGCACCAACAATGCCGGACTTGGATATCTCAGCAAAGAAACCGGGCACATGCATTTCTACGAAGTGGACCCCAGTAGCGATCACTCGCTGCTGAGCAACAAAATCAATACGCTGCTCGACGACAAATCGGGTATTCTGTGGATTGGCACCAACTCTGGCATCAACCTCATAGACCTCATGAGTGACCGGTTTCAGTTCTACAAAAGAGAAAATGGCGCAGGGAATACATTGAGCAGCAGCAATGTACAGGCCATATATAAAGAAGCCAACGGAAACCTGTGGATAGGCACCTATGATAAAGGCCTGAATAAATACTCTGCGCTGAGCGGCTTATACACTACTTATCTGGAAAATGACCTGATAGAAAATGGCGAAAGCCTCATTCAGAGGGCACGCATACTGCGCAAATTCAACAGGAAAATCAACGACGACACCAAATCGAAAATTAAGTTCCTTAGCCAAAATAGGGTGCTGGCTTTGCTGAAAGACAGAAAAAACAACCTGTGGATTGGTACAGGTGGGGGCCTGGACAGGCTCAACCTCCGCACAGGCACCATCAAACACTACAATGCAGCCACCAAAGAACCAGGTGAATTGGGCGGAAATGTAATCTCCTGCCTCTATGAAGACAGCGCCGGCATGCTTTGGATTGGCACACACGATGCCGGTCTTTTTTCCTTCAATGGTACGTCATTCTCTGCCTATCAACACAACCCCGATGATATGGGCACTTTGAGCAACAACGATGTACGTGCCATAGTGGAAGATGGGCAGGGCAATATTTGGGTGGCAACCTTTGGGGGAGGAATAAACCAACTCAACACACAACGAAACAGGTTTAGGCGCTATGAGCACATCGAAGATCAGCCCAATTCTCTCAGCAGCAATTCGGTTTATTCGCTTCATGTGCAAAACGACAACCTATGGATCGGCACGGCCGACGGGCTCAACCGCATGCACATGGCTAAGGAAATTTTCGACCTTTTCACGGTGAGCGACGGCCTGCCTTCCAACTTTATTTACAGCATACTGGCCGACAATCAGGCACATCTTTGGTTGGGCACCAACAAGGGCTTGTCCAGGCTGAACACAGATACTTTTCAGTTTAGAAACTATGACCGCACCGATGGCCTTCAAGGCAATGAGTTCAATCCGGGGTCAGCTTTTAAAGCAAGCGATGGCACCATGTACTTCGGGGGCATCAATGGCTACAACACCTTCCTGCCGGAGCTGATCGACGACAATACCTATATACCTGACCTGGTGATTACTGAATTTCGCATAATGAATGAAAAGGTGGTAGCAGGCACCCGTGGCTCGCCACTCAAAAGGCACATCAGCGAAACCGACACCATTACCCTGAGCTATCGCGATAAGGCCATCTCTTTTGAATTTGTGGCGCTGAACTACACCGATCCGGAAAAAAATGAGTATGCCTATAAAATGGAAGGATTTGAATCGGATTGGAATTTTGTTGGCAACCGACGATTTGCCAACTACACCAACCTGCCCCATGGAGAGTATACTTTCCGCGTGATCGGCTCCAACAACGACGGCATCTGGAATGAAGAGGGCACATCAATAAAAATCTTCATTAAGCCCGCCTTTTGGAACACCTCATGGTTCTACTTTATTGTTATAGGCTTTTCCCTCACCTGCGTTTATCTGGCCATACAACTCCGAACACGCAACCTGCAGCGCACCAAGGTGCGATTGGAAGATCAGGTGCGCTCGCGCACAGTGCAGCTGCTGCGGCAAAAATCGGAAGTAGAAAAAGCACACGCAGAAATTACTTTGCAAAAAGAGAAAATAGAAAAGCAGCGCGACATGCTGATGCAGCGCAATGAAGAAATAACGGCGGCCAAGTCGGAGCTGGATGAAAAAAATGAAGAGCTGAAGGCCATCAATGTGAACCTGGAGAGTATAGTGGCCGAGCGCACCCAAAGTTTGCAGAGCATCAATGAAGAACTGAAAAAAGCCATTGAGGAACTTGATCTTTTCATCTACCGCGCTTCCCACGACCTGAAAGGACCCATTGCCCGGCTGCTCGGCCTCACCCTGGTCGCTAAGATGGACAGCCAGTCGCATAGTGAGTACATTGACATTATAGAAACCGGCGCCATCGACATGAACCGGATCCTCAACAAACTGATCAATATTCACCTCATCAACAAGGAGGTGATCAACATGCAAGCGGTGGATATGCCGATGATCATAGAAGAGGCACGCGTTCACCTGGCCAGGTATATCGATATGAAAAGCCTGAAGATAGAATTGAAGAAAAAAGGCACCAAAAGCGTAGTAACCGACGCTGCGCTTTTCCGGATCATCATGGAGAATATCATGGAAAATGCGCTGATGTTCAAAAAGTCGAAAAACGCGCAGCTTACCATCACCTGCCATAGCCTCGGCGACGGGCTGCACCTGTGCTGCCACGACAATGGCATGGGCATAGCCAAAGATCAGATTGGTCGTATTTTCGAGATGTTTTACCGTGGCTCCGATCGCTCACGTGGCAACGGACTGGGCCTTTATCTGGTGAAAAAGGCTGTGGAAAAACTGCAGGGCAACATAACGGTGAGCAGCGAAGAGGGCGAATTTACCGAAGTGAATATTTTTCTGCCACACACCATCACAAGCCCCGCAGCACAACCCAACCCATTTATCGCTGCTCCCTAATGCCTTCCAGTATCACAATTGATCTGCTTTTTACTTTGCACACATGCTCGTCGCAGGCAGGTGCCTGTTCGGGTGTGCGAAAGTGATCCGGTGCATCAAGCGCTGTGTTCACCACTACTTTCCACCGGTAGCTGTTCGGGATAGAAGGCACTTCAAATGGCAGGTCGTCCCAGTATGCATTGATCATCACATGGATGTGTTCATCTTCTTTAGGATGGTGCATGGTAAAGGAGACGGTATGCGAAAATTCTGACCAATCGGGCTTGTCCAGCTTGGTGCCGTGCCAGCGTATATGCGGCTGGTCTGTATCGCCATAGGTGGCCAGCACGTTGTCAATCTTGAACAGTTGGTGGTTTTGAGCGAAACCAATCATGTTTCTTGTGAACTCCAGCAGGTCGGCATGTTGATCTACCAGTTGCCAGTCAAACCAGCTTATTTCATTGTCCTGGCAGTAGGCATTGTTGTTTCCGCCCTGGCTGCGCCTTACCTCATCGCCCATCAGCAGCATGGGCGTTCCTTGCGAAATAAAGGTGGTCACTATGAAATTTTTTATTTGCCGGAGGCGCAGTACCTCAATATCTACCTCATCGGTTGGCCCTTCTTCGCCGCAGTTCCAGCTGTGGTTTTCATTGGCACCATCCCGATTGTCTTCACCATTTTCTTCATTGTGCTTGTCATTGTAGCTCACCAGATCGTTGAGCGTAAAGCCATCGTGGCAGGTCACAAAGTGAATGCTTCGGTTGGGTTCTCTGTTGGGATCGGTGTATACGTCGGGGCTTGCTATTATTTTTGAGGCAAATTTGAAGACCATGCCCCGGTCGCCTTTTATAAAACGACGCACATGGTCGCGGTACTTGCCGTTCCACTCGGCCCAGCGGTCGCCAATGAAGCTGCCCACCTGATATAGTCCGGCGGCGTCCCAGGCCTCAGCGATGATCTTGGTGCCGGCAAGAACGGGGTCCGACTCTATCTCCCAAAGCACCGGCGGGTTGGTGAGCGGTTCGCCATCTTCAGAGCGTGAGAGCACCGAGGCAAGATCGAAACGAAAGCCATCGACATGAAACTCCAACACCCATGCCCGCAGTGCATCCATAATCATTCGACGCGCTATGGAGTGGTTGGCGTTCAGCGTATTGCCACAGCCGGTATAGTCGAGATAGTCACCCTTATCGGGGCTCAGCATATAATAGGCTTTATTCTCAAACCCTTTGAGAGAAATAACAGGGCCATCGATGCCTGCTTCGGCCGTATGGTTGAACACCACATCGAGTATTACTTCAATGCCCTCTTTGTGCAGCGCCTTCACCATATCGCGAAATTCATTGGCGGCGGCCACCGGGTCTTGAGACACATTGTAACCGTTGTGCGGAGCGAAAAAGCCGATGGGGCTGTAGCCCCAGTAGTTGGTCAACTTCTTGGGGGCATCCTGCACATCGAACTGCTGCACAGGCATAAGCTCTACCGCCGTAATGCCCAATGTCTTTAAATAAGGTATCTTTTCTATTAAACCTTTGTACGTACCCCTCAGCCCGTCTTCCATTCCCGAAGAGGGATGCTTGGTGAAACCCGCCACATGCATTTCGTAAATTACAGTTTCGGAATAAGGCCTGTTCAGTGGGCGGTCCCCTTCCCAGTCGTAGGCCAACGGGTCAATGACGGCGCATTTCATGGCCTGGCCGAAATTGTTGCCCGGCTCTTTGGCCGCTTGCCGGGAGTAGTGCCCGTTCATTATGATATACCGGGCGTATGGATCCACCAATAGCTTTTCTGCATCGAAGAGCTCGCCTTTGTCTGGCGTGTGGGGGCCATACACACGGTAGCCGTACAATTGGCCGGCTTTTACACCCGGCACGAATACATGCCAGTAATAAAACGTTCGGTTGGCTGCACTGTCCAGCGTGATCACCTTTGAGGGCTCCGCCTGCTCGGCCGAATCAAAAAGAAGCAAATCGATGCGGGTGGCATTTTTAGAAAATACACTGAAGTTAACGCCCTGGTCGTAGCAAGTGGCCCCCAATGGATGGCTATAGCCTTCTGGTCTGTTGTCGAATTCAAGCATAGGTTGCGATCAAAAATGAAAAAGGCAGACGACACACCTGCCCATAGAAAAAGCGAAAACCAATATTTTTAGATGATGGTTGCGAAAAATTTGCAGCCGCACCCGTCAAATGGCCGGCAAGGTAAAAAAATTACAGAACAGCAATGCGTCGTCACCTTCACTCGTCCGCAAAAGATAGTCTGCCATGAGCGTGGTTGAAACAGCAATATTTCGCAGTAAGTCATTAGCCATATATATTGAACATTGACACAAAACGGTCAACCTTTTTTAGGCATGGTTATGCTTTGAGCTTTCAGCTTATATCATTCACCAGTCTACCCTTATTTTAAGCTGCCCTGGCCGGTCCGACTATCGTCTGACCTGTATATGCGGTGCTTTGGGCTTTGAGCTTTCAGCTTCGAGCTACAATCGACATATATTTCTCCAAGTAATCCTCCAGCCCGGGCAGCTCAGGGGTTTGCACCCGTTCTTTGTTGATGTGTACATAGTCGCTGAG
>CAZQVB010000053.1:0-25789 GCA_964596645.1 uncultured Roseivirgaceae bacterium
TGCTTTGGTTGATGTATGAAGAAGATACGGTGTTGCCCTTGATCAGAGCGGCATGATAGTTCTCCACATCATCGGTGCCTACCCGATAGAGCGGCTTGGGAAACTGAGCGCGCAAAAACTTGCGAAACATCAGGGGCCGCCGACTAGAACGTCGCCTCAAAAAAATAAGAGCAGAAGCGTATCCCCACGGCCACAGGCATCTAGGATTTAAGGAATATCTTGATTTATGTCCTCCTACGTCTTTTGAAGAAAGGAGTGGCCCCTCTTCCCTTTGCTGATGTACGCAAATACTATCTCCTGCATTGTCAATGGCTGAAAGCTATTGGGGCATTTGTTCTCTTCTGTTGTTGGGGCTAGGCTTTTTGTTGTTTTATTTCTGTGCCTCCCGGTTTTAAGTCACCCGATAAGGCCTCTTTTATCTTTGGCACTAATTCTTTTAACATCATATACGTATTACTGGAAGCATTCAGGACAAAAATGGAATGGTGTATTGATTGAAGTTTTGCTGATGCTGAAGGTTTTTATCAAAGGTCAGTAGAGCATCAAAATTTTCGGCTATCATTAACTGTATCAGTTCTCCATTTCTTTTACCGTCCCAACCTTTATCACGGACAGTATATATTTCATGTTCCGGAAAATCCCGTTTAAGCCGCCTGGGTAAAGTCTCATCAAGCAGCAGCTTCATAGAGCTTTTGTATATTTTTTGATGTCACCAGTTTCTCTGCAAGTTCAAGAATTGCTACGGCTTGCTCCCTAGTTACCGTTGGAAAATCCTCTAGGAATTCGTTTAAAGAAATCCCTTGTTCTAAATGCATAAACAATGTATCAATCGGAACTCTTGTTCCTTTAAACACTGGCTGTCCGCTTTGAACTTCTGGGTCGATACTTATGATATTTTTGATAGCCACCATAGCTCAAATATACGCAAGGTTCATTAAGATAGTTGGTCTTTTGCTTAGCCCCAACGCCCCTGACAGGGCGCGGGTATTGGCCTTGCTTAGAGCAGTGAATATGGCGGGCCGAAGCCAATTAGGCCATGTGCCGTCTCTCACAAAGCCGTTCAGCAAGCAGCCATGATTTATCCTTATTTGCCACTTGCAAGTTCAACGGTATTGAGCCCCTGCAATGGCTCACCGATACGCTTCACAAACACACGGATCAAAATATCAACCGAGCGCACGAGCTTCTGCCTTTTAATATTAAAGACATCCCTTAAATCCTAAGCGCCAGTGGCGATAAAATGCTGTATCCGGCAAGTACTACTCCTGATCATACGCCACCAAAGAAAAACCCCTAACAAACTTAAAAAAGCTTCTTTAGAGGTTTGTCATATTCTCTCAGACCTATGCCAGGTCTGAGTGCTCTCCGCTGGTTTATCAGGTAAGCACCGTCTCGGGTATGTCAAATGGAATCTCTTCTATGACATTGCCTTGCGGATCTTTGATCTGCTGGGTGCTGTCGTCCCAGAAAGTCTTAATGCCCAACTTCTGCGACACAGTGGCCATGTGGGCAGTGATGGCCTCTTCATAGCCTTGTACGATGTCACAGCTTGGTTTGGCATTGCCGCGTATGGCCTCCAGCCACTCTTTGATGTGCAAGTGTGCCGAATCTACCCTGTAGCCATCGCGATAGGTGTAGAGCAGGCCTTTGCCGGCAAAGTAACGCTCCGTAGCCGACGTGACGGCATCGACCGTTTCGCTGCCCGGCGTGTAGGAAAATAGCGGATAATCGGGCTGTATGGAGCCATTCTTTATCTTTTCTGCATACTTGGTCGACCGCCTGTCGGGCTTCACCAGCAAGCTTCGGCTGATTTCCATGGTGGCATCGTGACCCATTATTATGTTGTTGCGGCTATACTCATTGGCCAGCGACGCGGAGTACAAGAATGAGAAATCGCGGTCGGGATACTCCAGCGTTACGTTCATGACGTCGGGCACATCGCGGCCGTCTTTAAAGAAGTACACACCGCCGGAGCAGACCGAAGACTTGGGTATGCCCAGGTGCAATATCTGGTTCATGGCGTCGTATTCGTGGGTCATAAGGTCGCCATTGAGGCCGGTGCCATAGGCCCAGTACTTTCTCCATCGGAAGAAGTGATCTTTGTTAAATGGAATCTGCGGCGCATTGCCCAAAAACTTATTCCAGTCGATCGTCTGCGGACTGGCTTTCTCGTGTATGTCGTACACCCAGGCGCCATTGGGCGAGTTGCGGTTGGTATTGGTAATGACCATAGAAATGGGTCCCAACACACCTTTGCGTATCAGCTCTTCGGCTTTGAAGTAAGAGTCCGTTTGCCTGTGCTGATGCCCCACCTGCAACACGATACCCGAATCCTTCACCGCCTGTACCAGTTCATGTGTTTCCTGTATTTTATGCGTCATCGGCTTTTCTACATACACATGCTTACCAGCTTTGGCGGCAGCTATAGACATAGGTGCGTGCCAATGGTCGGGCGTGGCGATGATGATGCCGTCAATATCGGGGGCATTCACAAGGTCTTCCCAGTTTTCATATATCTTGGCCTGCGTGCCTACTGTGTCGCGAGCCTCATCTGCACGTACCGTGAATATGTCGCATACGCCGGTGTATTCTATATTGAGGTCTTCCTGCTGGCGAAAGCCTTCAAGCCGGGCATTGTCTTTTCCCTGCTTTTCCATATCGTCGATCCACTCTCTTGTGGCGAAGCCTGAAGCACGTACCAACTGTGGGCCGCGTATACCAAAGCCAATGATTCCAAGCCTTATCTTTTGCCCACCGAGCTTGCTGCCAGGGGTGAAAGCCATTCTGGGAGTTTCTATGCCCACATCTATATCCATCTCTTTCAACAGATTGGTGTGTGCTGCCCGGGAGCTTCTATCGTCGCCGGCCTTCACTGAGGCGCCATACAGCAGGCCGCCTACTATGGGCACGGTGGCCAGGCCTTTCAACGCGTCTCTTCTGCTCACGCCACTCTTTGGCGCCTTTTGTGGAGTGTTTTTATGTTCTGCCATGATCTTGTGTTTTTTCTGTTTTTAGATTCCTACAACTTAAGCCACCTGCACATCAGGATTTTGCTTATATCGATTGATATAAAAAAATCGGTCGATACCAATGATGTGACTGGTTGGGAACACCATGAGTACGGCAAGCACAAAAAGTTCGATCAGATTTTTGTTAACCAGAAAATATGTGCCTTCGCCGGGGGCGGCATATTCAACACCCAGCAGTGGCGGATGTGAGATGTAATAGAGCGCCAGCAAAAGAATACCGCCAATTTTAGCGGCTTTGGCCCAAAGGCCGAGCATGAGGCCGAGTCCTATGAAGATGAGACCCCAAACGTTGAGGAAATCGACCATGCCGAGCATAGTCTCATTGGCGGCCATAGCGTGAAACACGCCGGCAAACCAACCACCGGAGTCCATCAGGAAACCTGCTGAAGTCCAGCCCGGCTTCAGCATCTTCACTACCCCTTCGTATAGAAAATGCCAACCGACCAATACCCTGAGGATGACGAGCAGATTGAGCTGTGTTTTAGAATAATTGAATGCTTGCATAGTTTATCATATTTACTGTTTTAAAAAATGTGTTTAGTGTCCGCATCGAAAAATCAAATAAGTCTGCGCTCCGAAAGTTACACGCGCCAACGACTGATAAAATTATTATTTGATGCGCATAAAAAAAATGACCAACATCATATTTGCGCAGCATCAATCACAAAATTCAACCCGCACAAACGGCCCCAAATGCTATATACCTAAATTGATGGGGCAAGAAATCAATATTTCATAAATAACCACCTTGCCAGTATTTTATAGTTCACTTTGGCGCCATGCATGAGTATGCCAATGCGGTAGATGCGGGAGGCGAGCCAGATGGTAAATATAAAGCCCAGCACAAGCAGAAACATGGAAAGAGCCAATTCCCAGGGCTCCGGGCCAAACGGTATGCGCATCATCATCACCACCGGAGAGGTGAGCGGTATGATGGAGGTCCAGAATGCCAGACTGCCGTGCGGATCGCGCAGTACCACCGAGAGTATCACTATAGAAAATATGAGCGGTATGGTAATGGGCAGCTGAAATTGCTGGGCATCGGTGTCGTTATCGACGGCCGAACCCACGGCGGCAAACAGGGCCCCGTAGAAGAGGTAGGCGCCCACGAAGTAAAAAATAAATGCACCAATCACCAATGGGAAATTCACACTTTCTATCATGCTAAATATCTCCGCTGCTTCGGTAGCCTGTAGCTGGCGGGCAGTGGGTTCCATCTGGCCGGCCATTGCGGGCAATTCGTCTATGGTGAAAAATGCTTTTACAGCAATGTATATGCCGGCAGTGAGCACCATCCACAACATAAACTGTACGAGGCCAACGGCACCTATGCCAACTATTTTGCCGATCATGAGCTGAAAGGGCCGCACCGACGATACGATCACCTCTACAATCCTGTTCGTTTTTTCTTCAATAACCCCGCGCAGCGTCTGCACGCCGTACAGAAAGATGAACAGATAGATCAGCAAACTCGCCAGATAGCCTACGCCCGTAGCGATCCAGGCATTGTCTTCCTTTTCCCCTTCCGCCGTAAGGCTCACCGTGTTCACCGACACATTCACCTCCAACTCCCTCAGCACCTCCGGGTCTATACCAGACCGCGACAGTTTCATTTCTTCCAGTGCTTCCCTCAGTTTGCGCTCTATGTCGATCTGTACCTCAAAGCCCGGGCTGCGCTCGCCAAAAAGCATAATGCCCTCCGGATTGTCAATATCTATTTTTGGTATATACAGCAGCCCCAGGTTGTCTTCCTGCAGCAGCCTGCCCTTGGCAGAGTCCAGCCCTACCTGCACGAACTGAAATTGCAGGCTTCCGCTGGCGGGCAGCTTGTCGGCAAACAACCCGCTTTCATCCAACACCTCCACTACCCTTTCCTCGCCTTCACGCGTAGCCAGCCACACGGGTATCACGAACATGAGCCCGAAGAATATGGGGCCCAGTATGCTCATGATGATGAAGCTGCGCTTGCGCACTCTTGTCAAAAATTCCCTCTTTATGATCAGTCCGACTTTATTCATGGCGCTGTAGGTAGTGTGGTTAGGATTATTCGGTGGTGACGGGTTGCTCCTCGTTCACCATGCGGATAAAAATCTCATTGATGCTGGGAATTACTTCTGAAAATGCTTCGATTTCTGTCTGAGCAAGCAACTCACGCAGGAGTATGTTGGGGGAGGAACCGGCCGGAATCTTTACTTCAGTTTGCAGTGAACCGCCAGCAAGCGGTGTGCTTTGGAGGATTGTGTATTGGTCGGACACACCGTGCAACGGCCCGCGATGCTGTATTTGGTATATATGCTTCCGGAAAGATTCGCGGATGTTTGTTTTGGCACCCTCCAGTATTTTTTTCGATTTATTGATCAATACGATGTGATCGCAGAGCTCCTCCACCGATTCCATGCGGTGTGTAGAAAAAATAATGGTGGCGCCTGAGTTGCGCAGGTTCAGTATTTCGTCTTTTATCAGGTTGGCATTGATGGGGTCGAAGCCGGAAAATGGCTCATCGAGTATGATAAGGTCGGGGCGATGCAGCACGGTGGCGATAAATTGTATTTTTTGTTGCATGCCTTTGGAGAGGTCTTCCACCTTTTTGTTCCACCAGGAGCCGATTTCAAATTTCTCCACCCATACCTTTAATCTCTCCTTCACTTCATGCCGGGAGAAGCCCTTCAACTGGCCCAGATACATCAACTGCTCACCCACCTTCATTTTCTTGTATAAGCCGCGCTCTTCGGGCAAGTAGCCTATTCTGGAAATATCATCACCACTGAGCGGCTTGTCGCGCAGATATACTGAACCGCTGTCGGGCGCTATGATCTGGGTGATGATGCGGATAAGGGTCGTTTTACCGGCACCGTTGGGCCCGAGAAGACCAAAGATGGCGCCTTCTGGCACCGATATGCTCACGTCGTCAAGCGCGCAATGGCTACCGAAGTTTTTGCTGATGTTTTGCGTACGGAGAAGGTTCAAGGCGATTGGTTATCCAAGAGAGAAATTGAAAAAATTTTCAGCAAGATATGCAGCGGAGTAAAAAAAGGGAAGATTTAATAGCAGAAGATGAACCTGTATATCATTGAGCTGATACAGACAATCAGACCTTTTTCAATCGTTTACGAACGATATCTTTCCTAAGCCCACATCCAGATTGAAAGTGAGCGCTTTGTCGAGGTTTATACTGCTTTGGTAGGCGCCGTTCACAAATACATTTTTTTCGACAGATTCAAAGCCCGGGGGCAATGCAACGCGGCATAGGGGCGAGTTGTCGATAACTATTTTCACTGCCTGCCCCTGTGCCGGCAGCGTCACTTGCATGGTGCCGGCGCCCACGTGGGCATTGATGGTGCCGGCATAGCCAGAGCAGGAGGCCAGGTTCATGCGCATATGGCCAAATCCCACTTCAGCCATGATCACACGCGCACGGGAAAGGTGCACATTGTGGGCGCGAAGAGAGCCCATATCGATGTTGATGCGCATGGTGTCCATCTCCAGTTGGTTTGCCCGATTGTCATCATAGCGCACGTCTACATCGGCACTGCCAGATTCTATCGCCAGATGCCGTACGGCCAGCCCCGACAGATTGACCGAAGCATCGCCTACTGCATAGTCCAGCTGCAGGGTCATTGGCTTCTTTTTAGATAAGAAGACATTGTATGACTGATCGGGCTCTGGACTGAGGGGAACAAAAAATGACCCCTTGGCGCTACTGGCCACGTCGGTCGACTGTCTTTTACCGAGCTCTATGGTGCATTTCGTCTCACGGGCTGTTTCGCTCGTTTCAAAGTAATGATTGCTTTTCGTGCCTTCACTACCAACAATGCGGATGAGATCATCTGAAGATGACGGCTCAATACTGCAGTTAATTTTAGATGCCTTGAGCCGAAGGGAAATTTTATCCGATGCGTCTGCTTGTGGCAGTGTAAAAAGCGAGGCGCTCTGAGCAGAGACCAGCGCAGGTAAGCAGAGAATGGTAAAAAGTAAGTAAAGCCTGGAAGACATACTCCCGTTGTACGCAGCCTTACTTTCAAATGTTGCACCATCACGTGCTCAGAAGCCCGGAAATATAAAGAAAGCGTGCCTGGCAAGAGGCACGGCAGTTTTTTAAAAGAATTCGCGCATGCGCTCAAAGAATGAGCGGTCGCCGCCGTCGGGTTTGGGCTGAAAATTGGGTGATTCGCGCAGCTTCTCCAGTATGCTGCGTTCCTCACTGGTCAGGTCTTTCGGCGTCCATATGTTTACCTGAATGAGCTGATCGCCCTGGCCGTAGCCGTTGATGTCTTTTATGCCTTTGCCTTTCAGCCGCAGTATTTTACCTCCTTGTGTGCCCGGGTCAATCTTTATTTTCACCTTGCCGTCGATGGTGGGCACCTCTACTGAGGTACCCAGCGCAGCCTCTACAAAACTCAGATGCAGGTCGTAGATCACATTGTTGCCATCGCGGGTGAGGTCTTCGTGGGCTGTTTCTTCTATTAAAATGAGCAGATCGCCGGGAGGTCCGCCATTTGGGCCGCTGTTGCCCTTGCCCGACATGGAGAGCTGCATGCCTTCCGTGACGCCGGCGGGTATTTTTATAGGGATCACCTCTTCCTGCTGCACAAGGCCTGAGCTATCGACACCGGAAGGACGCTTATCGATGATCTTGCCGGCGCCATGGCAGGTGTAGCAGGTAGTGGCCGATACCATCTGGCCCAGCATGGTGTTCACCACCTTTCTTATCTGGCCCGAACCGCCACAGGTGCTGCATGCTTTATATGTGACCCCCTCTGCGGTCACCAGGCGATTTACTTTGATCGTTTTCTCTACACCATTGGCCAATTCTTCCAGGGTGAGCTTTATTTTGATGCGCAGATTGGAGCCCCTGCGACCACCAGCCCTGCGCTGGCCTCCTCCACCACCAAAGAAGCTTTCGAACGGATTGTGGCCGCCAAACACATCGCCGAACTGCTCGAAGATGTCTTCCATGCTCATGCCACCACCGCTGAAGCCTCCGCCACCACGCAAACCGTCATGGCCAAATCTGTCGTATTTAGCCTTTTTGTTTTCGTCGCTCAGCACTTCATAGGCTTCGGCAGCCTCCTTAAACTTATCTTCTGCGGAAGCATCGCCAGGATTTTTATCGGGGTGAAACTTGATGGCAATCTTGCGATACGCTTTTTTTATCTCTTCCTGCGAGGCCGATTTGCTCACCCCCAATATGTCGTAAAAATCTCTTTTGGCCATATCTATGCTCCTATCACTACTTTGGCAAAGCGTATCACTTTGTCATTCAAAAAATATCCCTTTTCTGTCACGTCCACTATCTTGCCCTTCAGCGCCGCATCGGGCGCGGGTATCTGCGCTATGGCCTCATGAAATTCCGGATTGAACTCTGCTTCTTCCAGATCCTGCATTTCTTTGAGACCGGTGCTGGTAAGTGTGCTTTTGAATTTGTTGTATATCAAATCGATGCCCTGCAGGGCTTCATTTCCTTCGTCTTGTGGCAGGGCCTTTCTTGCGCGCTCAAAATCGTCGAGCACCGGCAGCAGTTTCGCCACCAGATCTTCGGTCGCATTTTTTATCAGGTCAATCCGCTCTTTTGATGTTCTCCTTCTGTAGTTCTCAAACTCAGAGTACAGCCGCAGGTATTTGTCTTTGGCTTCTGCCACAGCATATTTCAGATCATCGCCCTGCTCCGGGGCATCATCCGATTCCTGCCCTTCTGCCTCATCGTTCACTGCTTGCTCCGCATCGTCGTTTACTTTGGCACTGCCATTCATGGTTTCTGGTTCCGGCTGTTCTGTTTCTTTCTTATCCCGGCTATTTGTAGTCATAGCTTTATCCTTTTCTTATTAGCACATAAAAACACCCTGAGGGGTCAAACACTTTGCCAAAGGGGCCTGGCTGCCAAATTGACATAATGCACTCAGTCATTCAGTGCCTGCCAAATTTTATCCTTCAGCTCCTGAATGCCCGATTTGGTAACAGCGGAAATGAATATGCTTTCCACTTCTTCAGGCAATTCGGCCCTCATTTCATTCATCAACTCCTGATCCAGCAGGTCGCTTTTGGATATGGCCAGCAGGCGCTTTTTGTCCAAAAGCTCAGGATTGTATTTCTTCAGCTCATTCAGCAGTATGTCATAGTCTTTGCGAATGCTCGCCACATCGGCAGGTATCATAAACAGCAAGATGGCATTGCGCTCTATGTGCCTGAGGAAGCGATGGCCCAGGCCCTTACCCTCCGAGGCCCCTTCGATGAGGCCGGGAATATCGGCCATGACAAATGACTTGTAATCGCGGTAGTCCACCACGCCCAGGTTGGGTGTAAGGGTGGTAAAGGGATAATCGGCTACCTCGGGCCTGGCAGCCGATACTACGGAGAGCAGCGTAGATTTGCCGGCATTGGGAAAGCCCACCAGCCCTACATCGGCCAGTATTTTCAGCTCCAGCACTATCCACTCTTCAATACCCGGCTCTCCGGGCTGGGCATAGCGCGGCGACTGGTTGGTAGAACTTTTAAAATGGTCGTTGCCAGGGCCTCCACGCCCGCCGGGTGTGAGTATGACCTCCTGCCCGTCTTCGGTTATCTCCAGCAGTTTTTCGTCGGTTTCGGCCCGCCGGGCTACAGTGCCCAGCGGCACCTCCAGCACTATATCCTCGCCATCGGAGCCTTTTCTTTTGCCGCCCTCACCCGACACGCCGTTGCCGGCGATCACATGCTTGCGGTATTTCAGGTGGAGCAAAGTCCACAATTGCTGATTGCCGCGCAATATGATGTGCCCGCCACGCCCGCCGTCGCCGCCATCGGGGCCACCTTTCGGAACAAATTTTTCGCGGCGAAAATGGGCCGATCCTGCCCCGCCCGCGCCAGAACGCGAGCACAACTTTACATAGTCAATAAAATTAGCAGTGGCCACGTCGTGATGATTTAATGGATAAATGTGTCAATAATATTTTGCCCTCCAATGTGCTGCCTGGCGTTGGCGCCGATGGGGCAGTGCCTTTCGCAGGTAAAGCGCGTATTGCAACGAAAGATTTTAATAACCCCAATCACCGCACCTGCCAGCTTGCCGTGCAGAATAGCAATGGTTTTTATACTGAAGGCGCACGCTGGCTAGCACACTACTGCTCAATAATTGTGATCAAGCAAGTGTAGCCGAAGCAGACGCTATGCAGAGCGCACTGTTGTTCTACGGCACTACTTCATACCATCGATCACCTGGCAGATGTTGGCAAATATTTCTTCTACACTGCCTTCCCCTTGTACAGTATGCAACTTGCCTTGCTGCTGGTAGTGACCGGCCACGGGAAGCGTCTCCTGCTTGTACACACGGATGCGGTTTTCGATTTTAGCCTCATCCTGATCATCCACACGGCCGCTGGTTTCTGCGCGTTTGCGTATCCTTTTCTTCAATTCTTCATCCTCCACTTCCAGCGCTATCATGCCGCTGATGGGTGTGTCTTTGTCGGTCAGCAGCTTGTCGAGCGCTTCTGCCTGAGCCACGGTACGCGGAAAGCCATCGAATATAAATCCCTCTGCGTCAGGCGTGTTTTTTATTTTTTCGTCTACCATGTCTATCACCAGAGAATCCGGCACAAGGTTGCCCGCATCCATATATTGCTGCGCCTGCCTGCCAAGGTCGGTGTCGTCTTCCTTGTGCCGACGAAACAGGTCGCCGGTAGAGATATGGCTGAGATGATACTTTTCAATAATTTTCTCGCTTTGAGTGCCCTTTCCTGCACCCGGAGGGCCAAATAATACGATGTTCAGCATAGAGTATTTATTTATTTACTTCACTTGAAATATGTCGCGCAACCCACGGCCATGGCCTTCATAGTCGAGGCCATAACCCACCACGAATTTGTCGGGTATGGTAAAGCCAATGTACTTGAGGGGCAGCGACTTCGCCCCGGCTTCCGGTTTGTGCAGCATGGTGGCTATTTGAATGGATGCTGCGCCCAATGCACTGAATTCTTCCAAAACGTGGTGCAGCGTATTGCCCGTATCTACAATATCTTCTACGATCACAATGTGCCGGTTGAATATGTTTTCCTGCAGGCCCAACAGCTCTTTCACCTTACCGGAACTCTGCATCTTTTTATAAGAGGCCAACCGAATAAATGATATTTCGGCATCTACCGATATCGCTCGAAACAGGTCGGCGGCAAAAATAAAAGCGCCATTGAGTATGGCTAAAAACAAGGGCCTTTTGCCTTTGTAATCGGTATCGAGCCGGCGGGCCAACTGCGCTATCGTTTGGTCGATGTCCTCTCGCCCTATGAGTATTTCAAATTCCTTATCGAGTATGGTCATGCAGAAAGTGAACTAGCGTTGGCTGAATTTGGCCGCAAATATAGTGCTGGCGTGGCGTTTTAAAAATCGGATGCTGTGCTACATGCTCATATGAGCAAACAGATACTGATACAGCGCCATCATTGCCTCCAGGTCATCTTTGTACACCAGCTCATGTGCAGTATGGGCATGGTCTTCGGGAGCACCTACAAAACACCAATCCACAGCGTAGGGCGACTGCTGTATCTCCCGGCCGTCGCTGGAGCCACTGGCTTCCACCTCCAGTTGGCAAGGCACACCGCTCTGCCCGGCCAGCGCCAGTACCTTGTCGATAAATGCGCGACGCGGAATGTTGCGATCGCGCAGGGAAATGGCCACTCCCCCACCATGTGCTACGCCTTCAGTCACCCAGGTGAGGTCGGAGATGAGCGCCTGCTGTACACCCCACTTTTCTACCATATATCTCACGAGGTAAGGCACGGAGCCACCGCCATGCTCCTCCCAGGCACTGAAGATGAGCAGGCCGTCTTCAAGGGTTTCGGCCAGCTTTAGCAGGTTGAAGATGCCGGCGCGGTTGTCGAGATATGGAGAAAGAATGGTGTCGGCGTCCTGCCGGAAATTGGGTTTGTAGGTGAGCGTGGTGCCGCGCTGTATGCCGCGGGCAAAACGATAAAACAGCTCATGCTCGTCGTTCATTTCTACGGTGCACTCCACCAGGCCCAATGCATCGGCACCTACCACACGGTCGCCGTGCGCCACTTCGGGCCCGCCTATCGCCACCAACTGGTTGTGGTATCGCACCGTAAAACCTGTGGTATCCATATGGGCAAAGGCTGCCAGCCGGGGTTTGCCAAAGCGCAGAATGAGGCAATCCTGAAATGCCGGCCCATGGATCACCTCCGGCTGCACTCGCCAACGGTGTTGGTGGCGACTGATGTAGTCCAAGAGAAAATTTTTCATGGCAGCTTCACAGCCCGAAGGAGAAGCAATACCACAAAGTGCTCGAAGCAAGTCGTACATATTTGGTTTTGATGTGTGCGTTTATCACTGCCAATTAAATTATTGGCTTAAATAATTTTGCGGCAATTTAAATTTATATTTGGCACAAAAAACTGGCGCTATGCCATTGATCGATTCGCCATAAATGCCCTGCCTGTATCATTTTTATATTGCTTCATTGACGACATTTTTAACAACCCGACTGCTATCGGCCAGCCCATGTGCGAAGCCGGTGATGTGCTGAAAGCTGAAAATTAACCCTATGCTCACTACCATTATTCTCCTCATTATTGGCCTGGTCATACTTATAGTAGGTGGAGATTTTTTGGTGAAAGGTTCCTCCAGTATTGCCCTGCGGCTGCACCTCTCGCCCCTGGTGGTGGGGCTCACAATCGTGGCTTTTGGCACCTCAGCGCCTGAGCTTATCATCAGCATACAGTCGGCCATCATGGGCAGTCCGGACATCGCCATGGGCAATGTGATCGGGTCGAACATATGCAACCTGGCCCTGGTGCTGGGTGTGGCAGCGGTGATCAATCCGGTGGCCGTAAAGCGCGACAGCATCAACATAGACTGGCCGATGACCATGGGCTCATCCGTGCTGCTGTACCTGCTGGTGATGGAAGGCAGGCTCGATGCTACCGAAGGCATTTTGTTTGTGATCATACTCATTGCCTACCTGTATTTCATCATCAGGCGCTCCAGGAAAGATGTAATGATGAGCAAGCTGGAGCAGCGCGAAAGCGATGTGCCGGATGCGCCGGTGAAGCAAAGCTGGAAAGATTATCTGTATATAGCGCTGGGCTGTGTAGGGTTGTACTTTGGCTCTGAGTGGTTTGTGGGCGGCGCCAAAGACCTGGCCATGCAACTGGGCGTGAGCGAACGCGTGGTAGGCCTCACCGTGGTAGCCATTGGCACCAGCCTGCCGGAGTTGGTCACCTCAGCAATGGCTTCCATAAAAGGCCACACTGACCTGGCTTTGGGCAATTTGATGGGTTCCAACATTTTCAACATACTCTCCATACTCGGCATCACCAGCCTGGTGCAGGAAATTCATGTAAGTGAAGCCATCCTCAACTCCGACATCATCTGGATGCTGCTGATTACGCTGATGGTGCTGCCGCTGATGATCGTACGGCGCGAAGTAAGTAAAATAGATGGCGTGATATTGCTCAGCGTGTACCTGGTGTACATTTATACCGTAGTGATGTAAAAAATTATGCCCGCTGTTCTGGCCATTTGGCCACCACCAGCGCAGGAGCGCCCGATATATCCGCACGTGTCACAACCCAAAATCTGATCATTATACATGAAACAAGAGTTGATCGAGTACCTCTCGGTATACCTCATCAGCATGTTCAAATTTGTTGGCGGCCCGGTATTGGGCGCCGGCTATGGTCTCAGCTTTTTAGCCACCGTGGTGGCTACCGTGCTGGGCATGATGACTACAGTCGTCATCATGTCTTTTTTCGGGCTGCGCCTGCGGGCCTGGATGACAAGGCGGTTTAACGTGGGCAGGAAGAAATTTACCCGTCGAAACCGGCGCATTATTTATATATGGAGACGGTACGGCATATTTGGCATTTCATTTCTCACACCCGTCATCTTTTCACCCATCATCGGCACATTGTTGGTAACGGCCTTTGGAGGCAAACGCAAAAAAGTGCTTTTGTTCATGCTGATCAGTGCGTGCTTTTGGGCATTGGTGATCACTTCGCTGTCAGACGTGATCGTCGCTGCGTTTTTCTGATGCCACAGGCTTCTGTCAATTTTATTTATTACTTTTCTTTTTTTAGGGGCAAAGGGCAATGCCCGCAACCAGCCGCAGCATATCCATTATTATTCACAACGCAATGCATCATCTTCCTGTAGGCATACTCAACCAACTGCTGGTCATAGACATAGAGACGGTATCGGTGGTGCCCCAGCTGTCGGAATTGTCGCCCCGGCTACAGCAGCTCTGGGGCAAAAAAGCTGCGTTGCTCAAAAATGACGAAGCGCTGACGCCGGAAGAGTTTTTCTTTCAACGTGCCGGCATATATGCTGAGTTTGGCAAGGTGGTGTGTGTGGCCGTTGGCTTTTTCACAGTGAACGACCACGGCAAACAAGCATTTCGGGTAAAGGCATTTGCCGGCAACGATGAACGCGCCCTACTCAAAGATTTTTCGGTTCTACTGGAAAAAAGGCTCGACCCCCGCAAGCTGCGACTGGTGGCACACAACGGAAAAGAGTTTGACTTCCCGTACCTTTGCCGCCGTATGTTGGTAAACAGTCTGCCCATCCCTGCCGTATTGCAGATCGGCGGCAAGAAGCCCTGGGAAGTGCCCCACATCGACACGCTCGACCTTTGGAAATTTGGCGATCGCAAAAATTTTACCTCGCTCGACCTGCTCGCCGCACTGTTCGACATAGAAACCAGCAAAGATGGCATCGACGGCAGCATGGTCAATACCGTGTTCTACAAAGAAAATGACCTGCCGCGCATTGCCGAGTATTGCAAAAAAGATGTGATCGTAACGGCCCAACTCTTCCTGCGAATGCATGGCCTCGACAGCATCGCCTCAGAAAACATAGAAATTGTATAGCCTGCGATGACCAATCCACAGCACCCGAGCGAGCCGATCCTGAGCGTGGAGCACCTGTCTGTAGGTTTTCACGTACATGGTGTGTACAATATGGCCGTAGATGACGTGTCTTTTCAACTTTGGCCCGGCGAAACGCTGGGCATAGTGGGCGAGTCGGGCTCAGGCAAATCGGTGACGGCCCTCTCCATAATGCGCCTGCTGGCCAGCCCCCCTGCCAAGGTCACCAACGGCCACATCCTGTTCCGGTCGTCGCGCCACGACACGGTCGATCTGCGTACACTGCCTGCAGCTCAGCTGCGGCATATGATCTTTCAGGAACCCATGACCTCGCTAAACCCTGTGTATACCTGCGGAAACCAGGTGATGGAGACGCTGCAAACGCACCGGCAGCTGGGCCACGGTGAGGCAAAAGCGCAAGTGATTGATCTTTTCAGGGAAGTGCAACTTCCGCGACCGGAAAAAATGTTTGACGCTTACCCGCATGAAATTTCCGGCGGACAGAAGCAGCGGGTGATGATCGCCATGGCCATGGCCTGCGAACCGGCCATACTGATCGCCGACGAGCCCACCACCGCGCTCGACGTCACCGTGCAGGCCAACATACTGCGGCTGTTAGAAAAAATGCGCACCAACCACCACACGGCCGTTATCTTCATTACGCACGACCTGGGCGTGATCGCCGAAATAGCCGATCGGATATTGGTGATGCGCGAAGGCCGCATCGTGGAGCAGGGCACCGTGCTTGATATATTTTCTAACCCGCAGCAACCCTACACCCAGGGCCTGCTGGCATGCCGGCCAAGGATTGACATCCAGTTGAAACGCCTGCCTACGGTGAGCGACTTTTTGGCGCCGGCACCCAGCGCAGGCGTTGGTACCGGCACGCGTACATACCGCTCGGTGGGAGAAGCCTTACTCAAAAATGTAGAACGCCGCGACGAGCTGATCGAAAGGCGGCTGAAAGCGATACGCAGAAAACCCATATTGCGCGTACGCAACCTGAGCACACACTTCCCGATCAGAAAAGGGATATTTGGCCGGGCTACTGGTGTAGTAAAGGCGGTGGATGATGTACAGTTCGACATATTTCCGGGCGAAACGGTCGGCCTGGTGGGTGAGTCGGGATGTGGCAAAACCACGCTCGGCCGCACCATTCTCAGGCTGGTAGATCCCACCTATGGAGAGATCCTCTTCGAAGACCGCGAGATACAAACCCTTACCGGTGAGGCGCTGAGGGTGTTGCGCAAAGAAATGCAGATCATCTTTCAAGACCCCTACGCATCGCTGAACCCGCGCATGTCGGTAGGTGAAGCCATCATGGAGCCTATGCTACTGCATGGCGTGCAGCCTACTGCCGCAAAGTGCCGGCAAGCAGCCTACGACCTGCTGGAAAAGGTGGGGCTTTCGCCCGCGTCTTTTTCGCGATTTCCACATGAGTTTAGCGGCGGGCAGCGGCAGCGCGTATGTATAGCCCGTGCCCTTGCGCTGCAGCCCAAATTTATAGTGTGCGACGAGTCGGTGTCGGCGCTCGATGTGTCTGTGCAGGCGCAGGTGCTCAATTTGCTCAACGATCTTAAAGAAGAATTTCACTTTACCTATATATTTATAAGCCACGACCTGTCGGTGATCCGGTTTATCGCCGACCGTATATTTGTGATGAACAATGGCAAGCTGGTAGAGATGGGCTATCCGGAAGCGCTCTTTGAGCGGCCGAAAGAAGAGTATACACGCCGCCTGATAAACGCCATACCGCGCGGCGACATAGAAGAAATAAGAAAAACACAGTTGAAAAGAAAAATGGGGCAAGTATAAATGACATGCCCCTGCAACCATAACTATACACGACCACAGATCAGCCATGGCTATGAAGACCATACTATAAAGATGGCCTGCTCATGATGCTGATCGAAGAAAGGTCCTTACATTTTTAAGATTAAAACATGAAATACCGAGAACTGGAAATGCTGATCAAAGACTTTGTCAGCAGCAACTTCAAAAACAACTATTCATACAAGCAGGTGATAAAAAAGCTGGGTGTGAAAGACAAGAAAACTAAGAATGCCGTAAAATCCATCCTTGAAAAAATGCAAAAGGAAAGCTCGAAAAAATCCAGCGGTAAAAGCAAAAGGGAAGCTGGCGGCAAAGAGCTCACCGGCACGGTGGATTACGTAAACCCAAGGCACGCCTTCATTATATCTGAAGACAGCGAGCAGGATATATACGTGCGCACGGAAAATATGATGAATGCCTTCGACGACGACACGGTGCGTGTGGCGCTCTTTCCGCAGGGCAAAAAAGGTGGCCGGCCCGAGGGCAAGGTCATAGAAGTGGTCAGCCGCTTTCGCGAGGAATTCGTCGGCCGCGTTGAGCTCAGCGACCGCTTCGCGTTTGTGATCCCCGACTTCAAGAAAATGCACTCCGACATCTTTGTGGCGCCCGAGCACCTGAACGGCGCCAAAGAAAACGATAAGGTAGTGGTGAAGATCACTCAGTGGCCTGCTAAAAATAAAAATCCGCAAGGCACCATCACCCACATTCTGGGGCAGTCTGGCGAAAATGAAGCCGAGATTCACAGCATAATGGCAGAATTTGGGCTGCCTTTCGAATTCCCGGAAAATATCCTCATTGCCTCCAAGCGCATTAAAGAGGCCATCAGCGATGAGGAAATAGCGCGTCGCCGCGACTTCCGCGGTGTGACCACCCTCACCATAGACCCGGCCGATGCCAAAGACTTTGACGATGCGCTGTCATTTAAGCCACTGAAAAACGGGCATTATGAAGTGGGCGTGCACATTGCCGATGTCACACATTATGTGAAAGAAGGCACTGTGCTGGATAAGGAAGCCGACAAACGTGCCACCTCCGTGTATCTGGTCGACCGCACCATACCCATGCTGCCCGAGCGGCTCTCCAACGAGCTGTGCAGCCTGCGGCCCAACGAAGACAAACTCACCTTCAGCGCGGTATTCGAGCTGGACAACAACGCCAAGGTGATCAACGAGTGGTTTGGACGCACCATCATCCACTCTCAACGCCGCTTCAGCTACGAGGAGGCACAGGAGCGCATCGAAACCATTCAGGGCGATTTTGCCAAAGAGATCACCCTGCTGAATGAGCTGGCCCTCAAGCTGCGGATCGACCGCTTTATGCGCGGCGCCATCAACTTCGAAACTACCGAGGTAAAGTTTGAGCTGGACGACCAGGGCAAGCCCCTGCGCGTAATTCCTAAAGTGCGCAAAGATGCCCACAAAATGATTGAGGAATTTATGCTGCTGGCCAATAAGCGTGTAGCCGAGCATGTGTACAAAATGAAAAAAGGCCGCACTAAAAACACCTTTGTGTACCGAACACACGACCACCCCGATCCCGAAAAGGTGCAGGCCTTTTCTGTGTTTGCCAAGAAGTTTGGCCATGAGCTGAACCCCGACGAAAAAGCCATTAGCCGCTCGCTGAATACACTCATTGAAGACGTGGAAGGCAAGCCGGAGCAAAATGTGATGCAGACGCTGGCCATACGCACCATGGCAAAAGCAAAATATACGACCGAACCCAAAGGGCATTTTGGCCTGGCCTTTCCACACTACACGCACTTTACCTCGCCCATACGGCGCTACCCCGACATGATGGTGCACCGGCTGCTTGACCACTACCTGGGCGGCGGCAGCTCTGTAAACAAGCCCCCCTATGAGAAAAAATGCCAGCACAGCAGCGAAATGGAAAAAGTAGCCGCCGATGCCGAGCGCGCATCCATCAAATACAAACAGGTGGAATTTATGGCAGGCATGCTCGGCGAGGAGTTCGACGGCCTGGTGAGCGGCGTCACGGAGTGGGGCGTTTTTGTAGAAATGACCGAAACCAAATGTGAAGGCATGGTGCGGCTGTCGGAGCTCGACGATGACTACTACCATTTCGACGAGGCCAACTACCGGGTGGTAGGCGAAAAAACCGCTCGCTCCATCACCCTGGGCGACAGCGTACGGGTGAAGGTATTGAAAACCGACATCAACCGGCGCACCATAGACCTGGGCATGGTGAAGCGGCCAAACAAAAAATAACCCGAAACATTGCGTGAGGCCGGCCCTGAGTAGTGGGCCGGCTATCCCACATTTTGTGCATGCCTACCAACATTACGGACGGGCTCAGATACGCGCCTGTTGGCTCTTGCTGTAGTTTTCTCGCCCCAGGCTACAAGCCGGTAGTCGCTACTTTTTTCCTTTCAAATAATTTCGGCAACATGAGCACAGACATTCAGTTAAATGCTGAAGTGTGTAAAATCTAATTTTTAACAATGAACAGTTGGTGGAGAAAAGCAGGACTTTTAATGTCTTTCATATTGTGTATTCCTGCTATCACAATCGGGGCCGACGACGCCCCAAAAAGTACCCTGAGCGGCTATATAAAAGACGCTACAAATGGTGAGACGCTGATCGGTGCTACGGTGTACATCACAGAGTTGGAAACCGGCACCCAGACAAACGTATACGGTTTTTACTCCATTACCCTGCCGCCGGGCATGTACTCAGTGCAATATCGCTATGTGGGCTATCACAATGTAGAAGAAAGCATAGACCTCACAACCAACCAGCGCCTGGATGTGGAACTGAACGCGCAGCAAACACAACTCGAAGAAATTGTGATTTCCGGAGAGGGTTTCGATGCCAACGTGACCAGCACGGAAATGAGTGTGGCCGAAATCGACATTCAAACCATACAAAAGCTGCCCGCATTCCTCGGTGAGGCGGATGTGCTGAAGAGCATACAACTGCTGCCAGGTGTGAGCACAGTGGGCGAAGGTGCCTCCGGTTTCAATGTGCGCGGTGGCAGTGTTGGGCAAAACCTGGTGCTGCTCGATGAGGCTCCGGTCTATAACAGCTCACATTTGCTTGGGTTCTTCTCTGTGTTCAACCCCGATGCCGTAAAAGATGTGAAGCTGTATAAAGGCGGTATACCTGCACGCTATGGCGGAAGGCTCGCCTCCATACTGGACATCCGCATGAAAGAGGGAAACAACAAAGACTTTGGCGTGAACGGCGGCATCGGTTCTATCTTCAGCCGTGTGGCCGTAGAGGGTCCCCTTGTGAAAGATAAGGCCTCGTTTATCGTGGCAGGCCGCCGCTCTTACGGTGATGTGTTCGCCAAGCTGTTTACCGACGTACTGGCAGATGGCGCCGCACTTTATTTTTACGACCTCACGGCAAAAGCCAATTACAACATCAACGACAAAAACAGGATCTATCTCTCAGGCTATCTGGGTCGCGACAAGTTTCTTTTTGACCGCAACCAGGGGTTTAGCTGGGGAAACAACACCGCCACGCTGCGCTGGAACCACCTGTTCAACGACCGGCTTTTTTCCAACATCACCGCCTACTTCAGCGACTATGATTATTCCCTGGCCTTTGGCGAAAATGACCTCGACCGCTTTGAGTGGAACTCACGCATCCGCACCACCACATTCAAGCCCGAGCTTACCTATTTCTTAAGCTCCGACGCCGAACTGTCATTTGGCGGCGAGCTGCTGTACTACCGCTTCGACCCTGCCAATGCATTTGGCATTAGCGTGGGCAATGTGCAAGACATCAGCCTGGACCCCAAATATGCCCTGGAGAGTGCGCTCTACATCAGCAATGACCATAAGTTTAGCGACGCATTCAGCATGGAGTACGGCCTCAGGGCATCAGCTTTTCAGTTGATGGGCCCCGGCGCTTATTTCACCTTTGGCGACACTATACCTGGCGAACGCAGGCCGGTGCAGGATAGCTTTGAAGCAGAAAATGGCGAGACCATCGCTTCCTATTTCAATCTGGAGCCGCGCATCTCTGCACGGCTGAAGACAGGGCCGAAAAGCTCGATTAAAGCCAGCTACAACCGTATGGCACAATACCTTCACCTGATCAGCAATACGGTGGCTTCTAACCCGCTGGATGTATGGACGCCCAGCACCAACAACATAGCGCCACAACTGGGCGATCAATACGCGTTGGGCTACTTCAAAAACTTCGGCGCGGGCAACGACTACGAAGCCTCTCTCGAGGTATACTACCGGCCAACACAAAATCAGATAGACTACATCGACGGTGCAGAGCTGCTGATCAACGAGCTGCTGGAAGGTGACTTGCTGAGTGGCCGGGGCCGTGCATATGGCATGGAGCTGTATGTGAAAAAAAATACAGGAAGGCTCACAGGTTGGCTCAGCTACACCCTGGGCAGAAGTGAACTGAAGGTGGAAGGTATAAACAACGGCGAATGGTACGACACACGGTTTGACCAGCGGCACAACCTGAAGCTCGCCGGCTTTTACGACCTGAACGAACGACTGGTGCTCGGTGCCAACTTCAGCTTTCTCTCCGGCACGCCCACTACTTTCCCCACCTCCAGGTACGTGGTGCAAGGCTACCTGACGCCGCACAATGCCTTCGAAAACAGGAATAATATACGCATACCCAGCTTTCACCGACTCGATCTGTCGCTTACCTGGTATGGCAAAAAGTACAATCGCAAAGGTGAGTTGCGAAAAAATGATGACTACTTCGTCTTTAGCATCTACAACGCATACGCCCGGCGCAACCCATTTTCCATTTATTTCACACAAGGCAGCGAGCGCAGTCCGGCGGGCCAGCCGATCGACTCCAAAGCCATGCAGGTATCCATCATCGGGTCTGTGCTGCCAGCCATCTCTTACAACTTTAGCTTCTGACAACAATGACAAACCGCATATTCACTTTATTCACCACGCTCACCGGCTTAGCGCTAATGGCCTGCGAAGACGAGATCTTTCCCGAGCTGCCACAGGCCGAATCTGTACTTGTGGTAGATGCTTTCATTACCAACAAGCCCGAAGACCAAGTCATTCAACTCACGCGGTCGCAGCCGTACTTTGACAATACCTTTCCGCCTGGTGTAGCGGGCGCTCAGGTAGAAATTGTAGAGGGTGGAGGCAAAGTATACAGCTTCATGCCCGGACCAACGGACGGAGAATACATCTGGTCGCCTACCGCTGAGGAACCGACATTCGGCCAGGTGGGAAAAACCTACCAGCTCAACGTTCGGATTGGTGGAGCGCTCTATCAAGCTTCCTCGGCTATGAACCGCGTGCCCGAGATCGATAGCATCGTGTATCGCTTTGAAGAAGGAAATGCCTTCTTTCCCGACAGCTATTTTGCCTCTGTGTATGCCACCGATTTTGTAGGGGTGGGCGACACGTATTGGATCAAAGCCTTTAAAAATGGGGAGTTTCTCAATAAGCCCAGTGAGATTGCCCTGGCCTATGATGCCAGCTTTACTGCAAGCGGCAGTGTAGATGGCATACCGTTCATCCAACCCATACGCGATGCCATCAACCCGTTCGATCAGGATGAGGATGATGAATTACTACCCTCGTATATGCCGGGCGATTCTGTATACGTAGAGATCCACTCGATCACGCATGAAACCTTTACCTTCTTCAATGAACTGATCGTGCAAACGAACAGGCCGGGTGGTTTTGGTGAACTGTTTGCCGAGCCGCTGGCAAATGTACCGACCAACATCACGCGGTCGGATGAAGCCGCAACGGGCCCGGCGGCGGTAGGATTCTTCAATGTGGCCGCAGTATCGGGAGCCGGTAAGTGGCTCGATCCCGAAGACTTACCGGTACAGTAGGATCGAATGAATACAAAATGTGCCAGGTATGACTTCAATCATACTCTGTGTACACCTGCCTGTGTTTTCTTTGGTAAAAAAAGAATATGGAAAACACAGTGCACATCCACGAAGTACTAGACCTGCTGGCGCAAAATAACCGCTATTCTGTAAGTGAACTGATAGATGATATCAGTGAGAACTTTGGCGAAGATGTATGCTTTACCAGCTGTGCCGGTCACGAGTTTGGCATCGACCAGGTGCTGTCATTTCTTATGGCAAAAGGGAAGATAAAAATAGAAGGAGATCAGGTGGTGCCCATCCGGCTGGTATGCGATCACTGAAGCAGTGGGGGATGGTGTTAAATAAAATGGTGTACTGATGTGGTTAATTCACATCAGGCACTTAAAGCGCTGTCTTCAGTTTCTACCGCTCTGACCGGTACACCGGGAAATTCCACAATAAATTCAGCGCCTTTGCCCCTGGCACTCTCGCACCACACCTTGCCACCCTGGGCATCTACAAATTTCTTTACAATAGCCAGCCCCAGCCCGCTCGACTGCTCGTTGCCGGTAGGTCTGGCGCTGAGTTTTCTGAACTTTTTGAACAAATGCGGCTTGTCGGCTTCGTTGATGCCCGGTCCCTGATCCTTTACATGTACCCGCACTTTGTCGCCTGCGGTGCTCAGTTGCATGCTTACCTCGCTATGCGCCGGTGAAAACTTGATGGCGTTGGATACTAGGTTCTCACAAATCTCGCGCAACAGCTCCGGATCGGCACAGATGACGCTGTTCCTGCTGGTCAGTTTTTTTGTAAGGGCAATATTCTTTCTGGCGGCTACCGACTCAAAGTTTCGGTACACCTCGTTGACTACGGCCTTTACCTCCACTTGCTTCAAATTGAGGATCGTGTGGTTGGCGTTGAGTGCCTCTATGTCGAGCATATGATTGATTCTTGCACGTAGCCCTTCTGCCGACTCCATGGCCAGCTTGCGGTATTGCTCATTGTGCCCCGTGCTCAGCAGATCGAGCAGGCCTATGATGCGATTGAGCGGGCTGCGCAAGTCGTGCGCCACGATGGCTATTATTTCATCCTTCTTCTTGTTCAGCTCAGTGAGTTGGTCATTTTTCTCGGCCAGGCTATCGCGCTGGGCTTCTATCTCTTCTTTTTGCTCGGCAATGCGCATTCTTTTTGCGCGCAGCCTGCGATTGAGCGAGCGGGTTTTGAAATAACTGAATGCCCCAAATACAAAAAACACCATCAGAATGACCAGCCAGAACAGATATAAATCGTTCTCTCGCTGCTCTGCCTGCATACGAGCATCCTGCAAAGCTGCTTCGTTTTTGAGCCCGGTGATTTCCTGCTCCTTTTGTGTAAGCTCATATTCAGCCTTCAGCTTGTTGATGCTCTCGTGACTGGAGGCATTGAAGAGCGTATCTTTCAAGGCAGAGTATGCCTTAAAGTGCTTCAATGACTGCGCATACTCCCCTTTGTGTTCGTAAGACAATGACAAGAGCTCATGCGCCTCTTTCATGTCTTCGATGATGTCGTGCGTCTCGGCGATTTGCAGGCTTTTCCGGGCATACAGCAGCGCTTTGTTATAATCGCCCTGGGTGTGTGCCACATGCGCCATGGAGAGATTGTTCTTGGCCAGCAGCACTTTATAATCTAAAGTGGCTGCCAACGTGTTGGATTGCTCATAGAGCCGGAGCGCTACACCAAAATTTTCCTGCTTGCGGCGCAGTTCACCCATATTGTGCAGCACGGTAGCCACACCCGATTTGTAGTCAGTCCGTTCGAAATAGTCCAGGCTTGACTGCAGCATCTGCTCCGACTTTTCATACTCCCCTGTGTCTTTGTAGAGCAGCCCGAGATTGACCATGCACACCGCCATGTCGGCGCTATCGTTAAGCACTTTCGATAGATCAAAAGCCTTTTGGTAGAATTGCGCTGCATTATCAAAATCGCCCTGGCGCTTGTATACGATCGCAATGCTGTTGAATACAGCACTATACTGTTCGTTATGCTCCAGGCCCTCATATATTTTCAGCGCCTCCATGTATTTGGCCAATGAGCGCGCATACAACCCTTGCCTGTCGTACAGCACACCGATCGCACTTAATATGTGCGCCTTAGTCAAAAGCATACTGCTATCCTCGGCCAGGCCAAGAGCCATGTCGAAAGCCTTGCGCGACTGCGTGAAGAGTGAACGGTTGCTGTAGTGGTGGCCAAGCGCCAAATACGCACGTGCCACAAATGACGGGTAGTCAAAGCTGTCGATGATGTGCCGATAGGTATGTTCCGACTTTTCAATGTCATCATTTAAAAAGTAGAAGCGTGCGCGCTGCATTTCCACTTCAAATCGCAAACTGTCGTCGGCATCGTGCCGGGCCAGTCGCGATGCCTCCTCCAGATAATGCAGTGCAGAATCTGCATTGGCCGCCTGGGCTTTTTCCATAAGCAGCAGAATGCGCCCATCTTCGGGCCCGGCTATGGCCGGCTGCTCCAAAGCCGGCACAGTGAGCAAGAGAAAAAAGAAGAGAATTCGTAAAATCATAGGAATCATTACCCCCCCAAGCCTGCAAATTTCACACTATAACGGTGCAATTGTTCAAGTGGCACATTAGGAGGAAAAATCAGTTGTAATATTTATAATCCTAAAGGCACTTTTTCTGAAGGTATTTAAAAAAAGATGCCTGTTTAAAAAATCGCTTCAATCAACTGCGCCACCACGGCTCTTTATTGCAATAGCAAAACAGCCTCATCCAACAGCGCTCTGTCTGCAATCGCAGGGCTGCTCGAAGCGTTCAGCTGATAAATTGAGAAATTTGGCGAACCGGCAGATTTTTTTCATGTGCATTATTAACATGCTTCCATCTTGTGAAAGGTTTACGCCAAAAAGAGGACTGTTTGAGCTGTCTACAAATCAGTGGGATGGGGAAATAAATACCTCACCAAGCTGCTCAGGCCGGGGAAAATGTACATGAAAGTGAGATTGGGAAACCATTCGTGTTCCATGGCTGTGGCTGGTAGTGGATTGATAGACTGGCAGAATAGCTGAAAGTTCAAAGCTTAAAGCTCAAAGGGTGACCATGCCTAAATAAAGTTGACCATTTTATATCTATGGAGGGCTTGTACTGTTGGAAACAATATCCATGGCCTGTGACAAACTCAAGGTCAGGCGATAGTCGGACCGGCTAAATGGTGGATTGGTAGATTTGTAGAATGGTGCAATTGCCCATGCTTCTAAAAGTCTTCAACCCCACACCGCCAGCTTGGCGCTTTTCACTCCAC
>CAZQVB010000054.1:0-25291 GCA_964596645.1 uncultured Roseivirgaceae bacterium
GCGGCCCCACGGCCCGTGGAGTGAAATGCGGCAAGCTGGCGGTGTGGGGTTGAAGACTATTGGAAGCATAAGCAAGTGAAAGCTTGACCGGTGACGTGGAGATCAACATGCCTTGTAAGATGCAGCCCATCCGTGACTGTTCATTTCTTTTCGAGTTGATGAAAAAAGGAAACGAACTAAAGAAAAATTCAAAGCCTACAGCGTCCTTTTCACCTCCTTGGTTTCGTAAGCTTCTATCACATCGCCGAGCTTGATGTCGTTGTAGTTTTTGATGGAAATACCGCACTCAAAGCCGTTGCGTACTTCTGACACGTCGTCTTTGAAGCGCTTCAATGCACCAATCTCTCCGGAAAATACCACGATACCATCGCGCACCAGGCGTATTTTGTTGTTGCGCTTTATCGTGCCGTCGGTCACCATACAACCAGCTACCGTTCCTACTTTCGACACCTTGAACACTTCCCGTACTTCCACATTGGCCGTCACGGTTTCTTCCACATCGGGCGTGAGCATGCCCTCCATGGCGTCGTGAATCTCGTTGATGGCGTCGTAGATCACGGAATAATGCCTGATCTCAATTTCCTCCTGTTCTGCAAGTCGCCTTGCCGCTGCAGATGGCCTAACTTGAAAACCAATAATGATGGCATCTGACGCAGAGGCCAGCAATACGTCCGATTCTGAGATCTGCCCTACTGCTTTGTGTATAATACTTACCTGCACTTCTTCTGTCGACAGCTTGAGCAACGAATCGCCAAGCGCCTCCACCGAACCATCCACATCGCCTTTTACGATTACATTCAATTCCTTGAAGCTTCCAATGGCCAGTCGGCGTCCGATTTCATCGAGGGTAATATGCTTCTTGGTGCGGAAGCTTTGCTCGCGCAACAGTTGCGCTCGCTTGGTGGCTATCTCTCTTGCCTCGCGCTCCGACTCCATCGCGTTGAGCTTATCGCCTGCTTGCGGTGCACCATCCAGGCCGAGCACCAGTACAGGAGTCGATGGCACTGCCGCTTCCACTTTATTGCCCCGGTGGTCAAACATGGCCTTCACCCTGCCATAGTGTGCACCGGCGAGCAGCACATCACCTACATGCAGCGTACCTGACTGCACCAGTACGGTGGCCACATAGCCGCGGCCCTTGTCAAGCTCGGCTTCTACCACAGTACCGGCGGCATTTTTATTCGGATTGGCCTTGAGCTCGAGCACTTCTGCCTCGAGCAGTACTTTTTCCAGCAGGTCTTCTACGCCCTGACCCGATTTGGCCGATATTTCTTGGCACTGATATTTCCCGCCCCATTCTTCTACCAGAATGTTCATATTGGCCAATTCCTCACGAATTTTGTCCGGATTGGCGTTGGGTTTATCTACTTTGTTGAGCGCAAAAACAATGGGTACGCCGGCTACCTGTGCGTGGTTGATGGCCTCCTTGGTTTGAGGCATTACCGCGTCGTCGGCGGCTATTACTACCACCACAATGTCTGTGATCTTCGCGCCACGTGCCCGCATGGCGGTAAAAGCCTCGTGGCCGGGTGTATCGAGAAACGCCACACGTTTGCCGCTGCTCGTCATCACATCGTATGCGCCGATATGCTGCGTGATGCCACCTGCTTCATCTTCCATTACATTCGACTTCCTTATAAAGTCAAGAAGTGAGGTTTTTCCATGGTCTACATGGCCCATGATGGTGACGATGGGCGCGCGATCCAGCAGTTCTTCTTCGGTATCTACCTCCTCTTCCACATCGAGGTCTTCCTCTTCGTTGGCAAATTCTACATTGTAGCCAAACTCATCGGCGATAATGGTGATGGCCTCGGCATCCAACCGCTGATTGATGGAGACGAACATACCCAGGCTCATGCAGACAGAGATCACTTCATTGGCAGACACGCTCATCATAGAAGCGAGGTCATTGACTGAAATGAACTCATTGAGTTTTAAGATTTTCGACGATTCTTCCTCCTCCTGCATCTGACGCTCACGCGTTTGCGCCATGGCTGAGCGCTTTTCACGACGATACTTCGAGCGGCTCACCTGGCCACCTTTGCCACCGCCTCCGCTGAGCTTCGCCAAAGTTGCTTTGATCTGCTCTTGAATTTCTTTATCGGTAAGCTCCTCTTTTTTGGGGCGTGGCGGCTTTCTGTCCTTGTTTTGACGCGTGTTGGCGGAGGTGGTAGTACTCGCAGGCGGCGTTGGGCTATCGGTGCGCAGGCGCTTCCGCGGGCGCTTCTTACGCCTTTTTTCTTTGTCGCGCTCATCGGAAGACGCCACAGGCTGTTCCTTCTTCGGCTTTTCCTTGGGCAGCTCTATCTTGCCCAAAACTTTCAGGCCTTTCAGCTGTTCGGCCTTGGCTTCTATCACTTCATTTTTCACTTCAGCCTCGGCTTGTGGTGGCTCTTGCACCGGAGTGGCAGCAGGCGCTTCTGCCGGCGCTTCCGTCGGCTCAGGCTTGCTCTGGGCTTCTGGCTTCTCTACTTCTTTTTCTTTTTCTTCTGCCGGCTGTTCTTTCGGCTCTTCTTTAGCAGGCTCTTCTTTGGTGGGTTTTACAGCTTCAGGTGCTTCTTTTTTCTTAGGATTGAGGTCAATCTTACCGACCACCTTAATGCCTTGAAGCCGGGGAGAAGAAATAGCTTCTTCTTCCTTGTTTGTTTCCTCACCGGAAACCTCTTCCTGTACTTTCTTTTTTTCTGTTGGCTGCTTTGTTTCGGCGTTTTCTATGCGTGTGCTTTTTATGAGGATCTCTTCTTCTTCATCGTCAGACGCACCTGTTTTGTCACTGGTGCTGTCGATCACCACATTTTCCACATGTTTGCTGCCGATTGACATGGCAGAAGCTTCCTCCTTATCATGTGCCGAATCGGCAAATTCACGCGAGAGCAGGCTTAGCTGCTCTTCATTAATTTTATGATTGGGATTATCCTCTACCTGGTAACCCTTTGACGACAGAAAGTCAATAATGGTGTTTTTACCAATATTGAGTTTTCTTGCCACCTGACTGAGTCTCATTACTTTTTCACTCATATATCACTTCGTAAACTATAGCTATCTTGTCCTTAGCTCAACTATTCAAATTCCTGCCTCAACACCCTGAGTACCAAATCTACGGTTTCTTCTTCAAGATCGGTACGGCGTTCTATTTCTTCTTTATTCAGTGCCAACACACTCTTGGCTGAGTCCAGTCCGATGCGCTTCAGCTCGTCTATGACCCAACCTTCTATTTCATCTGCGAATTCTTCCAAATCCACATCTTCCTCTACTTCGTTACCATCAAGATCACGGAAAACGTCGATTTCATATCCCACCAGTTTGCTTGCCAATTTTATGTTGTGCCCGCCTTTGCCAATGGCCAACGACACCTGATCGGGCTTCAGGTATACAGAAACCCGGCCTTTCTCCTTGTCTATTTTCATGCTGGTGATCTTAGCCGGACTCAGGGAGCGTGAAATGAAAAGTTCGAGATTTTCTGTGAAATTGATCACGTCGATGTTTTCATTTTGCAGCTCGCGCACTATGCTGTGTATCCTGGAGCCTTTCATGCCCACGCAAGCGCCTACAGGATCTATGCGATCGTCGTAAGACTCTACAGCCACTTTGGCACGTTCGCCGGGCTCACGTACTACTTTGCGTATGGTGATGAGGCCATCGAAAACCTCCGGTACTTCGTTCTCAAACAAGCGCTCTAAAAATACAGGCGATGTGCGACTGAGAATAATTTTTGGGTTGCCGTTCACCATTTCCACACGCTCTACTATAGAGCGCACCGAGTCTCCTTTGCGAAACCTGTCTTTTGGTATTTGCTCATTTTTGGGCAGGTTTAGCTCATTGCCTTCTGCATCTATGAGTAATACTTCCCTTGATAGGGCTTGGTATGTTTCACCTATAATTATTTCTCCAACGAGATCTTTATATTTCTGAAAGAGGTTGTCTTTTTCCAGGTCTTTTATTTTCTGAATCAGCGTTTGCCGGGCTGTCATTACTGCCCTTCTGCCAAATTCCATCAACTTTATCTCTTCAGCTACTTCTTCACCAATCTCAAAGTCGGGCTCTATTTTTCGGGCTTCCGTAAGGCTTATCTTATCGTAGTCCCAGATATCTTCTGAGTTGTCATCTACTATCTCGCGAAAGCGCCATATCTCCAGGTCGCCTTTGTCGGCATTTATAATAATATCAAAATTATCGTCCGTCTTAAATTTCTTTCTGATCATAGTGCGAAACACATCTTCCAGAATGCGGATCATCGTAGGGCGATCCACGTTTTTCTGCTGCGCAAAATCGGCAAATGACTCGATAAGGTTAATAGTTTCCATCTTTATAAGCTCAGATATTTTCCATGTTTTTACTGATAAACTATTCGCTTTATTGTTTATAGCGTATCAAACGACACCAGTACGGTGGCTTTCTTTATTTGCTCGAATTCAATTTTTGTTTCTGTCAAAACGCTTGCTTTCTTTTCTTTCTTGCCTTCCGCATTCACCACTATTCCATCTTCTTCCACCTGCATCAGCTTGCCTTTCAATGTTCTGCCGTCGTTCAGCACTACTTTCAATTTTCTGCCTGTATTTTTCACATATTGCCTGTGCAATCGCAGCGGCTGGTCCAGTCCGGGTGAGGAAACCTCCAATATGTACTTACCCGATATGGCATCTTCTTCTTCCAAGTCAGCCCCGATCTTACGGCTCAACGCCGAGCACACATCAATACCCACTCCCTGGTCGCCATCAATATATACCCTTATCTTTTGCAGGCTTTCCTGTCCGCTCACATGCACGTCCACCAAAAAGATGTCTTCCGATGCGATGTTGCGCTGTGCTACTTCTGCTATATACGAGGCTAAATCGGCCATTTTGAAAGTCTCCCAGAAAAAAACTACTCATTAAAAAAGGGGACTTCGGTCCCCTCAGGCGCTTTCATAACTAATTCGCTGCAAAGTTAGGTAAATAGTGTTGTAAAACAAAAGCTGCCAGACACATATAAAATAGGTATATATAGGGCTCTAGGCAGGTTGGGCAGGTGGCGGCTTGCGCTCGTCTTACCGTTATTCATCCACGTGTGCGACGTGCTTCTGATGAGTTGTTGATAATAAAATCCTATTTCCTTACCTTTGCGCGATTTTGAAATTATAATTTTAAACTAGGCTAACATGTATTTGACAAAAGAGAAGAAAACAGAGCTTTTCGAAAAGCATGGTTGGTCGAAATCGAAGGGTGATACAGGCTCGCCAGAGTCTCAGGTTGCACTTTTCACATTTCGCATCAACCACCTCACCCAGCATTTGAAAACAAACAAACACGATCACTCATCACGCCTCGGGCTGCTGAAGCTTGTTGGTAAAAGAAGACGACTGCTCGACTACCTGTCTAAGAAAGACATAGAGCGCTACAGGGCGATCATCAAGGAATTGAATATCAGGAAATAAATTGGGTACAGAGGGAGCCTGCATTGGGTTCCCTCTTTTCTTTCCCTTCTCCATTCCCAATATCTCACCCACATCATTTTAATACTGAGGAAATAAAAATTTATGTCACCAAACGCAATTACCAAGACCATCTTACTGGAAGATGGCAGAGAGATCACAATAGAAACAGGCAAACTCGCCAAGCAAGCCAATGGCTCCGTAGTGGTGCGCATGGGCGACACCATGCTGCTGGCCACGGTAGTGAGCAGAGAAGAAGCCGGTGAAGATGTAGACTTCCTGCCGCTTTCGGTGGATTACCAAGAAAAATTTGCATCGGCCGGGCGCATTCCGGGCGGCTTTCTCAAGCGGGAGGGCCGGTTATCCGATCATGAAATACTCATTAGCCGGCTTGTAGACCGTGCCATTCGTCCTATGTTCCCCGACGATTACCACGCCGACACACAGGTAATGATCTATCTGATCTCTGCCGACGCCGAAGTGTTGCCAGATGCTTTGGCCGCCTTAGCCGCCTCATCGGCTATTGCCGTGTCCGACATACCGTTCAACGGCCCCATATCGGAGGTGCGTGTGGTAAAAAGCAATGGAAAATTTATAGTAAACCCTGCCACTTCCAGCTACGAAAAGGCGGAAATAGAACTGATTGTAGCCGCCACATCGGAAAACATCATAATGGTGGAAGGCGAGTGCGAGCAAGTATCGGAAGAGGATATGCTCGAAGCGCTGTCATTTGCGCACGAGGCCATCAAGAAGCAGTGCCAGGCACAGCTTGATCTGGCACAAGCAGCCAACAAGACTCAAAAGCGCGAATACTCGCATGAGTCGCACGATGAAGCGTTGGAAAAAGAACTGTTTGACAAATATTACGACCGTTTCTATCAGGTAGTGCTGCAGAAGATCGTGAATAAGAAGGAACGAAAAGAAGCCATTCAGGCCATCAAAGATGAGTTTATTCAAAGCCTGCCGGAAGATCACGGTAAAAACCTGAACCTGGTTGGTCGCTACTTTTCAAAAATAGAAAAGAAGGCAGCCCGAAATCTTGTGCTCAATGAGCGCTATCGACTGGATGGTCGCCAGCTCGACGAGATCAGGCCCATATGGAGTGAGGTAAGCTACCTGCCTACGGCACATGGAAGTGCTGTTTTTACCAGGGGCGAAACGCAGGCGCTGACCACCGTAACGCTAGGCACCAAGCTCGATGAGCAAATGATAGACGGCGCCATGATGACCGGCAGCAACAAGTTCTTGCTGCACTACAATTTCCCTGGCTTTTCTACCGGCGAAGTAAGGCCCAACCGCGGCCCGGGCCGCCGCGAAATTGGTCACGGAAACCTGGCCATGCGCGCCATCAAAAAAGTACTGCCACCAGTCGATGAAAACCCATACACCATCCGCGTAGTGTCCGACGTGCTCGAGTCCAACGGCTCATCATCTATGGCCACCACCTGCGCAGCGTCGCTGGCGCTGATGGATGCCGGCATAAAAATAAAATCGCACGTGTCCGGTATTGCCATGGGCATGATCTCCGATCCCGACACGGGCAAATACGCCATATTATCGGACATTCTCGGTGATGAAGACCACCTTGGCGATATGGACTTCAAAGTGACCGGCACAGAAAAAGGTATTACCGCCTGCCAGATGGACATCAAGATTGACGGACTGTCTTATGATGTGCTGAAAGAGGCACTCGAGCAGGCAAAAAAGGGCCGATTGCACATACTGGAAAAGATGAACGAAACCATCGCCGAGCCCCGCAGCGATTTCAAACCCAATGCTCCTCGATTTAAAACCATCCACATCGACCGCGAATTTATAGGTGCGGTGATAGGGCCCGGTGGCAAAGTGGTGCAGGAGATACAGCGCGAAACAGGCGCCACCATTGTAATAGAAGAAATTAACAACAAAGGCCAGGTACATATCTATGCCACAGACGCCGACAAGCTCAATGAAGCCAAGAGGCGAATTGATCAAATAGTGGCAGTGCCGGAGGTAGGCGAGGTATATGATGGCACAGTGAAAACCATAACGGCCTTTGGCGCTTTCATCGAATTTATGCCCGGTCGTGAGGGCCTGTTGCACATCTCTGAGATCAAATGGGAGCGACTCAACAGCCTGGAGGGTGTGCTGGAAGTAGGCGAAGAAATTAAGGTGAAGCTTATAGAAGTAGATAAGAAAACAGGGAAGTATCGTCTATCGCGCAAGGTGCTGTTGCCACGGCCAGAGCGTGATAACAAAGATGCCTGAGGTTGAAGCTGAGTGGTTTTTTTGATAATTTTCAGGCATGTGGCATTCTAACGAATGGCCGGATAGCAGTTTGAGTTCAGAAAAAAACAAAAGTTAAGTTGCCCATGAGACAGCTTAAGATCAGCAAGCAGATCACCAACAGGGAGAGTCAGAGCCTCGACAAGTATTTGCATGAAATAGGCCGCGTAGACCTGATCACCGCCGATGAAGAAGTGGCACTGGCCCAACGCATAAAGCAAGGCGACAAAATGGCCCTGGAAAAACTCACCAAGGCCAATCTTCGCTTTGTGGTATCGGTGGCCAAGCAGTACCAAAACCAGGGACTTACGTTGGGCGACCTGATCAACGAGGGCAATTTGGGTTTGATAAAGGCCGCTCAGCGATTTGATGAAACGCGTGGCTTCAAGTTCATCTCCTATGCTGTGTGGTGGATCAGGCAGTCGATATTACAGGCCCTGGCAGAGCAGTCGCGCATAGTGCGACTGCCGCTAAACCGGGTGGGGTCGCTGAACAAAATTTCTAAGACTTTCTCTCAACTGGAGCAAAAGTTTGAGAGAGAGCCTTCTCCGGAAGAACTGGCCGAAGTGCTGGAGCTCACCACCAAAGAAGTGATGGATAACATGAGCCTGTCGGGAAAGCATGTGTCGATGGATGCGCCTTTTGTGCAGGGCGAAGAAAACAGTCTGCTCGATGTGATTGAGGACAATCTGGAAGAAACCCCGGACAGCAATCTGATGACCGATTCGCTTCGAAGGGAAGTGCAGCGTATCCTGACCACACTCACACAGCGCGAGGCCGATGTAGTGGCCCATTATTTTGGGTTGAATGGCAGCCAGCCACTTACTCTGGAGGAAATCGGAGAAAAATTTGACCTAACACGCGAGCGAGTGCGGCAGATCAAAGAAAAGGCTATTCGAAGGCTGCGCCACACGTCGAGAAGTCAGGCCCTGAAACCTTATTTGGGCTGAAGGTGTTGAATGCGCAAAGTGATGCGAAAGGTCTCGAAGCGGAGACCTTTTTTTATAGAGTCTGTTGGTAGAAGTCAATTGTTTATTTAGCTCAGTATAATGTCATGAATGAAGTTCTCAATGTAGTGATTCTGGGTTCCGGCCCGGCGGGTTATACGGCAGCCATTTATGCTGCGCGGGCAGGTCTGCAACCGGTTTTGTATCAAGGTGGCCAACCCGGGGGCCAGCTCACCATTACCACCGATGTGGAAAACTACCCCGGATATCCGCAAGGCATCAATGGCCCGCAGATGATGATTGAGTTTCAGCAGCAGGCCGAGCGCTTCGGTACCGATATACGATACGGGCTGGCTACTGCGGTCGATTTTAATGTGCACCCCTTTGAAGTGACCATTGACGGCACCGATACGGTAAAGGCGAAATCAGTCATTATATCCACAGGTGCATCTGCCAAATGGCTGGGTCTGGAATCGGAGCAGCGCCTCAACAGCAAGGGTGTATCTGCCTGTGCCGTATGCGACGGTTTCTTTTTCAAAGGTGAGGATGTAGCGGTAGTAGGCGGTGGCGATACAGCAGCCGAAGAAGCCCTGTACCTGTCAAAGCTTTGCAACAAAGTACACCTTATCGTACGCCGCGATGAGATGCGTGCCTCCACCATTATGCAAAACCGCGTGGTGAACACAAAAAACATAGAGATACATTGGAATACGGAGACAGACGAAGTGCTCGGCAAAGAAGAAGTGGAGGGCGTGCGCATTGTCAATAACAAAACCGGTGAAAAGATCGAAATTCCCCTCACCGGATTTTTCGTAGCGATTGGTCACAAACCAAACACGGATATTTTCAAGGGCTTTCTTGATATGGACGAGCTCGGATACATCATCACCAAGCCCGGCACCTGCAAAACCAATATTGAAGGTGTGTTTGCCGCAGGCGACGCGCAAGACAAGGAGTACCGGCAGGCAGTGACTGCCGCTGGTACAGGTTGCATGGCCGCCATAGATGCTGAGCGCTGGCTTGCAACCAACGAATTGGTTTAAACTTTCTCTTCACTCCGGCACAGTGCCAAAGCGTATATGCCGGAGTTTTTCTCTTCCAATAATGAAACTCGATATACTGGCCATAGCCTCACACCCCGACGATGTAGAACTCACATGCAGTGGTACACTTGCCCTGCACGTACAAGAAGGATACAAAGTCGGCATAGTCGATCTTACCCGGGGCGAAATGGGTACGCGAGGCACACCGGAGCAGCGTCTGAAGGAAGCCAATCAATCGTCTGACTTACTGGGCCTCGCCATTCGTGAAAATCTTGGCCTGGCAGATGTGTGGTTTCAAAATGGGCGTCACGAACAGTTGGCTGTCGTGCGGGCCATACGCAAGTACCGGCCGGAAATCATCATCACCAACGCCATTAGTGATAGACATCCCGACCACGGCCGGGCGGCACAATTGGTGAAGGAGGCTGTTTTCTTGTCGGGCTTGTCGCGCATATACACCGATGATGCCGGAGAGTCTCAAACCGCACATCGCCCGGGCGCATTGTATCATTTCATACAAAACGACTACCTGGAGCCAGATTTTATTGTGGATATTTCTAATTTTTGGGAACTGAAATTAAGATCCATCCTCGCCTTCAAGTCGCAGTTTCACAACCCGGAAAGCGGCGAGCCGGATACTTTTATATCAAGACCAGAATTTTTGGATTTTATTGAAGCACGCGCACGTGTACTGGGGCATCGCATCGGCGCTACCTTTGGCGAAGGATTTTTAGGCAACCGCACGATTGGTGTAAGCAATTTATTTCATTTGAAATAGTGCATTACGCGACTTGTCCTTGTCACCATTTGTATGGTGCGCGTTGCTCAATGGCCACCTATGCTCCTGTTTCTCAGTTCCCACAGCAATTCCGACGGTGATTGCCACGTCCTCTTTATCTGTACATGTTGATGCAACAGGTGTTGTGCGGCTTCCTCTACTGGTTGTGTGCCGTAGTGCCCATCGCGCAGAAAGTGAATAAACTTGAGCATTTTTATTCCGTTGAACCACGTCCAGAACGCTTTATCGTATTGCAGTCTGCTGTGCGATCTGCGCTTGATTTCATCAAAATACCGCTCAAAGGCAATCTCAGACAGATAAGCCCTCGTGTATTCAGAAAACCCCGTGATGGCTTCAGTGACCTGCCCGGTGGAGTAATGAAAAAATTGGTGAAACGCAGAAAACACCTCACGCAATTCTTTAAAAATATCCCAGTGATAAGTGTGCATAGGCTCGCCCTCTTCCATTTTCAACATCGCCCGGCCAGTACCAAAAGGCACCCTGTCGGATGTGCGGCCGGAGGGGTAAACAGCGGTTTCTGGTAAGAAATCGATCCGGGTGATGGGAAAGAGTTTGTGAAGGAAATAGAAATCTTCTCCGGCTTTTCGGGTGTTCATACCACCCGCGCGGGCATACGCTGCGGCGCGTATGGCCATACATGAGCCCACGGTGGGCAGATAGTGCGGATACGCACAATACTGCAACGCTGCCGACAGATATCGCAAATGAAGCTCGTAGAGCAGCATGTTGGTATGGTGCTCCACGTCATGTATGAAATCAACCACTGCTCCATCGGTAGTGCGGTGCGTGTTGAAGTGCTGCTCAAGTGCCACCAGATAGTTTTTAGCACAGGTACAGTCGGCATCGAAGCATGCTATGATGCCATCGCTATTGCCCGCCTGCACGAGTCGGCGCAGTGCCAAGTCCATCCCGATCTTTCTGGCCAACCCTACGCCGGCCTTATTGGCGGGCAGGTCAAACGCCTCTAAGCCATACATTTTAAAATCCTTTCGGCGATACTCCTCAGAAAGCTTCTGCACCTGTTGCAAGGTTTGCACATTTTGCGCTTTGGCTTCAGCAGGCGCTTGCACACCATGGTTCACCACCACTATCACCTCTACAGCACGCTCAGGGGCCTGGCAATGCCACAAGGCCTGTAGTGCTGCGCCCAGTTGCGGTTCATTGTAGGCCGGCAGTACCACCACCAGGTTCAGATCTACAGACGGCTCATGCAATATGGTGTAGCCATGTGCAGCATACCGTTGCAGGTATAGCTCAGCCTGCATCAAGGTGCGAGGCGCGCTATGTGCCAGTTGCCGTCGGCCTTCGCGGTGTACAATATGCGATCGTGCAGCCGACTGGGTCTGCCCTGCCAGAACTCCACCCGATCGGGGCTTATGGCGTAGCCTCCCCAATGCTCAGGCCGGGTGATCTTCCTGCCCAAATATTGACTGGCCGTCTTCAGGTATTTGGCCATGAGCACTTCGCGATTTTCTATGGGCTCGCTTTGAGGGGAAATGATGGCACCAATACGGCTTTTGCGCGGCCTGCTCTGAAAATATACATCCGACACCTGAGGTTCCACCTTCTCAGCCGCTCCTTCTACATGCACCTGTCGCTCCAACGCCGGCCAGAAAAAGGTGGCAGATACAAAATTTTTATTTTCTATGTGTCGGCCTTTTTTGCTCTGGTAGTTGGTGAAAAACACCAGCTTTCCGTCGTTGATCTCTTTCAGCAATACCACCCTGGCAGATGGCCTGCCTTCAGGCGATACGGTGGTGAGGAGCATAGCCGTTGGTTCCTCTACCTGTGCATCGATGGCCTCACTCAGCCACTGCTCAAACTGCACCATCGGGTGTGCCGATACGGAGGATTTGCTCAGCGACTTTTTTACATAATCTTTGCGGATGTCAGACAGCTTCAAGCTCATACACGTGCTTTAAAATTTTTCAGGTATGCGGTCGTAATATTATTTAAAAGCGTGAAGGCAGGCAACGACGTGGCTTGGTTATTCTCTACAAAAACCGCCCTCTTATATCATTTCAATAAATTGTTCTGTTAATTTGACCTGAAGTACGCCAGACAAATTAAGCCCGAAATATAAAGATCAGTGCATGGAGCTTTTTAAATACAGCGATGGAAATGTAGAGCCTCAGAAGGGCGATCTGCTCATTTCTGAGCCATTTTTGGCCGACCCAAACTTTACACGCACGGTCATCTTGCTGTGCGAGCACAATGAGGAGGGGTCCTTTGGCTTTGTGCTTAATAAGCCCTCCAATGTGCGGCTGAATGAAGTGATAGAAGACGTTGACAACAGTGATTTTGAGGTGTACCTGGGTGGGCCGGTGCAGCACGATACTTTTCATTTTATACATCAGTGCAGCGACTTGCTGGAAGGTGGCCATGAAGTGATCAATGGCGTGCACTGGGGAGGTAACTTTGAGCAGCTCATGATCATGGTGCAAAACAAACAGCTCACACAGCAAGAAGTTAAGTTCTTTGTGGGCTACTCGGGGTGGTCGTCGGGGCAACTGCTGGATGAATTAAAGCTGAATTCCTGGATCATATCAAGAAATGTAGACGTACAACAAATATTCAATACCGATTCTGAAAAACTTTGGCAGGAAGTGCTCGATGGTATGGGCGGTAAGTTTAAGGTGATTTCGAAATTTCCTGTAGATCCGAGGTTGAATTGACCTTTATCAAAAAATGAGAAGCTATGAATGACGACAATAAGCATGCTGAAGAGCAGGAACGTGAAGAGGTGAATAAGGAGAACCCACAGTTTCAGAGGGAAGGAGAGACCGATGGCATAGCAGAGGGCCGGCAAGACGATGAGCAGGAAAATAGGGAAAACGCCCCTGATGAAGCTGTGGCCAAAGACACTACCCCTGCACAGCAAGCAGCCACATCGGCTACGGCTGCTTCGGAGCAGCACGCAGCCCCCAATGCTGACAGCCAATCAACCATTTCAGAAGAAACAACCCCCATTGCTTCCGAAAAGACCGATAGAGACGCGACAGAACCTATGAATGAATCAGCCGAAGCAGTGCAGGAGAATGATGAATCTGCTGATACAAATACCGAAGCCTCGCTGCGCCAGGAAACCACCGGGCATACAACGGAAGCAACTGCAACCCGCACGGCAGATTTGTCAGAGAAGGATCAACACAAAATGGCCGCTTCTACAGAAGCACCTGCCGCCTCAGGTTTAGCATCAGAAACCGATCAGGCACAGGCCGGTAAAGCACCACAGTCAGAAGATAATGAAGCCTCTTCCGACCCGTTGCAACCGGAAAAGGAAATGGAGGGCGCAGCCACGTCTGAAGAAGTGGTTACTCCAAATGTGGCAGCCCCTGCACAAAACACATCGGAGGAGCCGGCCAGTGCTGATGACGAGGATCAGGCGCATACAGACGAAGACGAAGATGAGCACCAGCTCGACTACTCCAACCACAGCAAAAAGCAACTGGTGCAAGTGCTGGAAAGCCTTTTGAAGGAAGAGGATGTGCCACAGATTCACAAAATTTTGAAGGAGGTGAAGCCGGCTTATGATGAGCTGTATAAAGGCGAACATGACGACGCACTTCAAAAATTCGTGGAGACCGGTGGCGATGAAAAAGACTTCGATTACAAAGGCGACGACATCGACCGCCGATTCAATGAAGCTTACAACACGCTGCGCCTAAAGCGCAACCACTACTTCAGCAACTTGAACAGGCAGCGCGACGAAAACCTGCGCAAGAAGGAAGAAATACTGGAAAAGCTGCGTCATACCATCGATGCCGAAGAGACCAATGCCAGTATAAATGACCTAAAGAAGATACAGCAGGAGTGGCGCACAGTAGGCCCCGTGCCAGCTCAGCAAGCCCGCAGCCTTTGGGCCAACTACAATGCCTTGATTGATAGATATTACGACAATCGCAGTATTTATTTTGAGCTCAAGGAGCTGGACCGAAAGAAAAATCTGGAGCAAAAACTAGAGATCGTAGAAAGGGCCGAACACCTGCAACAGGTAGAGCATATGCAGGAAGCGATCAACCAGCTCAACGAGCTGCATGAAGAATTCAAACATATAGGTCCTGTGCCCAAGGAGGATCAGGAGCCGCTTTGGCAGCGCTTTAAAGCTGCCTCCGATGCTGTGTATGCCAGGCGTAAGGAATTTTACGAGCAACAAAAGGAGCGGCTGAAAGTGAATGTGTCTGCCAAGCAGGCATTAGCCGAAAAGGCTGCAACATTCAGCGATTTCAGTTCCGATCGCATCACGGAGTGGAACAAGAAAACCAAAGAAATACAACAGCTTCAAAAAGAGTGGGAGGCCATCGGTGGCCTTCCCAGAGATAGGGCCAAGCAAATCAATAAGCAGTTTTGGACATCATTCAAGGCATTCTTCTCCAGAAAAAGTGCCTTTTTCAAGGAACTGGAAGAAGAGCGCAAAGCCAACCTGGCCACCAAAAATGATCTGGTAGCCAAGGCGGAGGCGTTGAAAGAAAGTGAAGACTTCCAGGCCACTGCCAATGAGTTGAAGGCCCTGCAGCAACAATGGCGAGATGTGGGCCCTGTGCCTGATCGCCACCGCGAAGAGGTGTATAAAAGATTCAAAAAAGCCTGCGATAGTTTTTTCCAACGGCGGAGGGCACACTATGGCGAGGTAGAATCTGAATACAAAGACAACCTGAAAAAAAAGGAAGAAATATGCACCCAATTGGAGCAGATGGTGGCCAACAATACTGTGGATGATGCTGAGGTAAAGAAACTGATGCAGGAATACGAGGCAACAGGATATGTGCCCAAGCAAAACATGCGCGCCCTGCAAAAGCGGTATTCCAAAGCATTGGCCGCTGCCACGGAGCAATCGGGCATATCGGAGGAGGAACAACATAAGATGAAATTCAAGGCGCAATTTTCTAACGTAAAATATGGCCCGGAATCCGATCGGTTTGTTCAGCGAAAGGAGAATATGTTGCGACGGCAAATCTCCAAGCTGGAAAATGATATCAACTTATGGCAGAACAACCTCGACTTTTTCGCCGACTCACGCAAAGCGGATAAGCTCAAAGAAGAGTTTGGCAAAAAAATAGACCAGGCGGGTAAGGAGCTGAAAGATTTGAAAGACCAGTTGAAAATTCTTTCGAATATTTAGACGGTGAAACGGTAAAAATCGCGTTTCGCCGTTTTGAAATACAGCTGAAGGTTTTACTTTTGCACCTGCCTTTTCCAGGCATATGCCTCCTTAGCTCAGCTGGTAGAGCAACTGACTTGTAATCAGTAGGTCGTTGGTTCGATCCCGACAGGGGGCTCATCAAAAAAAAGCACTTGCGAAGTGATATTCGTAGGTGCTTTTTTTAATGCCTAAATATCAGGCATTATTCATACTATTATAGATCAAATACCGCTTGACGTGATCTCTGTGATAAGTGCCTGAGGAAAGGTATCTGACCAAGCCCTTTATATTACAGGACTAATCCGGATAATGTACAGAAATGGGGAGTTTTCTCTCTGGCCGCTCAAGATTTGTTTGTGTCAACCAAGCTTATCGAACTCATTCATGCGCATGCGCTTTTATCTCTTTCCACAGTGCCTTGTAAGCGCTTGAGGGCTTCGACCGCGGAGCAAATGTGGGCACCGGAGCCTGATGAATGCCCATTTTTTCTACCGTACTGGAAGCCGGTATATAGGTCTCAAACGTGGGATAATCATTGTCGGCAAAGCGGGTCAGGGTTTCCTTGTGCAGGTTTCGGCGCATATCCACCATATTGAAAAACGGTAATATCTTGCGGGCTTTGTAATCGTTGCTCTTGAAGTAATCCCTCACCTGGTGATAGGTTCTTTCTGAAAGTGTAGAGGGGATCATAGGAAAGGCAATGATGTGGGCAGAGTTGAAAATGTTCTCCGACAGCAGGGTGATCATCGGTGGTGCATCTATGAAAAGATAATCAAAGTTATCACCGAGTTCTTTGAGTACTTTCTTTAGCCGGCTTTCCGATTTTTTCATATCATCGAGCACCTGGTCTGCGTCGCGATTGTCCAGTTCTGAAGGTATGATGAAGAGGTTTTCATAGCTGGTCTTTTTAATCACCTTTTCCAGCTTGGTTTTGCGCTTTAGCAATTTTTCTATGCCGCCTTTCAGTTTGGTTTTCTTGTCGAGGTAAAAGGTGGCGCTGCTTTGCGGATCCATGTCCCAGAGCAGTGTCTTGTGGCCGTCGCGGGCTGCGCAGTAGGCCAGGTTTACGCAGGCAGAAGTTTTGCCTACACCGCCTTTCAGATTGTACAAGGCTATGGTTTTCATGGGCTATAGTTTTCAGGAAAAATACACAGAACACCGCGCGCATGCAACGTGTGTGATGGCAACCGCCATCGCAGCTTAAGATTACGTGTGCTACACAAGAAATTAGAATGATATCTTTACGCCATGAAGCCGCATCTTTTCTGCTCTTTCTTTATATCAATGATCGCATGCTGCCTCTCGGCAAATGCGGATAACACTAGGCCTGCTGCCAGTGAGCAGCAAGTGAAAGTAGGGTTTGTACTGGTAGATATTCATCACGTCGACAACGTAGGACAGTCTATAACCGGGGAGTTCATCATTTTCGCACAGTGGCACGACAGCAGCCTGGTGGCGCCAGGGCAAAATAGTACAGTAAATTTGCCGCTGGAAGAAGCCGGCCCACCGGCCATTCAGATCAAAGGATTGGAAAATCTGCAGACATTCAGAAAAAATACCGTCAGTGTAGCCGCAGATGGCAGCATTCAATATCGACACCGGTTCATAGGCACCATTCGACACACCTTCAGGTTTCGCGATTTTCCGTTCGACACACAGCATTGGAGCGTGGTATTGTATTATTCCGGGCCAAAAGATTTTGCGCTGGTGGCCGATCATGCCCATATCGGGCGCATGGAGGAGGTAGACATCACCATCGACAACTGGGAAGTAGCATTTGCCGGTGCGGAGATCTCGGAAGTGGAGAGTTATGACACGCCCATACAGACGCTGGTGGTCACTTACCAGCTACAGCGCAATGCAGTATTTTACATCTGGAAGGTGATGATACCAGTAGTACTTATCGTGCTTATGTCGTGGTCGGTGTTTTGGATCAGCCCCAGCAATATTTCCGCCCAACTCACTGTAGCCGTCACCGCCATACTTACGCTTATCGCCTTCCAATTTTCTGTATCGCAACTTATGCCGCCACTGCCCTACCTTACCAAGCTCGATCGCTTCACCATAGGTGCCGACATATTTGTATTCCTGGCATTTGTGGAGACCATCGTAACGAGTCACTACGAAAACCGCGGCAAAATAAATACAGCCGTAGTGATCGATCACTACGCCAAGTTCATCTTCCCGGCGGCTTTCATTCTGTTCACCATCGTCTGTCTCTGGTAGCGCTGTATACGGGCCCAGGCATGTGCATGCCGTGTTCAGCCTGGCTGCCAGAAAGAAAGTCCATACCGTTTTACCTGCTCAGGTCCACCGGCTGTACCATGGCCCCATTGGTGGCCACATCCCAGGCGGCGAGACGTACCCACTTCTTTCCTTTTGTATCTAAGGGAATTTCAAAACGCTTGTTGCCAAACGGGAACAGGTCTGTGGTTCGGATAATGGTGCGGTCTGTGTGCTCTCCATCACCCCAAACCACCTCTACAAAATCGAGCGGAAAAGTCCACTCCACATCGGCCACGATTGTACGTTGGCGGCCCTTGCCTTCTATTCGAAAGTTAGTGATAAGCACCTCACCCGATGTCACGAAATAATTACCACCTTTCAATGCATTGATCACCGGCGACATGTCGTCTATCGATGGCACACTGTCTATAGCCAGGTAGTTTACCGGCGACATGCCATAGGCGTCGTCATACGGTGGCTTGCCGCGCTCGCCGTAGTCGCTCCGGGCTTCTGAGATGGCCAGGGCATATTTGGGAGGTTTGCCCTGTGCGGCCATCCAGTTGTTGGCTTCATCCCACAGCGCAATGAACCGGTAGTCGCCCAGGCGTAGTTCAGATGCATCGATGCCCATGCCCCACCGATACCCCAAGGCGAAGTAATTGGGATGCAAAAATTGGGGGGTAGATTTGATGGCGTCGGGATAGCCTGTAGAGCCTTTGGAGCGAGGATGCGGCATGGAGATAAGCACATTTTCGCGCTCTGCCATCTGCATCATGTCTTCAGGCTCACCGAGGTTGTAAACGGTTCCATACTGCGGATGCTCTTCCACCAGGGGCTGTCCGGGTTGTCGCTCTGGTCGCCAGAAGGTAGGTTTGGAAAACAAAAGGTCGTAATGACCGCCTAGAAAAGGTTTTCGTCCGCCCGTGCTGTTTTCATCATTGGGCATCACCAGAAAGTTCTTATCAGATTGTCTTCTGGCTGCTTCGTAATAGTCGGCCAGATCTTTCAGAAATAGCGCTCCGGTATCTTTGCGCCCTGCCCCGCGCACACCGTCGATTACCCCATATATGTCAACGCCTATTCCCTTCATGGTCTCCACATCATTGAGCCGTTGATCCATTCCTCCCAACTCATGCAGACGATCCACCATGCCTACATGATAGTGATGCCCCATTATTTTGTATCCGGGAAGAGGCTTGAAATGATCGCCACGCGTAAAGGTGAGGGCTTGATCGATGGCTTGAGCGCCATCGGCCGTGCTTACCAAAAAGAACACCGGCATGCGCTGCCAGGTGCCGGGCCGGGCGCTATAGAGGGCAAAATTGTGGTAAAATTCAGAGTCTTTCTCCAGTTCGGCTTGCCGGATGCCAAAGCCAAAGTGACCGGACTCGTCTTTCTGATACCAGCCATACCCAAGGTTTTGCTCCGACTCACGAGCCCAGTAGAAGCTGTGCGGAGGCGGAAATGCCGCAATAGAGCCATGTGGTAGCTCGGCGGCAATGAGCCTGTTGCTGCCAAACACCGCTACGCGGTCGAGGTGCGCCGGGCCACCAAACTGATAGTTCTGCCACTGTTGCGCCAAGTCGCGCCAGATCATGCGCGAAGATGGCGTCACCTCCAGCCCGCGGAGGCCGGCATCATATTTAAATGCAGCCGAGGGATGATCCGTTTTGGCTACCAGCATCTGACGTATAAGGTTGGAATTCTTGAATATGTCGTACTGAAGATATCCTGAAAAAATACCAGCTGATACGCCCGGAAAGGTGATTTCGAGCCGGGCGCCATTGGTGCGTACCTTGCACTCAACGGTGGCGTAGGTGGCCGTTACACGCTTTACCTCATCGGCTTTGCGGGGCATGCCCGGATGGTTTGCAAAAGGCTCCTCAGCTGGTATGGAATTTTGGTGGGATGGAGGAGGTTCGTCGCTGAGGTAGAGGGGTGCATCCCAAAATGCCTCCCACTTTATCTCCTCCAGCAGTTCAGCATTTAGCGGTACTCCCAGAGCATCTAGTGGCCTGGTCTGCTGCTGCGTTACCCGGCGCACGCCTGAGGTGATGTGAAATGCGGGCGCAACATGTTGTGCAATAGTACGCCAGGCCCCGGTGCCTGTACGTATGGCGAGTGATTGAACGGTAGGCACTCCGTCTTCTACAGAAAAATCGATCCGCAGCTCATCGTCGCCACCACCGGCCCAGTGTATGGTGAGCACCTCACCGGCCACCTCAGCTACAAGGCCTTCTTGGTGGCTATAGTCCGTAAGATCGTACCTGATGGGATCGGCTTTGCCTGGTGACAGCGCCCATAGTGTGAAAAGCAAAAAAAGACAAACGGTGTTTCGAGCTTGATTATACATAGTGGTCTTCATTTTAATGCATCGAATTACAGGGTTTTTGAGATAAGTTGAGCCAAATGCAGACAGAGAAATTTCTTATAAAAAATGTCTTTATAGCCAATGGCACGAGATTAAATAGACTGCTTGAACTTTCACGGGCCGGTATGTTAGGTCATACAATGTTCGGCGCCACTTTTTGAAAGTATCTGGGTAGATAGATGAAAGGGTAGGAGGTAAGATTGGCAATTGCACATCACGGCCTTACTTTTGAAGCGATTCCAACACAGATCATGAGTTTTCTAGAAGAAATCGCCCGGCACGTTATCGATCACCATGGCCAGCAGCCCGATGCTGTCACGCTGGTATTCCCCAACAGACGCTCGGGGCTTCACTTCAGAAAAAAACTGGCTGCGCTCATTGATCGTCCCGTCTGGGCTCCTCAGATTTTTGGCATCGTCGACTTCATCCGTCAGCATTCGCCGTTGCACATTCCCGACAGGCTAATGCTCATATTCTCGTTATATCAGGCCTTCAAAAAAGCCGGTGGAGCCACGGAATCGTTTGATAACTTCTATTTCTGGGGCGATGCATTACTCAAAGATTTCGACGAGATCGATAAATATATGGTGGATGCCAGGCTGCTGTTCAAAAACCTTCGCTGGCAAAAAGATCTGGAAAATGCCTTCGATCACCTTACGGAGAACCAAAAGCTGCTGATCAAAAATTTCTGGGCCAGCTTTCAGGAAAAGCCCTCAAAGCATCAGCAGGATTTTGTGGCGATTTGGGAGGTGCTGTACCCTGTATATGAGCATTTGCGCGATGATCTGCTGCAACATCAGCAGGGATATGAAGGACTAATATACCGCACGGTGGCTGAAGACTGCGAAAATAAGAGCCTTCATCGCCCATTCGACAAGGTGATCTTTGCCGGTTTCAATGCTTTTTCGCGGTGTGAGGAAAAGATAATAAGCTACTATGTGCAAGAGCAAAAGGCACAAGTCTTTTGGGATGCAGACGACTACTTTTACAAAGACGCCAACCAGGAAGCTGGCAATTTTTTGCGCGAGCACAGCCGGCACAAAGTGCTGGGCCCTACGCTGAAATCGGCTTATGGCACCCGCTTTAGCAATGAGAAAAAAAGTGTACGAATGGTAGGTGTGCCGTCGGAGGCCGGCCAGGCGCAGGCACTGGAGCGACTGCTGGCCGAGCAGCAATCCGTCGATGAACGCACGGCGGTGGTGTTGGCCAACGAGCTGCTGCTGTTTCCGGTGCTGAGTGCTACCTCGCACTTGGCCGATGCCATGAATGTGACTATGGGCTACCCGCTGCAGCACTCACTCGCCTACAGCTTTGTAGAAGCGCTGCTGGAGCTGCACATCGACAGCCAGGCAAGAAAAAAGAATGAGTTTTACTACCGCCCGGTACTGCAACTGCTGCAGCACCCCTACCTGCTGGTGAGGGGCAGCGGTGCCGCAAAGGTTGCCATTGAGCACATCACGACGAACAACAGGATATCGCTCAGCGGGGCGCAGATCGCAGGCGAAGATGAACTCCTCAAAGAAATTTTTACCCCACATGCAGGCCGGGAGCAGTTTTGGGATTACCTGCAAAACTTGCTGCACAAAGTAGCTGTAGATGAACAGGACGGCGTACAAAAAGAATTCATTTTCCACATCTTCAGTCTCATCAATAAACTGCGCGATTTCTACCAGGCCACTCAGCTGGGGGCCGATCTGCAGTCGTTTCTGAAACTGTTCCGGCACATCATCCGGCAGCAGAAGCTACCATTTGAAGGGGAGCCGCTGCAGGGCCTGCAGGTGATGGGCATATTGGAGTCGCGCACGCTAGACTTCGATCATGTATACCTGCTTTCAGCCAATGAGGGCACATTTCCACCCGCTGCCGCGGGAGCCAGCTTTATACCGTACAGTCTGCGCAGCGCTTTTGGTTTGCCTACTTTCGACCAGCAAGACGCCATTTATGCGTATCTCTTCTATACACTGATAGCAAGCGCCCGGCAGGTCACTATAGTATACAACACGCAGGAAAGCAATGGACGCAGTGGCGAGTTGAGCCGTTTTGCCCAGCAGCTGATCTATGAGTCTGGGTTGAACATAGAAATGAAGACCGCACTGGCTGAAGTGAGTATGCAAAACCCGCGGGAGATAGAGGTGACAAAAAAAGAATGGGTGATGAGACAGCTGGATAGATACACTCGTCCTGCCCCAGCACAAGGTGAGCGCTTCTTCACACCCAGTGCTTTCAATACATACCTCGACTGCACGCTGCGGTTTTACTACAAATACGTGCTCGACCTGGCCGAGGCAGAAGAAGTGTCGGAAGAACTGGACCCGATGGCCTTTGGCAACATACTGCACAAGACGATGGAGCTGGCGTACCAGCCTCACAACAAGGCAGATTGCAGACAAGTGACCAGCGCCGATGTAGATGTAATTCGGGCTAAAATTGATAAAGCGCTCAATGATGCTTTTTCCGACACGTTCGATCAGCAACAGGAGCAATTTGAGTATACCGGTCAGAACGTAATATGGCGGGAGGTGGTAAAGAAAATAGTGCTTAGAATACTGGATTACGATCAAAAGCACACCCCTTTTGAAATTCTGACCTTGGAGGGTGGCCGGAAAGATGGCTTTGAGCTACAGATGGCGATACATACCGGCGCAGTAAAAAAAGATGTAGCCCTCAAAGGCGTGATAGATCGCATAGACCAATGCGGTGGGGCAGTGCGCATACTCGACTACAAGACTGGGAAAGACAACCGGAACTTTACCGACCTGCCATCGCTCTTCGACCGTAACAATCCGCAGCGCAATAAAGCAGCATTTCAAACTTTTCTGTACGTTCTGCTCTTCCGGGCCAGGCATCCTAGGCTTGATATACCCATACAGGCCGGCTTATTCAACATTCGTGAAGTATTTACCAAAGAGTTTGACTTCAGGCTGAAGATGAAAAGTGATAACCGATACGAGCCTGTGCACGATGTGCGCAGCTTGCTGCCGGACTATGAAAACTTGCTCAAGGAGCTGCTGGAAGAAATTTTTGATGTGACGGTTCCCTTCGTTCAAACGACCGACCTGCGCAAATGTAGCCTGTGCCCGTATGCCCTCCTTTGCCAAAGGGCATAGAAAAAGCCCCTCATTTTCATAAGGGGCTTTACGCTAAATGTTAAACAGGTGTATGAATAAATTTGTGTTATGTAAGTTTTTATACTTTTGCGCACATCCGGGTAACCGGTGAGTATAAATATTTTGATGCAAATCTGCATATTATTCAAATAGTAAATCTTTTTATAAGAATATTCATATTTCCATGATTCAAGTTCTCTTTGTGTGCTTAGGAAACATCTGCCGGTCGCCACTGGCCGAAGAAATTTTTCGGCAGCAAGTCGCCGATCGCGGACTCAGCGGGCAGATCACCTGCGACTCCGCCGGCACCAGTGGCTGGCATATCGATCAGCCCTCAGATCCTCGTACGATAGATGTTGGCCGGAAGTACGGCCTCGATGTGCGGCACTTGGGGCGTGCTTTTGTTGAAAAAGATTTTGAAGATTTCGACTATATCCTCGCCATGGACCGCAGCAACCACACCGACATACAAAAAGTAAGCGGGTACTCCGTATACGAAGCCGGTCGCCTCAAACTTATGCGCGACTTTGATGATAACGCACCGGGTGCCGATGTGCCCGATCCGTATTTTGGTGAAGCCGACGGCTTCGACAGCGTCTATCATATGCTTGAGCATTCGTGTAATAATCTTCTTGATTTCATTATTGAAAAACATCAGTTGCAATGATGGCCGCAGGCGACCAATCATTTTACCGGCATGTATTGGCGGAGGTGTTTGGTCGCGAATGCACCATATTGAGCAGCCGGGGCCTGGGCGGTGGATGTATCAACAATGCTGTAGCGCTGGAGACGGATGCCGGTGCTTTTTTGCTCAAGTGGCAACGGGGCATACCTGCTGATATGTACGAGAAGGAAGCGGCTGGGCTTAGCCTGCTCAAGGCGGCCGATCAGCTGCGCGTACCGGCTACCTATGGTTTTGGCCAGTTGGATGGCCGCTACTACCTGCTGATGGAGTTTGTACACAGCGCCGGTAAAAAGAAAGACTATTGGGAGAATTTTGGCAGCCAACTAGCCACGATGCACCGCGCACGGCAAGCGCAGCAATTTGGCCTTGACCACGACAACTACATCGGCAAACTTGGTCAAAATAACCACTTCTACGACGATTGGATCGAGTTTTTTATACAACAGCGGCTGGAAGCGCAGCTGCAACTGGCCCTGCACAACGGACTGGTCAATGCGCAATTTGCAGATCGATATCGTGCATTTTATGCCCATCTGCCGCAACTGCTGCCCACTGCCCCCGCATCGCTGCTGCATGGCGACCTGTGGAGCGGCAATGTGATGACCGGCCCTGACGGCTACGTGTGCCTGATCGACCCCGCCGTGTACTACGGCCACCGCGAAATAGAACTTGCCTTTACACGCATGTTTGGAGGCTTCGGTAGCGCCTTCTACGCGGCGTATGAAGCCACCTGGCCACTGGAGCCCGGTTTTGAACAGCGCGTGGGCATTTATAATATTTATCCGCACATGGTGCATGTGAATCTTTTCGGACGGTCTTACCTGTCGGGAGTAGAGCAGGTGCTCGCAAAATATCTTTAAATGATGCCCCAGACACGTAAGAAGAGTGGCTCTGGTATGACCCTCCTCACCTCCATGGCCTGTGGAAAAATGCGGGTCAGGCGATAGTCGGACCGGTTAAATGGTAGATTGGTAGATTAGGTGGGTTGGTGAATGCGTGCCGGTCATTCAAAACAGCGGGCGTGCTCATTTCCATGGTCTGTGCCGCACAGACCATTTCGTGCGGCTGGCCCAGCGCGCATACACCAACCCTTGCAGTCATCCTGAACTTGTTTCAGGATCTGTTGGCTATTGGCAAAAGCCGCGATTAATAAATGCCGGTCGGTCAATACAGAAGACGCGTCGCTTGATCTGTACACGCAAAGCAGCATTGTTTTGACAAAATGTTCGTTTCTTTTATTAAAAGGAAAGAAATGAACAGCCACCGACTGTCTGCATCCTTCGAAGCATAATCGT
>CAZQVB010000055.1:0-1177 GCA_964596645.1 uncultured Roseivirgaceae bacterium
AGTGACATGACGCGGCCCCACGGCCCGTGGAGTGAAATGCGCCAAGCCGGCGGTGAGAGGTAAAACTTTGATGAGCAATGGCAAATGAAAGCTCTACCGGTGATGTGGAGATCAAAATGCTTTAGAATATACAGATCAGCCGTGGCTGTTCATTTCTTTTCCAGTTGATAAAGAAAGGAACCAAGGGAGAAATCTCGTCAGAGCAATGCTGACATACGCGCTGGCGCAGCCGCACGCCTGTTGTTTTGACCCGCCGGCGTCCTTTGGTCGCGGCTTATGCCAATAGCCAACAGATCCTGAAACAAGTTCAGGATGACTCATAAGGTTGGTGCATGCGCGCTGGGCCTACCGCACGAAATGGTCTGTGAGGCACAGACCATGGAAATGGTTGCACGCCTGTTGTTCTGACCGGCCGGCGTCCCATAAATCGCGGCTTATGACAATAGCCAACAGATCCTGAAACAGGTTCAGGATGACAGCAAGGGTTGGTGCATACGCGCTGGGCCTACCGCACGCAAAGTTCTGTGGGGCACAGACCATGGAAATAAATTGGTTTTTAACCCGGTATGACAATCTTCTGACCTTGAATTCGCCACAGGCAAGGTGAAGAACCCTTTGCATTGCCCGTTGACCTTTTTACCAAAACGGTCAACCTCATTTAAGCATGGTCACCCCTTTCAGCTTTCAGCTTTGAGCTATTGCACCATCACCAACCCATCTTCACCGTTCACCAGTCTACCAGTCTACGAGTTTACCAATCCACCAACCCATTTTGCCCTGCCCTTATTTCGCCTTTTTATGCATGCTAATCCGGCTAAATTTGCTATTTTTGCATTTATTTTTTCAGGAACATGAGCAAAGAGAAAGAACCATTGAAGAGCAATTATTCTGCTGTAAATATTCAGGTATTAGAGGGTTTGGAGGCTGTGCGAAAGCGCCCCGCCATGTACATCGGCGACGTGAGTGTAAAGGGTCTGCACCATATGGTTTGGGAGGTGGTAGACAACTCCATCGATGAGGCTCTGGCGGGCTATTGTACCAACATACATGTAGAAGTACACGAAGACAATTCTGTATCGGTCACGGACGACGGGCGCGGCATACCCACCGATATACACGAAAAAGAAAAGCGCTCTGCCCTGGAGGTGGTAATGACAGTACTGCACGCCGGTGGCAA
>CAZQVB010000055.1:1187-24732 GCA_964596645.1 uncultured Roseivirgaceae bacterium
GACGACAGCGTGTCCGTCCGGGATAACGGACGCGGCATCCCGGTGGAGATGCACCCGCGCGAGGGCAAGCCGGCCGTCGAAGTGGTGATGACCGTGCTCCACGCCGGTGGTAAATTCGATAAAGACACCTACAAAGTATCCGGTGGTTTGCACGGCGTGGGCGTCTCGTGCGTCAACGCACTCTCTGCACACCTCAAGGCCACCATTCACCGCAACGACACCATCTACGAGCAGGAATATGAGCGCGGCGTACCTAAATACAGCGTGCGCGAAGCAGGCACTACCGACCGCACCGGCACCACCATACACTTCACCCCCGATGGTCAGATCTTCAACATTCTGGAGTACAACTACGAAACCATAGCCTCCAGGCTGCGCGAGCTCGCTTTTCTCAATGCAGGCATACGCATCACGCTGGTCGATAGAAGGGAGAAAGATGATAAAGGTGAATACAGAAGCGATGAGTTTCTGTCGCAAGGCGGACTGAAGGAATTTGTCGATTACCTCGACTCCAACCGTGAGAAACTCATACCGGAGTGCATCTATATAGATGCCGAAAAAGGTGGTGTGCCTGTACAGGTGGCGATGAACTACAACCGCTCCTATTCAGAAAATGTGGTTTCATACGTGAACAACATCAACACCATAGAGGGCGGCACGCACGTGGCGGGCTTCCGGCGCGCACTCACCCGCACGCTGAAAGCGTATGCCGACCGTTCGGGTCTGCTGGACAAAGTGAAGATCGACATCAGCGGCGACGACTTCCGCGAAGGTCTCACCGCCGTGATCTCCGTGAAGGTAGCCGAGCCGCAGTTTGAAGGCCAGACGAAGACCAAGCTGGGCAACTCCGACGTAATGGGCGCAGTAGATGTAGCCGTAGGTGAGCATCTGCAATACTACCTGGAAGAACATCCCAAAGAGGCAAAGGCCATAGTGCAAAAGGTGGTGCTGGCAGCACAAGCACGGCATGCCGCACGCAAAGCACGAGAAATGGTGCAGCGCAAAAACGTGCTCAGCGGCACAGGCCTGCCCGGCAAGCTCGCCGACTGCTCCGACAGCGACCCGGCGGTATGCGAGCTGTACCTGGTAGAGGGCGACTCTGCCGGCGGCTCAGCCAAGCAGGGCCGCGATAGAAAATTTCAGGCGATACTGCCGCTCAGGGGAAAAATCCTAAACGTGGAGAAGGCCCAGGAGCACAAGATCTACGACAACGACGAGATCAAAAACATGATTACTGCGCTGGGCGTGAGCTTTGGTAAAGATGATGACGAAAAAGCCCTGAACCTGGAGAAGCTGCGATACCACAAAATCATCATAATGACGGATGCCGATGTGGATGGAAGCCACATTCGCACGCTCATCCTCACGTTCTTCTTCCGGTACATGAAGGCCATCATCGAGCATGGCTACCTCTACATAGCCCTGCCGCCGCTTTATCTGCTTCGTCGTGGCAAAACGGAGCGCTACTGCTGGACGGAAGACGACCGCGAGCGTTTTGTAAAAGAAATAGCACCCGACGGCAAGGAAGACTCCGTACACGTACAGCGATACAAAGGTCTTGGTGAGATGAACCCAGAGCAACTGTGGTCTACCACCATGGACCCTGAGCGCCGTAGCCTGAAAAAGGTAACCATAGAGTCGGCTGCCGAGGCCGACCATTTGTTCTCAATGCTCATGGGCGATGAAGTGGGGCCAAGGCGCGAGTTTATCGAAGCCAACGCCAAATATGCCAATATCGATACTTAGTATTTCGGGCACAGCAGGCAAATGGTGGCAGTGGGCAAGTTGGCCCTAGCCGGTGGCTGGTATCACAATCATCAATAACCAATCATGATAGAAACAGATCGCATACAATCCTCCATAGCCAAAAGTAGGTTCATAAGCCGTGACCTGAGCTGGATCCAGTTCAACAATCGCGTATTGGACCAGGCCAAATCACCGGACCGCACCATATTCGAGAAGTTTAAATTCATGGCCATTACGGCATCCAACCTCGACGAGTTTTTTATGATCAGGGTGGGCAGTTTGTACAACTACATCGACTATGGCAAGGAGCGCACCGACTACAGCGGCCTGCGCGAGATACCTTTCAAGAAGAAGCTTTTTGAAGAAATACGCAGTTTTGCCCAGGCACAGTCCGATCACTACCTGAACAACCTCAAGCCCGATTTTCAGAAATCTGGTTTTCGGCTACAGCTCGTGTCGCAGCTTACAGCCACTGAGCAGGAGAAGGTGAAGAATTATTTTAAGAAGACCATCTTCCCGATGCTCACGCCTATGGTGTTCGACAGCTACCACACCTTTCCGGTGCTGATGAACAAAATTCTGATTTTTGGCGTCATCACGCATGATTTGGCCGAAGCCAACGACAGAAAGAAGCTGAGCTTTGTGCAGATACCAGCCAACCTTCCACGATTTTATGAAATAGAACGGGACAACACCCTGGTGTTTGTGCCCATCGAAGACATCATCCGCAACCACATTCAAAAGCTGTTTCGCAATATTACCATCGAGGCCGTCAACCTGCTGCGCATCACCCGCAATGGGGACTTCACCCTGGAGGAAAGTGACGACATCGATGTAAACTTTCTGGAAGAGCTCAGGCGAAAGCTGAAGACGCGGCGTACAGGCCGTGTGGTACGGCTGGAAGTAGAAGAGGGTGCACATAAATGGATGCTGCGCATACTGAAAAATCGCTGGGAACTCGATGACGAAAATATCTTTTACGTACACTCCGACGACATATTCGACTACTCCAGCCTCTGGCAGATCGTAAACCACCGGGAGTTTAAAAACAAGCTACCCAAGCACCACCCGTCTGTGCGGCCCCTGTCGTACATGGATGAAGGCTCCGACGATGTGTTTGAAATACTAAAACGGCGCGATATACTGCTGCATCATCCATACAACAGTGTAGAGCCGCTGCTGGAACTGCTGGAGCGATCGGCAGAAGACCCGAAGGTGTTGTCCATCAAGATGACCATATACCGCCTGGCCAAAGACAGCCGGGTGACGGCCGCTTTGCTGAAAGCTGCCGAAAGTGGCAAACACGTATCGGTGCTTTTTGAAGTAAAAGCACGATTTGATGAGGAAAACAACCTGAAGGAAGCGAAGCGATTGCAAGATGCCGGTTGCTTTGTCATTTACGGGCTCAAAGAAGTGAAAACACACACCAAGCTGCTGCTGATCGTGCGCAAAGACGGCGAAAAGGTGACGCGCTACGTGCACATGTCCAGCGGCAACTACAACGAATCTACGGCAAAGCTGTACTCCGATTGGAGCATCCTCACCAGCAGTGAAGTTTATGCGCACGATGTATCGGAATTTTTCAATGCCATCACCGGCCACTCCATGCCGCGCATCTACCAGTACCTGATCACTGCACCACGCGACATGCGTCAGCAGATCATTGACCTGATACGTGTAGAAGCGCGCAATGCCAAAAAAGGCATACCCAGTGGCATAGTGATCAAGATCAATTCTTTGCAAGACAAGGAGACGATCAACGAATTGTACAAAGCCTCGCAAGCAGGTGTGCCCATAAAGCTGATCGTGCGGGGAATCTGCAGCCTGAGGCCCGGGCGCAAGGGGCTGAGTGAGAATATAGAGGTGTACTCACTGGTAGGAGAGTACCTGGAGCACTCCCGCGTATATTATTTTCACAACGGAGGCAACCCCAAAATCTATGGCGGCAGCGCCGACGTAATGGTGCGCAGCTTCGACAGACGCATAGAGTCCCTTTTCCTGGTGGTCGATCCGTTTTTGAAAAAAGAAGCCACCACCATGCTCGCCTACAACCTGATGGACAACGCCAATACGTACATCATGCGGGAAGATGGCAGCTACGAGGTGAAGCAGATTGGTGATGACGAAAAGCCGTTCAACATTCACAAAGAATTTTTCAAGCTGACGACCGATATCGTAGAGACCACCCGGCTGATCCCCGAGATGCCATCAGCCAATGCAGATGCACCTGAGGTAGTGGCGGTGAAGCAATGATTGGAGTACTCTCAGTATCATTATCTATCGCCTTGACGAATTTCTGAAGGCATATACTACCAGGCACAATTTTTTTATAAATGACATAAGCAAAAAGCCCGGGCCGTCCTCCGACCCGGGCTTTGTTGCTATATATCCATCTGCGCTACTATGGGCAACTGGGGCCACCCGGATACCCGCAGTTTTGTTCGTAGCCTCCTTCGGTACGGTCTATCTGGTTTTGAGGGATGGGCCGCACCGTATGATATGGCTGTATGTTGCCACTGGCTTCTACGTTGTACAGGTTTACGCGTTCTACCAGCTTGCCGGTACGGGTCAGGTCAAACCATCGGGTGAGCTCTCCGGCCAACTCACGGGCGCGTTCATCCAAAATGAAATCGAGTGTAACGTCCGACGCAGATATCTCCATGGCTGCTTCCTCGCCTTCCCAGGCAGCACGCTCACGCACCACGTTCAGGTCTTCGGCGGCGCCCTCAGCATTGCCCAGGAAGAGCTTGGCTTCAGCCCTGATGAGGTACGCATCGGCCAGGCGCATGATCACGAAGTCACGCGAGCCGGCTGCCCATTGGCGGTCGGGGCGACCGGGATCCAAGAACTTCTTTAGTGTCGGGTATATCAATTCGGTATACTCATTATCGGTATATACATGATAGCGGGTTTTCTTTTGGCGTTCGGCTGTCCACATATCATTTTTGCCTGGGCCGGGAATGTATATGGCCGTATCACCTTTTTCAAACTTGGGCTTACCTACCATATCTGCATCAATGTAGCCATTATCGGCATCGGCCTGTGTCCATTTCGGATACTTTGAAGTGTTGGTCTGGTTGGCGTACCACACATGCTTGTAGCTTTTGTCGTAGCGGCTGTCGTGCTCTCTGTCCCACAGCGATAGCAGGAATGGTGTGGGCCTGAATCGCTTCCAGGGCCTGCCGTTTTCCACATCGCGTACCATGCCGGCAATCACGTCGTATTCCATCAGGAAGAAAAGGTGCAACCGGTTGCCCTCGTCGCCATTGGTAACGGGGTCGGCGGTATTCTGCGATGCAAAGATCACTTCCTTATTCAGTTGATTGTCCATCTCCCACAAGGCGTCATAATCATCCAGCAAGCCGTACTGACCGCTTTCTATTACGGCCGTCATCAGGTCGCGTGCCTTGGCAGCGTCGGCATTGGCATCAGGCGACCACGGTTTGTAGGCCCGGGTCATATGCACCTTGGCGAGCAGAAACTGTGCAGCGCCCTTGGTAGCCCTGCCGTAGTCGCTTTGGCTGGCGGGCAGGTTGGCAATGGCATTTTCAAGGTCGGGGATTATACCTTCGGCATAAATGGTAGCCTGGGGTGTTTTGTTTGCCACCAGCTCTACGCCTTCTGTTTCTTCCAGGGTGAAATGCACATCGCCATATATCTGAACCAGATTGAAATAGTACAGCGCCCTGAGAAAACGAACTTCGGCAAGGCGAGTGGTGAGTTGCGCTTCGTCAATTCCAGAGATGCTCTGTGATCGGTTGATCGCCGCATTGGCCTGGTTGATGCCCCTGTAAAAGTCCGTCCAGGTGGCACGCACGAAATTGGCCGCCGGGTTTAGTTCGCCATTGTACGAGTTGTAGAACTTATGGCTTCCGTCGGCACCATTGGTATGAATATCGGTGCCAAACACGGTGAGCGAAGCCCCGCTCTCTACGCCGTAAAAGGTTTTGAGCCAGGAGTAGGTGGCACTCACCGCATCTTCAAATCCCTGCGGTGTGGTGTAGTGCGATGCCGATGAAATATCAGATACGAGTTCCTCTTTCAAAAAGTCATCGCAGGCTGTACTTGTCAGGAGGCAGGCTGCTGCGAATATGCTTAATATTTTTGCTTTCATGATTTCGGGTTTTTAAAATGAGAAGTTAAGACCAACCAGGTACAGCTTGGAGCTGGGCACATCGCTGTTGTTCAGCTCATTACTATTTTCCGGATCGAACGTGTCGTATTTGGCCCAGAACCAGGGATTCTGCGCACTTACGTACAACCTCAAATTGCTTATACCTATGCTTTCGGTCATGTTGCGGGCAAAATTATAGCCCAGCGTCACGTTGCGAAGTTTCACGTAGCTGCCATCAAAATAGCGGCGGGTGTCGCTGTCACGGGGAAACTCCTGGTTTTGGTTTGGCCTGGGGTTTTCGTTGGTCGGGTTGTCGATGGTCCAGTAGTCCACATTCATGTTGTTGTACCGGCCAAAGAGGTTGTTGTTGCCTGCATGAAAGTCGCTGCGGATCATGTGGCCCAACTTATAGTAGAAAAATATGCTGAGGTCGAAGCCTTTAAATTCAAAGCGATTGGTGATGCCGCCATACACATCCGGCACGTCGTTACCAATGATTACGCGATCGTCGGGAGTGATGATGCCATCCAGCTCATCGGTGATGTTTCCGTCTCCATCTACACCCACTACATCGGCCAGTTTTATTTCGCCTGGTACTTTATTCTCCATCTGCAGGGCCAGGTCCACTTCATCGGCCTGCCAGATACCTATCTTTTTGTAGTCGAAAAAGACGCGAATGGGCTGCCCGATGAACCAGCTATTGCCGATGTCGTCCACGATGTTGCCTTCCGCATCGCGCAGGGATACATCAAGGATTTCTTCTTTGTACGATGTGATGTTGAAGTCGACATTCCAGCCAAAGCCTTTGCCCGGGTCGAGCACTACGGCACCGAGGGCCAGCTCTACGCCGGCGGTGCGTGTTTCGCCGATGTTGGTAGAGATGCGGTCGTAGCCGGAAGTGTAAGGCAGTGCGCGGTTCAGCAGCAGGTCGGTGGTGTTGGTGACGTAGTAGTCGAAGGAACCATAGACGCGGCTATTGAAAAAGCCAAAGTCAAGGCCCACATCTACAGTAGATGAGATTTCCCAGGTTTTATCGGGATTGGGTATTTCCCAAAGGCCCCAGCCAAAGGCCGGTGTGTCATGCCATGCATATGTCCTTTTTTGCAACCTGCCGGCTGTTTGGTATGGGTCTACAGAGGCGTTGCCTACCCGGCCGTACGATGCGCGTAGTTTGAGTTCGTCTACGAAATTCACACTGTTCATAAAAGACTCGTCTACTATACGCCAACCCATGGAAACACCGGGAAAATAAGCCCATTTGTTGCCTTCGGCGAGCACCGAAGCGCCGTCGGCACGCAGTGTGGCCTGAAACAGGTATTTGCCCATCAGCTCATAGTTCACCCGGCCCATGAAAGAGGCCAGACTGCGCTCTTCCAGCCGCGAGAAGATACCATTTTGATAAAGGTCATTGAGATTGCTCGACTGGCCATCTACGGTGGTGGCAGTGCCCTGGTTCCAGTACGAGCCCGATTCATAGGCCAAGCCGGTCACGTTGGTGCCGTTGCGTTCGCGACGAGAAGCCTGTATGGATTGCAGCGCGGTAAATTTCAATTCGTGTACACCGAAGGTTTTGTCATACGTCAGCAGGTTTTCCCAGGTGTAGCCAAACACGTTGTCGTTGGCAAGTCGCGCACTGGGCGGGCCACCACGTCGGGCATTGGTGAGGCTGCCGCGGAAGATGCCCTGATTGCGAAAGCGCATATCGGGGCCGAAAAGGGTTTTGAATTTCAAACCTTTGGCCAGTTGTACTTCTGCATATAGCGAGGAAAATATTCGGGTAAATTTTCTCTGATCTTCATAGGCCCCCGGCACCAGCTCGTTCAGCGGGTTGGTACGTATGCCATCATTGGTGGGCAGAAAGATCAAATTGCCGCTGGAGTCGTAGGGGATGCCCAGCGGGTTGTTGAGATAGGCCTCACCGAGGGTAGCGTTGGAGCCCCAGTTCTGCACAGAATAAGAAAGCAGAGAAGATATACCCACCTTCACAATGCCGGCGCTGTGGTCTACATTGGAGCGCAGGGTGTAGCGCTTATAATCCTGATTTTCGATCAGACCCTGTTCATCGAAGTAGCCAGCCGACAGGTTGAACTGTGTTTTTTGGTTACCGCCGGTGAGGCTCAGTTGGTGGTTCATCTGATAACCGTCGCCGAGCACCAGCTCCGGATAATCGGTTGACAAGCCATTGGCAATGGAATTGAGCTCTACGATGTCGTTAAAAACAACTGCATCATCGGGGATCACGCCGTTCCACAACACTTTTTTAGTGGCGGGGTCCCAGCGCCTCGATTCGCGCTTCATAGCGGCAAACTCTTCGCCGTTCATCATATCGATCATGCGTGTCACCTGGCTTATGCCGTAGTAGCCATCATAAGCGACGGTGGTTTTGCCGGTAGAGCCGCGCTTGGTGGTTACGAGAATCACACCATTGGCACCACGCGATCCGTAGATGGCCGTGGCAGCAGCATCTTTCAATACTTCGATGGATTCAATGTCCTGGGGGTTGATGTCGAAAAGGGTACCTGAGCCACCTGTCATGGGCATGGGCACACCATCGATGACATAAAGTGGGTCGTTAGACGCCTGTATGGAACGCCGGCCACGGATCTGCACATTACTGTTCTGGCCGGGCCTTCCACCCTGAGCCACCACATCTACTCCGGCAATCTGACCTTGCATGGCCTGCAGCGGGTTGCCTACCGCTACCGCTTGTATTTTTTCGGCGCTGAGTGAGGAGATGGCGGCAGTAACATCGCGTTTTTCCTGGGTGCCATAGCCGACCGCCACTACCTCGCTCAGGGCAGTGATATCGGGATTCATCACCAGGTCGATCACCGAGCGGTTGCCCACTTCTATCTCTTCTTTGTGGTAGCCCACCGAGCTGAATATAATACAGCATTGTCGCTCTCTACCTGCAGGCGGTAGTTGCCATCCAGGTCGGTCACCACGCCAGAGGTAGTTCCTTTCACTATGATATTGACTCCGGGCAGCGGCTCTTCATTGTCGGCGGCAGTCACTTTGCCACTCACTACATTGCCCTGCTGAGCATCTTTGCTGCTCATATCGAAAATGCTTTTTCCTTGAGCCTTGCCAATGTTTTCCATTGTGCCAGCGTGGTTTGTACTCGCTGAAGGCTCTTTTTTGTGCAAAGACTCCGGAGCAGATTTGCGCCGCTTGGCAGTGATCACGTACTGGTCAGCGCGAATTTTTTCAAATTCCAGACCCAGCGGTGAGAGCACCTTTTTCAGGTCCGCTTCCAGGTTGTCGGTGGGTGGTTGTGGCTTGCGAACAAGAAGGTGCTGAAGTAAGCTGGCATCGTAGCCGAAGTTGACGTTGTAATGGCCCTTGAGCTGATCGAGAAAAGTGCTGAGCGGAACATCGCTTTGAGCCTTGCCCCATTGAGTGTTACTGGCCAAGGTCAGATTTTGCGCCCTTGGTGCGCTGTAGGCCAGTAGCAGGCCCACGAGCATTACATGCATGGCATGTCTGCGTAGTGTTGCTGTCATAATTATTGAGTGTTTAGGGTTTAATAATACCTGAGCATATTGTTACTCCGAGCCGTCAGGCCGCGACTCGAAGCCGATATAATCTTTCTTCATCAATATCTTAAGGTCAAAAGCTTTGGCCAGCGCCTCGAAGAGCAGGTGAGGCTCATCCATCGGGTAAGAACCAGTAAACTGCAACTTCTCCAGCCCATCACTGATCAGGTCTACCTCAAAGCCATAGGTGCGCCTTATCCTTGTGGCCACATCAGGCAATGGCGTTGCCTCGAATACCAGCAAATTGTGCGTCCAGGCTGTATAGATCCCAGTATTCACCACTTTTGCCTTTACCTCATGATGCCGGTCATCGTAGGTGGCCAATTCGCCCGGGCTCATTTCCAGCGGCTGGGCCAGTCCCTCAGCATTCAGTTGTACTTTGCCGTGTTCCAGCATTACCTCGGTGCGGTGGCAGTGGCTGCTTACATTAAAGGCTGTGCCGAGCACACGCACATCGATGGGCCCGCTGTGTACTACGAAGGGATTATTGTCTTTTTCTATTTCAAAGAAGCATTCACCTTCTATCCATACCTCACGCACATCTTTGCCTTTGCCCAGGCCCGGCCGGTATTTGATCTTGCTGTTGGCATTGAGAGTGGCGATGGATTGGTCGGGCAGCACAATGCGCTGGGTTTCACCATAGGGGCTTTGGTATACGATGTATTGGTTCGATTGCTGGTGCCATGCGATACCTGCCATGATCAACAGGCCTGTGACTGCGGCGGCTATTTTGCTCCAGGTGGCGAGCGATATGCGCCGGCGCACGGGCAGATGGCGCTGCAGGCGACGCTGCATGCGCTCCGACGCCGCCTGACCAGGCAATTTCAGTTCTTCTGCCGGCCACTGAAGATGCTGAAGCCATTCAGTGAGTGCAGCATCGTGCTTTTGTTCATTCAGCATAGCAAACAGCTGCTCGGCCTCTGCCGGTGTGCATTGGTTGCTGTGGTATTTTTGCAGAAGTGCTTTTAATGAATCTTCCGACATGAAGCCCGCTTTTATATACCAATACAATCGGGCGCGCCGGGAGGGTAGTTCTGAATAAAAAAAAACTTAGGAAAATATCAGAAAAGCCAAATATGCATCAGCAAGCCCCCAATGGTAAGTGCGCCGGCGTGAAGCTCGAAGTAAGTACGCATAAAGCGGATGGCCTTTTTCATGTGATCTTTCACGGCATCGCGTGTCGTTCCCATGGTCTTTGCAGCTTCATCATAGGTTTTGCCTTCGATCTTGCACAGTGTGTAAGCCTCCCGGCGTCGCGGTGGCAGTTTTGAGAGTGCGGCGTCGGCCATGTGGGTATATTCGCCTAGCAGATAATCGCTTTCCGTGGTATTGGCTCCTGTGGGCATGTGTAGCAGTATTTCTTTCACCAGCTGGCGGTCGCGGGCTGCTTTTTTCAGGTAGTTGAAGGCCAGGTGCTTGCACGTCACCAGCAGATAGGCACCTATATTTTGTTCTGGATCTAGGAGCTCCCGCCTTTCCCACAGTTTTATAAAAGCCTCATGTACGAAATCTTCGGCAAGGGTTGGCGACTTGAGCAGGCGCAGGGCAAAAGTATAGGTGGCAGGGTGGTGTATTTGAAAGAGCTTGGCATAGGCATCCCTGTCGCCCTGGCGAAAGAGGGCCACGAGTTCAGGGGTGTTTATTGGCAGGGTGTGTCCCATGTTCAGGGAAAAAATTTGTACAAATGAGGTAAAAAAATCAGAATTAATAAGCGCTGATTCAAAATATTCTCGAATGAGACGATGTCGCGACCCGGTGTGAATGGTGGGAAAAGTAGGCAGTTCAGATCAATAGTTGCCCCAGCCTTTTGGAATTGGTCAACAGTGTAGGTTACTCCCATTCAGTTTGGTTTTTTAGCATTTTATCAATCAACTTAGTGGCAAAGACTACCGGGCTGTTCTCAAAAAATCTGTATTTTGGGAGCACTATGTTGTTTGGATAATATGACACCCAACGATCAGCATCTCATATTTCAGCTCAGACAAGGAAAGACCAAGGCGCTCGAGGCATTGCATAAGCGATATGCCCACCGCATCTTCGGCGCCTGTCTCCAATTTCACCTGACTGCTGAAGATGCCGAGGAGATCGTGCAGGATGTATTTGTGAAAGTATGGGAAAATCGAATGGAGCTGAAGCTTGGCTATTCATTCAGATCATACCTCTTTACCATAGCTAAAAATTGTGTACTGAAGTATGCGCGCAAAAAGGTGATCCACCACACCATAGAGCACTACATCAACCAGAGGCCCGGTACGGCAACGAACCTGGAACAGGAAATGATTTTTAACGAAGCACAGGCACAGTTGGAGACTTTGATTGATAACCTGCCACCCAAAAAACAAAAGATATATCTGCTGAGCCATTGCGAAGGCTTACCCCATAAAGAGATAGCCGACAAGCTTGGCATATCGGTGCGCACCGTGGAAAGCCACACCTACCAGATCAACGCACTCATCAAACAAAAGCTCGGGCTCAACTAATAAGCGCCCGATATATCAAACGCCCCGCAAAGGCAGCATCCCACAACGATGGGTGCAGCCCACAGATGCACCAGTTCAGCCCCGCAAGGGCGATATCATGTAAAGATAGGTACAGCCCATCGATGCACCAGGTTAGCCCTGAAAGGGCGCCATCCCACAGCGATGGGTAAAGCTGTGGGCGGCGTGTGCACAAAATCAAGTCGGATTGGTTTAGATAAAAAACTATTTCTAATTTAATTTTTTAAACCAAATCGTGTGCAGATGAATTATTGGCTGGTGAAGTCGGAACCCGAAACCTATTCCTGGAAAACCTTCAATGACATGGGCCGCGACCACTGGGATGGCGTGCGCAACTATCAGGCAAGGAATAACATAAAGGCCATGAAAAAAGGTGATGCCGTGCTTTTTTACCACAGCGGCTCCGAAAGGCAGATCGTGGGCATAGCCAGGGTGGAGAGAGAGCACTATCAGGACCCAACCACAGACGATACCAACTGGGTGGTGGTAGACCTGGCGCCGGTACGCCCGCTCCAAAAGCCCATCACGTTGGCACAGGTGAAAGCCGATGATCGCCTGCACCAGATATACCTGGTGCGCAATCCGCGCCTGTCGGTGATGCCCCTGTCGAAGGCCGAATATGACATAATCTTAAGCAAGGAGTAAAGCATGAAGCTTTCTACGCTGTACATTTTACTGTTGTGCTCACTCGCCCCCTTGGTGCAGTTGAAGGCCCAGGTGGAGCAGACGCAACGCATCGAGTTCGAACTGAACGACGAAGATGACCGTGTGTTCAACATAGTGACTGCCGGTGAAGAAGGTCTTGTACTGTACCGTGAAGTGAAAAATCGCGAAACGAGGATGGAGCGCAAGTGGGAGGTGATTCACCTGGACACTACGCTCTCGGTGCTTTGGCGAAACTACTACTATGTAGATCTGCGCTACATCTACAGCGGCTGGGAGTACTGCGACGGGCAGTTTTATATGCTGTTCAGGCAAAACGTAGAAAGCATAAAAGCCAACCTGCAAATACTCCGGCTGAACCTGGACAATCAGCAATCCTCTACCTTTCTCATAGAGCGCGACTTCCCGCTGGAGCTGTCACAGTTTGAGGTGGTGCGCAATACGCTCATATTTGGCGGCTACGCCAATACCCGACCAGCCGTGGTGGCTTATATCTTTGGTGATACCAAACCCATTGTGCTTCCTGGATTTTACAATCAGAAGAGCGAACTCATGCAAATAGAGGTAGACGATGCCGCGGGTACTTTCAATGTGCTAACTTCACTAAGGCAAAAAGATGGCAGCAAAACGATCGATATAAAGACATTTGACCAGCGGGGCGAAATGCTCAAAAACGTGCTGCTGCAACCCAGCAATGAGCGCAGCCTGCTGTACGGCCGCTCCGTCACCTTGAAAGACAATATACACCTCATCGCCGGCACCTACACACGCAAGCGCTCCGATATGTCGCGGGGTATTTTTCTTGCACGTATAGCCCCCGATGGCGAGCATGTGATCAACTATTACAATTATGCCGATCTGAAAAACTTCTTCAGCTATATGAAAGCCAAGCGCGAAAAGCGGATCAAAGAGCGCATAGAAAGAAGGAAGATCAAAGGGAAAAAGAACAGGTTCAACTACCGCCTGCTGGTGCACGATGTGGTGGAGGCACCCAATGGCAACTTCATCATGATTGGTGAGGCATTTTATCCCAAATACTCACACAACTCCTTCTACTCGCCCTTCGGAGGCTACTCCCGGTACATGGGCGACTACGGCATGATGTTCGACGGCTATCGCTACACACACGCCGTGGTGATCGGCTTCGACACCAACGGCCGGGTACAGTGGGACAACAGCTTTGAGATCAACGATGTGGAGTCGTTTGAACTGGAGCAATTTGTACACGTGGCCGCCAACGACGACAAAGTAGTGCTGGCCTATTTATTCGAAAATGTAGTGCGCACCAAAGTGGTATACCAGGGTGAGGTATTGGAAGGCAAATCGTTCAACGACCTCATGCTGTCGTTTGAAGATGACGTGATCAGCGATAAAGACAGCGAATACGAAGGCATGGAATCGTGGTATGGCAATGTGATGATAGCCTTCGGTGTACAGCAACTGAAGAACCTGAAAAGTGAGGGGGTAAAGCTGAATCGCGATGTTTTCTTCATCAATAAGCTAAGGTTCGACGGTGCTCAACAAATGGAGGAAGAAGATACAGTGAACTGAGTGATTTTTATATATTTGCCCATCCGATGGCCATGCAGAAGAAAATAATCCTCGACGAAAACCTCCTTCAGATCACCATCCAGCGGCTTTGTCATCAACTCATCGAAAACCACAATACCTTTTCCGACACGGTCATCATTGGGTTGCAGCCCCGCGGCATATATCTGGCCGAGCGCATACGGCACCAGCTGGAAGAAAACCTTAAAAAGAGCATTTACCTGGGCTATCTGGATACCACCTTTCATCGCGACGATTTCCGGAGGCGACAAATACCCATAAAAGCCAATGCCACCAAAATACCTTTTGTAGTAGAAGATAAGAATGTAGTGCTGGTCGATGACGTGCTGTATACAGGCCGCAGCGTACGCGCCGCTCTCGATGCCATGATGGCCTTTGGCAGGCCGCGCAGCGTAGAGCTGCTGGTGCTGGTAGACCGTATTTATACGCGCGAACTGCCCATAGAATCGCGCTATGTGGGGCGGCCGGTCAATACGATGCGGTCGCAGCGCATACTGGTGGAGCTGAAGGAGCAGGGTAAGGCTAACGATGGAATATGGCTAATCAATAATGTAGAGGCACAATGACCAATCTAAGTGTGAACCATCTGCTGGGTATTCGAAATCTTACACCCGATGATCTACACCTGATTTACGAGACAGCCGATAATTTTAAAGAAGTAATCAACCGGCCCATCAAAAAAGTGCCTTCCCTGCGCGACGTCACCATCGCCAATGTGTTTTTCGAGAATTCTACCCGTACCCGTATTTCCTTTGAGCTGGCTGAGAAAAGGCTCTCAGCCGATGTGGTCAACTTCTCCTCATCCAGCAGCTCGGTAAAGAAAGGCGAAACACTACTCGATACGGTCAACAACATACTGGCCATGAAGGTAGACATGATCGTGATGCGCCACGCCAGCCCGGGAGCGCCGCACTTTCTGAGCCGCCACGTGAAGGCCAACATCATCAATGCCGGCGACGGCACACATGAGCACCCTACCCAGGCCCTGCTCGACACCTACAGCATGCGCCTGCGCCACAAGAAGGTGGAAGGGCTCAAGGTGGCCATCATCGGCGATATATTGCACAGCCGTGTGGCCCTGTCAAACATTTTTGCCTTGCAAAAGCTAGGCGCAGAGGTGATGGTGTGCGGCCCCAACACCCTCTTGCCAAAGTACATTGGCGAGCTGGGTGTGAAGGTAGAGCTCGATGTATTCAAAGCGCTGCAATGGTGCGATGTGGCCAACGTGCTGCGGATACAACTGGAGCGGCAGCACATCAAGTATTTTCCCAGCCTCAGAGAGTATACGCTCTACTTTGGCATCAACAAGGCCATGCTCGACCGCCTCGACAAGAAGATCACCATCATGCATCCCGGCCCCATCAATCGCGGCGTGGAGCTCAGCAGTGACGTGGCCGACTCGGAGCACTCCATCATTTTGGAACAAGTGGAAAACGGCGTCGCCATACGCATGGCCGTGCTGTACCTGTTGGCCGGCATGCCAGGAGAGATATAAGCCAACTTCAGCAGTGAGAGGACAGAATCTGCCCTCCTACGCATGCATCACCTGCCTTTTTCAGCCAATCACCATCAGTCGCGCCGGCGAATGCGCAACAGCCTTTGAATGATAATGTACGTGAGCGCTACAGTGAACAACCCTACCACTACAAAAATGATGATTTGCATGGTGGTGTAGTCAGTGGCCTCGCTGGTAGGCATGTCGGTGGTGCCGTCGTCTTGTCCAAGTGCATCAATGGGCATCAGCAGCTCATCTCCGCCTTCGCTGTGATAAGCGTCACTTACCGCACCGGCAATGTGTGTGGGGGCTGAGGAGCTGTCTTGTACAAATGCCAGTATATCAAGTATTTGCTCAGTTTCCAGAAATTCATGTGAAGGCATCATCTCTTTAAAGTGCCCGCGCAAAAAGCGGGTATAGGCATCTCCACTTTGAAACATCTCCGTCGGGTTTTTGATAAATTCGACCAGCCAGGGCAGTGGCCTGCGATCAGTCACAGACGCCAACGCAGGCCCCTTCAGCCTTGTACAAAACTCATGACACTCGGCACACTGTGCAGCAAACAATTCCTTACCATTCAGTATACTTTGCATGTCCGTTGGTATTTCCTCTTCATACGGCATGTCGTAGTAATTGGGCGCTGTATGGTCGGGCATGTCTTCTATAGCCGGCTGGGCTATCATGTAGTACTTCAGCGTAGAATCGTATTCCGGACGCGACTGCAGGTGTATGTAGGAAAGAATGTTAAGGATTTGATTTTCCGTCAGCTGGTCATCGTACTCCGGCATGTGCTTGTTGTCGTACTGCCGGTACAGGTATTGAGCGTATTCATCGCCACTGCGGATCACGGCAGGTGAGTTTTTTATAAAGGCAATAAGCCAGGGTATCGGCCTGCGGTCTGTTACGCTCGCCAGTGATGGGCCTATCATCTGCTTGCAAAATTCATGGCACATAGCACAATTTTTTGCAAACAGATGCTCACCCTCTGCCAGAGCTTCGGCAGAGTTTGGTAGCTGGTAGGTATTCTGCTGACTATGAGCAGGCAGTGAATGAATGATTACAAAAAGCAAAAAGCACAGTAAAAATTTTGAATGGAGCATCGTTGGTTAGGTTATACTTTCAAAAATTTTATCAATACCGGAAGCGGGCCGGCATATACAATGAACAGGCAAATTCTTATTTGTGTAAATAAAAACTTGCCTGTCATTATATAATGAAACAATAACCTGGTAAGGTAGCTGTCGAAGCCGTTTCATTAACTCTTTAGGAGTGGTCGAGGTTTTTATAAATCCTCACCAGCACCGCACCAAATATCACCATGGTGCATAGCAGCACCACCGCCATCACTACTTCCACCGGGCCTATGCCCGAGTGGGGTGTTATCGTTGGTTCTTCTTCCTGGGCTACGGCCATGTTGCCTGCTGACTGAGCAGTTACAGCCAGTGTTGAGTACTGCAATTGCGGCAAAGCCTCAGAATGGGCATGTGCCGTTGCAGCATGAAAAGACAGGTACATGGTGCCAGCAAAAAGCAACATGAGCAACCTGGCAATATTTATTTTATGCAATGTTTTCATCGGTTGGCGGGTCGTTGGTTCTTTTTCATAAACAGTACTCCGGTCAAATTGTTGGCCGGCGCGTTTCAGCCATATCCCTCTGCTGCGTTGCCCCAAATCTCCTGAAAGTCCGTTCTGAAGCTGTCGAAGCTCTCACTGTGTAAATAACGCCACACGCTTGGCAGCGGTTGCCTCAGTCTCCATTACTGGCGAACACTGAAATCCGTGTAAAATCCGGCACTGCTGCAGTGGCCGGGCATTTGCAAAGGATTGGAGCAGCAGAAACGACTCGTTATGATAGTGCGCGAACGGCCTTCAGGGGTGTCCATTATTTTTCAAAGAAATCACGCCTTGCTGGCTGGTGAACTGGCCATGGCCATACACGAAAATTACCGGCCCCCGCGCTGGACGGAAACCCTCACCGCCATCGTGGAGCACGATGACGGCCAGCGCGACTGGCAATACAAAAACCATCTGTCGGAGGAGGGGAGGCCATTGGATTTTACAGAATACTCCTACGACTTGCAACAGGCAAAACGGGTAGTGACCGAAGCATCGCATAAGTCGCAGTGGATCACAATGATGGTATCCATGCACGTGTCGGCTTTATACAGTGAGGTGGAAAATCAGTCGCCGGCGCTTCGGCAGTTTCTTGAAGAACAGAAAAATTTGCAGGCCAAATTGGGCAAGCGCCTTCAGTTGGGAGAAGACCGGCGGTGGCATTATTATCAATTCTTACGCTGGTGCGATGAGTGCTCGCTGATACTTTGCCAGGGCCGGTATGAGAAAAACCAGGGAAAAGTAAAGATCGGCAAGCTCGGTGTGGGCCTGCCGCTGTCGCATCTGTACCATTACCAAACCGGTGAGATGAGTGTGGAGCCATGGTGCTTCGCCAGGGATGAGTTTGAAGTGACTGCCGAAATATTCTCGCTGAAGCAGAAGACCTTCAACTCTGATCAGGAGCTGAAAAAGAAGATAGAAGAAACCGTGCCGGAACAGCGCGTGTGGACATTCAAACGAACAAAACAATGAACAGTCATACATCAAAATCAGGAATAGAAGCCACCATAGGCGGCACAGCTGTCACTATGCTTCACCGGCTTTGCCCGGAGTATCCCATTCATATATCCGCCAAGCTGGAAGGCAACAATCCCGGTGGCAGCCTCGACGATCGTACAGCTTCCGTACTGTTAAAAAAAGCTTTTGAGCAGGGCCAGATTCACAAAGACTCAACCGTAATATACCAGGGATCTTGGTCGCTGGCGGTATCCTTGTCCCAGCTATGTCTGCTTCACGGGCTGAAGATCATCATCATCACCGACCCGGAGGTGAATCCTTCTATGGAAAAGCTGTTGCGTGGCTATGGCGCTCTGGTAGTGAAGGTGGGCTATGGCCAGAGCAAGAGCACCTACGTACAGGCTCAATAGCCTTTGCAAGACCATTAAAAATAGCTTTTGTCCGGCAGATATGGAGCAAGAGGCGCGCGCAGAGGTGATGCGCCACATATGGCAGGAGATCAGCACAACCTTGTCAACCCCTCCCGACTACCTGTTTGTTTATTGCCAGAATGAGGGCGCGCAACAGGCACTCATGGCGGTGGCTGAGGAGCTGCCGGTAAAAATTTGCGCCGTGTCCTCTAAAAATTACAGCTCTGCCGCCTCAGTGAATGAAAGAAAATTGTCACAAAATCTGTACGAAACACTTGTGCTCGATGACCGTGAAGCCGCCATGGGCTGTCATCAACTGTTGCGGCGCGAAGCCTTGCTCGGCGGACCGGGTACAGGGGCTGTGGTGTCTGCCCTCGTGCACATGGCGCCGCACTTAGAGCCACAGGCGTACTGTGTGCTGATATGCCCCGACCGTGGAGAGCGCTTTATCGACACCATCTTCAATCACTCCTGGCTCAAGCAAAATCTTGGTCTAAGCGAAGCAGACCTTCACGCGCCAATGCATGAGCCACGCACTTCTTTCATGAAACAAATCTGAGTCTAATGGAGCGATCGGGATCGGGTACGAATACGAGCTATATTGCCATCATAGGCGGTGGGCCAAAGGGCCTCTTTGCATTGGAGCGTCTGCTGGCAGAGCTGAAAGAAACAGGGGTAAAGCAGCCTGTGGAAATTCATGTCTACAACAAAAACCAATTCTTTGGTGCCGGGGAGATATACAGGCCCGATCAGCCTCACTATTTATCTATGAACATTACGGATGCGGAGATTGACATCTGGCGAAAGGAACCACCCGAGCCGGTGGTGAACCAGTGCACAACGTTTAAGCAATGGTGTGCCCGGAAAGGGCTGAGCGACTTGAGCAAATTGAACAGTGGGTTCTCGCCCAGGGCGGTCATCGGTGAATATTTGGAGCAGGGATTCGACAAGCTGGTGGAACATGCCCCGATCAACATGTCTGTACATAAATTGATGGAAGAAGTCAGCGGCTTAGAGGCTATAGAAGGTGGTTATCGCACTATCAGCGCTTCAAAGCAACATCAGCGTCTGGTGTATGCCCACATTATGTTGGCCACCGGCCACCCATGCCGCAAGTTGAGCACCAAAGAAAAAAAATACGAATCATATACTCCAGATGCTCCATCCCCATTTATCCCATTTATTTATCCGGTAGAGCAATGCCTGGCCGATATACCTGCCGGTGCGGTAGTGGGCATAAAAGGAATGGGGCTTACGTTTGTAGACGCAGTACTGGCCCTTACACAAGGGCGTGGTGGTACGTTCGATACCGGTCCGGATGGGCAGCTGGTATACCTGAATAGCGGTAAAGAACCAGGGCTCATCTTGCCATACTCCAAAAGTGGCATACCCATGATCGGCCGCTGGCAGCGCATGCCACCCGACCCGGATGATCTGCGCTTTTTTACGTCGGCAGCCGTTCAGCAGATACAAGAGGAACACGAGAAAATTGATTTTGAGCAGCACCTCTGGCCACTGCTACAGCAAGAGTTTTCTTATCAATACTATCGCCGCTTGTTTGCAGCACATAGCTTTGACATGGCGCATGGCAATGAAGGGGATTTTCACTGGTTCAGTGAGCAAATCAATATTTTCCATGACAGATTTCCAGAAGTACCCAGATTTTCTTTATCAGATTTCCTGCATCCCATGCAAGAACTTCACTCAGAGCGTAGTGATGCCTTGCACGATGCGGTGGTGCAATACATCAGCCGGTGCAATGCCGATATGGAAGCCAGCGCGCCCGGTCGTCCTTCGCCTTTGCTTGCTTTGGTGAGAACCTGGGACTTGGCCAACCCCGTATTTGCGCGTGTGTATAATTTTGGGGGATTGACGCCAGATTCTCAAAAACATTTCGACAGTAAATATTTCGGTCTGTTCAACCGGATCACCTATGGCCCACCGCTGCACAATATGAAAAAGGTGGCTGCGCTGGCAAAAGCAGGTATTATTCATTTTGGCTTGGCAGCCGGTGGTGAAGAGGAGTATAAACCCGGCGAAGGCCGCTTTGTACTTCGTAGCAGCCGCGTGAAAGAGCAGCACCATCTGGATTATTTGGTCGATGCGCGTATACCCAAGGTGCGCTTTCAAGATGATGATGAAGGCCTTTATCATCAGTTGTTGCAGCAGGGCGATATCCGGCTTTTCACCAATACCTACATCGACGGCAGTGCCTACACGCCCGGCGGTGTTGAGGTAACGCCCGAGGGCAGCGCCGTGAATAGTGAAGGACAGATCAATGAACATCTTGGTTTAGTCGGCACCCCCACGGAAGGCACCACCTTCGACAACGATGCCCTCTCGCCCTATCGCAACAACCTCGCTGTGCCCTGGGCCAAAAGGGTTGCTCACGCATTGTCTAAGCAACCACAGAAACACGCCACGTTGGCATAAAAACATAATGCTTTTCTTGGCATTCCATTTTCTTGTACCGCGCAGGTATTCGTATGTTCCAAGGCTTCTTTTTCTTTTCTTATACAGCCAGCATCACCCCAGGCAGATCAACATTGCAGGAGCAGTGGTAGCGAATGAATTTTATTCACTCATGTTTGTGGAAAGATGGGTGTCGCTGCATCTTGTTTGAAAAAAACATGATGAAACGATTTTTGACCCTCTGTATCGCCAGCACATGGATCGCGTGTGCATATGCCCAACAAAAACCCCTCGTACTTCAGCACAGCATCGAATCGGTCACCGTTTTTCCCGATCGGGCGCAAATTTTCAGAACTGCCGCTGGTCAGGTGTCCGTTGGGCGCTCCGAGATGAAGCTCAGCGGGCTTTCACCGTATATTGATGCAAAAAGTATACAAGTAAAAGCGGTAGGTGCAGTCACCATTATGGGTGTTCAGCATCAACTCGACCACCTTAGCGAAGAGCAGAGGCAGGAAGGAGAGCAGTTCATTAGGGCGTTGCTGGCAGAAAAAGACCAGCTTCTGGAAGACATCAGCGCCAGGCTTGATGTGCTGGAAGAAACCAAAGCTTACCTGGTTGCCAATCGAGATATGGGCGGCGAGCGGGGACTTCAGGTCGCTGACATAGCACTGGGTGCAGAAGTGTATCAGGAGAAGATGGAACAGGTTCGCTTTGCGCAACTGGAGCTGCAAAGAAAACAAAAGGGCATAACCGCGGAGCGGGAAAAGATTGTAAAGCAACTGACGGAAGCCGCAGGAAAACGAGACACACCCCGGGGCGAAATCATCATCATTCTGAACAGTACAAATCCTCAGCAAGTGCGCTTTGAGGTGTCGTATCTGGTGTCTGGCGCGGGTTGGTATCCCAGCTACGACTTGCATGTGGACAATATTGACAAACCCATGCAGCTGCACTACAAGGCCAATGTGTTTCAAAACACCCAGATCGACTGGAAGAATGTACCGCTTACATTTTCCACAGCTACACCCACCCAATCGGGCAAAGCACCCGAACTAAAAAAATACCTGCTGGACTATGGCCTGCGCCCGCCAAGCTATACCTCAAGAGTTGATGCCGTCAATGGTTTGGTGACGGACGAAGAAGGCGCGCCCCTGCCCGGCGTGAATGTAGTCGTGAAAGGCACCTCCATTGGAACGATTACCAATATGGAAGGCCAATTTTCCATCACCGTGCCAGATGAGCAAAGCCAGCTTACCTTCTCTTCTGTCGGCTATATAAGCGAAGAGCGTGGGGCACAGCAACAATATATGGCTGTGCAGATGCAGCCTGACGTCACCGAACTGCAAGAAATAGTGGTGGTAGGATATGGGGGAGATGCACATCAGGCCCTGCAGGGGCGCATGCCGGGGGTTAGCATGAAAAATGAAAAATTGCGTATTCGCGGTTCCTCTTCCATACCGGTGGAGACGGTGGAAATCCAGAACAGTACCACGGTAGAGTTTTCAGTAAAGGAGAAAAACACGGTGATGTCCAACGGAAAGGCGGTATTGGTAGAGATGCTGGCGTATGCTATACCTGCTCATTATGAATACTATGCCGTGCCTAAGGTAGAACAGGCCGCCTACCTGATCGCCAAACTGACCAACTGGCAACAGTACAATCTGATGGAGGCTGAGGCCAACATCATTTTTGAGGGCACCTATATTGGCAAAACCTTGCTTGATGTGCGCTACCTGAAGGATACACTGGAAATATCGCTGGGAAAAGACAAGCAGGTGGCGGTGCAGCGCGAGCGGGTGTCTCAGATGAAGGAAGTAAAATTCTTGTCGAGCAAGAAAGTGGAAGAGCGCCAGTATGCGATCAGCGTGCGCAACAACAAGGGCCAGCCGATCAGTATACGCTTGTACGATCAGGTGCCTGTATCGACCAATGAAGAAATAGAGGTGTCGGTAGAAGAAAAATCCGGTGGTCAGTTGCATGAAGATACAGGTGAGGTGCTGTGGGATTTGTCGCTGCAGCCAGGCGAGTTGAAAGCGCTCGATTTGTACTATGCGGTAAAATCGCCAAAGCACCGGGCGCTGGCGGTGGAGTGAGAATGGCGGATTGGTAGACTCGTAGAATAGCAGAAAGCTGAAGGCTCAAAGCTGAAAGCGGAAAGCTGAAAGTACCAAAATAACCAGGTCAGACGATAGTCGGACCGGCAGTTATCGGTGGTCATTGCCAATAGCCGACAGATGCTGATATAAATTCAGCATGACCTGTTGAGAGAATGACCTGTTTGCACAAACCACGGAAATGAGGAAAATAATGCCAGAGCCTCTATTCAGTCTAGTCCGGAGAAACTTTCGAAATACCTTTGGCTGTTTAGCGTGGCCTTTTTGCGCGGGTGTTTCGTCAGTTTCGGAGTGAGATTGGTGGATTGGTAGATTTGTTGACTCGTAGATTGGTAGACTGGTAGATTAGCTGAAAGCTGAAATACCTCCTCATGAAATAGGTTGACAGGATCCCTACCTAAACCCCAAAAACTGTGG
>CAZQVB010000056.1:0-24120 GCA_964596645.1 uncultured Roseivirgaceae bacterium
AAAACTTATCCACAATTTTGACGTCAACCTATGCCATGAGAGAACACTTCATTCTCAAATAAAGCATGATCTGCGGGTCTACTCCACCTGCATTTGAAAAATCAATTCCCCGCCTGCTACCAGTTCCTCGTGCCGGATGGTGAAATCTTCTAGTTTCCTATCGTTGAAATGCGCAGAAGACACCTTGTAAGCATCCGGAGCATTGTCTTTGGCTATGATCACCAGTTGCTCTCCCGGGTAATAGTCAGGATTCAGCTGTATGGTGACCTTATCAAACAAAGGGCTGCCCAATTGGTAAATGGGATTTTCGTCGGTGCCGCCGTTCAGCTGAAACAGTCCCATTTTATAAATCACCGCCAGGCTGCCCATCAGGCCCTGGTCTTCGTCGCCATTGTAGCCAGAAGAGGTTGATAAACCACTGAAAGCCCTTTGCACTACTTTTTTAGACCAATATTGGGTGAGGTCGGGCCTGTCGAGCTGATTGAAAATAAAGGCCGTTTGTAAGGAAGGTTGATTGCCATAGTTGATCGGTATCCGCTTATACTCCGGATGGGTTTCTTTGGCATGTGCATCTCCGGCGGTAAAACCAAGTTTTTCTGCCATTTCAAATTGTTGGTTCAATTTTGCGGCCGCCACTTCCTTACCCCCCATCAGTGCTGCCAGGCCAGCGATATCGTGACCAACAAACCAGGTGGACTGGGCCGCATTGGCCTCCACAAAGCCCGGGCCGTCGTAAGGGTCGAAGTCCGGGAGCCAGTTGCCATCAATATCCTTAGGTCGCATCCATCCCGACGCTTCGTCATACACATTCCTGTAGTTTTGAGCGCGCTTCATGAAGTATTCGTAATCATCCTGATGGCCTAGCTTTTTGGCCAATTGTGCAAGGGTCCAGTCCTGGTAGGCATACTCCAGCGTCATACCGGGGCCGTTTTGATGATAGCCAAATCGCATACCCTGTGGGTTTGGATGGGGCACGTACCCGTTCTCTATATAGTAAGCCAATCCGCCGCCGATTTCAGTATAATGCTCATAACCCGCCTTGGACATGATCCCGCCTGGCATGTGGCTCTTTTTCAATGCCTGGTATATTTCTTCCAAATTGCTTTTTACAATGCCTTTCTGAATGGCGCTAACGATCATGGGAGTCGATGTGGCGCCTGTCATTACATAGGTGTAGTTGCCACCCGACGGACCGCGCGGTATGCGTCCGCCATCTTTGTAATAAGTCACGAAAGACTGCACAAACTCATCGTAGATCTCAGGATACACCAACCCCCACAGAATGTTGGTGGTCCACTGGCCACCCCAGAAGCCATCGGAGTTGTAATGGTTGTGCATTGGATTACCGTTGGAATCCAGGGGCAACTGCCCGATCCGGAAATTCTCCCCGGTGTTGTCGGGATAGGCCCCGTTCACATCGCTGATGACCCTGCGCCCTTGAAGAGCATGCCACAGGTCGGTATAGAAGCGCCGCTGCTGGCTTTCCGACCCACCTTCTATACGAATGCGTGAAAGCATAGAATCCCATTCAGATTTCGACTGAGCCACTACGGCATCGAAATCCCAGCCGGGCAGTTCGAACTCCATATTGGCTTCGGCATTGTCGATAGAGGTGTAGGAAATCGCCGCCTTCATCAGTACCTCACCGGCATCTGGTGCGGCCACAAAAACAAGGTAATTCCCTGTTTTTTGGTCTTTTTCTATTGACTGAATCGCGGCATTCAAAGTAATGGAGAAATATATGGTGACAGGCTTAGGCCTGCGCACTGTAGGCGCGCACACTACATGACCCCTGAGGGAATGCTGATTGGTTTGTTCCAACACGCCATCTGTGTTTTCACTCGGTCCCAACATGCCGTTAAGGTTAAAGAGTATGGCGCTTTTGCCATCGGCAGGAAAGCGGTAGCGGTGCAGCCCCACCCGCTTTGTGCTGGTCAACTCGGCAGTGATGCCATAGCGATCGAGCTCAAGGTAATGATACCCTACCTCGGCCCGTTCGGTTGTATGGTCGAATTTTGAATAAAAGTCCTCATAAATGGCATTCGCATTTCGTCCATCGAGTACTACGGGCATCACCGACAGGCCCGACAGCTGCCAGGCATGGATGTGGCTAAAGCCCTTTACGGTGTCAGTATTGTAGCGGTAGCCGCTGCCCCAGGCACCGCCCACCTGTGTGTCGGGGCTCAGGTTCACCATGCCAAAAGGTCGGCATGCGGAGGAAAAGAAGAACCATCGGGAGTTTTCTGTGTCGAGCTGTGTGTACACCAGGTCACTGGGTTTAAAGGGTATACCATCTACAGCATTCTGCCCTGAAGAAGCGGTATAAAATCCGGTAAGGAAAAATACTATTTTAAAGAATGCTTTCATGTTCGCGTTTTTCTGTTCGTCACCTTCATGCGCTGGCTGGGATGCAAGTGGTGTATGTGCTGAGCCTCCAAGGCATTGCTTTACCCCCACCAGCGGGGCATAAAGAGCTGTACATAATAAGTACTTATTTGTTCAACGCCCATTTCAACTGTGCCATTAGCCCGAGGGCAAATTGGGAGATGACACGGTAGCCATTGGCCTGTAAATCTTCTCCCCCCCTGTTGATCTGCGACACATGCGTCATAAAACCGTCGGGTGTCACATAGGCAAGCAGGGCTTGATAGGCCTTTTCTGCCTTTATTTTATAACCTTCATTGAGGTATCCCAATCGGTGGCCCCAGGCAAATGCAGCCGCCAAACCCGCAGAGGCTGTGGTGTCCATTTCCGTGGCTGGCCTATTGAGGAAGCTGTACCAAAGCCCGTCTGCATTTTGCCAAGGCGCCACGAAGGCGGCAGCCCGTACAAATTCCGCTTCTACCTTTGCCACATCGGCGAGCTGGCCGAAGCCCCCCAGCCTGAGTGCATGCAAGGTTTTCACTATGCCCAGCAAGTACCAGACGGTGCCCCGCCCCCAGTTGGCAAAGCCTTTCGGGCCATTATTGCCGGTACGCTGGTAGATGGCCTGTTCATCGCTCAGCAGCTCTGTTCGCAATATCATTTGCCGCAGTGCTTTCTCCGCCAGATCCCGGTCGCTGCGCACTCCGGCAATGCAGGCCAATGGATAGGCCAGCGTGTAGCAACCCTCGGTGGTGGTATGCCCGGTATACCCGGTGGCGATGAGGCCATTGTCAGCCTCTTTGGAGCGGATGTAATCTACGGCCAATTCTACAGACTGGTGATTGGGGAAATATCGGACAATGGCGGCAAATGGCAGGAAATCCTCAATGCTGTTGAAATGCCCATCAATGGGTTCGGTCCTTGGGTTTTCGAACACAATGCCCTTCTCCTCATCGAGGTAGTGGTTGAGTTGTTTCAGCAGGGTATTTTCTGCCTCAGCGTTTCCGTGTACGGACATTTCCAGCAACGCATCTTGTACACAGCCACCCATCCAGCCAAAGGGGCTGAATGAATTCATAGAGCAGAGGTTTTGTCCCAAGCTGGTCTCTGCATCATATTCCCCATCCACCAGCAGTTGCGGGCGCAGCCCCTGAGAGTCGTCGGCAGAATGATCGGGCATAAAAAACCATGCTGTTTTCGTTCCTTCCGCCAGGGTAAGGGCAATGCCTTCCGCAGCCACTTGCTTGAGCAAACTAGTTTTTATTTCTATCTGAAATGGTTGGAAAGGATGGGCGTAACGGATGTCGAAAAGACCCAATACTCTGCCGGATTTGGCCAGACTTGCTTTGATCAACTTGTGCTCTCGAAAATCAATGGCCGCAGTAATGCGCAGCCAAACTTTTTGACCGCTTGTCTTGGTTTTAGGGAAATGCAAAATGGATTCAGCGCCGCCTACCGCCACAGGAAAGGCCTTCCAGCCCAAAGGCACTCTCTTTTCTGCGGGAAATGTAGACGGTGGGGCATCAACCCCGGTGAGCGGAATGCGGTACCATGAGCTGGCTTTGGCGAAAGCCAAATGCGGCAAGCCCATCAGGCCACCCATGCTCATCACTGCAGTTTTGACAAAATACCTGCGCTTTATTGCTTTTATAGAAACCTGCATATACACCAACTAATAAATCTCCACATTAGAAACCAGAGGACTTGCCTTGGCACTGCTTATTTGCACACGCACTTTAGCGGTGTTGACGGGCTTATCCAGTTTTAGTATTTTCTTGTAACCAATAGTAGTGGATGCCGCCACCTGCTGCCAGGTACCATCCACTTCGGCCATCACTTCAAATGATCTGATGCGCTGGCCCAGCGGGATATATTCCTGCAAAAGCACGTATTTTATCAGGGCCGGTTCTGGCAGGGTGATGATAAAGCTGGCCGTGGTGTCTTCGTCGTTGGTGGCCCAATAGGTGCTGTTGTCGCCGTCCAGCATATTGGAAGCAGCATATTGTGGGTGCCTGCCCCGGACTGTTTCCGATGAGGCCGTAGCGTTTTGGGCATAATTGTTAGAGAAAGCTTCATCCAGCAACTGTTTCCAACCCATCAGTGCCGCACTGTCCTTTTCGTGGATGAGGCCGCGCCTGTCGGGCGGGAGGTTGAGCAGCAAATTGGCGCCACGCCCAACGGAAGTGAGGTAAATCCCAAACAAGTTATCCGGCGTGCGCACCTTATCGTCCTCGTCAGCATGATAAAACCAGCCTGGCCGGATGGACACATCCACTTCGGCAGGAATCCAACGGCTGCCTTCAGGATGGCCGGTGTTGAGCAAGTCGTTCAGTCCGCTTTTGCCGGCATACAGCGTGTCGGGGCTGATGGTATGCCAGTTGGTCTCGTCGATAAAGCCACGTTCGTTGCCGCACCAGCGGATGTCAGGCCCGGCATCGCTGAAGAAGATCACTTCGGGCTCCATACCGCGCACCTTGCTGATGGTGGTCGGCCAGTCGTAGTAGGTCTTACCCTCTATTTTTCTGGTTTCGCGGGCACCGCCGTAGTAGCCATCGCCGCCATTGGCACCATCAAACCACATTTCGAATACGGGGCCGTAGGTTTCAAATATTTCTTTGAGTTGGTTGCGGTAATACTCCACATACTCCGGGCTGCCGTATAGAGCATGGTTGCGGTCCCAGGGAGAGAGGTACACGCCAAACTTCAGGTCGTATTTTTTACAGGCATCGCGCACGGCCTTCACCACATCGCCCTGCCCGTCTTTCCAGGAGCTGTTTTTCACCGAGTGCTCCGTGTATTTGCTGGGCCACAGGCAGAAGCCATCGTGGTGCTTGCAGGTGAGGATGAGCCCTTTAAGGCCCGCGGCCTTGATGATGCTGGCCCACTGTTCTGCATCGAAATCCGTAGGCTGAAACACATCGGGGCTCTCGTCGCCATAGCCCCACTCCAGGTCGGTAAAGGTGTTGGTGGTAAAATGCACAAAGGCATATTGCTCCATTTCATGCCAGGCCAGTTGGCGCTCTGTCGGCACAGGGCCCACCGCTGCCGGAGGCGGCACTTCCCTGGGCGCGCAATGCGTCAAAATAAGCAGCACTACCGCCAACTGTGCCCACAAGCCCCACCTTTCCTCTACGCCTGACATGTTTCCAATGCTATTCATTAATTTTCTACTACAGTATGTCCTTTGGGTGGTCATAGGTTGTTGGTTACACTTGTTAGAAATCACATCTGCTGGCAGGTAAAAACTGCTTCACCTCATTTCGACATAACCTTAAGTAGTACTATTTTCGTCGGTGTTCTTGCAAATCTTTCTCAAATTCTTCTTGTAGATAGAAATGGGCCTGTCGGTCTTCAGATTTCAGAGGACTTGTTAGTTCAGCTTCCTTGTGAAATGTTCCTACTGCACCCATTACTGTATTGATTTTTCCTTCACCCGATGTGCCCACATACACCATATAAATAGAATCATTTAATGTAGTTATTGCCGGTGATGCGCACTCTTCTATGTCCTTCTCACCAACACCTCCTACGCTCAATATCTTGCGTGCCATGCGCGTCTGTGTACAGCCGTCGGCAGCTACATAAAACTCATACAATTCGGTTGTTCTTTTCATATCACCAGCTGCCCTGCTCCCTACCTTAGCAATCATCACATATTCATCTTCATTGATTCTTCTCACAGCGTTGGGATCGATGGAATGCCAGGTAAGAAACCGCTCATCCTCCGGAATGGCCCTATCCGTACGCCAGGAGTTAAAGCGTCTGACTTCTGTCCAATGGATGGCGTCGTTGGATGCCCACATGGCCGACCGGTAGTCCTGAGTTCCCTTGCGCAAAGAGTAGCCGATGTATTTATAGGCTACATCATGAAACTTATTTTCTCCCCAGCGGAAGTAGCCCGTATGATTTAATAACTCGACAGGTGGCAGAATGATGCCCCCGTTGTCATTCACTATTTTTTCGAAATTGACCCCGTCAGGCGACGTTGTCATCATGGTGGCTTGCCAGTCGCCTCTTCTCAGATTGTTGTGATAGCTCATGTACACATTACCATCGAAAATATTGGCGTGTGGTGTTTCAGTTTGATGCCCCTGAAGGCTATCGACGAATATGGGATTTGCTGTAGGTTTTTTAAGAAGGTAATCAAACTTACCTTCTGCAACTGCTTGATCATAAGAAATCCAGTTGTCCGCTACATTGGGTTTGCCATTGCACAAATACAGCCAAATGCCACCGGCATCGGATGCGTGGTCGGTAGAAAAGTAAAGCGCGTATTGGTAAGGAAAATTAGATATTTCATCCATGCGCACTAAGCTGGTATAGTAAGCACCAATGGTAAAATTATTGCGCGACATAGATGCCGGGGGGTCTATTAACGTACCGGTTTTGGTCAATTGAAAATGAGAAGAGGCTTTCTCTTTTTGCTTGCAGGCGCTTAATATAAACACATAAATCAAGAGTAATAAAATTATATTTTTAATCATTTAAGTGTAGGTGTTACGCACAATTAATTCGCTTTGAAGGCTTACTTAAATCAGCCGTTTCCCCAGCGTTTAGAACGAGTGGCCGAGATATAGAGCCTATTTACTGCGAACATATCAAAAAATACTGTGCGCAGCGAAGCCATAGGCGCATAGATGGGCAGCAAAAGCCAGTGGAGTGCAGCCTGTAGATGAAAAAAATTATACAAGAAAAGCTGATGCTACTGGCGGTGAACAAACATAGAAAAAGCCCTGTGAAGTCCACAGGGCCAGCCAATGCCACGCGGGTCATTTCCCGTCGAAACACCTACATCTGGTGGGTTGCTCACCAACAGTGCTCACTTCCGTTACTGCTCGACCTTACAAAATTCATTACCAAAAACGATTATTACAATCGGTTAAATTTCTCAGGCACTGAACGGATGGATTCGAAGACTATCGTTCTGGTTTTTGTGCTGAAAATGAGTTGTCATTGTGAAACCACTTGCCACCCTGTCCGGTGAGCCATAAGTAATAGTCTGTTTCCAGTCCTTCTTCAATGCCTATAAATTTGCCATTGGCATTCATGGGCACGTCGTCCTCATTTTTTACTTTAAAAATGGCTGTACCCTCATCAATTTCATCAAACATAGCCACGTACAAACTTTCTGCCCCCTCAATCTTAGCACCGGCTATCTGCTTCCACAAGAAATCTCCTTTTTCTCTCGGAATGGCATTGTAATCGGCCGGGTTTTTCTTCAGGTTTCCCCAGCTAAAACCTGGAAATACCAGCGGCACATAGTCTATGTCATTGGCTTTAGTCCACTTCAAATCCTGGTATATATTGTTGGAGGTATAGCTGCCAATGTTGTACCTGCCAACGGCCCACGGCATTATTATATCTACTTTTTTGATCAACTCATGCAATTCAGGTGATTTCTCCGTGTCATTCCCCAATGTTCTCCAGTAGTATGGTACGCCGAGCATGATGGCCACTTTGTTTTCCGGGCCTTTAAGCCGGCTCACCAGCCGAGCCACATCTTCTGTGTTGTATTTTCGATTGTCATTGAACCCAACACCCCAAATGGATAGCAGAGGCTTACCGTTATGTCGCAATAGCGTGGGGTTTGTCGCATTGTCATACAGCTTGAATAGTGCTTGAAGCTCATTCCAGTCGTTGATCAGTAAGTCCATGTCGGCACTGCTGCTGCCGCTCAGGTCGTACATGATGCTGATGGCCCTGTCGTATTTTTTGGCGGCCATCAGTGCATTTTCCAACACCTTATTAAAGTGGCGTTTACCTTTTTGATTCGTCGGTTTCACCTCTACAAGAAATCGCTGCATGTGCACGCCGTCGATACCGTATTCCTTCATCCATTTGAAATGCAAGTCAATGCTTTCGTAGTCGTATGGACTGTAGAGGTAGGCAGGAGCGCCATCACTATAGCTGAAGGGCGTAATATATTTTTTTTCATACTCTGCCATATCGGGCCACATATCGATGGTGGAGCAGCCGGGCTCAAAGCCGCAGTCTTGTTTATAGTGGTACCATCCGCGGTTACTTTCATCGCCTTCTGCAGCAAACCAACCCTGGTAGCCTGCCATCACCAGATTGGTATAGGCTGTATATTGCAGACCGGTTTCATCATACACCATCTCCTCAACGGGTGCAGACTCATCGACCTTATCCGGAACATCAGCGTCCCCTTTTTGGCAGCTGGAAAATAAAATTGCCAACTGCAATACTGCAGCGTATTTCAAGATATGATAGGGCATGATTAAGTGAATTTTGAGGATGAATTTCTATTTGTACTGTCGCTGGTTTACTAAACTGAACACCAGATCATTTCGGGATATTAAATAATGCAAGCAATAGGCGCCATGCACATGAAGTGATAGACTCTCCTATTGCTTGCAGTTTGACTTTATAATATGATGCTGACTGCCGGGGCATAATTGAATCTTGCTTCAGGCTCATTGCTCAAAGCACCCACCCGAAAGAAATACTGTCTGCCAGCTACCAGATCCGGATCTGTTGAGGTGTCTAACTCTAAGGTGAAGGTATTGTCAGCTTCCACCATGGCATTGATGTCTTGCTGGGTCCTGGCGATTTGCATCGGCTCTCCCACATGCGGGTCGGGATGTGCATACAGCCCAATACGCTTCACATTGCTCAAGGTGGTTTGTTCCAGCGAGAAAGTAGCTGTAACCACATCGCCTGTTTTGGTGATCACCACATCATTGACCCTGATGTATGGCGTCACCATAAAGTCCAGCCGGGTGCTTCCTGTGATCTCCACATCCTGAGGGTCTACTGGCCTAAAGTTGGTTCTAAGCGGCTCCACAGTATAGGTGTTGGCAAACAACCGGCTGTTGCGATAGGTACCGTCGTTTTGTACAATCAATTCCTGTGGTGCTACAGGATCGTAGCCAAATTCGCGCAGCTCAATCACCGTGCCTCTAATGATGTCTTGTTGCACCAATTCACCCGTTGCGGCATCTATGATGCTGCCATACAGTTCTGCAGTGGGTCCTTCCAAATTGTCCAATTCACAAGCACTTATAAAACCCATGGCTACAACCAGAAGTGCTACATATTTTATTCGTTTCATAACAAGTTTCTTTAATAATGATGGGATAAGAAAAGGATGAATTAATAGCCTGGGTTTTGAACCAGTCCATTCAGACCAATGCCCGGAATACTTCGATAATAGTATTTCGGCTCAAAAGTGAGCGGGCTATTGTTGAGTGTTTGGCGCACAAATATGAATTTGAATGGCGCCGTACCGCGCAGGTCGAGCAGTGGCATCAGAGCATGTCTGCTGGCGTTATTAAATTCGGTGTGGTAGGTTCTTCTTCTGATCAAATCCCACAGTCGCTTGTTTTCAAAAGACAGTTCTACGATACGCTCTCTGAGCACATTATCTACGGTCAGCGGTATCTCCACCTGGTGTGCGGCTCTTTTGCGTATGGCATTGAGGGCGGCTTGTGCCATGTCCATATCGCCCAGCCCACTTTCGGCAACAGCTTCTGCATAGTTGAGTAAAATCTCAGCGTAGCGGAATTCCATATAGTCTGTGAAGCTTCTGTTCCAGCCGGGAACTACAGGATTGGTGCTCAGGAATTTTTTAAAGCCGAAGCCTGTCTTGGTATTGTTGCCTCCGTGCGGGTCGAACCCAGAGTGTCCGTCTGGTTCAGCACTTCCATAGGTGTAGTAAGTAACACCATTTACCTCGATCTGGTCTTTGGTTAAATACCTGGCTTGTCCGTCGGGCTTCACAAAGCCAGCCTGAATGATGATCTGGGTATCCTTAAACTCTGAGAAAGGCAAAATCACGGTAGCCATCAACCGGGCATCTTTCCCTTCAAATAGATCGGTAGGATCTTCAAAATGCAGGTAATTTTTGGATGGGCTGTAGCCTGTGTAATCGTCGATGTCGCCATCTGTGGTGGTGACGACGGGCGCACTCACGCCCGGGTTGTCATATCTTTCGAAGATGTCGACAAAGTCGAGCGTGGGGTTCATTCTGCCGGGGTGCGGCCAGCCATTGCGCAGTTGTGCAGGATTGAACCAGATATCATAATTGTTGCCATAGCTGTTGCCGGGAATGGTCCGACCTTTTATGAGTATGGCTTCATTCATGGCGATATTTGGGTTTTCGAACATGGCGCGGTAGTTTTCTGCTGCTTCCTGCGGATCGGCCGGATTGGGCTTATACAAGCTGTATGGGCTGTCCTCTGCCATAATAGCCGCAGAGGCATTGATGCAAGCTTGATAGTAATCGTTGGCATGACTGGAACTGATACCCACCAGGCCCAAATCGACCGCGTCACCAGACAGATCTGTATCTACTCCAAACTTGGCTATGGATGCCGCAAACAATGCCGCCCGCGATTTCAACGCATAGGCAGCCCACTTTGAGGCTCTTCGGCCATTTACATCTGTTCCCAAGGTATTGATGGCCACATCGCACTCAGCAAGCACAAAATCCCAGGTTTCCTTTTCTGTGCTTCTTGTCACTTGTAGCGCTTCCACGTCGCCATCAAACACTTGCGCCTCTGTAATGATCGGTACGCCTCCATATCTTTTCACCAATCCGAAATAAGCGAACCCTCTAATGAAAGATGCTTCACCGAGGTAGATGTCTTTCTGATCCTGGGAAATGTCGAGGTCTGGAATAAGCTCTATAAACAGGTTAACGTCACGGATAAGTGCAAACGCCGGGTCCCACCAGTTGAGCATCGAGCCACTAAAAAATGTGTTACGCTCGCTGTGAACGGCCATTTTGGTCATCATCACGGTAGAGAATCCGCCGTTGTTCGGCCCGCCATTGTTGAAGTTGAAGCCCTCCCGCGGGAAGTAGGTTAAATCTTCCATAGGCAAGCGATTGTACAGATCAGCCAGATAAAGCTGTGTGCCGGCCGGGTTGCTAAACAGCTCATCGGCCGTTATTTTGTCAATAGGCCTTAAGTCTAAATTGTCGCTGCAGGCGGTTGCCAAAGCCATGCAGAGCAGGATTACAGGTATTTTCAGAATATTATTCATTGTTTTGGGGATTTTAGAAATTAACGTTTACACCGAGATTGAAGGTCCTGGTAACGGGATAGGTAAAACCGGCAGAATAAGCGCCTTCTATTTTTTCAGGATCGAAAGGCTTTACAAAAGGATCTGCTATGGTGAATAAATTGAATGCACTGGCAAACACCCTGATGTTTCTGACGCTGAGTGCTTTCATGAGTCCTTCCGATGAAATATTGTAGCCAAGCTCCAGCGTTTTCATCCGCACGTAAGAAGCATCTCTTCTCCAGACGGAGCTCTCCTTGTACATCTGCCCTACATCACCTATGGTACGATTGGCAGGCCAGGTGCCGGGTATCCACTCGCTGTCGGCATTGTAAGGGTCAGCCTTCGTCCATCGATCGTAGAAGTAAGCGGGGGTATTGCCCCTGAAAGCAAACATTTCTGCATACACTTCGCGGAAACGAACGGTATAGTCAGCGGCGCCCTGAAAGAGCATATTGATATAAAAGCCCTTGTAGGAAGCATCTATAGTTAAGCCATAATTGTACTTAGGCGTGCCGGCTGAGAATATGGGTGCTTCGTCGAGTTCATTGACGACACCATCCTCATTGAGATCGGCATAATAGAAATCGCCGGGTAGCTCGCGCAGTATGTTGCTGCGGTCGCCGTTTTGCATGGGAGCCGCCAATATTTCTTCTACGCTCTGAAACTGCCCCAGATACTGATAACCCCAGGTAAAATCGCTCCAGCGGTTAGAGCGCTGGTTTCTGTATCGGTTCCAGCTATTGGTAAATGCTTCACCTTCTATGTGCTTGTTCTTGTTCCTGGCGAAGTTGAAAATGGCTGTTACGCCAAATTGAAATTCACTGCCTATGGCATCGTTGTAGGCTATTTGTAAATCGATACCCTGAGTGACGCGGCTTTCCAAATTTTCCTGAGGAAGCTCCCCACCGTAGGTATTGGGCAGTGAAATGCTTCTTTTGGCTGGTATTCCTTCCAACAGCCGCTCGTATACATCGGCAGACATCGTGAGTCTGTTGTTCAATACACCCAGGTCTATACCGATGTTGCTGGTGGTGGCCGTCATCCAGGTGAGGTTGTTGTTGGCCGGTGTGGGTGAGCTGATGCCATTGGTGAGTTCACCCTCCACAAATTCGTACGATCCTCCGCTGCCTATGCTGTAGCCCGGCACGTATTGAAATGGCGTGCCCTCAGGCATACCCGTTTTACCATAAGAAGCCCTTATTTTCAAATTGGTGAGCCAGGTGGCATCGTCCCTCAGGAAGTTTTCTTCAGCGATGTTCCAGCCAACCGATGCCATGGGAAAAAGGCCCCATCTGTTTTCTTTTGCGTAGCGGTAAGAGCCCATGTAGCGGGCGGCAAATTCAAACAAATATTTGCCTCTGTAGCCGTAGTTGAGCCGCGTAATGTAAGACAAGTCCGCTGCTTCAGTTTCTATACCGTCACTTTCCTGATCTTGCGGATCGGCAAAGCGCAGTTGGTCTTTGGTGTAGAACGCGCGGTAGTAGCGACGCACATTGAAGGATCTGCCGCTGTAGGTGTTTTGCTCAATAACGGCAACTGCACCGATGTCATGATCATTGGCAATGGTGGTTTCGTAGTTCAAATAGCCCTGCAGTGTGAGTGCTTCGGAGTTGTTGGTAGCATTTTGCAGGTTGCCGGTACCGGCATTTTGAGGTACAGCATTGTAGCTCTCCGCCGCGGCATCGTAGGTATAGAGGTTGTATGGCTTGCTCAGGTTTTTTCCCTGAAAATTTTCCATATCGTAAGACGCCACACCTTTTATGCTCAGCCCTTTTATAAATGGGGTTTTGTATGTTAAGGCTGCGGAAGTCTGCAGTGTTCTATTTTCGCTTTCACCGTACCCGGTCAGCTCTCTGTCGGCAAATGCCACGGGGTTCAGTCCGGAACTCACCGGCGCCAAATAGTCTGGGTTGTTGTTGGCAAAGGGCCGCTCGATGGGCTGCGATACACGCGTTCCTTTAAAGATGTTGAAAAAGTTTTCGCCGGGCTGCTCCCTTTTGTCCCATCTTCCACCGATGAGTATTTGTGCGCTGAGGTTATTGACCAACTCGGTAGTGATGTTCGACCTGATGTTGTAGCGTTCATAGCCCATGTCATTGCTTTTGAGCAAGCCGCCTTCGTTCACATAGCCAAAGCTTAAGAAATAATTGGTGCGATCGGAGCCGCCAGATGCTGAAAGGTTGGTTTGCACCTGCGAGGCGTAGTCTTTCATAGTGAGGTCGTACCAGTCTGTACTTTCATAACCGGGGCCGCCTTGTCTCCAGTTTTCGATTTCTTCTGGCGTATAAAACGGTGTGCCACTGGGCGAAAAAAGCTGCGCATCGTTCCACATCTGGGTGTATTGCGCGGCATTGGCCATAGCCGGTACATCGGTTGGCACCACTGCACCCACTACCGTGTTGAAGTTGAAAGTTGGTTTTCCTTTCTCACCTTTTTTTGTGGTAACCAATACCACACCATTGGCTGCACCTAAGCCATAAATAGCCGCTGCAGCATCTTTAAGCACCGATATACTTTCTATGTCTTCCGCATTAAGCCGCTGAAATTCCCCTTCGTTTCGCAGAATACCATCGATCACAAATATGGGTGTTCCAAATCCGCGCACGTTGATGGCGTTGGCAAAGTCACCAGGTTGCCCGGACTGTTGCCGTATGTTTAAACCGGCCACCTTACCAGAAAGCTTCTGGGCCACGCCTGTATTGGTAGTGGTTTGGATGGCCCTGTTGTCGATATTGGCCACAGCAGCCGAGAGGCTTTCCTTGTTCTGTGTGCCGTAGCCCACCACCACAATCTCATCCAGGGAAGTCATATCCACGGTCATGCTTAAATTAATAGTGCTTTGGTTGCCTATCAATATTTCTTCAGAGACATAACCTACAGAGCTGAATACCAGCAGTGCATCCTGTTCCGTCACCTCCATGGCGTATTGGCCCTGTATATCGGTAACAGTACCATTGGTGGTGCCCTTCACAAATACATTCACTCCAGGCATACCTTCGCCTGTTTCATCAGTAACCCGGCCCGAAACAGAACGGGCATCCTGAGCCTGGAGCACAAAGCTCAGGCACAACATACTGCACAGTAGAACTAATTTTTTCATAACATTTTGGTTTAGTATTAATTTAATGATCGTATAGAAAATACCCCTCAAAACTGCACTGGGGCACTTAATTGATGGTTAATTTTTCATTAACAGGCTTAACAATATCGCCAAAAAGACAATTTAATTTTGCGCGATGAGCTTGACTGGTGGTGGTGCCACTTTGTGCCCTTCAGACCTGCAACTTTCCTTCTGGCTTTGGACTTACGTGCAAGACTTTAACATAGCCACCGCTCGCAGACTCATGATTTTTAGGCCAACGGTCTTCCTTGCTTTCCTAGAACAAGGTGTGATTGGTGGAAATGGTAAAACGCTACCTGCGCCATCTCAATTGACCTGTTGCCCGTTGGGTTCAGCACCCATTACAAATTCGAGAGTACCTCCTTCCAGTATGTCGCTGTGGTCAAAGAATGGCTTATCCAGCCGCTGCCCGTTCAGGCTTACGGACTGCACATACATGTTTTCGGGGCTGTTGTTTTGTGTGCGTATGGTAAACTGGCTGCCATTGGGCAGGCGCACCACCGCATTGTCAAACAACGGTCTGCCTATGGAACAAACCGGTTCGCCCGGGCAGAAAGAGTAGAAGCCTAAGGCGTTGAGCACATACCAGGCCGACATCTGGCCACAATCTTCGTTGCCTGCCAGACCATTCGGATCATTGAAATACAAAGAACCCATGATCTGATCGGTCAGTGACTGCGTCTTCCATGGTTGGCCTATAAAATTGTACATGTGGGTGATGTGATGGCTGGGCTCATTGCCATGGGCATATTGGCCGATCAGGCCAGATATATCACTCGACACTTCATCGCCGGTCAACTCCGAGCTGGTAGAAAATAGGGTGTCCAGCTTTGCTGCAAAGACCTCCTGCCCGCCGACCAATTGTATGAGGCCTTGCACATCATGTGGCACAAACCACGACCATTGAAAGGCGTTTCCTTCGGTATAATCATCTTTGCGGTGGCGCGAATGGCGCGGATCAAAAGGTTCACGCCATTGGCCGTCTTGGTTCTTACCGCGCATAAAGCCTGTCTTCTCGTCGTAGTACTCCATGTATCTTTTAGCTCTTTTGCTGTATCGATCATAATCGGCTTGTTTACCAAGGGCTTTGGCCATTTGTGCCAGGCACCAGTCATTGTAGGCATATTCCAAGGCTTTCGAGACAGATTCGCTTTCCAGATCGGCCGGAATATATTCCATGGTTTTGTTGTAGAATTTGGCCATGGGCATCAGCTTTTTCTTCACCTGTTCCGACGGAAAAAGAATACCCGTGGTGTCATAATCCATCGACTGCACCATGGCGCTGTAGGCTTTTTCCACATCGAAATTGTCTAATCCTTTAAAGTAGGCGTCTACTATGACAGGAATGGCATGGCTGCCGATCATGGTGCCCGTGTAGTTGGCGTTCAGTTCCCACTTGGGCAAGATGCCCCCCTCTTCATATTTGGCGAGCAGGGAGTGTATAAAATCTTCATTGCGCTCAGGATCAGTAATGGTATGCAGGGGGTGGTTTGCCCGAAAAGTATCCCATAGCGAAAATACCGTGTACATATCACGCTCCGACCTGTGTATTTGCTGATCCATGCCCCGGTATCTTCCATCTACGTCATTGAAAATGTAGGGGCTAATAGCCGTATGATAGAGTGCGGTGTAGAAGATTGTTTTTTCATCTTCAGTTCCTCCTTCAATGTCTATTTTACTCAGTTGTTCTGCCCACATCCGATGAGCAGCATCTTTGATCTGGTCAAAATCCCACGCAGCATTTTCAGCTTCCAGATTATTTTTGGCTCCATTTCGGTCTACCGAAGAAATGCCCACCTTCACGAGCAGTTCGTCATTTTTGTTCAAATCAAATGTCAACACTGCCTTCAGGCTTTTAGAATTGCTGATTTCAGGGCCTGATACTTCCACCCCGTCATCATACAGTTTGTATTGATATGGCTGATTGAATTGGATATGAAAAAAAGCGTGCTGATCCTTCGCCCATCCTCCAGATCGCTTGAGACCTGCTATTTCCCTGTCGTTGATCATATGTATGTGATGCTCCGGATTACTGTCGGGGTATATGGTATGGACCAGATCAATAATGACGCCCGCCTTGCTATTTTCCGGAAAAGTGTACCGGTGAAAGCCTGTGCGCGCAGTAGCGGTCAGCTCGGCCAGTATGTCATCATCTTGCAGCAGCACGCTATAGTAACCCGGGGAAGATTGCTCACTGCTGTGGCTAAAGCGTGAGCGGTAGCCTGAATCAGGGTCTTCGGGTGTTCCCGGTTCCAGATGGGCCTCGCCGGTGAACGGCATCAACAACACATCGCCCAGGTCGCTTATACCGGTACCACTCAGATGGGTATGGCTGAAGCCCAATATAGAACTGTCGGAGTAGTGATAGCCCCCGCAGGCATCCCAACCTATGGTACGCGTATCGGGGCTCAGCTGCACCATACCATATGGCGTAGTCGCTCCCGGAAAGGTGTGTCCATGGCCTCCTGTACCTATAAAAGTGTTTACATAGCGGGTATGGCGGTCAGCGGCTTCCTGATCTTGAGCGTGCATGGTGCAAGCGGCCATGGCGAATGCAAGGGGTATGAGGGTGATATACATATATTTCATGATCATAATTTTGAGGTTATTCTGTTTCTGTAAAAAATGTAGATGTGATCCCCCATTCCTTATTGGGGTATGCGCCCATCGATAGTTCCAAAATTCCACCGTTCACAATATCATCGTGGGTAAACCATGGCCGGTCTAGTGCCTGGCCGTTGAGCGTGGCACTTTGTATGTACTTATTCGTGGTGTTGTTGCCGGGAGCAGATACTACAAACTTTTTATTGTTGGGCAGGTGAATGGTGACTTTGGAGAATAAAGGACTGCCTATAGTGTAGACGGGTACGCCTGGTGTGATGGGGTAAAAGCCCATGGCGGAGAACACCACAAAGGCCGACATACCACCCCCATCTTCGTCGCCCGGAATACCAAAGATGTTGTCCTTGAACCAGGTGTTGAGAAGCATCCTGATTTTTTTCTGTGTTTTCCAGGGAGAGTTGGTGAAATTGTAGAGGTACGGTATGTGAAAGCTTGGTTCATTGCCCATAGAAAACTGCCCCACAATACCAGTAAAATCAGGAAAGCGCGCATTTAGCTCATAAGTGCTTCTGCCAAGATCTTCCCTAAACATCTGGTCGAGTCGCTGTTCAAAAATCTCTTTGCCGCCCATCAGGCTTTGAAGCTGGGGTATATCCTGCTGCACATTCCAGAGGTAGGTCCAGCCGTTGTTTTCGTCGTAGTAATCTCTACCGCCCATGCCACCATCGAATTTGGGATCGATATCGATCCAGTTGCCCTCTTCATCTTTGGGCATGAAGAATCCCCTTTCTTTCCAGTACAGGTTTTGATAGTTTTTGGAGCGGTTTAGAAAAAATTGATAGTCTTCCTTTTTGCCAAGTTCCTTAGCCAGTAGCGCCAAAGCCCAGTCGTCGTAGCTGTGAGCAAGGGTCACTGCCACAGATTGCCTCTTTTCAAAGGCATGTACACGCGACACTGTTTCCGGCTCTCCCGGATGTAGCGCAGGAAAGAAGCCTTTTTCAAAATAAAATGTGTCCAACACACTGGCAGCGCCCATACGCCAGGGCACCATGGTACCATGCAAGGCATTTTTCTTCATGGCCTCGTAGGCCACTTCCACATCAAAATCCCTGATCCCTTTCCTCCAGGCATCCACGATCATGATTGTAGAGTGGAAACCATTCATTGGCGGTGAGTCGCCTGATACTTGTGGAAACTGCGGCAGCCAACCCGACTGCTCATACATGCGAACATAAGAAGCGATCATATCCGCTTCCATCTGCGGATTGAGAATATAGCGCAGCGGATGCAGCGCGAGGTAGGTATCCCAAACCCAGTCATCGACATAGAAATCGCGCTCATCCACGTGAACACTGCTGTCGTAGTTGCTGTAGTACCTGCCGTCTTCGGTGATGTTGATCATCCTTTCGTAGCATCGGTACAAGGCTGTATAGAAGGTGCGCCTGTATGCTTCTGTTCCGCCTTCTACTTCTATTTGATTGAGCACTTCCGACCATTTGGCTCGCGCTGTGCTCTTTACTTTTTCAAAATCCCAATGAGGAATCTCCCGTTCTAAATTTTTTCTTGCCTGGTCTGTACTGATATAAGATATGCCGTATTTGAAGTTGATCTGATCAGGAACCGAATTCGGCCAGATCATTGATCTATTTTCTCCATTGCTGTGCATCTTACCAGACTGCTGAAATTTACCGTACATGTATATTTGCATGCCTGCAAAAGATTCAGAGCCTGTGATGCTTCCGTCATTATCAAGTGACCAATTTTGGCCACTTAATTTTTTGAGAAAGAGCTTCTTTTCCCGCTCGTCGTCATTATATGTAAATCTGTAAAATGCTGCTTGCTCTGATGGCGCATATTCTACAGATATATCGTAATCTTCCAGCCATGTAGTATAGTAGTAAGGATGTGCTATCTCCAGTTCCTGATCCCAAGCCGATATAGGTGAGGTGTGTGCGGCCAAAGTGCCGGTGAATGGCATGATATGAAAGACCGGGTCAGAACGGTGCTTGAGCATATTGAGCGGGAAAGAGCTGATCTGATCATCGCGATAATCTTTGCGCTGAGGGTACATTCTCACCATAGCATTGGGTAAGTGTATGCGCGTTCGGGTAGGTTGTAGCAATGGCGCAACACCTCCTATTTGCGGATCGACATACTGTACATTGTCAATCCTGTTATGTGGCTTTCTGCACGATACGATTACTAAAGCCAACATCATAAAATAAAGCCAATACCCCATCTTTTTTAGCATATTGTTATTGTTCATAGATGCCATTTTCATTGGTTAATGATTTTTCATAATTCTTAAACTCCCGCCATAGTTCATTCACCAATTCGGGGTATTGATCCGACAGATCGACAGACTCTGAAGGATCTTGCGCTATATGGAAAAGCTGGATTTCTTTTGCTGGCTTATGTGGCACCACACCGGGATATTGTGCCGGAGTAGCTTGTCCCTTTATGGGCGCAATAATGGTTATACCATCGGGCCCTCTCAGATCGATCCATTTTGTCAAATCCACCTCTTGATAGTATCTGGGCTTCCTGACGAAAAGCTTCCAGCCGGCTTTTCTGATGGTGACAATATGCTCATTATGCATACTGAATACAGGGCTATGACTTGTCTTATTTCCCTTTAATATCTCAGTGATGTTTTCACCATCTAAAATTTTATTTTCCGGCACACTGATGCCCGCAAGTGCGAGCAATGTGGGGTATACATCAGAGGAAGCACATGGTACCTCTATTTCCAATCCTTGTGGCAATTTTTTAGGGTAGCGAATCATGAACGGCACCCGTATGCCGCCTTCCCAGGTAGTCGCTTTCATTCCTTTCAGTCCGCCTGTACTGCCGCCATACCAGGGGCCATTATCTGACATAAATATTACAATGGTATTATCGAGAATATCGAGGGCTTTCAGCGTATCTAATATTTCTCCAACCGACCAATCCAATTCGTTGATGACATCATCATACAGATTATCGGGTGTTTCCGGCGTATAGAATCTTTCTGAAGCCGCCAAAGGCTTGTGGGGCATAGCATGACACAGATGCAGGAAGAAGGGCCGTTCTTTGTTGGCGTTGATAAATGCCAAGGCCTTTTCGGTATATTTTTTTGTGATCAGGCTTTGATCAACCGGATACTCTATTGTATCCAGATTTTCGATCATTTGAATGGGTCGCATATCGTTGGAATACAGAATGCCGTAGTATTCATCAAAGCCGTGATGGATTGGGAAAAACTCTTCTTTATGTCCCAGATGCCACTTGCCAATGATGCTGGTTTTATAGCCAGCTTGTTGCAATACCTCGCCCAGCGTAATCTCCTCTGACGAAATGCCGATATCATTGATGCCGGCATCCGGCGTCGGATTTTTGATCAGACCATGCCTAAGCGGAAAGCGCCCAGTAAGAAGCGTTGCCCTCGATGGCGCACAGTACGGAGTCGGCACATAAAAATCGGTGCACAATACGCCCTCCGAGGCAAGTTGATCTATCTGAGGTGTGTGGTGCGCACTTGATCCATAAGTTGAAATATCACCGTAGCCAAGGTCGTCTGCCAGTATGATGACGATATTCGGTGGAACAGAACGCTCCGAATTTCCGCCTGCATAAGTTTTCAAATGCGTAATCATGCAGATTATCGCGATGAAAAGAAATATCAACCCATTCTTTGTTGCGGAGAGAATAGCGCAAATGCTTAATGGATCGAATAAAATTTTCATTGTAGTTCTCATCATACTATAAACAAATCGGCATCACAGCCCGCCACAAAGTCGCATCATAACCACATCAACGATTTGGTGCGGCAGACATATGCTCAGCCTTCCGTGCACAAGGCGCTGCTCAAATGTTGTTGTTGGCCAGTAGTGACAGAAAATAGTCGCTTTAACGTTGGTCTTCAGAAGGATGCCAGCAGCCATTCGACTAGGGTCAATATTAGGCTGAGGCAATTAATGGTGGGTTAATATTTCATTAATGGGCTTAATATCAGCCCATAGTTTTCGTCATTTTCAGTCAAGTCAATTTTATGCGCGTGGAGTACGGACAAAATAAGGGATTGTGTAGTTTTAGGAAGAAAATACCAATTGTACATAGATTTTGCTCATCTGCAGCAAACATCCACATTGAGCTTTGGTATCTACTATAAATAGCTAATTTCTATCATAAAAAAAGGTTTTATGTTTCGTAAGCTATTTCACAGGCTTCATTTTGTTATTGTAATTCTATGTACCGAACACAATAATGCCCTGGCACAAAGCTTTGGTCTAGGATTTCACAGCCACGAGAAGCTGAAGGAAGAACGCACTGAGCTGCAGCTAACCCCGGAAAATCCCTTACACTTTGATGGGGAATTCAGCATTTCTTTTGATCTAAAACTGAGGCCTTTCGTCGATCAAGGCTTTGGATATGTGGTTCGTATTATTCAGAATGACACGCTCAACGTCGACATTGTATATCAAATAGATTACACCACCCAGGAATGGCATTTGTATTTAATTGAAGGCGAAAAAACATCTGCCGGTTCCTATCACCTCTCTCAGCAACACAAGCCTAATGATTGGTTGCCGTTCACCCTTCATTTTGATCTCCAAAGGTCAGTTGTAGAATTCTATTCCTCCGGTGAATTTATTACGTCTATTTCAAATGAACTAAGCGTTCGAGATTCATATAGAATTATTTTTGGAGCCTCTGACTATGGCTCGTTCAAAACCAGAGATGTACCTGCCATGAGCATCAGGGACATTAAGCTCTTTTCTTCCGAAGAATTGTATCATCATTGGCCACTGAATGATGAGGAAGGCACCACAACTTTTGACATTGTAGGCCAGAAGCAGGCAATTGTTAGAAATCCTAACTGGCTGAAGCCAAAGCATGAATATTGGACCGAAGTAATAAATCTCGATTTAACAGGACATGTACAGGTAGCCGCCGATCAAGAAAAAGAAATATTATATATCGTTGCATCTGATCAATTGATCATATACTCTGTATCAAACAATTCATATGAAACAATAGCCTATCAACATTCTCCAGCTGAGCTTATTGGCGGTCGGGCCTTTTTCAATCCTATTGATGAAGAACTATACAGCTATGACGTTGATCATAAAACCATCAGCAAATATTCTTTTTCAGATAAACAATGGACGAGAAACAAGTTTAGCGAAAAACCACATACCGTATTTTTGCATCACAACAGCGAATTTTCCACTTACGACACTAGTTTGTACATATTCGGAGGCTACGGAGAGCATGAGTATAAAAACAGCATTCAGCAAGTGAATTTAAAGACGAATGAATGGAAAATACTTGATGTCAATAAAGATATTTTCAATCCCAGATATTTATCGGCCTCTGGGTATCACAACGACAGCATTTATATATTGGGCGGATATGGAAGCCCAAGCGGCAGCCAAATGCTCAATCCTCAAACCTATAAGCATTTATTAGTGTACTCTGTTCAACAACAGCAATTTATAAGGGAGACACCTCTTATCTTTCCTCAACAAGATTTTAGTTTCTCCAATTCCATACTGATTATTAGCAGCAAGCGGGAATTTTATGCCCTTGCTTTCCCACTTTTTACTGATGATAGTTATCTTCAATTGGTTCATGGTTCCTTAAATAAGCCTGAATTGCGATTGATGGCCTCACCTATACCCTATCATTTTCAGGATACCAAATCATTTGCGGATTTATTCTATTTCCCTGCCAGCAACAGGCTTATTACTTATTCAAGCTATCATGAAGAAGACAAAACCAGTGTACGGTTACATTCATTACTGTTTCCACCCAGTACCGTTGACGATGCTGTTAATAATAAACAGGAAGCCAAAACCCATGACCATTCTTATGCCTTAGCTATTATTATTATTTTAGCATTTGTTGCTTTGTTGCTGCTTATATGGTTCATCAAGAAACGCAGTAGATCCCAGAATAAACCTAAAGTTTTCGACCCTCGCCCAATGGCTATTAATGAAGTAAATAAAGATCAGGCGACGGGTAGTGTTGAGAAAATAACAAGCAGCTCTGTTTTATTTTTCGGAGGTTTTCAGGTCTACACTCAGGAAGGACAGGACGTAACAGGAAAATTCACTCCATTGCTTAAAGAACTCTTTTTGCTCCTATGGATACACTCATTGAAAGATAGCAAAGGCATCTCTTCAGAAAGATTGACTGAAATTCTTTGGTCCGACAAGTCCTCAAAAAGTGCACGCAATAATAAGGCTGTGAATATAGCTAAATTGAGAGGTTTGCTGACTGAAATTGGCAACTGTGAAGTATCCAATAAAACAGGGTACTGGAAGATAATATGGAACAAAGATGGTCTGTATAATGACTATAGTGAATTTTTAAATATTACTGAATCGAAGGTAAACCTCACGCAAAGAAACATACATCGCCTTATAACAATTATAGAGAAGGGGCCTTTTCTGTTGAATGTGCAATACCCCTGGCTAGACGACATTAAGGCATCTTTTTCAGAAAGGCTTATCGACACGCTGTACTATTATGCCAAGAAGATTGACATACAAGAAGACCCGAAATTGGTAATAAAAATCTCTGACTCTATATTCAGTTGCGACAGCATAAGTGAGGAGGCAATGGTATTAAAATGTAAAGCGCAGCACTTCCTTGGTTCGCACAGTATGGCAAAGAATACCTATATACAATTCTGCCAATCTTATCGAAATCTGTATGATGAAGAATATAACATACCATTTTCAGATATTATTAATCTTCCGCTAGAAGAAATCGTGCATTATTAAATTATTGCCTGTAGATGGTTTTTTATTGAGGCATGAACACGCAGTGTTCTAAACATACGTCAAAACTTTTTAGCGATGCGTTGTCTGCAGCGCTTTGGTGTGCACCCACAAGCACATCAAATACGATTATCCTAATATTTAAAGATCGCAACATGATGATGCGGTGATAACCGACTATTGTACTGAGCCATAACCAAAAAAAACCTTGTACATTTTGTACAAGGTTTTGATGTGATCCCGCTGGGATTCGAACCCAGGACCCACGCCTTAAAAGGG
>CAZQVB010000057.1:0-21040 GCA_964596645.1 uncultured Roseivirgaceae bacterium
AAATTACCCCTCTATCGACTCTTAAGTTAACGGCTATGGACGATAGTCGGACCGGTTATAACCCAAATAAAAATATTTCACGGCCTGTGGTACAAAGGACATTGCGGATGGTGCTACCGGAGTGGCGTCGATAGCCAGCAGATTGCTTCGCTTCGCTCACAATGACGGAGTGGGAGCCTTGTCAAGCTCATGGAATTTTCCATCCATCCGCCCTCTCTCCACGGGTCATGCTGAACTTGTTTCAGCATCTGTTGGCTATTTGGGAACCATTTGCATGGTCTGTAGCCTCAGAACATTTCGTGCGGCTGTTTTTAAGCGTATGGCAGCATTGTTTTGACAGATTTCTCTTTGGTTCGTTTCATTTCATCAATTGGAAAAGGAATGAACAGCCACGGATGGTCTGCATCCTTCGAAGCATTTTAATAGCAACTTCACCGGTAAAGCTTTCACTTGCCCTGCTCGGAAGTTATTTCAGGATCTAATACTCTTTGGACAGATCCTGAAACAAGTTCAGGATGACTTAGACTTTGAGCTTTCGGCTGAACATTTCACCAATCCACCAATCTCACTCCACGGTCAAATTCTTTGAGCTTTGAGCCTTGAGCTTTCAGCTATATGATGCACGCAGGCCGGTCAAAACAGCGGGCGCGTACATATTTTCATGGTCTGTATCGATAAAGCTTTCAGTTGCACATGCTTACAAAGTCTTAAGCTACGGTTCACCTATTTCTCTGGAAGCACCTGTCGTATTCTTCTTTGATCGCCGGTGAGTATTTGAAGCTGTCTGCGCAGTGAATCGGCAATTTGGGGTTCTCGTGTCAGCAGGTTATTGTTTTCATCCAGATCGTACTCCAGGTTGTACAGCGCCGCCGGCCCGGCCTGGTTTTCATGACGTGCAGAGTCCGGATCGAAGCGGCGATGCAGCACGCCCATGGGGTTGCCTTCTATGTATTTCCAGTTTCCGCTGCGATACACTTTATCTTCTATCAGCAGCGTTTCGCGCACTTGCCCGGCTGAGCCAGGGTGCATCAATATTGGCAAAATGCTGTGGCTGTCGTAGGCTGAAGCATCAAAAGAAGAATCTCCTGCCACCTCGGCCAGCGTGGCCAATATGTCGGTAAAGCACACCAACTGATGGGCATATGCACCGGAAGCAAAGTGATCGGGCCAGCTGGCTATGAATGGTATGCGTGAGCCGCCTTCCCAAAAGTCTACTTTCATACCGCGCAAAGTTCCTGTACTGCGGTGGTCAAATTTTTCCACATCCGCCTCAAACCACACAGGCCCGTTGTCGCTGGCAAAGAAGACCATGGTGTTTTCCCGCAGGCCATTATCTTTCAGGTATTGCATCAGCTGCCCGATCAGTTCGTCCACCTGCATGGTGAAATCGCCATATTCGCCGGCGCCACTTTTGCCAGCAAACTCCGGTTTGGGCAGCCAGGGCGTATGCGGCGCGGTAAGTGGGAGGTAAAGAAAGAAGGGTTGACTGGCATGTTGGTCGAAATGCTCTGCAATGAAGCTTTGGGATTTCTCCAGCAGCCGGTCCAAGACTTCCGTATGTCTGAAGTCGGGCGACACAGCCCCTTCGCGATAAAATGCCCCGGAAATGGCCGTGGTGGCGTCAGCGCTGGCATGATCGTCTACATATGCTGTTGGCGCTTGTACTGCCCGGTCATTTTCTATGTAGAAATACGGGGGGATATCGAGCGAGGCGTGGAGGCCATAGAAATAATCGAAGCCACGCTCGACCGGCCCACCGGGCAACCGGCTGATCGAGGCAGGGCTCTTCCAGTCTACGCTGTCGAAGCCCAGATGCCACTTGCCCACGATGGCGGTACGATAGCCGTATTGCTGCAGCAGGGAGCCCAGCGTAGTCTGTTCCTTTTCTATCAGGCTGCGCTCTGCCCAGTTGAGCTTCACCTGGGCAGGATAGCGCCCGGTGATAAGGCCATAGCGGGAAGGCACGCACCAGGCGCCGGGCGCGTGCGCATCTACGAACACAACGCCCTCTTCGGCCAAGCGGTCGATGTGCGGCGTGGGTATTTTGGAGTCGGCATTGTAGCACTGCAAATCGCCATAGCCCAGGTCGTCGGCCAGTATGAATACGATGTTGGGCTTTTCGATATTGGCAGATTTCTGACTACAGGCATGTACCACCAGCGTCGCGAGAAGAATCAATATTAGCCTGTCTAAATAAGTCATGCTGCTGATTTTTTTAAATCATTATTCCATTGCCGGTCCAGCTTTCGTCGGACTTGGATGATACGTTCTCGCGGCACCCCCTTTGGCCTTCGCCTTCTGAGAAAACACATTGACCATGCCTAAATAAGGTTGACCTTTTTATGTCAATATAGGGCTTGTACTGTTGGAAATAGAAGAACAGGCAGGCAAAACGCGATTAGTTTTTCAGGTGAGAAAAAGCCGGAAATTCTTTCGTCATAACAGACTTGTCAAAAGAGCACAGGCTGCTCACCGACATGTTCCCAAGCCCTAATACACAAAGAACCCTCTGAATAATGATTCAGAGGGTTCTTTGTGTATTTATATCTCTCATTCGTCGGGGTGACTGGATTCGAACCAGCGACCCCTTGCACCCCATGCAAGTACGCTACCAAGCTGCGCTACACCCCGAGTTTCGCTTGCTTTTAGTCCGCAGCAAACGAGGTGCGAAACTAATAAAATATCGTCTTTTACACACTGGCAGCCCTTAATCTTTTTCTTTAATTTTGAATCATTCACTTTGAATTGGTTGGAGAAAAGGATGAGCGGAATTCAATTGTATAAAACGCCACTTCTGGCGCTGGCACTGATATTATCACTGTCTGTATCGCTCTTTGGACAAAGCAAAAAAGCTCAGAAATACCTGCAAAAAGGCGACTTCGACAAGCTTACGTCAATGCTTGATAAGGACCTGAGCAAAAACCCCACAGACCCACACGCCGAATATGCCTACAGCCTGCTCTACCTCACACCCCAGTACACTGGGTACAACATCGACTCCGCGTATGCATACATACTGGCTGCCATAGACCATCTGCCGCTGCAGGAAGAAAAGTCACTAAAAAAACTAGCGAAACGTGGCGTAGTCGATTCTACCCTTGCGCTACAGCAAAAACAAGTAGAGCAACACGCGTTTGCACGGGCCAAAGACATACACAGCATCCAAGGCTACAATGATTTCCTTTCGCGCTTTGCACCCGCCAGCCAGGTCGACAGCGCGACTTCCATGCGCAATACGATTGCCTACAATGATGCCGTACAGGCCAATACACATGAAGCCTATTACAATTTCTTGCAGACTTACCCACAGGCTGTGCAAGTGCCTATGGCGCGGCAGCGATATGATGACCTGTTGTATAAAACAAAAACCACCGATGGCAAGCTCGAAAGCTACATTCAGTTTTTACGGAACAATCCGGACTCACCTTTTCGAGACAATGCCGAACTCCAAATACTGTCCATCAGCACAGCCGATCATTCGCTGGAAAGCTACATGTCTTTCATTGAGCGCTTTCCCAACAGCAAATGGCGGCAGCGAGCGTTGAATTTCATGTATCACCGATTCAAAGCCATTGCACCTGCTGAAGAGTTTACCAGTCGATTTGATATTCTGAACGACAATGATTCTCTGGCACACATGGCTGACGCAGATGCCGGATTTATACTGCCGATCGTGGAGATGGGCAGGTACGGGTTTATGCAAAACAGTGGTCGCAAGCTGATCGACTTTGCCTATCAGCACATCGATCCTGAATATTTGTGCGGGCACATCACAGACGATGTGCTGAAGGTAGTGCTCAACGACCGTCCGATGGTGGTATCGCGCATGGGCAATGTGCTGGTTGACACCCTGCACGATGCAGTGGCAGATATTGGCGCCGGCCTGCTCAAAGTGCACAACAACCGCGGATGGGCGCTGGTACACAAGTCGGGTTTGTACGTCTCAGATTTTCTGTATGAGGATGCGGAACTACTGGCCAACACCTTTGTGAAAGTGAAACAGGATGGCAAGTGGGGATTGATCACTGCAGCGGGTCGTGCCCTGTTGCCCGTGGTATATGATCAGATTTTCAGTGAAGGGCCATTTATTATAATAGAAAATGATGGCAGGCTTGCCGTGCAAAATTTTCAGACAATAAGTCGTTCGGCTGATCTGCAAGCGCCACAGTTGTCATTTTTGTATCACGATTATCTGCCAATCGATGATGAACACCTGCTGGTGCTCAGTGGCGATCGTGAAGGCATAATCGACCGAAACCTGCACACAGGCATCGACCTGGACGCACAAAAGATCACCCGCTTGTTCGATGGCTGGCTCTTGAAAAAGAGCGATAAATACAGCATTTACGACCGCGACTTCCGGCCAACCTCAGAAGTGCAGTTTCACAATGTGCTGCACAGCCACAACAAAGCTGCGCTGAAGCTGGGTGGTAAATGGGCACTTTTCGTGACAGATTCAGACCTGCCCTCCGCCTTCATGTACGATTCGGTCAGTTTTCTCAGCGACAAGATCGGCCTGTTGTACAGAGGCGACTCCACCCTGGCCATTTTCGACAACGACTCAATAGTCGATATTTCTGCCACTTCGGAAATACGTCTGCTGAAAGGGCAGTCTGTGGCTATAGATGACAATACTGCTGCCCAATATCTACTCACCAAGAGCAAAGCTGGTATGGTGTCCGTGTACGATGCCAACGGTCATATTCGGCTCAGTGGCCGGTACGACGCTGTCAATGCTTTGGGTGAAGAGTATTTGTTGGTAGAGCGCAATGGAAAAAAGGGTCTTTACCATAAAAGTGGAGAGGAAGTGCTTAACACTAAGTACGAAGCCATAGGCAACTACAGCAACGGTGCAGTGAGCACACTGCTCAACGGCAAGTTTGGCATATACAACCACCGGCAAAACCTGCTGATGAGCGCCAAGTATGAGAAGATGCTAAGGCCGTATAGTCAGCAATATTTTCTGGGCACCAAGAATGGCAAAATGGCCTTCATCGACAGGGACAATAAAAGTGTGACTGACTTTGAGTTTGACAAAATAGACTACTGGACGGATACCACGGCACTGGTGCAGCGCGACGACTTGTGGAACATCTATGACATTAAAAATAAAAAAGCGCTGTATGACGGCATTGCCGAATATGTGGTGTTGGGCGAGCACGATGATGTAAAAACTATTTTGATAACAAAGAATGGCAAAGAGGGTGTGATCAGTACCAAAAAAGGCGAAGTGGTGGGCCCTACCTTCAACGACATCGTAAATCTTGGTACTGCAGAAAAACCTGTTTATTTTGTTGAGAAGTACATCGCCGAGGCAGAATTTTATGTGGTGCTATACTACGATGCCGACGGACAAATATTGAGAAAGCAGGTGTTCAACCAAGATGAATACGATCAAATCTACTGTGAATAACCCTGTACAAATAAGCATAATAGGCGCCGGAAACCTCGCCTGGCATCTGGGCCCCGCATTGGAAAATGCCGGCCACAAGGTGCTGGAAGTCTACAGCCGCAATAGAGAAAAGGCCAAAGCGCTACAGCAGCGACTGTACCACGCGGAGATCAACCATTCGCTAGATTTTTCCCACAGCGCATCGAGCATTTTCCTGATCTGCGTGGCCGACGATGCCATAGAAGAAATAGCGCAGGAAATAGCCCTGCCGGCCGAAAACGTAGTGCTTGCACATACGGCAGGAAGCCAGCCGCTGCATCACCTGGACTTTGCCGCCACAGAAAATATTGGCGTCTTTTACCCACTGCAGACGTTCACAAAAAAATCGACGGTCTCGTTTGAAGATGTGCCGCTTTTGATAGAAGCCGAAAATCCGGAGACAACAACCCTCCTGCGCAGCCTGGGAGAGTCTATCTGCAAAAATGTGTTTGAAGTAGACGCCCGAAACCGCTATGCCATCCATCTGGCTGCTGTATTTGCCTGCAATTTTACCAACCACCTCATCCACATCTCCGAGCACATCCTGAACGACCAAGGCTTCGACCTGCAACTGCTGCGGCCTTTGATCGCTGAAACGTTGAACAAAAGCCTCGACCTGGGCCCGGCAGACGCGCAGACAGGCCCTGCCGCACGGGGCGACTCAGACGTGATCAACCGGCACATGGTATACCTGGAAAACACCGGCTACGACGACATCTACCGGCTCATCACACAGCAGATCATCGATTTTCGCCATGTAGAATAATGCTTGTCCTTCTGCACAGGCTGCGGGTTATTTTTGGGCAGGCATATTCCATTGCTTTCTTTTCATCGCTATTTTTACAACTTATCGCTACCCCATGCCTTCGAAGAGAAGAAAGCGCCGATTTTCTGTCATTGGATTTTTTAAGCTCACGCGCTTTCCCAATCTTATCATCATAGGCTTCACCCAGTACTTCACCGCCATGTTTCTGGCGCCGCACCCCATAAGCCAGCCAGCACGCTTTTTTCATCTCGACCTGTTCCTGCTGTCTTCCTCTACCATCCTCATTGCCGCCGCCGGTTACATCATCAATGACTACTACGACGTAAAGATCGACTACGTGAATAAGCCGCAGCGCGTGGTAGTGGGCAGGCTCATCCGCAGGCGCATTGTGTTGGCCTCACACCTCGTGCTCAGCCTCACCGGCATAGCGCTCGGCTTCTATCTCAATCTTTCGGTAGGGGTACTCAACTTGTTTGCGGTGTTTATTCTCTGGTTGTATTCTAACCTGTTGAAAAGGATGCCCTTAATCGGAAATTTCACCATTGCACTGCTGGCGGGCCTGTCGCTTACGGTGGTAGCACTATATTATCAGAGCAATGCCTATCTCATCATGCATTATGCGTTTTTTGCATTTGCGCTCAGCCTGGTACGCGAAATCATTAAAGACATGGAGGACCTTAAGGGCGATCAGCGATTTGGCAGTAAAACACTTCCGATCATTTGGGGCATACGTCGCACCAAGAATTTTCTCTATTTTCTGATTGGGCTCTTTGTTATTTTATTTGCTTTTATGACGATTCAGCTCCAAAATTCGACGCTATCGCTCTTTTTTCTACTGCTTTTGCCTCCCATTCTGTATTTTATTCTTTTACTTTACAGGGCAGATACGCAGCATCGCTTTTTAATACTGAGCAATTATTGCAAAATTTTCATGTTGGTGGGGGTGTTCAGTATGATTTTTTTCTAGAGACTTTTTAAATGACCCAACTACTGAAAAATTGAAAACAAAGATTGCAATTTTTGCCTCCGGCAACGGCTCCAACGCCGAAGAGATCATCCGTTTTTTCAAAGATCATCCGCTGGCTGAGGTGGCGCTGGTGTTGAGCAACAACAAAAGCGCCTATGTGCTGCGGCGAGCCTGGGAGCACAGCATCCCCCATTGTTTTTTCACCAACGACGATCTGAGGAAGACGACCAAAGTAGATGAAGTACTCAAGCTGAATGGCATCAATTTCATAGTGCTCGCCGGCTTTATGCTGCTTGTGCCCGCGCGGTTTGTCAAGAACTACCCCAACCGCATTGTCAATATTCACCCTGCCCTGCTGCCCAAGTATGGCGGTAAGGGCATGTACGGCGAGCATGTGCACAAAGCGGTAATCGCCAATGGCGAGAAAGAAACCGGCATCACCATACACCTGGTCAATGACAAATATGACGAAGGGGCCATTGTTTTTCAGGCTACCTGTGCAATATCGCCCGGCGATACGCCGGAATCAGTGGCCGCCAAGGTGCACCAACTGGAGCATCATCACTACCCGCGTGTGATCGCCAAGCTCATAAAAGAGGCTCCTCCGTACAGCAATTGACGAACGGAGCAGCGGCATGACGCATTTGTATATTGATTGTTCTTTTTCAGGGGGGTCTTCGTGTCCATTATTCAGCAGGAAGGAAATCGCATACACCACTTTTGAATAGCAGCAAGCCCACGGCTTTTCGTTGAAATTTAGGCTGTAAACCTATAGTTTTGCGGCCTCAGTTTTTAACCCCCCATCATGTCGCACAAAAAAATTAAGTCTGCGCTCATTTCTGTTTATCACAAAGATCATCTCGCGCCCATCATTCAACTTTTGCACCAGCACGAGGTCACCATATATTCCACCGGTGGCACTCAGTCGTTTATAGCAGAGCTTGGCGTACCTGTGGTGGCTGTGGAAGACCTCACCGGTTACCCTTCTATACTGGGCGGCAGGGTAAAGACGCTGCACCCAAAGATATTTGGCGGCATACTTGGCAGGCGCAGCCTCAACGATGACGGCCGGCAAATGGAAGAGTACGATATACCCGCCATCGATCTGGTAATCGTGGACCTTTATCCATTTGAAGAAACCCTGGCTGCCGGAGCATCAGAGCAGGAAGTCATAGAAAAAATTGATATAGGCGGTATATCACTTATTCGCGCCGCCGCCAAGAATTTTGAAGATGTGCTCATCGTCTCTTCTCGCAGCCAATATGCCGAAGTACGTGAAATACTTGAGACCAACAGCGGCGCCAGCAGTCGGCAAGATCGCCTGCGCTTTGCCACGTATGCATTTGAAGTATCGTCGCACTACGACGTCGCCATATTTAAGTGGTTCAACCGTTCCGACACCAGGCCAGTTTTTAAAGAAAGCATAAGCGCACACAAGACACTGCGCTACGGCGAAAACCCACATCAGGAAGGCATATACTTTGGTCATCTGGATGAAATGTTCGATCAGTTGCACGGCAAAGAGCTGTCGTACAACAATCTGGTGGACATCGATGCGGCGGTGAACCTGATTGAAGAATTTGAAGGTGAAACGGCGTTCGCCATTTTGAAACATACAAACGCCTGTGGTTGTGCCACGGGCAGCACAGTGAAAGAAGCTTATGACAAAGCTTTTGCTGCAGACACTGTTTCTGCATTTGGTGGTGTGCTCATCACCAACAGCGAGGTAGACCTGCCAGCCGCTGAAGCCATGAATGATCTGTTTTTTGAAATACTGATCGCCCCCTCATACAAGGAAGATGCGCTCGCCCTGTTGCAAAAAAAGAAGAACCGCATCCTGCTCATTCAAAAGTCTCCGCTAACCACCAAAAAGCAATTTAAGAGCATACTAAATGGGGTGATAGAGCAAGACCGCGACCTCAAGACAGATACCGAGGAAGACCTGGAAATAGTGACCAAACGACAGGCCACCGAGCAGGAGCGTCGTGCGCTGCTCTTCGCGAGCAAAATATGCAAGCACACCAAGTCCAACACCATAGTGCTGGCCAAAGAAGGGCAGCTTGTGGCCAGCGGCCTGGGGCAGACATCGCGTGTAGATGCACTGAAGCAAGCCATAGAAAAAGCGCGCAACTTTGGCCTCTCCCTGGAGGGAGCCGTAATGGCGTCAGATGCATTTTTTCCCTTTTCCGATTGTGTGGAAATAGCCCATGCCGCTGGCATAGAGGCCGTGATACAACCCGGTGGCTCTATACGCGACAAAGACTCGATAGACTATTGTGATAAACAAAAAATGGCGATGGTTTTTACAGGCACCAGGCATTTCAAACACTGATCACCTGCTTCAAAAATCTTTTACCTCCATTGTGCGACTAAATATGGCTGAGGGTAAGAAATAATTTAATATTGTACATCTTTACAACTCTCGACATACTAATTTCAACGCCTCATTAAAGGTACTCTATGGGACTGTTTGATTTTTTTACAAGTGACATCGCTATCGATCTTGGCACTGCCAATACTCTAGTTATATACAGGGATAAAATTGTAGTGGATGAACCGTCGATCATTGCCATCGACAAGAACACCAACAAAGTGCTCGCAATAGGCACCCAGGCCATGCAGATGCACGAGAAAACGCACGAAAATATCAAGACAATCCGTCCATTGAAAGATGGTGTGATCGCAGATTTTCATGCTGCCGAGCACATGATCAGGGGTATGATCAAAATGATCGACAATGGAAAAAAGTGGTTTCCCGCTTCCCATCGAATGGTCATCTGTATACCCTCCGGCATTACCGAAGTTGAGAAACGTGCCGTACGTGACAGCGCCGAGCACGCCGGTGCCAAAGAGGTGTACATGATCCACGAACCGATAGCTGCGGCTCTGGGCATAGGCATCGACATTGACAGACCTGTTGGCTCCATGGTTGTAGATATTGGTGGGGGCACTACAGAGATTGCCGTCATCGCACTGTCGGGCATCGTATGCGACCAGTCGATACGTGTAGCCGGCGATACGTTCAACAAAGACATACTCGACTACATGCGCCGCCAGCACAACCTGCTGATTGGTGAGCGCTCGGCCGAAAAGGTAAAGATAGAAGTAGGATCTGGGCTTACTGAACTGGACGATCCGCCTGAAGACTACGAAATACGCGGTCGCGACCTGATGACCGGCATACCGAAGGTGATCAAGATTTCCTATTCGGAAATTGCTTTTGCCATAGACAAGTCGGTGTCTAAGATTGAAGAAGCCGTACTCAAAGCATTGGAAATATCACCACCAGAGCTTTCTGCCGACATCTACGACAATGGCATACACCTAACAGGTGGTGGTGCCTTGTTGCGTGGCCTCGATAAGCGCCTGGCGCTCAAAACCAAGCTGCCCATACACGTGGCTGACGATCCGCTGAGGGCTGTTGTACGGGGCACAGGGCTGGCCCTGAAAAACCTGCCCCGACTGAAGGGTGTATTGATGACCTAATGTTCGATGTATAGATTATTTCTTTTCCTATACCGGCGCAGGGCCTTTTTGCTGTTTCTCTTTCTCGAATTCATCAGTTTGTGGCTCACCGTGAGGAGCAACCCCTACCACAGTGCTGCTTACTTCCATTCGTCCAGCCAAATGGCCGGCAGCCTGTACGCTACGCGGCAGGAAATGATCGACTACCTGAACCTGAAAGAAGTGAATAAAACACTGGCCGAGGAAAATGCCTCGCTGCGCCAGTCGATCTCGGAAATACAAAAACCCATGTTGGTAGCCAAAGTGCCCGACTCGGCCCGGGTAACCGAAGTTAACTTCAAGTATCAATTCCTCTCGGCAAAAGTGATTAACAATACCACCCGGTTCAACCACAACTTCATCACTATAAATAAAGGCTATAAGCACGGCATACAGCCGGGCATGGGCGTGATCAACACCAATGGCGTGGTGGGCAAGATTATGGCCACCTCCGAAAACTTTGCTGTTCTGGCTTCTCTGCTCAACATCGACATGTTTGTGTCATCCGTCATTCGACGCAACAACACCTTTTGCTCCATCAACTGGGACGGCCGCGACCCGCAGATCGCTAACGCATTGTACATTCCCAGGCACATCAACCTGCAAGAAGGCGACACCATCCTCACTTCCGGCTTCAACGCCGTATTTCCGGAAAATATCATGATCGGCACCATAGAGCGCTTTAGCCTGAAAGAAAATGCTACTTTCTATGATGTGGGAGTGAAACTAGCCCCCGACTTTGCCCAACTCTCCTACGTGTACCTGATAGAAAATCCGAAGAAACAAGAGCTGGACAGCCTGGAACTCTCCATTGATCTTTACCAAAGCAACCCATGAAGGCAAGAAGCTATATCTTCAGCGTCATTTCTTTCTTTCTGTATGTGGGAGTACAGGTGTTGCTGATCAAAAATCTGGTATTGTACAACACCGCATATTGCTTTTTGTACGTGGCCTTCATACTGCTCTTGCCTCTGGAGATCAGCACCATTTGGCTGCTGCTGATCGCCTTTATCACCGGATTTTCTGTCGATATTTTTTACGACAGTCTGGGCATCAACGCAGCGGCCTGCGTGCTGTTGGCATTCATCAGGCCATACTGGCTGTCGTTGGTCACTCCGCGCGGAGGCTATGAAGATGTGCGCATACCAAAGCTGAAGACGTTGGGCTTTTTCTGGTTTTTATCCTATGCCCTTCCGCTAATATTTATCCACCACCTTGCGTTGTTCTACCTGGAGGCCGGAGGATTTCAAATGTTTTTCGTCACCTTTTCAAAAGTGATTTTCAGTGCGTTTCTCACTTTCTTCGTAGTGGTATTATCTCAATATTTGTTTTATCGAAATCCCTATTAGCCCGGTGTCAATGCGGTGATGTCGCTGAAGTGGCAACCATCTTTTTTGTGTGTATCACATAAAAATATTGGCATAAAGCAGACGAGGCAAAGGTGCCGGCGCATAGGCATTAGAAAATAAGCATTACCAGCACCAGCGATACAGGTGGTGGCGTGGTGCCGAAACTCCGGGAAACTTGGGAAATGGTAGTGGTGTAGTGAATAGAACGCTGCCGGCTGCAGGCCCGGCAATGTAGTATATGGAAGAGAACAGAAAGTATTTTATACAAGGTGCCTTTATAGTAGTAGCATTGATCTACTGCCTCAAGCTTTTTCAGCTTCAGGTATTAGAAAAATCCTATCGTTCTGCCGCCGAAGAAAACATCATACGGCGCACAGTGGAATATCCATACCGTGGCCTTATACACGACCGCAATGGCAAGCTGATAGTGTACAACAAGCCGGTGTTCGACCTGATGGTGGTGCCGCGCGATGTGCAGGCTATGGATACAGCCAAATTCTGCGAACTGCTCAACCTAACCCACGAAGATTTTGTGACTCGCCTGGAGCAGGCGCGGGAGTTCGACCTTTATCAGCCTTCGGCTTTCCTGAAAATGCTCTCCATAGAAAACTTCGCGCGCTTCGAAGATTTCCTCATCGATTTCCCCGGCTTTTTTGTACAGGCACGTTCGCTGCGTGGCTACGACCACTCCAACATGGCCAATGCCTTGGGCTACATCGGGGAGATAAGTAAAGGAATGCTGGAGCGCGATACCAGCAGCTATTACCGCCAGGGCGACTACATCGGCATCAGCGGGCTGGAGCTCGCCTATGAAAAAGAGCTGCGTGGGCACAACGGCGTGAAATACAAAATGGTGAATGTGCGTGGCGTGGAAAAAGGATCTTTCAAAGACGGCAAATTTGATACACTCTCTACACCGGGCGAAAACCTGGTGTCGACCATCGACCTGGAGCTACAGAAATATGGCGAATGGCTTATGGAAGGGCTTGCCGGCTCTGTAGTAGCTATAGAACCGGAGAGTGGCGAGATACTGAGTCTGATATCGGCGCCCACCTACGACCCCAACAACCTGAGCGGCAGGAACTTCGGAAAAAATTTCGCCAGCCTCACGCTCGACTCCCTCAAGCCGCTGTACAACCGCGCCGTCATGTCGACCTACCCGCCGGGTTCTACCTTCAAGCCTTTGCAGGCATTGATCGCCCTGCAAGAGGGGGTGATCAGGCCCAATGAGCAAATATTTTGTGCCGGAGGGCTTGTGGGCGACCATGCCCCCCCAGGCTACTACGATGTGTACAAGGCCATAGAGAAATCTTCCAACAACTATTTCTACATCGTTTTCAAAAGAATAATTAACCGCGACTTGTCCGAAAATACCTTTGTGGACAGCCGGCTGGGGCTTGAGCTATGGAACGATTACTTGCGCCGTATGGGTCTCGGCCAGCCGCTGGGCGTGGACATACCCAATGAGAAAGGTGGAAAAATACCTACCCCGGCGTACTACAATAGTATATATGGCGAAAATCGCTGGAAGTGGTCTACCATCAACTCCATCAGTATAGGGCAGGGCGAAATCCTGATAAGCCCCATACAAATGGCCAATTACTCTGCCGCCATTGCCAACCGCGGCTGGTACATTACGCCGCATTTGGTAAAGGAAATCGGTGATGATGGGCCCCTGCCACAGTACAAGGAAAAAATAAATGTGGGCATAGACTCCGCGCACTTTGGCCCGGTGATAGACGCTATGGAGATGGTGGTGAATCAAGGAACGGGCTTTCGGGCGGCCATAGAGGGTGTGCAGGTGTGCGGCAAAACGGGCACCTCACAAAACCCGCACGGTGAAGACCACTCTGTATTTGTAGCGTTCGCCCCGAAAGACAATCCTAAAATAGCCATATCGGTGTATGTGCAAAACGCCGGGCAAGGTGCACGTTCGGCGGCATCCATTGCAGGCCTGATGATGGAGAAATACCTGACCGGCGAAATAAAGAAAACCTGGATTGAAGATTATGTAAAAAAGGGGGTATTCGTCTATTGAGAACTGAATCGGTAAAATATAACAAGATCGACTGGACCATAGTGGTCGTCTACTTCGTGCTGGTGACGCTCGGCTGGCTCAACATATTCGCTGCCGTATACGATGAAGAGGCTCAGATGTCGATATTTGACCTCACACTCAACTCCGGCAAGCAACTGCTGTGGATCGGCACAAGCATACTGATCATCGTGGCCATTATGACCATCGACTTCAGGTTTTACGATTCTTTCGCTTACATCATCTATGGCATTGTACTGCTCTTGCTCGTGGTGGTGCTGCTTTTTGGCCGCGAGGTATCCGGCTCTACCTCCTGGCTCACCATTGGCAGCTTTCGCATTCAGCCATCAGAATTTGCAAAATTCGCCACAGCACTGGCTCTGGCCAAATACATAGGCAAGAGTGGGTTTAAGTTCAACAACTTAAAGGACCTCATTTTGGCGGCGGTGATCATCATCGTGCCGCCGGCGCTCATCATGCTGCAAGGCGATACCGGTACAGCTATGGTGTTTGGCGCCTTCGTCATTGTGCTCTACCGCGAAGGACTGAATCCACTTGTGATGGTGATAGGTCTTGCCGCCGCAGCCATATTTGTACTTACACTATTGGTAGACCAGGTGTACCTGATGATCGCCATTGTGCTGCTGGCCACGTTGATCATCACCTTTGGCAAGAAAAGCACCAAACGCGTACTGACAGTTGCCTTAGCCGCAGGCATAGTGCTGGGCGTAGTAAAAAGTGTAGACTACGTGATCACCGATGTGATGAAGCCCCATCAACAGAACAGGATCAAGGCACTGATCAATCCGGCCGGCGACCCGCTGGGCTATGGCTGGAATGTGACCCAATCGAAGATCGCCATAGGCTCCGGAGGACTGGTAGGCAAAGGCTATCTGGAAGGCACACAAACCAAGTTTGATTTTGTGCCGGAGCAAAGTACCGACTTTATATTCTGCACGTTGGGCGAAGAGCAAGGCTGGCTGGGTACCACGCTGGTCATTGGCCTGTTTGTAGTATTGCTGATGCGGCTGGTGCGGCTGGCCGAGCGGCAAAAGGAGCGCTTTGCCCGTGTGTATGGCTACTCCGTGGCCGCCATTATTTTCATACATTTTCTGGTGAATGTCGGCATGACCATCGGCTTGTTTCCTGTGGTGGGCATACCCCTGCCGCTCATTAGCTACGGAGGTTCGTCGCTGTGGTCATTTACCATACTCATTTTCATATTGCTCAAAATAGACGCCCACCGTATGGAGGTGTTGTTTCGATACTGACGCAGCACTGGCGCCTTACGCTAATGAAAGTGTTATGACTTGCAGCATAATGTATTGAGCTTCTACATCGGTGAGATTGGCAATTTCATAGCAAGTGAGCAAGTAGGTTTTTAGGTCTTCTTAAATCAGTACTTCCCTTTCATTTGTATACACCAAACTACTGCCCAGAAAAATGCCGATATCCTTAATTTCCTAAAAGCTCTATAGATGCTTGCTCTTATTTCGCTTCTGTATTTCATTTCTTCTTTGGTGTCTTCAATTTTTTGATGTCTTCCTCTAACTCTTTTAAACTGGCTTCTTTTTCAATGGCCTTTTGTTGTTGTTTGAATTTCACATATTCTTTTCCAGATTTCTCCAATGCCATTGTATGCGAGATTTTGCCTGCGTGCGTCAACAACTCCCTACCGTTCAATTGCAAGATGGTGTCCAATCGCTCAATCCAATCTTTCATATACATGGGTGTTTGCTGCTGCGCCATTGTTTCGGCAAATGCCAAATATTGCTCCACCAACAAGCCCAAAAGCTTCATTTCATCTTCATTCAGATAATTTTTGGCAATGCTTACTTCTGCCTTTTTTATGGAAGCCACTTGTTTTTTGTCGTAAGAAAGCATTCCCATTAATGGCAAACTGGCGTCCACACGCCTGTATACCAATTCGGCTGCGGTTTGCTCACTGATAGCCCAAAGCAATTTGTTTTGCACTATTTTGAAAAACTCAATGGTTTTTTCGTCTTTCGGGTCATAATCTATACTGGTGGCGTAAATATCTTTGATTCTTTGGTAAAAGAATTTCTCCGAAAGGCGTATCTCCCGAATACGCTCTTGCAGTTCGTTGAAATAGTTCATTGAGCTGCCCGACTTAAAGCGGTTATCATTGAGCGTAAAGCCTTTAATGATGTATTCTTTTAATCGCTGCGTTGCCCAAATACGGAATTGTGTACCTTGAACCGATTTCACCCGATAGCCAACCGATATGATAATATCTAAATTGTAGTGGTCAAGCTCACGTTCAACCTCCCGATTGCCTTCGGTTTGAACTGTCCGGAATTTCCGGACAGTTGAACTTTTCTCCAATTCACCCTCATTGAAAATATTACTGATATGCTCGCTGATGGTACGTTTGTCCTTGCCAAACAATTGCCCCATTTGAGCTTGCGCAAGCCAAACGGTCTCTTCCTGCAAGCGAACATCTATTTTGATGTTGCCGTCTGGGTTTTGATATATGAGGATTTCGCTGGCCATATCAAATAGAATTTGTAATTACTTTAACTGAATTCGACACATGGTTTTCTTCATAAATGTCTGTATAGCGATATCTTCAGTCCATTACGTATAAAACCTTTTTCAAATCTGTTTCGGAGTGGAATTAAAGCGCTTCATTCTCAATATCTACACCTGCTTTTTCTTTGGCTGCGTTTATGCGTATAGTCTAAACAAAGGAATAAATATGGCAACCGCTACCGGCCAAAGCGTCTGTCGATGAGTTCAAAAAACTCTTGCACTTCCTCTTTATCGCTGTCCCAGTTTTTCTTCTTTATGTAATTGGCCGTAAGGAAATCCATCGCCTCTTCACGGCTTTGGCAATTATCCAGATGCTCCACTACCATCTCAAATTCATCGGCATTGCCACCGAACAGCTCCCTTACAAACATAAAACGCTGGTTGATGGAGATTTTTTTCTTGAGCTCACCAGTAGTACCCACTGAACCCGGGGGCAAAGCTTCATACTCGTGCCCGCCGGAAGAAAGTGTATCCAAAAGCGTTTTGCGCTGTGTGGTTTCCGACGGCTGCCGCGCCGGGTGAGCAGCAGCATTTGCCGAATCACCACCGCGATACAACGTATCTGCATCGAGTGGCTCAATCTGAGCAAAATCGCTAAGATGTGCATCCACCGCCTCTGGTGACGCGTCCGTACGCTCGCACACTTCATTGAATATGCGCACGGCATCCTCACTGAAAATGGCCTCTATCCCCTCTGACTCAAACCTGGCGATATAGGCACCCAACAGGTGATCATTGATCTTTACGTATTTCTTGAGCTTTTTCAGATCGGCCACCATCAACTTGCTCCTTCCCGGTTTGCTGATTTCGTGCAGGTAATATGCATAAGGCGAAAAAATAAGTAAAAGCGCCTCCTCGGTAGCCTTGGTCAGCAGTGGCAACAAAGCATCTTGCTCTATCCGGATGTGCCGCGACAGCACATTCATAAATTGTTGCATTGCCTGCTGTACCTCCTCCGCTTCATAGTCGAAATATGGACTCTTCAACTGCGCACTTTCACTCTGCCAAGAGTCCAACAATTGCTTGAGCACGAAAAAATTGACTTGCTTCACCGGTGTCAGGGTGAGTATGTCCTGCCCCCCTACCGCCTGGCGGTTTATAAAAGTCTGCCGCATTATGTTTCTGCCAAAGCGCTGGCTATAGTCACGTATTTCCTGCTGATTGATGTTGCTTTCCATAAATTATTTTTCGATTCACGCCGAGGCACCAAAGGTATCACTTGCCCTACTAACGTAAAAATGATACCTCCTTTGAAAAAGCCACTGCCGCATTGCGCACCATTTTCTGCCGCATTGGTTCTGTCCCTTCACCTGCCAACCGCCAAGGTTTGTGTCCCCACCATCCTTCACAGGGTAGTAACTCTTTCAACTAAGCCTTCATCACCACAGCATTTCACAGTTAATCGGCTTAATATTGCAACAGCGCAACAGCGAAGTAATGTTTGTAGAACCCGGTTTCTGGCAAGATAAGTCACACCATCCCGCGCATACCGGCTGGATAGAGGTGATTTGTGGCTGCATGTTTTCCGGAAAAACGGAGGAATTGATCCGCCGGCTCAACAGGGCCGTAATCGCAGGGCAGCGCGTAGAGATATTTAAGCCTGCGCTTGACCGCCGCTACAGCGCCACTTTTGTAGTGTCGCACAACAAAACGCAGCTTCGCTCCACGCCGGTAGACTTCGCCGCCGACATGCTTCTTCCTGCTTCAGCCAGCCATGTCATTGGCATAGATGAAGCTCAGTTTTTTGATGCTTCACTGGTGGAAACCTGCACTAAGCTGGCCGGCATGGGCAAGCGGGTAGTGGTGGCCGGGCTGGACAAGGATTTTCTCGGGCGCCCTTTCCCACCTGTGAACGACCTGATGGCTGTTGCAGAATTTGTGACAAAAACGCACGCCATCTGTATGAAATGTGGCAATCCTGCCAGCTTTTCGCTTCGCCTGCATGACAGCAGACACAAGGTGTTGCTCGGCGAAAAAGACCAGTATGAGGCGCGATGCCGAAAATGCTTTTATCAGGATCTGAACAATAGAAATTAATGCAAGTCAGGCCGATTTACCGCTTTCGATATACCACCGGCAACTATGTTGTATAAAACACCCGGCATAGCCTTGAGCCACATCAAGTACCGCGACACCTCCATCATTGCGCGCATATTTACGGCGGAGTTTGGCTTGCAAAGCTATATTGTAAATGGTGTGCGCAGCCCTAAGGCAAAAAACAAAATGGGGCACTTTCAACCACTCACCCTGCTCGACCTTGTGGTATATCACCGGCCAGGCAAAGATATACAGCGCATCAGTGAAATGAGGTGCCGGCTCAACTTCAGCAGCATCCCTTTCGATATCCGGAAAACCACCATGGCCTTATTTATGGCGGAGTTTATGGTAAAAAGCCTGCATACGGAGGAAAACAATCAGGAGTTGTTTGACTTCGCCGAATCGGCCATTGCTTATTTTGATCAGGCTCCCGAAGGGTATGAAAATTTTCATTTACAATATTTACTGAAGATGATGGTCTTTTTTGGTATCTCACCGCTCACAGCGCGGCAATTGCTCGATGAGGTGCAAAGCCCGCTACGCCAAGATGATGCTGCAGTGGCGCATCTGCAACAAATGCTCAGGGTGCCTTTTGGGTACGTTGGCCCGATGGGAAAAAGTCTGCGCTCATCAATGCTGGAAGACGTACTTGCCTATTATCGCTACCACTTCGACAGCATTCGTGATTTAAAATCTTTGGCCATTCTGAAAGAGGTATTCAGCTAGGTGTGTGGATTTAAGGTGTTTCTACTATTTTTTCACGCAACATTTGCAGGTTTCGCCGTGCCTGAGGCAGACTGGGCTTACCGGGAAAAAGTTTATTTTTTAATATGCCAAACGCAACCAGGTTCGATACCACTACATCACCCAGGCCCGGAGTTGGCAAACCAATGATTTCCGACACCTTATCGCCAAGAAAATAGCGCATCTGCGGCGCTATTAGATTGCGGATGGCAGCTGATGGCAGCGTTTTTTGAAAATGCTCGATGAGCAAGCTGGTCAAGGCACGGCCCTCCTCTGATGGGCCAAATTGATGTTTGGCAATAATGTGCTCCAAATGCAGGGCCTCCGTCAGTGTGCCCGGCAGTATGTTTTCATCAATGCCGCCTAAGTGGCCGATCACGTTCCACAGATGCATAAAGCCCTCCTTTTCGCTGCTGCTCAAGGCAATTCCCATTTTTATCAAACCTTTGATGACGATGGAGGAAAAAGCCAGGTTGGTGCCGAGCAAATCTTCCTGGTTCACTGGCACACTTGCCAGGGTATACTCCGCATTGCTGGACACATAAAACCGCACCAGGGCGTGCGTGAGGCGCACCTTCATAATGGCAGCCAGTCCCTGACCCTGCGGCGCGAACGCATCGGCATCGAGCACCTGATGTACAAAAGTAGCGGTATCCAGCAGGCGCTTGCCCGGTTGGTTTCGCATCTTTTCGGCAAGCCACAATACGCGGGCGCCTTCTGCAGCGGCATAGCAATACGGCAGCGAAAGCACGCCAAGCAAAGTCATGATCTCCAGACCGAATTGCTGAAATACTGCTCTGCCGGCATTCATCTTATCGGCATCGGCCCATGCAGGCACGGCGGGATATGGCAACAGCCCGGAAAAGCCAAAGGTGGACAGGGCGTTATCTAAGGTGCGGTTGTGCTCCAAAGATTGCAGCAATGAATACAATTCAGATGCCTTGCCCGCTTGCATATATTGAGACACAACCCGATCAACCGGGGCGTCGCCTTGCAAACGCAGCTCAGGGAGCTTGTCGTAGGTAAGCATGGTGTATGGCTTTGTAAGAAAAGGGCAGAACGGATAGCGCAACCGGTTTGTTATAGCTTCATGGCCAAATCGCTGTTTGAACCAAAAAGGTAAAGACGGATTAGAGGTGGGAACTTCGTAAAAAAGGTAGTTACAATCTGCTCCTGTATTCCACACCGTATTATAAAACAAGGTTCAGGATGAAATTTGCAGGATACTCAAAGTGAATTGGGTGTCCCAAGTTGGTTTATAATGCTTTGTAAGGAGATAAAACCTATGGCGGGTAGCAACGCTGACAAAAGGTAATTCATTTGAGTTTGTGCACGCCTCAAGGTTAGCAATGTCCCCCGCTGGCGGGGGAAGGGGGTGGAGCTTTGCTAGTCTTCTGGCAGTTGTAAGTCAACTTTTATTTTGCCTTCTGCGAATGCGGGGGGAAATGCCCCTTGTTTCCATTATCCTGATTACCTGATTCTCTATTTCCTGATTGACAGAATTCATATGATGAAGTACTTCTTCATCGGTGAATCCGGCTGTCTCCAGGTCAGCTTGCTTCCGATTATCTTTTTCAGTTACTTCCTCATAGGTATGGGTAATGCCATCAACTTCAACAATCAGCTGCAACTCTTTGCACATGAAGTCTGCAAT
>CAZQVB010000058.1:0-20838 GCA_964596645.1 uncultured Roseivirgaceae bacterium
CGACCTGAAGCGCCTGCCTTCTTTCGGTTCAGATCATTTCCCGATGTATGCGCAGCTGGTGTTTGAGTGAAAAAAAGTAAATGATCAGAAAAATCTCGAAAGCTTGTCTTTTCCTTTCAGCACATGTCCCACTGAAATATTGGTAATCCCTCCGAAATAAACCGCAATGATCACAAGGGATGCGCGAAGTTCGCAAAGGGGTTGTTCGTGCGAATAAAATTTAAATGACAGAACATCAACATTTTGCACATATTTAATTGTACCAGAGAATTGTGGCCCTTTTCTAGTGGTTGCTCCGCTGAACAATTTTATTCGATCCCGGCGTCAGTCGCTGCGTTTTTCCCTGATACTGCCAGGTGCCCGAGAGTCCTTCGGGCAGCACAATGTGTGCTGTGAGCTGCTTCCCCTTTTTGCTGTATGTCACCTGTATACGGCCCGATGGGTGCGGCATGCTGGCGGCAATTTGCTCCAGATATCCCAAGTGTGGCTCGATGAGCACCTCTGTAAATCCAACACCTGCCGGCCTGATGCCGCAGACGTTGCGCAGCAAATAATAGGCAGGGTGTGCGCTCCACGCGTGGCAGTCAGACCGATCGTGCGATTCAAAACCCGTTTCGCCACAGGTGGTGCTGCCCCGGGCCAAAAACATTTTCCAATGGTCAAAATGCTTGAGCAGATCATCTTCATAGCCTGTTTTTTCCATGGCCTTGAAAACGAAAAACTGGAAATAGGAACTCGCCACCTCATCCCAGCCGTCAGCATAGAGGATGCGATGCATCAGCGCCTTTTGACCTTCATCGGGCAATACATTGCACAATATGGCGAGCACATTGGTGTGCTGTGAGTAGGTCTCTTTGGCAGGATAATCGGCAAACATCTGCTTCTCTTCATTCCAGCACTGGCGATACACCGCCGCTCTCAACGTATCGGCAAGGGCAGACCAGGCCAGCGCCTTTTCATCTTCACCCAATGCCCGGTACAGCGAAACGGCGCAATCGAGCGTGTGCACATATTGCAGTGTGAGCATAGCCGAATGGGTAATCGTGATCTTGGGCTTGCGCTGTGGCACACTGCCGTAGTGTATGCTCCAGTCTATGAAATTGCGCTGATCCAAAGGCCCCAGCAGTTGTACTGTCTCGTCAATGCTGCGGGCATAGAAGGTGAGCACACCTTCTATATCGCCTACAAACTGCCTCACCCAGGCGGAGTCGCCCCGCATCCAGTGGTAGTCCTTCAGGCTTTGCACCCACGCCATGCTCCAGGTGCCATTGTCGAATGTAAAGCGGGAAGGATAGGCAGATTTGAAAAGCTTCGTCTCCGGGTTGGCCGACTGTGGGTACAGGCGCATCACTTCCCGAAAGAGCCGGTCGTCTATGGCGTTGTACATGGACATCGCTCCGATGGGCCGGTTGTCGCCGCCATAGCTGAGTTGCTCGTAGTACGGCGTGTCGTAGTAGGTTTCTGCCGAGCACATCCTGAGTGTTTGCAGGCACATGGCAAATATGGCGTTGAGCGAGGGGTCATCACTCTGAAAGGTGCTCATATCCGTGTATGGATATCCGGAGTATTCATTCACCAGGGAATGAATGGCCAGTGGCTGTTCTGCTGTTTTTATTTCAAGTGCTATATAGCGAAAGGCGCGTTTCCACAATGGGCGGAACATGCGCTTCCGGCCACCATCGGCATGGTAAATGTCAAATACGCCATACATGGTTTTGCTCGCTACCGAGTCGCGATGCGCCTTCAGGTCGGGAGCGTCATATAGGGCTTCCGCGTATTTGATCTTGACGCTGGCACCATCCCCATCGCTCAGCACCAGCTCGGGATAGCCCATGGTGAAAATGTCGAAATCGTAAATAAGCACTGCCTCCGTGTGTGCCGGAACAAGCAGCACATCGTTTGCTGCCGTTTCCACGCCGCTCATGCGCCGTATGCGCCCGGGGTATTGACGCGTGTCTTCCATAAAGGCAATGTTGCGGGGCACCAGGTGCCAGGGCGCCTGCCCTTCGAAGGTAAGCGGCTCAGATACCAGCCATGCCGAGTCGTTGTAAACACTCTGCTCCCACCCCCACGGGTACTGAGCAGCATCTACCTCATCGCCGCCCCCACAGGCATAGAATCCCCGCACCCACTCCCATGTCTTTAGTTCTTCATAGGTGATCTGGTCGTAAGCAGCATTCTTAAAACACTTCCAGCGATGGTCGGTATTGAGAAAATCGTATTCAGGGTCGACGGTACGCAGCAAAAAGGCTGTTTGATAGGTGATGAATGCCAGTGGCTTATCTTCCCCACCATTGTACACTTGCGCAGCCAGCAGGTTGTGGCCCTGCTTTAAATATGGCGCTATGTCTACCTCATCGTATTTGTAGGTTTTGAGGTCGCCCTTTGCCGGGCCATAGCACACGCGCTGCCCATTTACAAACAGCTCGTAACGGTTGTCGCCAGATACCTGTACCCAAAGCGTGGCCGGCACACGATCCAGCGCAAAAGAGCGCCGGAAATGATACACACCGTAGTCCGTCACGTTGGCGGAGGGGTAGCTGATCCAAGGATCGGAAGGTGATGGCTTGGCTGCGGACTGAGCTTGCACTAGGCCACTTATTAGGAAGAGCCAGCAATGTGCTATCAATAAGATTCTCATTATAAATTGGATTTCGTCTCGTTGGTATTCTATAAAAATAAAGACGCGTGAAAAATTTTATTTCAGGCTCTTGCCCAATTTCATTTTGGCCAGTTTTCTTTTCGCAATAAAAAGAAATCCCGTGAAGCTCCAAACAATAAAATAGGTATGGAATTGCGCCATGTATGCTGTTTCACAAGGAGGGCAGGGAACAATGGGCAAGCATGGCTCGCACTGGATGGTGTGCCAATGCCAGTAGTAAATCAGCACTAAGGTGATCATACCCGCAGCGACTACTACATAGGCCAGCCTATTCTGGTCACAGCCATACTTAAAAACACTGAATACAGATTTTATATTTCTCACAGCTTACAATACACCCCTCGACTTGAGCTCGAGGTATTTGTTGATGGTATTGACGGTGAGCTGCTGCGGCTCGGTAAGTATGGTGTATATGCCATTTTTCTGCATTTCGCGGGCGATAATGAACTTGTCGTATCGCAGTTTTTCGGCCACCGTCTGGTGGTATGCGTCGCGCAGGCCGTGCACCGGCTTGGAAGCCAGGGCGTTCAGTTCGGTGTTGTCGAACAAAATGGTCACCAACACGTGATCGCGGGCCACGGCTTTCAGGTATTTCATCTGCCTCTCCAGGCTGATGAGCGAATCGAAGTTGGTGAATAACAGCAGCAGGCTTCTGTTTTTAATATACTGTTTGGTGTTCTTGAGCAGTCGCCAATAGTCGGTATCGCGCAGCCTTACATCCTGGCTGTACAGCGCCTCGGCTATTTGTTGGGTTTGTCCGCTTTTCGATCGCGCCTGTACAAAGCTTCCTATTTTATCGGAAAAGGTGAGCAAGCCGGCCTTGTCGCCCCTGCCCAATGCGATACCGCTCAGCACCAGCGTAGCATTTATGGCGTAGTCCATCAGACTGAGCCCCTCAAATGGCATGTGCATCATGCGGCCTTTATCCACCAGGCAGTATACAGTTTGTGATTTTTCTTCCTGGTACTGGTTTACCATCAGTGCATCGCGCCGGGCTGTGGCCCGCCAGTTGATCATTCGAAAGTCATCGCCGCGCACGTAGTCGCGAATCTGCTCAAACTCTTTGCTGGCGCCAATCTGCCGCACTTTTTTCACGCCTGCTTCTTCCAGCCGGTTGCTCATGGCCAGAAAGGCGTACTTGCGGTATTGAATGAATGAAGGATACACTTTCACCGTCTGCCCTGCCGGCAACACCACTCGCCGCACCAGCAGTTGTAGTGGCGAGGAGAGAAACACGTTGATATTGCCAAAAGCGTACTCCCCGCGTTCAGTCGGCCTTATTTTATAAATAAATTCCTCAGTAAAGTGCGCGCTATATTTTCTTTTGAAAGATAAATCACGCTTTTGAAGCTGTACCGGCAGTTCATCAATCACTTCCACCACCCCGGCGAAACCGTAATGGCTACGCAACTGCAGTGCTACGGTATTGAAATCGCCATTGGAAAGCTTTCCTTCCAGTATGCGCTTGCCCTCTACGGGCAGGCGCTTGCTGTACAGCAGCGATCCGTCGATGACCACCAGCAGCACCAGGGCCAGCATGGCCAGTTTGCCTATGGCCAAAAAGACGGGAAAGGCAAAGCCGAGGCAAAAAACGACCACCAGCCCCAGCAGGCTGTACAGCAGTCGTTTGTGCATCACCAGATCGGGCAGCATGCTAGCGCGGTACTTCAATTTGCTCTATTATGCTTCTGATCACATCGTCTGACTGCAGGCCTTCCATTTCGCGCTCGGGCGTGAGCACCACGCGGTGGCTCAGCACGGGGTAGGTCACCTGGCGTATGTCGTCGGGCGTTACGAAGTCGCGGCCGCGTATGGCGGCCATGGCGCGGGCGGCCATCAGTATGCCGATGCTTGCCCGGGGTGACGCGCCCAGGTACAGGTCGGGGTTTTGCCGGGTATTCTCCGTCAGCTTCGCTATGTATTTCAGCAGGTGGTCGTCGACGCGTATCTCGCGTACCTGGCGGCGCAGCTGCATCAGCTCATCTTTACTCAGAATGACCTGCACATCGTCAAAATTGTTGTTGATCCGGTTTTCTGACACACCACTGAGAATCTGTACTTCTTCTTCGAGAGAGGGGTAGCCTACATCAATTTTAAATAGAAACCGGTCGAGCTGAGCCTCGGGCAGCTTGTAGGTGCCTTCATGCTCCACAGGGTTTTGTGTGGCCAGCACCACAAAGGGCGCCTCCAGCCGGTGGGTAACGCCGTCGATGGTCACTTGCTTTTCTTCCATACACTCAAACAGTGCAGCCTGCGTCTTGGCCGGCGCACGGTTTATCTCATCGATGAGAATAATATTGTGAAATATGGGGCCGCGCCTGAATTCGAAATCAGCCGTTTTATTGTTGTAAATGCTCGTGCCGGTGACGTCGGAAGGCATCAGGTCTGGGGTGAACTGAATGCGTGCAAAGCTGGCATCGAGCACCCGCGCCAGCAGCCTGGCGGTAAAGGTTTTGGCCACGCCGGGTACACCTTCTATCAGCAGGTGGCCATCGGACAAAAGGCCCACCAGCACGTACTCTACCAACTGATGTTGCCCGACCAGCTTTTTACCTATTTCCAGCCGTATGCGGCTCACCTTCTCTTCCAACAGTGTGAGGTCCATGCGGGGCTTCATCTCTGCCGCGTATTGATCATCCATATTATAGTTGCTTAAATACTTGAAAACACTTGTTTACCTTCAAAAATTCCTGTGCACTGACTTGCTCCTGTGCCGCGTATTGGCGATACGTTTCGAACAGTTCGTGCACCGCATCCGGCTGCACGGCTGTTTTACTGGCCAGTAGTTTCATAAAGCGCTCATCTTGCCGGGTGGTGTCTATACGATACCTGTCGCGCACCTGCATCAGGAAGTATTTCATCTTTTTTTGCAGCATGCCCTTGTGGTCGCGGCTGTCGTAATACAGGTTGCCGAGCATTTCCGCAAAGCCTACGCTGGCATTTGTTGGTGGCTCCAGCAGAGGTATGGCGCGCTGCCGCCTTTTTACCTGAAAAATAAAGTACAGCAACAGCGCCGTCACCAAGGTATAAAATGCCCAGGTGAGTGCTTCCTGGCTGTGCACAAATGCCAGCAGCGAACGCCGGTCGGCATAGTCGCGCTGGTACGGATCGCTCAGGTATTGCGTCCAGTAGGTGTCGGCTTCCGGCAGCTGCCTGATAAGGTATGCGGCAGGCATTCGATCTTTTTTCAGCAGATTGTAGTTGGTAAATGCCAGCGGCAAGGTGCAAAAAATAAATTGCCCCTGCCCCTCCGCTACCGCCAGTGCCAGCACCTGGCCGTGTGCGTTGCGCATGAGTATGTCTGCTTCCGATGTATACCGGCTAAAATAGGTGAGCTGTGCAAAAGGCGACAGCACCGCCTGGCTGTTGTCTTGCATGCGCAGATCAAAGGCTGCGTCGAGCGAGTCCGCTGACATCTGGCTCGCCGCAAGCGTATCGAGTGTAAGGCCCCAGCGGCTCAGGAACAGGGAATCCATTGCATCGGCAGCTATCATGGCGTGGTTGCCTTTTTTTACATGCTGCAGCAAGGCGGCCGTGCTCTGCTCACCGGGTAGAAAGGAGTTGTTGATCAGGAAGATATTGAAAGGCTTCGCAGCCACGGTGTCGGGCAGGCTATAGCCGTACGTACTATCCGACTCATCACCGATGTGCGTGAACTGCATTGTTTCCCAGTATTGATCGAAATCTTCTCTTTTATATCGCTTGGTTCTGTGTTCAGGAAAAAAATTGAGCAATTGGTCGAAGAGCACATAGGTGCCGTAGGGCGAGCGGTCCAGCGGGTGATACGAACGCCACCAGTTGAAAGGTCGTGGTTGCAAGGCGGAATGCAAAACTGCCCCGCCCAACAACAGCAACACGATGGCCACTATACCTATGATCACGTATCTCTTTTTCACCGGCTTTCTATTCGTTCAGCCATAGCAGCCATCTGACGATACAAATCCTCCGTAGCATGAAAGTGGCCATAGTGCACATATTCATAAATGCGGATGAGCTTGCCGAAATTGGGTCGCATGCCCTGAGGTACTTCCAGAAAATAGTCAAAATTGGTTTTTTCCCTGTGCCAGTCGATCAACTTCGCCTGCTGCAGTTGCTTTAGATATTGCAAAAATTGGTAGCGTATGGCCAAAGCGTAGTTGCCCTCCTGTAGTGCCCTGGCCAGATGGTCGTGATAGTCAGCCTCTTTCACATCCTCTACATCTACTGCCTGCACCTGCTCGGCGGCCCCTTGTTTGCGCGATGGAAACAGCACGTGGGAGTTGCGCGCCACCAGGTATACCAGCGCCAGCACCAGTGCAGCCAATACGACAAAGCCCAGCACAGAGTTGAGCAGCCTGGCCAGGATCATGAACACCTGGCCAAAAAACTTCAGAATGCCGTTGGAAGTTTCTGCTACTTCCCTGTCGTAGTCGTAGCGGGCAGAGGCGTTCATTTCCTCCAGCCGCTCCGTATCGAAATCGCGTGGGTGGTCACCTTGGCGTGTGGAACTGCAGGCCATCGTGAGCAGCAGCATGATCATGACGAAAAGACGTGTATTCAATCTTGCAATTTTTGAGCTAAGCGCCGTGGATAGTACACAAAATACCACAACACAAAAAGCAGTGATAAAAAAATAATTCCCACCCTAAAAATGGCCGGTGAGGCTGTGAGGCGGGTGATAAAGCTTTCGAGAAAGCCCGCCAGAACGATGAGCGGGATAATGCCCACCACAATCTTAATGGCATCTTTGGCGCCCAGCACGAGTGACTTCATGCGTGGCAGCGTGCCCGGAAATAAAAAGCTGTGGCCCAACACCAAGCCGGCCCCGCCCGCTATGATGATGCAGGAAATCTCGATGGTGCCATGGATCCAGATGGTGAGCAGGGAATCTAAGATGACTCCTTTTTGAATGAAGAAATACTGAAAAGCACCGACCATCACGCCATTGTAAAAAAGGAAATATACTGTGCCAAGCGAGAAGAGCAGGCCGGCGGCAAAGGTGTACAGAGATACCCTGATGTTGTTGAAGGTGATGCGCAAAAACATGCTGTTTGATTCGCTGGACTTGTACACCGCCATCGGATCATTATTTTCAATATTTTCAAGGGTCATATCTACGTATTCATCGCTCAGTACTACCCGCGGAAAGGTTTCGTCGTAGTGGGTAGATACGATGCCAATGGTAAGTGATGCTGCGAAAAATAAAAAAGAGTACAACAACCTGCGGTGATGCCGCGCTACGCACAGGGGCACCTCAAAACGCCAAAAGGAAACGATGCGTTCCAGCTTTTCTGTCTTGCGCTTGTTCAGCTTGCCAAAAATACCGATCGCCAGGGCGTTGAGGTAGCCGGTGATGACGCCGTGCGGATAGTGCGTGTGTGCGTAAGAAAGATCATCTGAAAGCTCAATGAAAAGATCGGCCGATTCGTCGGGGGTCAGTTTACTGTCTTTATCGAGGATGGATTCCACCTTTCGCCATTTGGCTTCATTGGCCGACAAAAAAGTTACTTCCCTCATTTTAATATTTATATTGGCGTTATTATAAGCCATTCATGTCAATATTAAAAGCAAACACTTCTCAAAATGTGCCGCTGGAATATCCACTGGGCAACATAGGCCAGCGCATAGGTGCAGCCACTCTTGATCTGCTGGCGATGGGCATTTATGTATGGCTGGCCTCTTACGCACTGCGCACACTGGCGGGTATACAGCTCTTCCGGGAAGACCCCGACATACTCTTGTTCTTTCTCATCTCGCTGCCCGTACTGCTTTATCAGCCGGCGATCGAATACTTCTGGCACGGACAGACCATCGGTAAAAAACTGCTAAAGATGCGAGTGATGAGCGCCGATGGCCGTGCGGCCTCCCTGGGCGACTACATCTTGCGCTGGTCGCTGCGCGTAATCGACGTGAAACTGGGCTTTCTGCTGTTGTTTTTCGTGCCCAACAGGCCCGCCTCCACCTGGGAAGAAACCTTCATCATACTATTCATCATTTTTATGATTGTGCCTTTTCCGGTGGTGGGCATTATGAGTATGGCTTTCTCTAAAAAAGTGCAGCGCGTAGGCGACCGGGTGGCCAATACCGTAGTGGTGCGCCATGTGAAACCCTACTCACTGAACGACACCATCTTGCGCACAACAGAAAAACACTACACCCCAACCTATGCCAACGTGCTGCGCCTCAGCGACAAAGATTTTTATACTATAAAGCAAGTGCTAGATGAATGCCGACGGACAGGCAACTACAGTCAAGTGGATGTACTGGCACAGAAGGCCCGGGAAATACTGGAAATAAATGACGACACCAAGCCATACCCCTTGCTCAAAACGCTACTGGAAGATTACAACCACATCGCCAAACAAAAAGAATAATCCATCAAATCTACACCACCTGCTGCTGATCGGCATCCCAGCGCACCGACCGGTTTTCCAGATAGGCATCATTGCTCATGATGTAGGTGACCGACTCTTCAAAGCCCTGCTGTACATCGCAAGATGGCGTTGCTTCATTTCTAATACAGTTCACCCACTCCAGCATGTGCAAATAGGTACAGTCGATGCGCTCGCCATTGCGGTAGGTGTAGCCAAAGCCACGCTCCTGATAGTACCTGGCCGTGGCACTAGTCACGGCGTCTACTTCACCATCTTTGGGGTCGTAGCTGAAAATGGGGGTTTCAGGATTTACCTTGTACTTTTTGTATTTGTCGGAGTTGCGATCGGGAAAAACGCCCAGATTGATGCTGATCACCATAGAGGCATCGTCGCCCATGATTAGCTTTTCGCGGCTGTAGGCGCTTTTCAGGGAGCAGTCGTAGGTAAGGGTGAGTTTTCGATCGGGGTATTCAAATATGGCATTGAACACATCGGGAATGGTGCGCGCATCGTCGTAGTAAAATGTGCCGCCCAGGGCTACCACTCTGCTCGGTATGCCCAGTCCCAATATCTGATTTATGCAGTCGTATTCGTGGGTAAACTGATTGCCGGCCACACTGCCACCATACTCAAACCATTTCTGCCAGTTGAAGTACCGGTCGAGGTCGAAGGGCACATAGGGCGCGTCGCCGAGGAAGCCCTCCCAGTGTATGTTGTTGCGGTCGGCCTTTGGGTGAATGCCGCGGATCCATGCGCCGTGGTCGGAGTTGCGATTGGTGTATGTTTCCACCATTGATATGTGGCCGAGTAGTCCATGGTCTACCACTTCGCGTGCTTTCATATAGCTGGCCTGCTGCCTGTTTTGGTGGCCCAGTTGGAAGGTGACACCGGTTTCTCGAATAACATCGCGCAGATTTTTGGCTTCCTCGATGGTGCGGGTCATGGGCTTTTCGCAGTATACGTGCTTGCCGGCGCGTGCCGCGTCTATGCTCATCTGCGCATGCCAGTGATCGGGCGTGGCGATCACTACAGCATCCACATTACCGTCGTGCAGCATATCGAGATAGTTGTGGTAGAGGCGGGGAGCTTCGGGCCGGGACTGGTCTGCCGCCACCCGGTGGCCGTTCATTACTGCATCGGCGCCATTTTGAGCATATATGCTGAAGGTATCGCAGATGGCGGTGATCCGTACGTTGAGGTTTTCCTGGGCGAGAAAACGCTTGACATTCACATTGGCATTGCCATTTTTCGTGTTGTTTTTTACCCACTCCTGATCGGCAAAGCCCAAAGCGCGTAAGAGCTGCATGCCGCGGCTTCCACTGCCAATGATACCAATCCTAATGTTGTCGCCCGCTACGGCGCCTGTTGTTCTGGTGTTTACCGCCGGCGCTTTCAATGCCTGCAGGTTCAGGTCGCTGGCTATTTCTGCTGATTCATGGTGCAGCGCACTGCTGCCATAGCTGAGTGCGCCTGCCGACAACAGGCCCACGGCCGGCAAAGTAGCCAGCCCCTTGAGCACATCGCGACGATTAATGTTTTTCTTGTTATTCTCCTCTTTGGGCTGATCTGACATGGTGTTCAGGATTAAAAAATTAATGAGCAAGGGCTTCATTCCACGAGTTGCAACCGCATGAGCCTAATGCTAATGTAATCCCGAATGGTACGGCAAACCACGCCTGTGCCGCCAGATAAGCATAAAAACACCATTAAAAAAAGAATATATACCTGTGCGCGCCTTCCATGACTAAGGCAGCGCACTGACTTAAATTTTCATCTTTTTATAAAAAACCCATGCGCTCAATATCGCTGACAACATAATCATTATTGCAGCGATCAATTCTTTTCCTGATTGATCAAAGAAAATCAATCTGCCGAGCAAAATGCCAATAATGGATAGCGAGAGAATGTATAGGAGTTTATACCGGTTCATTGTTATCGTAGATTTAATGGAAAAATAAAATATACCCTCACAAAAAGTTATGCTCAACGGCACGTCAGCGTCCGGTAATTGCTTCCAAGATGGCGTTGACCAGGGAGAGCAGTAAGCTGAACAGCATGGCCCACCAGAAGCCATCTACTTCGAAGCCGGGCACCAGCCAATCGGTGAGCAATATGATGATGGTGTTGATCACCAGAAGAAACAAACCCAGCGTGACCACCGTGATGGGGATGGTGAGAAAAACAAGGACAGGCTTTACCACGGCATTGAGTATGGCCAATATAGCGGCCACTATCACAGATACTATAAATGGCTCTACCGACACACCGGGTAGTATGGCTGCCACAATAAGTACGGCTATGGCTGATAATACGAGGCTGAGTAAAAAATTTTTCATGTGCGCTGTGGTTTTGAAGTTGGCAGTACAGAAAGATCAAATACTACGACTTTATACGATTTGTTCCAAACCTCAATCCCAATCAGCATCATTTTGCCTATTTTTTGAAGCGACGACTGCACGATCTGGGGTGATGCAGAAAATCCAAACAAGAACCAGTGAAAGCCCCAGTTAAATTTAGTTATGCCTTGCAAATGCCCTAGTTTCACGGCCATAAACCGGACCGTCGGCATACCTGTAACGCAATGCAACTGCTATGAAACGCTATGATGTAATTATTGTAGGAGCAGGCCCATGTGGCCTCTCCTGTGGCATTGAGGCACGCCATCAGGGACTTGACTACCTGATCATCGACAAAGGCAACATCACAGAATCGGTGCGCCGATACCCCATCAATATGGTTTTTTTCTCTACCAGCGAAAATATTGAAATTGGCAACATACCGTTCGTCTCGATGGGTATGCGCCCAAACCGTACCGAGGCATTGAAATACTATCGCAAAGTGACTGGCCACTACGGCCTCAACCTGCAGCTTTTCACCGAGGTACAACACATAGAAGGCCGCGACGGTGCATTTGAGGTGATCACGAGCAAAGGCCGCTTTGGTGCCGCCAAGGTGGTGTTGGCCACCGGCTACTACGACGTGCCGCGCTACTTGGAGATAGAAGGCGAAACGCTGCCCCACGTGAGCCACTACTACGACGAAGCCTATAAATACACCAACACAGAGGTAGTGGTGGTGGGCGGTGCCAACTCGGCTATAGAGACGGCGCTCGACCTGTACCGAAACGGCGCCAAAGTAACACTTGTGCACATGTTTGATGACCTGGACCAACGCGCCAAATACTGGATAGTGCCCGACCTGGAAAACAGAATTAAGAAAGGTGAGGTGAAGGCACATTTCAATAGCCGCGTCACTGCCATTCGCGAAAGCGATCTGACCATCGAGCACATCAACAGTGGAGCGCAGACGGAGGTTGCCGCTGATTTTGTCTTTCTCATGACCGGCTACCGGCCCGACGCCGATTTTCTGACTAAGGTGGGCGTGCAGCTTCATGGCGAAAACCTCATCCCAGAGCTCAATGACAGCACCTACGAGTCGAACATAGCCGGTGTATACCTGGCCGGCTCTATAGTAGGTGGAGAAGAAACGGCCAAGGTTTTCATAGAAAATGGCCGACTACACGCAGGGCCCATTATGCAGGACATTAAGAACAAAGCGCAAAAAAAAACAGAGGACTAAGCCTCTGTTGAGATAAACCTAATTATGAACTCTAAAAAATTCTCTGATACAATTGATCCGCTATTTGTTGCGCACCGGTACTGGTTTTAGCTGCGCCTTCTTGCCCAAAATCACTTCTGACACGCGCTCTACAATGTGCTTGATGTCTTTCAATACCTGATTTGCTGTCAACTTGCCTTCCGTCCTCATATGCTAGTCTCCTTTGGGTTTTATTATATGAAATACTTTTCATGTAAACTGATAAACAGCAACATGGTTGTGCCGATGGGCAATTAATTGTAGAAAAAATACAACGTTGCCTGCGGGCAACAAATAGCAACGCAGATGAACCGGCAAAATTTCATAACGAGGCGGCACATGATAAGGAATGGTTCATTGGTACTTCTGCACATTAAAGACTTTTAAATAAAGAGGCAGTTTCTTTTCTTTGCAGCCTGTTTTCAAAAACATGATTGGCCCCATAGCTCAACAGGATAGAGCAACTGCCTTCTAAGCAGTAGGTTTCAGGTTCGAGCCCTGATGGGGTCACTTTTACGCCTCATACACAACGTATGAGGCTTTTTTGTAGGGTATGGGGACTGAAACGGGGACAATGGTTCACCGACCATACCGCTTACCAAGCCCGTCTTTCTACAAAGCATGAATGCCAACTCAGTTATTTTCAATGAAAACAAAGTTAGCTTAATTCTTCTACTACAAGGATTGGAAACAGGCGATCATATCATTTCATTTGCACCGTATCTTTCCCACTTATCATGTCTTACTTCAGCAATGTAAAGATTCTACTTATTCTCCTTTACATTTGCATTTGTCTGGTTTTATTCATACGTATACAGGCAGAATCTACAGGCTATTTGAGTTTTGATTCTGAGCATTATTTAAAAACAGCTGAAGACATTCTTAAGGGTGATTGGTTGGTTTCTTATAAAACTCAGACTAGTTCGCCAGAAAGCAGCATTTCGTATACTGCCGTATGGCCCATTGGCTATCCGCTCCTCATTGCAGCCACCTCTTACTGCACCGGCACAGATGCTTTTACTGCATCTAAAATTGTCAATATTATCTTTCTGGGTTTCATCTTCTTACTGCTTCATCATCACTACGGCGTGCACTCCCTCCTACCGGCGTGTTACTTTTGTTCTTTCAGTATGTTAGAAATATATTCTTACACCTGGTCTGAAGGGGCCTTTTTGTTTTTTCTGCTGCTGATGCTCCACGTGCTGAAAAAGCTATTATATGAGGAAATACGCACCATTCATGTTGTGCTCTTAGCAGCTTGCCTGATCGCAATGGCGCTACTTCGCTATGCCGGATTGATTTATTTTATATTCACATTTCTTGTTATGCTGTGGTCTGTTTACCGGAGAAATAGAAAATATGCATGGCAGATCGGGCTTGCACTGTTCAGTGCCTCATTGTGTATTATGCCATATTTGATGATAAACTATTACTATACAGGAGGCTTCTTTGGTGGTCATCCCAGATATTTTCCTGAAGCAGAGCAATGGCATATGCTGATGTCTACTATTTTCAAAGGAGTGCTAAATGAACTGTTCATCATGAGAAATTTTTATTTCACGTGGGATTATTTATTTTTCATTGCTCTTTTTATACAGGGCATGGTCATGGTTTATCTGTTCCAAAAAAGTAAGTTGAGCACCAAGCGTGTGACTTTAAAAGGTGAAGAAATATTGATCTTAAGCGGCATTTTTTATCTGATGGTCATCGTATTTATTAAGACCGTATCGCCGCTTGATACATTTGACTATAGAATACTGGCTCCATTTTCTGCACCGATATTTATAGCACTTTTAGGCAACTTTACATCTTCATACAACACATCAAATCCCCGCCATGTACCGCTGGTCATTATCGGCTTCTTTATGCTGTCGCTGGTACTGAACCTGCCAAAAATGTATGTATTGGAAATACTGGGGCTGAAATAGCCAGCCGCCAGCCTTCCGATGCTTCACAGCTTTCCGATGCCTTTTGCTCCAGTACCGCGCCCATGAAGGGCTTCAAAGTTTTTTCTATGGCTGAGGCCATTTTGGTGGATGGCGACCTACGGGACAAGGCGGACAAATGCCAGCGACTATACCGGCAGTTGAGGGATCTTTCGCGGGCAACTGACGAAAAAGCGGCGCCAGCATTATTCGATAGTGGCGTGTTGGTTATATTTATTTTTTTTTAGCAAAACCTGAATATGATGAACTCAAGAAGAAAATTTTTGAAAAAGACATCGACCGCCGTGGCTTCCGCCGGCCTAATCACCGGCCTGCCCATGATAGCCTCCGCGGGTCCGCGTGCATACAGGCCACCCAGCGATCGCATCAGGGTGGGTGTGATTGGTTGCAAGGGCATGGGCTTCTCAGACATACGCTCCATGCTGAAAAACCAGGAAGTAGAATGCGCAGCATTGTGCGATGTAGACGAGAACATCCTTAACGCACGATCGAAGGATATTCTGGAAATGACGGGAACAAAGCCCAAGCAATATGTGGACTATCGCAAGATGCTCGACGACAAAGAGATAGACGCTGTGATCATTGGCACGCCCGACCACTGGCACTGCCTGCCTATGGTCGATGCCTGCGAGGCCGGCAAAGATGTATACTGTGAAAAGCCGTTGGCCAACTCTATAGAAGAATGCGACATCATGATGGATGCCGGTAAGAAGCACAACCGCATCGTGCAGGTAGGCATGTGGCAACGCAGCAACGAACACTTCAAAAATGCCATAGACTTCGTGCACTCCGGCAAGCTCGGCCGCATACGCCTGGTAAAGGTGTGGGCATACATGGGCTGGATGAACAGCATACCTGTGCTGCCCGACCAACCTGCGCCAGAGGGCGTCCATTATGACCAGTGGCTGGGGCCTGCACCAAAGCGCCCCTTCAACCCCAACCGCTTTCACTTCAACTTTCGCTGGTACTGGGACTATGCCGGCGGACTGATGACCGACTGGGGCGTGCACCTGATCGACATAGCGCTGTGGGGCATGAAGGCCGAAGCGCCGTTGTCGGTGATGGCTTCGGGCGGTAAAATGGCCTATCCGGAAGATGCGATGGAAACACCCGACACGCTCGCCTCCATCTACGAGTTCAGCGACCACATCATGCAGTGGGACCACGCCGTAGCCATAGACAGCTGCAACTTCGACCGCAACCATGGCATCGCGTTCATTGGAAACAATGGCACGCTCATCGTGAACCGACAAGGCTGGGAAGTGGTGCCGGAAGAACGTGGCGCCGGCAACGAAAGACATTTTCTGATGGATCCTGTGCCCAAACACGGCTCATCTGACAGTGGCCTGGACATGCACACCAAAAACTTTGTGGAATGTATGAAAAGCAGGGCTACGCCAAACTGCCCCGTGGAGATCGGCGGACATACGGCCAAAATAGCGCATCTCGGCAATATCGCCTACCGCACCGGCCGCAAGGTGTTCTGGGATCAGGCCAGTGGCAAATTCAAGGACGATAAGGAAGCCAACCAATACCTGGCGCCATACTACCGCGAGCCGTATCAATTGCCCAAAGTGCAGTAATTATCGGGCGATAATCTCTAAGTGACAAGCCGGCGCATTGCCTGCGCCCTATGAGTGCAAAAGCCTCACCGCGTGCCTTTGAGCACACGGTGAGACTTTTTTTTGATCGTGCGCGCCTCCTAAAAGTTGAAGTGCGCATGCACTTTCATTATTTACTCACTCACCACCCTTACCTCCGTCCGTCGGTTTTGCTGGTGCTCTTCTTCCGCACAGTTCACGCCATCGGTGCATCGGTTGACGATCTTGCTTTCCCCAAAGCCTTTGCCGGAGATTCTTTCACGGCTGATGCCCTGAGAAATGACATATTCTGCTGAAGCTTTGGCGCGTTTGTCCGAAAGGCTCAGGTTGCTTTCCGCACTTCCCCTGGCATCGGAATGCGATCCGATCTGAATACCGACATTGGGGTTCTCGTTCATATACTGCACAATCTTGTTCAGTTCTACCGCTGCATCGGGGCGTATGTTGTGTTTGCCCAGATCAAAGAAAATGGGATTCATGTCGATGAGTTCGCTGATGTCGGCCCCGAGGTGGCTTTTTGGCAAATGCAGATCGAGGCTGTCATTGACCTGTATCTGTCCGGGCTTGGTAAGGGTGCACACAAAGGCCTTTGATTTACTTAAGTAGCCTTCCTTAGCCAGTTTTATTTGATAATTCAGCTCGTCGTTGAGATGTTTTCGCCCGATCACGTACCGGAAAGCACCCTCCGGGTCAGATTGGCTTTGTTGAAGAATTGTGCTGTTTTCATTGTCTACCAGCACCACCTGCACACCTTCCAAAGCTTTTTCACTGCGCTTATCAGTGATCACACCCAGCAAGTTGAAATCATACTCTTTCCGCAAGGCAAAATCCACCACCCATTCGTTCTTTGTTCCGGATGCTACCGTGCCAAAAGATTCCTCCTGCTCCGTATAGCTTTCTTTCATCGCCGACAAGTGGTAGCGGGTATCGGCCTGAATGACGAATGAATACTGCCCCTGACCATCGGTATGCGCAGTAATTTCCTCTGCGCCTTCGTCATCTTTCAATACCACTTGCGCATCGGCTATGGCAGTACCATCCATTTTATCGGTCACTACACCTTTTACCATCAGGCGGTTCAGCAGTGGTTTTGAAGAGGAAAAGGTGTAGATATCATCATTTCCGGTGCCGCCTTCCCTGTTGCTCGAAAAGTAGCCCGACTGCCCTTCGGCATTGGTGATGAGTCCGAAATCATCGGAGGTGGTATTGATGGGAAAGCCCAAATTGGTGATTTGGCTTTCGACACCCTTATTCATCGCCAGCCCGAATACATCGAGCCCGCCCAGGCCTGGATGCCCGTTGCTGGCAAAGAACAGCTGTGTGTCGTTGTATATAAAAGGAAACATTTCATTCCCTTCCGTATTGATGACCGGCCCGAGGTTCACAGGTTTTTGCCATTCTCCGTTGATCCGTTGGCTGCGATAGAGATCCGTGCCTCCATAACCACCAGGCATATCACTGGAGAAATACAACGTGCCGTCACTGCCCATGGCCGGATGCCCGCAAGAGTACTCGTTGTTGTTGAAGGGCAAAAGTGTGGCTTCGCTCCACTTGCCGTTATCTTGTTTTTCGGCATAAAACAGCTTGAGCTTATTCACACCCGCTGCGCTCCTACCCAGTTTTTTATCCTGATAATTGCTGCGGGTAAAAACCACTTTGGAGTCGTCGTCGAAGAATGCAGCGGTGCCTTCGTGATAGCGTGAGTTGACTTCGCCGGGCAAAGGACTAATCTCCCGGGTGGTGGTATTGAGAAAATACAGATCGAGGTAGCCGGAATTGTCCCATGGAAATTCTCCCTTACCGTCTCTGGCAGAGGAAAATACCAGTCCATCGCTATAGAAGGCAGGGGAAAAGTCAGATTGGCCGGAATTGAAGGGCGCTTCTTCTATCGTAAGGAAAGTTTCGTTTTTGTAAAACTCTTCTGGGTTTTCTATACCCTCAATGCGATTCTGTGCCCTTCGCTCCTGCCCTTGCTCTTGGAGGTAGCGGTCGTACCAGAGTTTCGCTTGTGCGTGTTTGCCATTGCTGTTCAGTGCTTCGGCGTAATACAGTCTATGTTGAGGCAGGGCAATGTCTGTATTCACCACTTTTGCGTACCATTTTTCCGCATTTACGGGATCGTTGAGCAGACGATAACATTCCGCTATTTTCAACTTTGTCTCCTGGCCAAGGCTATCCCTGGCATTGGCTTTCTGATAATATTCCAATGCCTGGATGTAGGCCATCTCTTCAAAATGGCGATCTCCTTTTTGAATCAACTGGCTTTGCGCAAGCACTTGTGTCACGCTCAAGCAGCAAAGCAGTACATATAGTAAGATTGATTTCATGACTTTTTAGAAATATCGGGGGGTTAGCATCTTTTTGTCTTTCTTCTTGAAGCGGTAGTTGACCATCAGCTCGTGCGAACCTGTATTGAATGGTTGCAGTTCTGTGAGCGTATAGTCATAGGCATAGCCAACCCTGAACTGGGGGCCAATCTGGAACTCGAGTATCAGGCTCAGCGCATCAAACGAACGGTAGGAAAGGCCTACCCACAGCACCTCATTGATCAGCAAATTGGCATTGATGTCTACCTCCACAGGTGCGCCTTCCACTGCTTTTACCAATATGTTTGGCTTCAGCTTGAGCTGTGGGCTCAGTTCGAATACATAGCCTGAAGTGAGGAACCAGTGGCGGTATTGGCGTGCCGTGCTTCCGTCGCTGCCGGGGTAGGGATTGGTAAGAAGTTGAGGAAGCGAAAACCCGACATAAAAACGCTGTGTGCTGTAGTAAAGCCCTGCGCCAAAATTGGGCAGAAATGATTGCACATCATCGCTGGCGAAAGACCCATCGTCGCCTTGCCGCACGAGCACATCGCTAAATCGTGCTTTGTACGTGTTGAATCCCGCCTGCAATCCGGCAGACAACGTGCCTTTCTTAAAATGGATGCGGTAAGCATACATGCCGTAGGCGCCGTACTGGTTGGTCACTCCGATTTCGTCGTGGGTGAGGAGCATGCCGAGGGCTACTTTATCGTTGCGCAGCGGGCTGTGTGCTGAGAAAGTCTGGCTGCTGGGCGCCCCGTCTATGCCGATCCATTGCTCACGGCCCAGGGCGGTAAGGGTGAGCGACTCCTGACTTCCGGCATAGGCCGGGTTGATGGCCAGGCCGTTGAACATATACTGTGTGTACATGGCCTGCTGCTGTGCATAGCCTGTGGAAATGATCAGGGCCAAACAGCTCAACAAGGTCCACTTATAGATGATTATCTTCATTTTCTTGTTCATTGCATTATTAAGATTAGCGGTGTACGGTGATGTATCCCTGGCGGGCTTTTTCACCATTGCCCAGATCGATGATATAGAAATAAGTGCCGTCGGGTACCTGACTGCTGCCGATAACCAGCCCTAAAGTGGACTCACTGCCCCAGGCCCGGTCGTTGTTGTTGTAGCCTTTTACCTCAAAGACTTTGTTGCCCCAGCGGTTGAAAACCTGCACCGAGTTGTTCGGATAATTTTCTATTCCCTCAATCCACCAATGGTCGTTTTTACCGTCATTGTTGGGTGAAAATCCTTCGTAGATCACGAGCGAATCTTCCTCGCCATCCGGAATGCCATCGCCATCACTGTCGATTTCCTGAAAGTCAGGGATTCCGTCGCCATCGGTATCGCGGGGGTTGCCGGGGTCACTTCCCGCTTCTTCGGCATCAGGCACACCGTCATTATCACTGTCTGTGTCTATAAAGTCCGGCATGCCATCACCATCGCTGTCGGCAGGATTGTCCGGATCAGCACCAACCTCCAAAGCATCGGGAATGCCATCGCCATCGCTGTCGGTATCCAGATAGTCGGGCGTGCCGTCGCCATCACTATCCACAGGCTCATCAGGATTATCGCCTTTTTCCACACTGTCTTTGATGCCATCCCCATCGCTGTCGGCATTCTCGTCTTCACCTGTTATCAGCAGGGTAACGGTGCCATTCACACATTCCTGGGGTATGCCTCCATCGCACACCTGATAGGTAAAGGTATCGCTGCCGACATAGCCCTGATTGGGAATGTAGGTGAAAGTACCATCCGCATTGATGGTGAGGGTGCCATGGCTAACGTCTACCACCGGCGTGGTTTGGAAAGCCAGGCCCATCCCTTCCGGGTCGGTCACGGTGCTGGCCAGTCCTTCATTGAGGGTGGTGTTTTTGTCTATAGAAAATTCCCTGGCCGTAGCTTCAGGTGTTGGGTCATTTTCTGGTGTAATGGTGATTTGTATGGTAGCATTCTCATCAGAATAGACCGAGCCATCATTCACCTGATAGTCAAAAGAATCTATGCCATTGATATGTGTAGCCGGTTTATATTTCAAAGCCGATAGATCGGCTATCAGGATCACCTGGTCGAGCACTACCTCCTCTCCATCATCTACCACGCCGTCATTGTCTGCATCGATAAACAGCTGTCCATTGAGCGGCAATGTTGTGATCTTGATCTGACTGAGTGGATCATTGTCAGCATCAGCATAGCCAAATTCTGCTGTAGTAAACGGATGCTGACCATCTTCCGCCAACGTCACGTTGTTGCCAGTTGCCGTTGGCACATCGTTCACCGGTGTCACGTTAATGGTGATGGTGTTGGCAGATGCAGCGTCAATCGTGCCGTCATTCACCCTGAAGCCGAAGCTGGCGTAGGGCGAGCCGCTGCCATTGA
>CAZQVB010000059.1:0-16826 GCA_964596645.1 uncultured Roseivirgaceae bacterium
TTAACATGCTTCGAATGCCGTCATGCGCTTAAAACCAGCCGCACGAAATGGTCTGAGGGCACTAACCATGGAAATTAGGATCATGAAAATCAGGATCCACGCCCGCTGTTTTGACAGGCCGGCGCGTATCATCAGCGGCGGCCATTGCCAATAACCGACAGATGCTGAAACAAGTTCAGCAGGACCAGCTGAGATAGGTCAAACGATAGTCGACCCACTAAGGGTAGCTCGACGGTGAAAGAATTGGTGGGTTTGTAAAGGTTTGGAGTAGGCGGTTGATCGATTGATGAGAATTACTTAGTGGTTGGTTGCTGGGGGACATGCTCATGGCTGTGGGGCATCTCCTCGAGGTCTTTCAGCTGGATATTGAGGGCGCCGATGGAAATTTGTATTTCGTATACGGAGTATGCCAGTGAGATGATGAGCAGTATCAAGCTTAAGCCAAATATTGCCTGGGCCACCAAAGACAGTCCGGCGAAGATCAGGAACATACTCACCACACAGAGCAACAGGCTCATCACGCCGTGAAATTGCATATTACGGATCAGTTTTACGCGCAGTCGCAGGTTTTTGATCTGGTCCCACAGTACGCTGTTCGGGTTTTCTTTATAGCGTGCGTGCAGGCTGCGAATCAAATTGGCCAATGTGAGAAAGCGGTTGGTGTAGGCCAGCAATAGCAGCGATATGGCAGGAAAAAGTAGGGCAGGCGTGGTGAGATTAATATCCATGGGTGGCTTTTCCTGAATCAATTGCTATAAAAAAAGGCCAGCCAACCGGCCGGCCTCCGTACTTTAATAAAAGAATGTTTTATATAGAAATACCCATAAAGCTCATAAAAGCAATACCCATCAGACCGGTGAGCAGCATAGTGATGCCCAGGCCTTTAAGCCCATTGGGTACGTTGCTGTATTTCAATTTTTCCCGAATGGCCGCCAGGGCAATGATGGCCAGCAAAAAGCCGACGCCTGATGAAAAGCCAAAAACGGTAGCTTCACTAAGAACGTAGTCACGCTGGGCCATAAAAAGCGAAGAGCCCAATATGGCACAGTTTACCGCGATGAGCGGCAGGAATATTCCCAATGAGCCATACAACGCGGGCAAAAACTTTTCAATGATCATTTCCACTAATTGCACCATGGCGGCTATTACGGCTATGAACATGATGAACCTAAGGAAAGACAGGTCGATGGTGGCCAGATCGGCGCTGAGCCAGGTGAGGGCACCTTCCCTAAGCACAAACTGATCGAGCAGCCAGTCCAGCGGCACGGTGATGGTAAGCACAAAGACCACCGCAAGGCCCAGGCCCAGTGCAGTACTCACTTTCTTAGACACGGCCAGGAAGGAGCACATGCCCAGAAAGTAAGCAAAAATCATATTTTCGATAAAGATGGCTTTAATGCCAAGGTTTACTAAATCCATTGTAACAAAGTTAATGTTCTACGTATCCCGTTTTGGCGCGCTGCACCCATATGATCAGTCCCAAGATGATAAAAGCACCCACGGGCGACACCATGAGACCGTTGGCCGGGAAGTTGGTCCAGCCTACCGTTTCAAATACCGGCAGTCCGAAGAAGTTGCCTGATCCCAGTACCTCTCTAAAAGCAGCCACGGCAAGGATGATCCAGCTGTAGCCGAGTCCGTTGCCAAGAGCATCCAATACAGAGTCCCAGGGTTTGTTGGCAAGGGCAAATGCTTCCAGGCGGCCCATCACGATACAGTTGGTGATGATGAGCCCTATGAACACCGACAATTGCTTGTACATGTCGTAGCTATAGGCTTTGAGCACCTCGCTCACCAGCGTCACCAGCGTAGCGATCACGGCCAGCTGTACGATAATGCGCACACGCGTTGGTATGAGATTTCGCAACAGTGAAATGGCCAGGTTGGAGAAGATCATCACAAATATTACCGAGATGGCCATGGTAAGCGTAGGCTTCATCTGTGTGGTGACGGCAAGCGCCGAACATATACCCAGCACCTGCACGGTGATCGGGTTGTCTTCGTTCAGCGGGTCGTTGATATACTTTTTGCGACGTTTCGAGAGTAACGACTCCTTTGGTTTCTGCTCTATCGGCTGATCTAAGGTTTCTGTACTCATATCTTTTTCAGGTTTAGAATTCTGTCAATTAAATTTTAGAGCGAGGTCATCTGGTTTTCACCTGTTTCTACACTTTCTATGTAGGCGCTGTAGTAGCTGAAGTAGCTGCGCAGCATTTCATTTAAACCCTTTGCGGTAATGGTAGCACCGGATAAGCCATCGATGTGGTGTGCATCGAGCAATGTCTCCGGGTTGTTTTCTCCTTTCAGCATCATCACCGGTTTCAGATTTCCCTGCTCATCAAAGATGCGCTTACCTGCAAATCGAGCCTGAATTTCGTAGGCGGTGATGCGCGCACCTAAGCCGGGAGTTTCTGTCTCGTGATCAAACACGGCACCCTTGATGGTGGCCAGGTCTGGCTGCAGCGCTACATAGCCCCAGATCGGGCCCCACAAGCCTTTGCCATACACTATAAAGATGTAGGCGTCGACGGCGTCGCCACCGGAGGAGTATTTGAATACGGGTAATAAACGCTCCTCTGGCGCTTTCTTGAAGTCTTTCGCCACATTCACCTCTTCGGCCACTATGGGTTTTCCTTCGGCATCTGTTTCCACAATGTTGCCGTTGATGTCTACCACAAAAGCTTCGATAGACTCATCATACATATCCAGGATCTGTTTCCCTTTTTTACCTTCAAGGCTCGTAACAGCCCCTAGAATCTGACTTTTGGTGTCCAGCTCCACCGCGCGCTCCTGCATCGGTTTCAAGCCCTGGTTGGCAAGTGAAAGCAAACCACCCAGCACTATGGTGATGACGATGGAAAATACGATTACATATGTGTTAGACTGTTGCACGGCTCAATCTTCGTTTTTTATTACCTTTTACTATATAAAAATCAATGAGGGGAACGAACACATTCATCAACAGAATGGCCAGCATAATGCCTTCCGGATAGGCCGGGTTGGTCACCCTGATAATGACCGTAAGCACACCGATAAGAAAGCCGTAAATCCATTTGCCTGTTTCTGTTTGTGATCCCGTGACCGGGTCGGTGGCCATAAATGCCGCACCGAAGGCCAGGCCACCCATTACCAAATGATAATGTGCGGGCATCAGCATGTATTCATTGGCACCAATGATGTTGAAGCCCAGACCCATGGCCATTACGCCCAGAAAAACGCTCACTATTATTTTCCAGCTGCCCATGCCGGTGATCACCAGTATCAACGCACCGATGAGCGACATAAGCGCGGATGTTTCGCCGATGGAGCCGGGTATGAAGCCAAAGAACATATTGGCGAAACTATAGAAATTGTCGCCCAAGGCGGTATTGGTCTGCAACATTGACTGCACGGCGGGCTCATTATTGATGGAAGCTTCGTAGGCTACTGCAAGCGGTGTGGCACCGGTAAATCCATCAATGGGCGCTTTATCGCCCAGGTAAGTCCACACATCGCCGGAAATTTGCTGAGGATAAGCAAAATATAAGAAAGCCCTTGCGGTAAGTGCCACATTCAATATGTTCATGCCAGTGCCACCAAACACTTCTTTGGCGATGATCACGGCAAAAATCGTTGCCAAGGCCACCTGCCACAGCGGTATGGTGGCTGGTACGATGAGGGGTATAAGCATGCCCGTCACCAAAAAACCTTCGTTGACCGGATGCTTGCGAATGACCGCAAAGATAAACTCAATGCCCAGACCCACCCCATACGACACCGCTACAATGGGCAATACGGTATAAGCACCTATACCTATTTGCTGCCAGAAGGTAGCCTCCTCACCTACGGCCAGGTAGTGCTGATAGCCGACATTCCACATACCAAACAACAGGCAGGGAAGCATGGCGATGATCACTGTCATCATCATGCGCTTAAGGTCTATCGCATCGCGCACTTGTACGCCTTTGCTGCTGGTGACTTCTCCCGGGGCAAACAGCAGCGTGCGGTGTGCCTCATAGATCGGGTAGAATTTTTCAAACTTGCCTCCTTGTACGAAAAGAGGATGGATTTTATCAAAAAACCCTTTTAGAACCTTCATAAATCAATTAGCTGTTTTGAATTAAATTCAATCCCTCTCTCAGTGTCTTCTGAAGATCGTGCTTCGATACGTCTATAAATTCGCATAAGGCAACATCTTCTTCCACCACTTCAAATATACCCAGCTCCTCCATTTCGTCATAGTCTTCTGCCATGATGGCTTTGAAGAGGTAGTTGGGATATATATCCATTGGCAATACTTTTTCAAATACGCCGGTCATCACAAACGCACGACGCTCGCCATGCATGTTGGTGTCTATATTAAATAAGTTCTTTTTCGGTCTCAGAAAAGAGAGCAATCCAAAAGCTTTGTGAAAGCTCAGCTTGTTCAGACTGGGCAGTATCCAGCCAAACATTTCCTCATAGTCGCCCTCTGGTATCACGGTGACCATATGATCGTAGTATCCGAGGTATCCATCGGGGTTTATCTTTTCTCCGGTAAGCACGTTGCCGCTGATCACCCGCTGCTTGCCTGCCTGTATGTTGTTCTCCAAAAATTTGCTCACCTGAGCGCCACTATACGTTTTCACATATGCGGGTTCTTTCACCTCAGAGCCTACTATGGCAATCGTTTTAGAGGCATCGTACACCCCTTGCGAAAAGAGTTTTCCGATCTGAATAACGCCATACGGGTTGAGCGTCCATACAATGTCGCCTTTGTTGATCGGGTCTATGTGGTGAATCTGCACGCCCACATTGCCGGTAGGGTGGGGGCCTGAGAATGTGTGCAGTTCTACATCTTTGCTGTGGCTGAACACCTTGGAAACTTCGGCATTACCATTGAGCCCGACATGAATTTGACCTTCAGAGAATTTCTTCAACACTTCGAGGCCCGCCTGAAAATGCTCGGCATCGTCGAAAATAAAGTCGTAGTCGGGCGCCAGCGGGCTGGTGTCGAAGGAGGAAATAAAAATTGACTTTGGGATGAGGTCGGGATCGGCCACTATGCCAAAAGGGCGTTGGATGATGTTTGGCCACACGCCACTTTTCAACATTTGGTCGCGGGCACTTTGGCGGTCGAGCGTACGCAGATCTGAAACAGAGTATTTATTGAATTGCTCATATTCCATTTCTTTATCGGCCAATATCTTTATCTCCAACAGCCGGCGTTTTGCACCGCGCTTCACTTCCACCACTTCTCCGCTTACCGGAGCGCAGTACTTGATGCTTTCGCGCATTTTGCAATACAACAAAGGTTGACCGGCCTTTACCGTGTCGCCCTCTTCTACGAGCACTTTTGGGCGCTTTATACCCAAAAAGTCTGTGGGCTTCACAGCAAAGGTTTCGGGCTGGGATGTTTCCCGAATCCTCGGCTCAGCTTTCCCTTTTAAATTAATGTCAAACCCTTTTTTGATCTTTATGGTATGTGCCATCTAGCTATGTGAATTGAGGCTTTTTTCAGGACGCAAAAATAAAAGAATTTTAAGAACTACAGCATGATGCAACTGGTTTGTTGACATATGCCCCGAACCGCAGTATTATCTAAATTGTTGCCCAATCACGGTGAATTTTTTCTACATAATTGGCTACATTTTTCATGAGCCACATGGGGGTGGAGGTAGCGCCGCAAATGCCTACCTTAGCGGCATCGGCAAACCACTCATTATCTATTTCTGCCTCATTTTCAATAAAATAGCTGCGCGGATTAGCAGACTGGCATGCGCCAAACAGGGCTTTTCCGTTTGAGCTTTTCTTGCTGCTCACAAAAAGAAGTACATCCTGCTCAGCCGCAAATTTGCGCAACTGAGGCTCGCGGTTGCTCACCTGCCGGCATATGCTGTCGTGGGCCTCTACCATGGTGCAGGAGTCGTTGGTCACATGGCTTTGAAAGCGGCGCTCGATCTGATCTTTAATGTGGTAAAAGCCATCGGTGCTTTTGGTGGTCTGGCTAAAGAGCACCACCGGCCGGTCATAATCAATCTTGTCCAGGTCCGACTCATCGGTCACGATCACCGCTTCTTCGTTGGTTTGGCCGCTGAGGGCTACTACTTCGGCATGCCCTTTTTTGCCGTAGATCACCACCTGGCCTTTGTCTTTGCCAATCTTGTCGAAAGCATGCTTTACACGATTTTGCAATTTCAGCACTACCGGGCAGGAAGCATCGATCAACTCAATGTTGTTTTGCAGGGCTATCTGGTAGGTTTCCGGCGGCTCGCCGTGTGCCCTAATGAGCACCTTGCAGTCTTTCAGATCCTTCAGTGTTTCGCGATCGATCACCCGCAAGCCCTTGGAGCGAAGGCGCTGTACCTCCATGTCATTGTGTACTATATCGCCCAGGCAATAGAGTGAATTGCTCTCGGCCATCTCATCTTCAGCCATTTGTATGGCGTATTCTACCCCAAAGCAATAGCCCGAATTATTATCGATCGTTACTTTCATTCCTGTTGATTCTGGTTGTTGTGTCGGTTCGTTCTCTATATAAAATGTCGCAGCGCGCTGCATGTTCATCATTCATTGCTTTAGCCCATCTTTTTGCTGGCCAATTCTACTATTCTGTCTACCTGTTCTTGAAAGCTAAGATGGCTGGTGTCAATCACATAAGCATCTTCCGCCATGGTCAGGGGGCTGTCGCTGCGCTGTGTATCAATGCGATCACGCTCTTCAAGGTTTTTTTCCAGCGCGGACAGGTTGGCTTCCCGGCCATTTTCTTCCATCTCCTTCAGCCTTCTTTTCGCCCTGGTTTTCAGGTCGGCTGTCATAAATACTTTCAGGTCGGCGTCAGGAAACACCACCGTGCCGATGTCGCGGCCATCCATTACCACGCTGTGGTTGTCGGCTATTTGCCGTTGCAGGTGCACCAGCTTTTTTCGCACATCGGTGATGGTGCTCCAAAGGCTCACCTGATCCGACACCGCCAATCCTCTTATCTCGTCCTCCACATCGCGCCCATTCAGGATGGTGCGGTTTTCAGGTGTTTGATTGTCAAAAGTTATTTGAATGCCGTCCAGCGCGCTGCGTACCTGCGCCGCATCGTGGCGGTCTACCTGGTGCTGAAGGAAGTACAGTGTGGCGGCGCGGTACATGGCGCCACTATCGATGTAGAGCAGTTTCAATGCTCGGGCCACGGCTTTGGCTGTGCTGCTTTTACCACAACCGGAGTGGCCGTCTATCGCAATCACAAAATCATTCATTATGTACTTTTTGGCGCTGGGAGGCTGCAAATATCAAAAATTATTTGCAATCTGAATAATGAACCCCTGGCCCTTGCAAGTCCTTTCAAGGGGGTATTACCTACAAATGCTGCACCAAGCTATTGACCGGGCACATTGGCCAAAGCGCATGGCCCAGCTCAAGTCAGCAATCCTTTACCGGGCAGGGTATGGGCCCTCTCTTGGGTTGGCTTCTTTTCTTTGGCTGCTGCGTGGCACAGCCCATCAATATGGAGAATGCAAGTGCCAGCAGTACAATCGTTCTTTTTCGAGGTAGCATAATAAGCAGGTTATTCAATATACAATACGCCACGAACCCTTTAATTTTGGCCGAAGCATATGCTCAACGCTTCGCTGTGCAAATCTGTATAAATATGAACACAGGCGCAACTGTGTCACTTGATCTCAAAACCCTATGAATTATCTTTCTGTAGAGTCGCTGACCAAAAGCTATGGCGACGAAGCACTTTTTAGCGACATCACCTTTGGCATAAGCCAGGGCCAAAAGGTGGCGCTGGTCGGTAAGAATGGCGCTGGTAAATCAACGCTGTTTCGCATCATAGCCGGGCAGGAGGCCCCGGACAGTGGCGAGGTGGTGTTTAGAAAAGACGTAAGCGTGCGGCTGCTTTCGCAGAACCCCGAATTTGAAAAACACAGCACCATACGCCAGTATCTCTTCAACCCCGACAATGAAATGCTCACCGTGATTGCGCGCTACGAGCAATATATGCAGCAGGAAAATGCCGACTTTACCACAGACGAATACCAGAAGGTGCTGAACCAGATGGATGCGCTCAATGCCTGGGACTACGAGGCACAGGTGAAGCAAATTGTAGGCAGGCTCGGCATTCACGATCTGGAGCGCTATGCCGACACGCTGTCGGGCGGAGAAAAAAAACGCGTGGCTCTGGCCAATATACTGATCGAACGGCCAGATTTTCTCATACTCGATGAGCCCACCAACCACCTAGATGTTGACGTGATCGAATGGCTTCAGGATTATCTGTCGGTAAGCAATATGTCGCTGCTGCTGGTGACGCACGACCGCTATTTCCTGGAGACGGTGACCACTGAAATTATAGAGCTGGACGATCGGCAATTATTTTTCTACAATGGCAACTACACCTACTTCCTGGAGAAGCGATCGGAGAGGGCCACACAAAAAAAGGCCGACATAGAAAAAGCACGCAATCTGTTGCGCACCGAACTCGATTGGCTGCACCGCATGCCGAAGGCGCGTGGTACCAAAGCCAAATACCGTGTAGATGCCGTAAAGGAGTTGCAGGCAGCTGCCCGCGAAAAATTAGGCAATGACTCGCTCAGTTTCAAGATCGCCATGCCCCGCCTTGGCAATAAAATACTGGAACTGGAGGAGGTGAGCAAAGGGTATGGCGATGAATTGCTCATCAGGAACTTTAGCTACACGTTCAAAAAAGGCGACCGGATAGGCATTGTGGGCAGAAATGGCTCCGGAAAAACCACTCTTTTAAATATGCTCACCGGCAAGCTGGCGCCCGATACTGGCACGGTGGTACTTGGCGAAACCATTCGATTTGGACATTACCGGCAGGAAAATGCCGACTTTGCCGTAGGCAAAAAGGTGATAGAGGTAGTGAAAGATGTGGCCGAGTTTGTAGCGCTCAACGATGGCAGCACCATATCTGCCGAGCAGTTTTTACAGCATTTTCTGTTTCCGCCCCCAGTGCAATACACGCCGGTGGAAAAGCTCAGCGGTGGCGAGCGCCGGCGGCTACAACTGGTGCGCGTGCTGCTGGAGCGGCCCAATTTTCTCATACTCGACGAACCGACCAACGATCTGGACATTTACACCATGAATGCACTGGAAAACTACCTACTGGGCTTTGGCGGCATTTTGCTGGTGGTGTCGCACGACAGGTATTTCCTCGATAAGCTTACCGATCACCTGTTCGTATTCGAAGGGGCCGGCCTTATCAAAGACTTTCCGGGCACTTATTTCGACTACAAACAAACGCTGGCTGTATCAGAAGAGAAAAAAAGCCGAGAAGCAGTTGTCAAGGCGCCAAAGCCGGCGACTGTTGTGGAGATTTCTAAAGAAAAAAAGAAGCTCACCTACAAAGAGCAGCGCGAATATGAAGCACTGAGCGAGGAAATAGAGAAGCTTGAAAAGCAGAAGGCTATATTCGTAGACAAGCTGAACAAAGGCAGTGAAGATCATACGGAGCTTACGGTGTGGGCGCAGGAAATAGAGCAAATAAGCGCAGCTATAGATGAAAAATCGGATCGCTGGCTGGAGCTTTCAGAATTGGCCGGATAGTCTTTCGAGCAGTAATCCCGGCGGCATGCGGGCGCCTGGCGGTGGCACTGTTAGAACCGTTCCAGTACTTTTTCTATAATTTCGTCTACCGTTTTAGTGGGGTTTTTGGAGAAGCTGTCTTTGTGCCGGTTGGCCAGCACGGCATTGATGCTCAGCGCCTCGTGGCCCAGCAGGCGGGCAAAAGCATACAGAGCAGCAGTTTCCATTTCTACATTGCTAAGCCAAAATCCATCGATGTTGAAGCAGGTGAGGTCGTCGAGCAAGCGACGGTAGTGCGAGGGTATGCGGCTGTGGCGTCCTTGAGGCGCGTAAAAGCCCGGGGCTGTAAGCGTATTGCCTGTTGCCACATCGAAAGCCAGCTTTTCTTTCAGCATATCGGAGCCCTTCACCACATAAGGCTGATATGGAAAAGCGATGCATTTTTGCAATTCAACCCCCACCAGTTTCTCTTGCGCCGATTGAGGCAGGTTGTAGAAAAGCATCAGATTGTCTATGCCTACACCATAGTTGGCTGCCAGAGCGGTATTGACTTTTACATCTTCCTGCAAACCTCCAGATGTGCCAATGCGCACAATGTTGATGGCCTGATGTTGATCATGTGGAATGCGCTTTTTCAGGTTGAGGTTGAAAAGCATATCCAGCTCCATCATCACTATTTCTATATTGTCGGTGCCCATGCCGGTGCTCATCACGGTGATGGGCTTGCCTTTGTAGCTACCGGTGTGGGTAATGAACTCCCGTTTGTTCATTTCAAACTCAATGAAATCGAAATGGCGGCTCACGCGATGCACACGACCAGGGTCGCCTACCACTATGATGTTGCTGGATACCTGGTGCGGCTTCAGGTTCAGATGATATACGCTGTGGTCACGATTGAGTATGAGGTCGGTGTGGGAAAACTTCATCAGGCGCGGGGGAGAGAAATTTTCGCCTCGTCATAGCGCGGGCGCATGATACCGCGATAGGGGTCGTAGCCGTTCAGTTCTTTTTGATAAAAGCCGGTACCATCGTACGGCCGCTTGGCTGGATGGGTGCGGCACTCTTCAGTGCAGGCGCCGTCCATCTTCTCACCGCAGGCCTCGCACATGGGTATGTGGTTGTTGCACACAGGATTGGCGCAGTTGATCATCCGGTCGCATTTTTCGGAGCAGATGAAGCATTCTGCCACCACCGATGGATTTACTTTGTTCACATCAGCTACCACGCGGTTGTCAAACACATAGCATTTGCCTTCAAAATCTTCACCGCCCGTCTCCAGGCCGTATTTAATGATGCCGCCGTGGAGTTGATAGACGTTCTCGAAACCCTGCTCGAGCAGGTAGGCGCTGGCCTTTTCGCATTTGATGCCGCCTGTGCAATAGGTGATGATCTTCTTTCCCCGGTAAGGCTCCAGTTCTTTCACCTTTTCAGGGAAGTCACGGAAGTTCTCGATATCAAAGGTCACGGCATTTTTGAACCGGCCTACTTTGTGCTCATAGTCAGATCGCACGTCTACAAGCACCACATCATCGCGGTCTTTAAGTTGTAAGAACTCTTCCGGCTCCACATATGTGCCGGTGATTTTTGTAGGGTTGATGTGCTTCAGCCCGGAGTGCACTATTTCGTCTTTCACCCGTACGGCAAGTTTTTGAAAGGCGTGGCCATCATGGGGCTCTATTTTAAATTCCGTATGCGCAAAGCGCGCGTCCGCTTGTAAATCGGCCATGTACTGCTCGCAATCGGCCCTCCTGCCCGACACCGTACCGTTGAGGCCTTCGGAAGCCACTATGATACGTCCTTTTATGTTGTGCTCTATACAATACAGATGATGCTGCAGCCGGAAGGCATCGGGGTCATCTATCTTCGTGTAGCAGTAGTAGAGAAGTATCAGGTAATCTTTCATTGGGTAGATGTTGCCTTTCAAATGTTCATATTGGACTGAATAGCCTGGCTTTATGACTTTACTTTTTGTGCCGGATTGCCAAAAACGGTTTCTCCTTTGTTCACATTGCCCACCACCACGGCACCGGCACCTACGCGTGCACCCGGCGCTATCTGTACACCGCCCACCACGGTGACGCCAGTACCCACGAAGGCTTTCTTGCCAATTTTAGCACCCTGCCCAATCACTGTTCCTGCGCCTATCTGGGCAAAATCTTCCACTTCCGCTTCTGCCTCCAGCACCGCACCGGCATGTATGAGGCAGTGGTTGCCGATTTTGCAGTGTGCCCCAAGTGCCACACGCTGGCCTATCATGTTGCCATGGTGTATTTCCACGCTTGCCGCCAACATCGCCGAAGCGTGAATGGCATTCACAGGCATGCTGTTGCGTTCTTTTTGTAAGTCTTCTATAGTGTTTTCTTTCAGCCGGTTGTCGTCAGTGGCCACAAAGACATCACATTTTTTGCCGATCAATTTCAGATATTGCTCATCGTCTGTTTTGCCGAGCACCGGTACCTCGCTGATCATGGTGCCGGCTTCTATTTTATCGTCGAGAAGGCCATACACCACCACGCCGTTGCTTTGAAATATTTCCAGCGCTACTTTACCCAGCGTAGTACCACCGATGATGATGACAGGTTTATTCATAGATAAAAACAATTGACCGGCAAAAGTAGCGGTATGAATTGGATGGCGCAATGGTTGGCCTCAAGCAAAAGCCCAAATGGCCAATTTAGCTCAAAGCTGAAAGCTGAAAGCTCAAAGTAAAATTAAGGTCAGACGATAGTTGAAACGGCAGATTGGTAGACTGGTGGGATGGTGGAATAGCTCAAAGCTGAAAGCTCAAAGCTCAAAGCAAAATCAAGGTCAGACGATAGTCGGACCGACAGTGGGAAGGCAGACTGGTAGAATAGTTGAAAGCTCAAAGGAAAAAATAAACGTAGACTGGTGGATTAGTAGACTGGTAGACTAGTGAATAGCTGAAAACTCAAGGCTAAAAGCTCAAAGATTTATAAGATTATATGCTGAAAGGCTGAATAAATACAGGGCAGGCGAGTAAGGCATTATAAAAAAAAGACGGTCATCCTGAACTCGTTTCAGTATCTGCCCAATTCCCAACACATGCTGAAACAAGTTCAGTATGACCAGCCGAGAGTGGGCGGACGGACGCAAAATTTAATCAGCCCGAAGCCTCCCACTCCGTCATTGTGAGCGAAGCGAAGCAATCTGCTGGCTCTAAGGCACCACTTCGGTAGCGCCATCTGTAAAATGTTCTGCCACAGACCATGGAATTAGAACCCGCCGCCCGCCCACTGTTTTGACTGGTCTGCGCGCATAGTCCGCGGCGACCATTGCCAATAGCTGACAGATGCTGAAACGAGTTCAGCATGACCGGCTGAATGTGACAAATCTCCCACTCAGTCATTTCGACTGGAGTGAAACAATCTGCTGGCTAGTGAGCGTCATTCTGGTAGTACCGTCTCTAATGTCCTGTGCGCCACAGGCCATGGAATCATTTGTATTTTTAACCGGTCCGACTATCGTCTGACCTGGAGCTTGACACAGGACATAGATTTATGTTGAGTCATGTGGGTTCGGTATTTATATCGGGCCTTTCGACTTGCTCATTTAAAAGTTATGGTGTTTTTGTGCCATCCTTGCCCTGGAGAGGCTGGAGAACCAGGCTTCCGCTTATATCTGATGATGGCAATAAAGGGGCCGCAGCATTGATCATAAAAAGCCGCTCATCTGAAGTTTTCATTGCTGCCCCTTCCGGTTCGGTCTGGGTGATTTCTATATGCACTTCTACCGGTGCCTTAAGCTGGGAAGCATCACGGGCAGCCTGTTGCAGGGCCAGGCTGGGCGCTATCACCAGGGCCACCACCGACATCAGCTTCAGTAAAATATTGAGCGAAGGCCCTGAAGTATCCTTAAAGGGGTCGCCTACGGTATCGCCCACTACAGCGGCTTTGTGTGGAGAAGAGCCTTTGGTGTAGTGCTGGCCGTCGATGTCCACACCATTTTCAAACATCTTTTTGGCATTGTCCCATGCTCCACCGGAGTTGGACTGAAATATGGCCATAAGCACACCGGATGCCGTAACGCCGGCCAGCAAACCGCCCAGCATCTCAGGGCCTCCTATATAGCCCACCAGCACCGGTGCCAACACCGCCAGCAGTCCGGGCAGTACCATTTCTTTGATCGATGCCTTGGTCGATATTTCCACACATTTATCGTATTGCGGCTTATTTTCGGCTGCGTAAAAGATGCGCTTATCTTCCTCGGTAGCCTGCGACAGGTCTGCATTGTACTTGCGCATGATAGTGAGGGCATCCCTCAATTCAGGTATTTCAGCAAACTGCCTCCGCACTTCCTGTATCATCGACATGGCCGCACGACCCACGGCGTTCATGGCAAGGGCAGAAAAGACAAACGGCAGCATGGCCCCTAAAAACAGGCCTGCCATGATGGTAGGCTTGGAGATATCGATGGTATCGATATGCGCCTGCTGCATATAAGCCGCAAATAGCGCCAGTGCGGTGAGTGCGGCTGAGCCGATGGCAAAACCTTTGCCTATGGCGGCGGTGGTGTTGCCTACTGCATCGAGCCGGTCGGTGCGTTCGCGCACTTCTTTGGGCAGCTCGGCCATTTCAGCTATGCCGCCGGCATTGTCAGAGATAGGCCCGTAAGCATCTACAGCCAGCTGAATGCCGGTATTGGCCAACATGCCCACTGCCGCTATGGCTATGCCGTACAAGCCGGCAAATTCATAGGACACCAGTATGGCTGCCGCTATAAGGATGATCGGCACCGCCGTGGAAAGCATACCCACGCCAAGCCCGGCTATGATGTTGGTGGCGGTGCCGGTAAGCGATTGCCGCACAATGGCGCGCACCGGTGGTGTGCCAAATCCTGTGTAGTACTCGGTGATCTGGCCTATGCCCAAGCCGGCCAGCAGACCGGCCAGTGTGGCCCAAAATACGCCGATAGACGTGTAGGTGACGCCATTGATCAGCCAGCTTTCCGGCAGCATATACTTGATGAGGAAAAAGGCCAGTACGATCATGAAGATGGAAGAACCGAATTCGCCAATATTCAGCGCCCTCTGTGGGTTTCCACCTTCTTTCACCCGCACGAAGAAGGTGCCCAGTATTGACATGACGATGCCGGCGGCGGCCAGGGCCAGGGGCAGCAGCACAGCGCCGAGGCCGCTGAATTGCGCACCAAACTCTGGTACGATCACAAAGCTGGCGCCGAGCACCATGGTGCCGATGATGGAGCCAACGTACGATTCGAAAAGGTCGGCGCCCATGCCGGCTACATCGCCTACGTTGTCGCCCACATTGTCGGCAATGGTGGCGGGGTTCAGGGGGTGGTCTTCGGGTATGCCCGCCTCCACCTTGCCCACCAGGTCGGCACCTACATCGGCGGCTTTGGTGTATATACCTCCGCCTACGCGGGCAAACAGGGCTATGGATGATGCCCCAAGAGAGAACCCGGCCAGCACATTCAGCACCTTACCTATAGAAGTGAAATCAATTCCAAATATTTGCGTGTAGATGATGAACAGCAGGCTAAGGCCGAGCACGCCCAGGCCTACTACGCCCATGCCCATCACCGAGCCGCCGATAAAGGCCACCTCCAGCGCCTTGCCCAGGGAAGTGCGGGCGGCATGTGTAGTGCGTACATTGGCCTTGGTGGCTACCTTCATGCCCAGATAGCCCGCAAAGGCAGAGCAGAATGCACCAACAATGAAAGACAGGGCAACGAGGGGATGGGAGTCGACTTCCAGATAGCCCTTGAAGGCCAGGATAACAGCCACACAAACCACAAAAATGGCGAGCACTTTGTACTCAGCCCTTAAAAATGCCATGGCGCCCACCGAGATATTCTTGGCGATCTGGGCCATCTTTTCCGTGCCGGCTTCTTGCTTCGCAACCCAGGCAGAGCGCCACACCACAAACAATAAAGCTGCCACGCCCATCAGTGGCAAAATGATCAATAAGGTTTCCATAAAGAGTGTTTAGGTTTATTCGGTTAATTGCCCCCCACGCCAGATTCAATATTGAACTGGTGTTGTGAAGCACTTGCAAAAAAATAAGCCCTGGCCATAGGCCAGCACCTTTTGCTGCTAATGATATCATTTATTGGCGATCAAAGCAACAATATCGGGCGGGAGCGTAGTGTGGATTGTAAACAAAATTCACAGACCGGGCAGGTTTACTTTTGCGTCGCACAGATGAGCGAAATGGCACGAAGGAGTCACGTCACTTGGCCAGGCTATGCCCATAGTCAATACGGCTTCGGCCTCAAAAGGAGATGAATCTGCACCAGAAAGGGGAGTAGCTTTGAGCTATAAGATGTTGAGATAGCGAACGATATCCAGCAGAAAATCAGCGATGTGGCCAACAAAAGGATTATTGGCGCCGCGGCCTATCACGTACAGTGTAAACACAGAGTAAATACCCAGCAGCCAATAGGCTTGCACCTGATCTATGCTCTTGCGGAAAATGTAGACGATAAACGATAGCACAGTGAGAATCAGCAGCAGCATGCGCAATTCACTGCTTTGGTTGATGGTATCCTCGCCCATCTCAATGGGTCCGTTGAACATGGTATACAGAAACAAAGGGAAGCCAAGTGCAAAGCATATGTCGAAGATGTTGCTTCCCAGCGCGTTGGCCACGGCATCGTCGTAGTTGCCCTTGCGCGCATCTTTCATAGAAAGGATGGTGTCGGGCACACTGGTAGCTGCCGATGCCAGTATCACGGCTACAAACATGATGGGAATGTTGAGGCCCTGAAAGGTGCCCAGGTACGGAATGGTGTACTCTTCGCTGCCGATCCACTCGCAAGCCTGCACCAGCAGCAGGCACACACCCGCGATCACCACCACAGAAACGGTAAGTAGAAACCAGGCATTAGCAGTATTCAGTCGCCTGCGGCCAATGACGACGCGCTCCAGGTCGAAGGTGAAAAAGGCCTGCCAGAAACTGGTCTCAAGCAGCTTTTCTTCTATCTCTTCATACTGATCGTAGGTATGTGCTTTGGCCGATTTTTTCATCGACTTGAACATGTAAAATATGTAGAGAATATATACGAACATGAGAAACAGTCCGTGCCACCAGTTGAGCGATGTGCCGCTGATGATGATGATGAATATGAGCTCGGCAATGATGAGTGAAAGTCCGTCGCGAATCAGCACTTTGCGCGACACCACGATGCTGGAAGCTATGCCGGTGTACACCACCACCAAAATGGAAAAAGCCGGAATGATCATGCCATTGAAGATGGCGCTGCCGGCCGTAGTGCCGATGCCGCCCGAAAAACCATCGGTATCTTTCAGGTAAAAAAGAAAGAAAAGAGAGGTGAATACTTCGGGA
>CAZQVB010000059.1:16836-20204 GCA_964596645.1 uncultured Roseivirgaceae bacterium
CCCCATGGCGTTGATGGTGGCACCACGAACACCTTCGGAGAGGTTGCGACCGATGTAGTCGGAAGCCAGAGCGAAGCCATCGCTGGCACGCCAAATGGCTATACAACAGATGATGACCAGAACTAAAGGAATAAGAATACCCATCAACTAATCCCTAAAAAAATACTGCGCAAGATAACCAAAAATTGTTTTCTCATGACTCAGTCGATCAGACAATAGTCCAAAAAAATCTAAGTATAGTAAAAAACCAGTATGCTGAATTTAATAAATCCTCCTGGTGTCGGCCTTTGTTTATTTATGGAACCAATCCCCGCAGATCCTCACAACCATCTGTAGATCAAATGTCAAATTTAGAAGAAAAAACAAAAGTACCGTCACGCTACAAATTTTTGTTTTCCTCACACACGCGCTGTGTGCCTGCAGCCTTGGTACATTCGCAATGCCTCCGCCAACGTGCGTACCGGTACTTTGGCCCGAAGATTACCGGATGGTGTTTGGCCCTTCACTGGAAGACGAGCACCACGAGCAGGAGCGGCAGAGTTTTGCGAAAGCAGGCTGCGACTTGTGCCGGCACCAGAGCCCACTGTACAACCATACGCCCGGAGGCAGCAAAATGAGCTGCATGAATCCCTCCACCCACAGAGCGCCGGCACCATAGGCCCGGGCATTGTGCTGGTGGTGAAGGCCAGTGATGTGTTAGCGTCCGATGCATACCTATATAAAGAACCCGGCGCTTAGTAAGGACTGTATTTAAGCGCTAAATATCTACAAATAAAAAAAAGCCGAGAGTTAACTATTCAACTCTCGGCTTTGATAAAGTTAAAGAAAACTCTTATTCATTGTCCTCTCGTCTCTTAAATTCTCTACGGCTATAAAAACCTTCATCATCCATGTGAGCTTCATCAGTGGATTCTTCAGGAAAATATTGCCGTAGCACAGTTACCTCGTAATTTCGGTCTACACTGTCACTTTTCTTCCTTCTTTTTGTTTTCGCAAAAGTATTGCTATTGATTTCGTGGGAGATCACCTTTTTCTCCGTCTCATCAACCTTTACCAGCCCTATAGGAATAATCAAGTGATTTTCTCCTTCTCTATTGACAAATTCATGGGCTCCTTCACTGGCCGCCTTATTATAAGCTTCGTGATCATCTTCTATTAAAGATTGATCCACCTCAACGTCCAGGTAAATTACCCGTTCTGTTTCTTTGTTGGCTAATAAACCATCTACTTTTCCTACCCTTCGATTTTCGTTATCTACTACATCCCATCCTCTGACGTCACTATCATCAGAGGCAACTTTATATCCTGACAGATCATCCAGGTAATACAAATTCTTTTTATTTTCTGACATGATTCTAATTTTTTTGTGATTGATGATTAATATTTTGCAGTAGATCGGCTGATTCCCTGAAGAAATTTTTTACTGCAGTTTTCTGGTTCAAAGTAAGCACATCAGTCTCTATGTCCATTGCTGCATTGATTACAGCATCTGGCCCATTGGCCAAATCCGGAAACTCTTGTTGTTGCATTTTCTTCAATGATTGCGCTAAAATACCTGCTGCTTCTTTGATAGAATTGGCATGGGTTGTTTCGAAGGGATCTTCCGTAATTTTCTCCGCCAAGCTTCTTACCCGCTCTATATCATTTGCGATATCGTAGTTAATTTCTTCTGCCAATGCCTCTGTAGCATTGGTTAATTTCAATAGCGCCTCATTGGTGTATTCATGGTCGAGACCCATTGGATCAGCATCTTGCTGAATGAAAGTGACATAGGAAACTATAGTAGAATTATCAATCTCAGCGTGATCTGTTTCTATTGGTTCTTCGGTTACTTCTTCATTTGCTTCTAAGGTTTCCTCATCATTAAAAGCAAACAGGTATATCAGGATGCCAGCAATAATGGCCAGTGCTAAAAGTATCCAGGGCCATTTGGGAGATCTCTTTTCAATTTTTATTTCTGCCATAAGATTAAATAGTTTTTTTTCTGCAGTCGGTGATCAAAAACCGCTCCGTTCATCTCTTTTGAAAATTATTCCTTCATGCCTTCGGGAGCTAAGCATCAAATACACCGATAGTAATGGCTCATCATTAAACTTGAAGCAGAAATGGAAAGATGCGGTTTGCCCACATGCTGTGTATATTTTTACCCAATGCTTTCTTTTTTGTGGAATTATATAGTTTTACTATAACGGAAATGCTGAAGTTCAAACACCTTCTAATCATTGAAAGAAAGCGAAGTGTTTTTAGACCGCCTTAGGGATTTATTCTTCTCAAGCTGTTCTCAACCCAAAGAAAATCATTGAGGTATTTAATGGAGAGAATGAAGAGAATAACTGTTTGGTTTTCGACCATTATGATACATGTGCGAGAACTTCAATCCTGAACAAGTAGAGTTCAGCACGGATTTTCTATAATTACAAACTAGGCGGCCGGAGAAATATGAAGTTGGTGCAACTGATGAGATAACAGAGTATAACTTCATTTTAGATACACTGTTTTTGTATCTGACCGCCATCATTGATATCTATAGCCGCTATGTAGTACACTGGTCGGTCTCTAATACTATGGAGGCCGACTGGTGCGCCCGATTATTTGAGCAGGCCGTTAAGAAGCACTAATATGCTTCCATGGATCAAAATTGGCCATGTAGTCCTGTTGTTGAATTATTTGTAACTTCTCAATGCCACGCTCTACAATCGCCCTGTAGCCGTAGTCGTAGCACATGTAGTACCACGAGGCCGAGGACTTGAAGAGGCCGGTGAAATGGTCAAGGTTAAAACCCATAGCTTCAGCCACCTCCCTGCGCACGATGGTTTTGCCCTGAGGGCTGAGCTGCTGCAGAATGCGCCTGTTATACCGGATGATCTGGTTTACCTGGCGAATGTACAGTTCGTGCGATGCCTTGTGCTGGTTGTTGTAGGAATTGCGGCAATGGGCATCGCAAAATTTCTTGTCGGAACGTCCGGAGAGGCCTTTGTTGCACTGCAGACAGCGCTGCGTTTGAAAGTTTGCCATTTTATTAAACACTTATTGTCGACTTTAAATGCTTAATAATACAGCTAAAATGCGAAACATGTCGTGATTGGGGCCTATGGCTCATCGCGAAATGATAAATCAGTCCCGACACCCTGCCGCCAGTGAGGCGGTGGTACAAGCATATACACAGGCCTTGCAGGCCTTTGAGCGCCAATTGGTGTTGAAAAACTATAGCCCGTCTACCCAGAGCACCTATACACTGATGTTCCGCAAGTTTTTGCGCGCTCAGTTTCCCAAGCCGCTTTATCAGGTAGGCACCGATGATGTGGAGAACTACCATGCCGCTCTGATCAAGGGCAACACCGTATCTTCTTCATACATCAACCAAAGCA
>CAZQVB010000060.1:0-19919 GCA_964596645.1 uncultured Roseivirgaceae bacterium
GGGTGTTTCGTCAGTTTCGGAGTGACATGACGCGGCCCCACGGCCCGTGGAGTGAGATTGGTGGGTTGGTAGACTCGTAGATTGGTAGACTGGTAATTGGTGGGATGGATAGCTGAAAGCAAAGGCAAGTGAAAGCTTTACCGGTGATAAGGATCTCAAAATGCCTTAGAAGATGCAGACTGCCCGTGGCTGTTCATTTCTTTTCCTGTTGATGAAAAAGATGAACCAAAGAAAAATTAAACCATGCGGCGCTTCAAGGTGAGCATTAGGCTCAATCTTGCAAAACATTGCTCAGAAAGGTGCTCTTGAGCAGCAGCCAGAGGATGAATAGTAAAAGGGCCCAGCGAAGATACACAGGATAATAATCGGTGGTGTCTTTGTATCTACTCTCCTTAATCTCAGCTTTTTCGTATGTGTCAATCCGGTCGAACACCGCCTGCAAAGCTTCATTGTCTGAGGCGCGGTAAAACTGTCCCTCGCCAATCTTTGCAATCTGCCGCAGCGTAGTCTCGTCCAGCGAGCTTTCCACATAGTTGCGCTGACCAAATATGTTGGTGCCGTGTGGCACCCGGCCTTCCTGTCCTATGCCTATGCTGTATATCTTTATATCGTAGGCGTGTGCCAGTTCGGCGGCTGTGATGGGGTCTATATTGCCAGCAGTATTGTCGCCATCGCTCAGTAGTATCATCACCTTCGAGCTGCTCTCCGACTCGCGCAGGCGGTTGATGCCTACGCCCAAAGCGCTGCCTATGGCCGTGCCCCGGCTGTTTATTTTTTCAAATGATATGTCGCGAATGTATGCCTTGAGCAGGTCGTAGTCTGTAGTGAGTGGCGACAACGAATAGGCCTCACCGGAGAATATAACCACCCCGATGCGATCCTGAAAACGACCATCGATGAAATCGAGCGCTACTTCTTTGGCGGCTTCAAGCCTGTTGGGCTGAAAATCTTCCAGCTCCATGGAGCGCGATATATCCAGCAACAGCATTATGTCGATTCCCTCCGTCCATTGCTCTACTTTTTCGTTGGTGCTCTGCGGCCTGGCCAGCCCAGTAATGAGCAGGGCCATCACCAAAGCGATGATCATTGGCGGCACCAGGCGAAGCCAGCTCGTAAAGTCAGAGCGCAGTTGCTGCTCAGGCAGGGCTATGGTCAGTTTTTGTTTCAGCCTCAGGCCTATGAGCCATCGCACGATGAAGATGAGCGGAATGGCCAGCAACAATAGCAGCAGAAAGCCATATTCCCAGGTGAAGCCGCGCAGGGTAGATGGTGCAAACCAGTGGAGGGAAAGCCAATTGTCTATATCCAGGGTGTAGCTATTCATCCTCCTGCATTTTGTGTTGGTACCGGGCGCTGGCAAACTGGCCGAGGTAATCGAAATCGGCAACAAGTGCATTGCTGCGTTCTCCACCGTATATCACGCGGTCCAGGTGGCGCAGCCGCTCGCGCAGCTCGGCATCATCGTATACTTTCACTATTTCCTTGGTGGTCATTTTCGTCAGCGGCATTTTATCCAGCCCTTCTACATACTGCTTCCACACGTTCAGCACAAATTCAGGCTTTCTGGCAGGCCGCTCGCCAGATGCCTCATTCACCAGTGCCGCAAAGCGCTCCGTAAACCTCTTGTGCAAACGCGCCATTCTTCGCCTCCGGTATGCCCGCAAAATATTTTTGCCAAAAAACACCGCCACCAGTATGGCAATGAGCAGCACCACGCCCACAATGGCAGCCAGCAGTGGATAATTAGTTTCTGTTTCTACTTCTACATATTCAGTATTCTCCGTGGGCTCGGTTTGCAGCTCAGCGTCCGTCACCAGTTCTATCAGGTACACCGAGTCGGGCCTGGCGTAGATGGCCGTGCTGTCGCCACTGCGCACTACATACACCGGCATGCTCAGTTTCTGTACCGACTCTATTTCGAAAGTAGCCAGGTAGTACACCGCGCTATCGGTGCTCATGGCGGAGTCGGACCGGGTGGGAAAATAAGCTTTGCGTGCGTATTCAAATGGTGAGAAGTCGAAGGTGCTGTCGGGGAATAGAACATTGAGTGCATTAGGGTAGGTGGCCGAAAGCACGAAGGGTACTTCTTCGCCGATCTTCACACTGTCTTTCAGGAAATACGCCTTGGTGCTGATCTGCTGACCAGACGCTCGACCACAGCACAAGACAGCCAGTGCCAGTATGGCGAATATAAAAAAGGGTTTTTTAAGCAACTTTCCTGGATTTATTGCGCACTCTGAAAAGCTTGATGAGCTTGGGTATGTAATCTTCGTCAGTGTAAATGTTTACATAATTGGCGCCTTGTTTTTTGCAGAAATCTTCAAGATTGGATTTTGTGCCAATAAAAGTATCTCGTAAGTGTTGTCGAAATGTGGGTGAAGACGTGTTCATCCAAAGCGTTTTTTTCGACTCTTTGTCGAGCAGGGGCACTATACCCAATCGTGGCAGGCTCGTTTCGCGTTGGTCGCTCAGATGTACCACTACCACATCGTGCTTGCGCGCCAGTGCCCGCAGGTTGTGCTCGTAGTGGTCGTCTATAAAGTCGGAGAGCACAATCACCACACTTTTCCTTTTGATCATATCCAGGGCAAAAAGAATGGCTTTGCTCAGGTTCGTTTTCAGCGAAGAAGGCACCAGGCGAAACAGTTCGGCTATAAAGCGAAAAGCGTGCTTGGCACCTTTGCCCGGTTTTATATACCGCTCTTTTTGGTCGGAAAAGCAAATGAGGCCTATCTGGCTCTGCTGCTGCACGGCCGAGAGTGCGAGCACACCGCATATTTCCTTGGCTATGTCAATCTTTTGCTGGCCTTGGTTTCCGATCTCTTGGGAAGCGCTCACATCCACCAGAAAGAATACTGTTTGTTCTTTTTCTTCTTTAAATGTCTTCACAAAAGTGCCGTGCCCTTTGGCCGTTACATTCCAGTCGATGATGCGCACATCATCACCGTATTGGTAAGCGCGCACGTCGTCGAACTCCAGGCCAGAACCTTTAAATACCGAATGAAAATCACCCTGCATTTGGTTGTTGATCGCCTTTCTGATCTGTATTTGGTACTTTCTCAGTTTCTTGATCAGCTCCTTCATCACTACATTTTCGGCTTTAAAATTAGGACTTATTTAAGTAATTTTGGCCGTGAAAAAATATTTTTTAACGTGCATACTGGCCTTCCTGATGGCCTGCGGCGGCAATGGGCCCGAGCGCCCCGACGTGTTGTACGAAGAATCGCGTATAGCCTCCATCATGAAAGAACTCTATCTGCTGGAAGCAAAAATCAGAGAACTTCCAATAAAGTCAGATTCATCAAAGGTTATTTTCACCATATACGAGAGGCGCATATTTGAGCAATACAATGTAGATACCGCCGACTACCGGGCCAGTTTCAAGTATTACATGAACGACCCCGAAGCGCTGGCACGCATCTATGAAATACTTGCCGACAGCCTGAGCCTTCAGGAACGGCTGAACAGTAGTCCGGAAAGCAATACGCAAGAGCCTGCCACAGAATAATGCTTTACCCCACCAATTTTGAAGAGAAAATAGGTTTCGATAAAATTCGCACGCTGCTCGACCAACGGTGCAGCAGTGCGTCGGGCAGAGCTTTCGTGAAGGCAATGGGCTTTAGCAATGACCTGCCCGACGTGCAGCGCAACGGCCGCCAGACGGAAGAGTTCATGCAGGCCATACACGCCTCCGACAACCTGCCATCCATTACCCACCCCGACAGCCAGCACTATCTTTCCACCATTCATATGGCAGGCTCATTTCTGGAGGGAACACAGATATGGGAGATAGGCATGGCGGTGGAAAGTGTAGTGCAGTGGTTGTCGTTCCTTCACAGAAGCAAGGACAAGTATCCGGAGCTGCATCGATTGGCGCAATCGGTGCAGATCAATGCACAAATACCGCAAATGATACAAGACCGGCTCGACGAACGCGGTGAGGTGAAAGACAGCGCTTCGCGTGAGCTGCAACGCATACGGCGCGACCTGCAGCGCATGCACGGCCAGGTGCGCAAGTCGCTGGAGCGGATCATCGGGCAGACTACCCGCGAAGGGCTTACCCCCGACGACACCAGCCTCACCGTGCGCAACGGGCGCCTGGTGATACCGATCAAAGCAGAATATAAGCGCAGTTTCCGAGGCTTTATACACGACGAGTCGGGCAGTGGAAATATAGTGTACATAGAGCCTGCAGAGGTGCTGGAGACCAACAATGCACTGCGCGACCTTGAGTATCAGGAAAAGCGTGAGGTGATTAAAATACTGGTAGAACTCACCGATTTGCTGCGTCCGGAAGCGGCACATCTCAAAGATGGTTTCCGGTTGCTAGGCATGCTCGACTTCATCAGGGCCAAGGCAATGTTTTCCCTACAGGTGAAGGCCATATTGCCCAAAACAGAAGCACGGCAGCAGGTGATGTGGCGCAAAGCCATACATCCGGTATTGCTGCTCAGCCTTCAGAAGCAGGGCAAGAGCATGGTGCCACAGGAATACGCCATACACGACGAGCAGCGGATCATCATTATATCGGGGCCCAATGCAGGTGGCAAATCTGTATCGCTCAAAACGGTGGCTCTGCTGCAATATATGCTACAATGCGGCATGCCCATACCCGTAGCGGAAGATTCCGTTTGCGGTATTTTCGATCGCATATTCATAGAAATAGGCGATGAGCAGTCGATAGAAAACGACCTGAGCACCTACAGCTCGCACCTCAGAAGCATGACGCACTTTCTGCAGCATTGCAATGAAAAAACGCTCTTTCTCATCGATGAGTTTGGCTCCGGTACCGATCCGCAATTTGGCGGCTCTATAGCCGAAGCCATACTGGAGAAGCTGGTACAATGCGGTGCCCGCGGTATAGTCACTACCCACTTCGGCAACCTGAAGAAGATGGGCAACACACGCAGCGGTATCGTGAATGCCCGCATGCGCTTCGATATAAAAAATCTGGAACCACTGTATCAATTGGAAATTGGCCGGCAAGGCAGCTCTTTCTCACTGGAAATAGCGGGCAAAATTGGCCTGCCCGCAGGGGTGCTCGATGCCGCCAGGCAAAAAGTAGGTGTAGACGAAGTGCAGTTGGAACGCCTGCTGGGTGAGTTGGAAGCAGAGAAAAAGCACTATGAAGAAGAGCGCAGGCGATTTGGCCAGCAGGCGGAATTACTCACCAAGTCGCAGCAGCACTACCAGGAGCTGAAGGAAAAGCTGGAAGCTGAGCGCAGGCAAATCATAGGCAAGGCCAAAGCAGAAGCCGGCGACTTGCTGTGGCAGGCCAACCAAAAGATAGAAAACACCATTCGCGCCATTAAAGAAAACAAGGCTGAAAAAGAAAGTACCCGGGCGCTGCGGGAGTCGCTGAGCAGCTTTCGCGATGAGATTGCTCCCAAGCCCACACCGCAGGAAAAGAAGCCCAGAGTAAAAGTACTCAAGGGTGCCATACAAGCCGGAGATAAGGTGCGCATAAAAGGGCAAGAAAGCATTGGCGATGTGCTGAAGGTGGAGCGCACCAGCGCCGCGGTGGCGTTTGGCGTGTTGAAATCGAAGGTGGCACTGAGCAGGCTGGAGAAGGTGCAGTCTGCTCCAAAGCCCCGGCAGGAAGACAAGGCGCCGAAGCTGGGGCGGGCAGGCATCAACCTGACCGATCGCAGAGCGGCCTTCTCCAGCGAGCTCGATCTGCGCGGTAAGCGTGCCGACGAAGCGCTCATGGCCCTCACCGCTTTCCTCGACGACGCGCTCATGTTTGCCATACCGATGGTGCGCATCATACATGGCAAAGGCGATGGTATACTGCGTGAGCTGGTGCGCAACGAGCTGAAGGAGTTTAAAACAGTACGCAGCTTCAGTGACGAGCACGCCGACCGTGGCGGCCCGGGCGTTACCGTAGTGGATTTTCAGTGAAAAGCGCATTGGCCTGTCCGGCCCCCGGCTGCGCCATTAATTTGGCTTTTACAATAGCAGGACGGCATGCGTCAGATTTGCAAACACGCCAGTGCAGCTATTCTCTCCACTGAAAACCGGTGTAGTTGGGGCAGGGAAGGAATTTGCTCTTTTTCGGTGTTTTACTAAGCTGAAAGCCCTGCAACAGCAAGACCACCGAAAGCTCATGGGAGCCACCGGACGCCGGTCCCAGCTTGTTTACGGTGAGATCGTAGCTATAGCCGACTTCCAGATATTTCATATTCAGGCCGATCATAAAGATTATGGCATCGTGTTGCATCTTTTCCTTGTCTTCATTGCCCAGAGGCACCCCCCTATACCATAGCCCTACCAGTATCGGGTCGAATATCACGTTGGCGCCAACATCAAACTGCTGAAACTCGCCCTGTTGTGTAAACACAATGGAGGGCGACACACTGTTGAGTTTTGTTTTGGCCAGGGGGCCGTGCTTGATGGGAATGCGTATGCCGACGTGTGCCGAGAGGCGCATCGGCAGCTTGCTCTGCTCACCGAGCAGGGAGTGGTTTGGGCTATTGATGTGGTAGGCAGAAAAGCCGGCCCAAAATGATTTGTTGTAGATGACAGCGCCCGACGAGAAGTCGAAGTAGCTGCGGTTGCCGAGCTGGCTGATGGCATCGTCGGTGGTGGGACCGTTGTACTGTATCTGATCGCCAAACACCAGCTTGTCGAGATCGATGGAGCGCTGACCAAAGCCAAACATGAGTCCGGGTGATAGCACCCATTTTTCACTCAGCCTTATTTTAGAGGCGTACAGGCCGGCTATGGTGGTGGTGCGGAGTGCGGCCGATCCGGCCCGGTCTGTCATGGCCAATATGCCAAATCCGCTGTTAAAATTTTCCAGAAGAAAATCGGCAGATGCGGCAAATGTGGTAAATGCCTGCGGCAAGGCCGTCCACTGCACGCGGCTGTTGAATGCCAGCCGGGGCTCATGGTTGGAGCCTGTGAAGCCGGGGTTCAGGTACAGCGGCGACGCGTAGTACTGCGAAAACTGCGGGTCTTGCGCTTTCAGCCATGTGCCCAACATCAAACATACCATCAGTACCAGCGTCACCTTTTTCATTTCCGTCCTGTTTATTCTGCTCTTCATTGTGCACCATGTACGGTGCGTCACTTTATTCATACACCACATATCTTTTGCATCAGCGAATGAGCGTCACGTCGCCGATTTTGGTCTCTTCCCTGCCGTTAATGTATTTCAGTTGAAGCCGGTAGATGTACACATCCTGTGGGCACACCTTACCATTGAAGTAGCCATCCCAACCGCGGTTCATATCCTCACTCTCGTACAGCAGTTGGCCCCATCGGTTCAGTATCTGCATGTGATAAGCCACCACGCCCTCAGTGACGGGGAAGAACACATCATTGCGACCATTGCCATTGACGTAGCCACCACTGGGGCCGTCGAGGCTTGGGGTAAAGGCATTGGGTATGCGCACGCGCTCACCCATTTTTACCGTGATCGCCTGCGGCACACGTGCCGTATCGGTGCATTGGCGGTCGGTGATGGCAATCAGTGTAATATCGTACAGGCCGGTATCCAGGTAATTGTGCTGGGGTTCAAAATCATAAGAAATACCGCCGTCGCCGAAATGCCACTCATAGTCGATGGCCCCGTAGCTCAGGTTAGTAGTAAATATGGGGTCGTTGGGAAGCTTTACCACTTTGGGCCGGAAGTCGAATGCCGCCACGGGCCGTGGATATACTTCTATAAGCGCCTGCTTCACAGCCACTGCGCTGAGGCTGTCATTGCTGAAAGCCTCCAGCTTTACACTGTACACGCCCGGCTCGTAGTAGGTGTAGGATGGGTGCACTGCGTTGGAGCTGCCCTGGTTGTCGCCGAAGTACCAGCGATAGTTGTAGGTGCTGAGCTCACCGGGGGTGGTTTTGTTTTCGAAATGTACGGTATGCGGTGCACAGCCGGAGGTGGGGTGTGCTTCAAAATCGGGTACAGGCCGGGTGGGTAGTATAATCACTCTGGCCGAGTCATATTCTACACAAGTGCCGGCGGCTACTCGCAGTGTCATCCAGTATGTGCCTGGTGCCGGATAGCTGTGCGAAAGGGGCTGTGCGCTGTTGGATATTTCGCCGTCTCCAAAGTCCCAATGACTCGTAGCGCCACCATGCTTGCTCAGGTTTTGAATGTTAACCCGGGTGGCCGGATACTCCTGCACGTCCGGATTGATGGTAAACTGTGCGCTGATATCGGGAGCGGCAGGTACAGCGATTGATTGTACTATTTCTGCACTTGGGCACAGGGCATAATTAGCCACCTTCAGTCGGGCCTCTACCGGCACGGCGGGCGAACCTGGGGCAGGCCGGTCTATTTCATATACCAAAGTAGGATCGTCAAAGTCGCCCACCTGATTGCCGGTAGTGAGCGTCCAGTCGTACAATGCCTGACCCTTGGGGCTGGCTTCCAGGCTTATCACCATTTTCTCACAGTTGAAGGAAAGGGTGTCGATGGTAAAGCTTGCCGAAGGCGTGGGATTCACGTGCACGCGTCGGGTGGTGTCGCTCATGCATGCATTGGGCACATCGGCCGAGAGGGCTACTTTGTAGCTGTTTATCTTGTTGCCTTGCGCCAAAAAGTTGTGTTCGAAAAACGGATCGGAGCCCGGCCTGCTTGTCTGATAAATGACGGTGTCGGCGCGCAGCACTTTCCAGGTGTAGCTATTCGGTGCCAGATTGCGCGTAGCCGGTTCTACCTGAAAGCGGATGTTGAGCGGAGAGCAGTTGAAGTTGAAGGGATCGTAATTGAGCGCGGTGAAGTCTGGCGCCAGCGAGGGTTTCACCTCTACCGAGTCGGGTGCGCTGGTGGTGATGCATCCTTGTTTGGATGTGCTTTTCAGAAGTACGCCAAATTTCCGTGCTATGGTAGCCGGATTGTGAAAGGTGTATTGCCACTGTGTGGAATAGCCGGCGTCATCGGGGTTCAGCTCCAGCGTATCTTGCAGGCCCGGCCCCTGCACTATCCACTCGTATCTGGCCATGGGGGCCGGTTGGGTGCTGTGGCCCATGTTGTCGAATTCTATCTGTAAAGGAGAGCAGCCGCTCACAATGTTTTTTGAAAATATCGCTTTTGGCAAGGCCTCTACCATAACCGTTTTCACAGTAGTGGCGGTGCAGCCGCCCTGGTCGAGTGTGGTGCGAAGGGCTACCTGATGGCTGCCCGGCGCAAAGGTGTGCTGCACCAGCGCGGGTATGCTGCCGCTGAAGGAAAGGTCTGCGGAAAAGTTGCTGCCGTCGTAGTTGGTGTCCCACTGCCAGGAGTCGATTTTGCTGCCGGCAATGGGCAGCACCGACGAGGCGTCTGACAAATCCGTAGGCGCCCCTTCACACACATTCTGAAACACAAAGTCTGGCGTGGGTTTGTTGTAGACAACTATATTCACCTCGTCTTCGGTGTAGCAATCTACTGCGTCATCTTTTGTGAAAAGCTTCACCTTATACACCCCCGGGTTAGTGTAGGTTTGTGTGTGCGACATATTGGTGAGCGACCAGCCACTGGCCGGCTCTTTTCGCACCAGTGCCCCGGCTTCATCATAAAATTCCCAGCGCCAGCGCGTATTTACCGTAGTGCCAATGGAAGCATCGGTAAAAGTGACCGGAAAGGTCTCAGACGAGTTGGGCGTTTTGCAAAAGCGTGTACCCGAAGCGTCAATCTGGGCAATAGAAGTAGGAAATACATCAATAATTTTTTCTGTGGTGACGGCGCAACTGCCAAAGGCAGCATTGTCGCGTGCTACAAGGCGTACCAGCTTTTTGCCGCCTGTGGTATATACCATCGTTGGGTTGGCGCTGTTGCTTGTATTCAAGATCGGATCAGTGGCGTTGGGGCCATCAAAGAATGTCCATGAATACCGGAGCGTCGATCCCGCCTCGCCAGTCGATTCATTGTCGAAATACACATCATCGTCGATGCAAAACACGGTGGACAGGGGGCCCGATGCATTGATTTTTCTTGTCACAAAGTCTGGAGTAGGCGCGCCCACGATCACTATGTTGGCGGTGGTTGTCTCTGGTGTGTTGCCGGGGTAGGGGTTACACTGGTTCCAGTTGTTCAGGGTTATTTCAAATGTTTTTCCCAGATCTGAGGGCAATGTGGCCGGCACAGCGATGGGGAGTGATACCTCTCCGGGTGCATTTACCGGGTATTTTGGGTTCATGGCTGGTGCGGGATCCAGGTAGGGAAACGTACCCGGCATGGCGCCATCTACCAAAATGCCCGGTATGCGGTTCGCTGCATTGCCGGTGCCATATATCCACTGCACCCAGCGGCTTTTTACATTCTCGCGGGTATCGCGCGGGAAGCAGTTCCAGTCGCTGTTGTCTTCAAAGGTGATGCTGGTGGCGTAGCCCTGGCACACCCGGAATGTAACCGGATTGATGTCAACGATATCATTGGCCCACACGATCACCTGAGTCATTACGTCGGTCACATCCAGTCTGGGGTTACAGGCGTTTTGCGCATCGATGGTTACATCGTAGCCGCAGTCTACGGGTATGTTGGGGTAGGTGTGCTCCAGCACCACGCCGCTGGGCCCCGTTTGGGTGGTCATCTCCTCGGCGGTGCCATCGCCCCAGTTCACAAAATATATGGTGCCTGGTGTAGAGCCGAAATATTTTGTTTGTATGCGCACAGTAAATGGCGCACACCCGCTGCTGCTGGTCAAAAATTCAAAACCTGGTTCCAGGTTCACACATTGTGCAGTTGCCTGGAGATGGCATACCGTCAGCAATATTGCAATAAATCCCAAGTTCACGTACCTCTTCATAGCCCAAGTGCTGCTTCAAATTTTCCCAAACAAAAGGCCCTCACATCGGCCGGTTTGTTCCTTGCATTGGTTTCTAAATTAGGCGCTATACGTGCGCTTTCTAAACATGCTCAGCGCAGGGCGCAAAAAGGCAGGTAGAACTGATGCGTGCTTTTTGCACACTGACTAGAAATCATTTTAAAACAGCATTGAAAAAATATATGTAACACAATCGCAGCACTTGCATGCGCGAGATCGGCCGGCCGGTCATTCAGCCACAGGCTGCTGTATATAATTGTATTATGCAAAGATGTATTTCTATAATCCGGGTAAATCAGCCTTAATCGCGCATATTTCGCGAAACCTTACATGCAGTGAAATATAGCGACAGGGGGTAAGAAAATGTATTGCCGTGCAAATGTGCATCGAATCTAATACCACACAACATCGCTTGATTTTTTATAAAATACGGGGGTACTGTGCGTGCATTATTGAAACACTACAGGATGTGGGGACTTTAAAAAAGAGCATTTGAAAAAATGATAATAACATCACTATGATGAAGCAGCTAACCCCGACCATATCCGTGGGAAAAACGGAAAGGAAGTAGTTTACTTCGCCAAATATGCTCACAGAACATCTCGGCGTACTCTGCTATGGCTGCCTGCGCCGACAAAGGCGCAGATTGTGCCATGCGAAAGTAGATGATTGGTCGCCATGAAAGCCATAAATGAGGCTTCAAACTTTAACTTTGTCTGGCGATTAATATCTATTCTATGGCTGTTGCATTGATGGTGCTGTACGGCGCCTGCATGCTTTTCATACTACTGTATAGCCTGGTGCAGCTGCATTTGGCTTGGCTTTATCGCCGGTACAGGCGCAATACTACCCTCAGTGCCACGCAACCCACCCCGGCAGATGTGCACAACCTGAACGATGCCCCTATGGTGACGGTGCAGTTGCCTGTTTATAATGAGCAATATGTGGTGGAGCGCCTCCTGGGGGCAGTCGCAAAGCTGAAGTGGCCCCGTGAGAAACTTGAAATACAAATACTCGACGACTCCACAGACCATACGAGTGCGCTCATTGAAAAGGCAGTAACGCCGCTGAAAGAGAGCGGCCTAATGATAAAACACCTGCACCGTACGGATAGAAGTGGCTATAAAGCGGGCGCGCTGCAGGCCGGCCTGCAAGTAGCCCAAGGGGAATATGTTGCTATTTTTGATGCCGACTTTGTGCCCGATCCGGATTTTCTGCTACAGACAATTCCTCATTTTACTGATGCAAACATGGGTATGGTGCAAACCCGCTGGGCGCACCTCAACCAAAACTACTCACTACTCACCCGCTTGCAGGCATTCGGACTCACCGGGCATTTTACTATAGAGCAGTCGGCCCGCCAGCAGGCAGGCAGCTTCATCAACTTCAATGGTACGGCCGGTGTGTGGAAGAAAAAATGTATTGAAGATGCCGGTGGCTGGCAATCGGACACGCTGACGGAGGACCTGGACTTGAGCTACCGCGCGCAACTGAAGGGATGGCAATTTGTATATCTGGAGGCAGTCGCTTCGCCGGCCGAGCTGCCCGTGGTGATGTCGGCTGTTAAAAGTCAGCAGTTTCGATGGACGAAGGGCGGCGCAGAAACCGCGCGAAAAAACCTTTGGAAGATCGCCCAATCGAAGATGCCTGTATGCAACAAGGTTCATGCTTTCTTTCACCTCACCAACAGCACCACATTTCTGCTTTTGTTGGTGGCATCCGTCGTGAGTATTCCGCTGTTGTACATCAAAGACCAATCGCCGGGCCTGCGGTTTGTTTTTGATCTTGGCAGCATCTTCGTAATAGGTTTTCTTGCTATCGCCTATTTTTATTGGGTGGCAACACGATACAACCTGCCGAGTCCGGTGCGAACGTACATCACTTATTTTCCGCTGTTTCTTATATTCTCGATGGGGCTGGCCCTGCACAATGGTATGGCAGTGCTTGAGGGTTGGCTCGGCTGGAGGTCGGCATTCGTACGCACACCAAAGTTCAATATTGTTGGCCCGCAAGGCACGTGGAAGGACAACATTTATGTGAAAAAACAATTGACTATTATGCATCTATTGGAGGCATTGCTATGTGTTTACTTTATAGCTGGCGTAGTAATCGGCATTACTCTGGCCGATTATGGCCTTGTTCTGTTTCACTTTATGCTGGCCCTGGGCTATGGCGGGGTATTTTATCTTTCTGCCAAGTATTGAGTTATGATTATTTCTCTCCGAATAAAAGCAACTTTGTACATGATACCACTCGCTTTGGCGGCCTGCTCTGGCACCTATGAGGAAATGCTGCAACAGCTTTACAAGAACACTGTACCCACCATTACCACCGCCGCATTGGATTCACTCATGCAGCAAAAGGCGATTGTATTGCTCGACACGCGGGCTTGGCAGGAATATGCTGTGAGCCATATTGAGGGGGCCAGGTTTGTGGGTTTTGAAGACTTTTCTCTCTCTAAATTGCAAGCAGTGCCAAAAGATGCACAAATAGTAGTGTATTGCTCTGTAGGCTACAGGAGCGAGCGTATCGGAGAGCAGTTGTTGCAAGCAGGCTATACCAATGTGTACAATGTTTACGGCGGCATTTTTCAGTGGAAAAATGAACAATTTCCTGTCTACAATAGCCAGGGTGAGCGCACCGATAGCATCCACGCCTACAACAAAATGTGGGGCCGATGGCTGCACAGCGGGCGGAAGATATACTGAAGATGTTGCGATTATTTGATCAGTGTTCAGCCGTTGAATTGATTCATGGCTTCAGATAATCCTGCGGTGCAGAAGGCCAGGCTTGCTTCAGCAGCCTTTTTCACAAAATCGGGCAATGTTTTCATCTCCTCTTCTCCTAACCTGCCGAGCACATAATCTACCTGGCGTCCTTTGGAGAATTCATTGCCAATGCCCATGCGCAAGCGTGCATACTGGGCCGTGCCAAGGGTGGCCTCAATATTTTTAAGCCCGTTGTGGCCGGCGTTGGAGCCTTTGCCGCGCATGCGCAGCGTGCCAAATGGCAAGGCGATGTCGTCAGTCACGATCAGCATGTTGCTTAGCGGCACTTTGCCCTGCTGCAGCCAGTAACTGACCGCTTTGCCGCTGAGGTTCATGTATGTGGTTGGTTTTATCATTTGCACCGTTCTGCCTTTGTATTTGGCTTCGGCTACGAAGGCATGTCTGCCCAGCGAGAAGGGCGCATCTAAGGCATGAGCCAAGGCATCTACGGCAAGAAAGCCCATATTGTGCCGGGTTAGTTCGTACTCAGCTCCAATGTTGCCCAACCCCACAATCAAGTATTTCATAGTGTTTTCATTTCTTTCGGCATCTCAACTTTATATGCAGGCAAAATTAGTTTTTACTGATTCCGGGTAAGCCTCAGTAAGTGCCATCAAAGATGGTTCAAAACCCAGTTGTATGCAGAGCGGTTATATACAAAAAATCCCACCCGTGGCCGGGCAGGATCTTTTTGTTATGCATTGAGCAGGAGAAACTATTCCTGAGTAGCCTCTTCAGTTCCTTCTTCTGCGCCTTCAGCATCAGTTTCGCCTTCATCACCCTCTGCGTCGCCCATATCGGCGCCACCTTTCAGTGCCCTTGGTATCGATACCGTAGCGATGGTAACGCGAGGCAGGTTAAGGATGCTGTAATTTTCAGTTTTCAGTTGCGAGATCTTGAAGGACTTGCCAAGGTCGAGTTTGGTCACGTCCACATCGATGGCCTCCGGCATATCCTGCGGTAGCGCCTTCACACGTACGTGACGCAACTTTGGCGTGAGCCGACCACCTTTTACCACACCAGGTGCTGTGCCATTGAGTCGCACTGGAATTTCCATCTTGATTTCTTTGTCTTCGCGCAAAAGAAGAAAATCTGCGTGAAGGATGACTTCGCTCACCGGGTGAAACTGGATGTCTTGCAGTATGGCGCGGTATATGGTTCCTTCTACGTTAAGATCCACAAATGCTGCCTCGGGCGTATACACCAGGTCGCGAAAGAATATCATCGGTGAGTGGAAGTGCACCTGATCTTTGCCGCCATACAGCACACAAGGCACGTTGCCTTCCGATCTCAAACGTTTCGATTCCGTTTTGCCGAGATTTGCTCTTTTATACCCTATAATCTCTAGTGTTCTCATTGTTTTTTTAGATTAATTAATGTATGAATAATGAACTAATTGATTCGTTGTTGTGCGTTTTGCGTATGCCTTTGGCAAACAAGGCTGCCACGCTCAGTACTTTTATTTTTCCGCTTTCTTTATAAAGCGGAATGGTGTCAGTCACCACCAGCTCTTCCAGTGCCGATTTTTCTATGTTTTCATAGGCGTTGTTCGACAGCACCGGATGCGTACAAATGGCCCTTACCGTACGCGCACCTTCATCTTTCAGCACCAGGCTGGCTTTGGAGAGTGTGCCTCCGGTATCGATCAGATCGTCGATCATCACCACGTCTTTGCCTTCCACATTGCCTATCACCTGCATCGAGGCCACCTCATTGGCTCTTTTCCTGTACTTATCGATCACGACCATATCTACCTCAAAGTGCTTGGCAAAAGACCTTGCACGCTTGGTGCCACCCACATCGGGAGAGGCAATGATGAGGTTGTCGAGCTCGAGGCTTTTCACGTAGGGCACGAAGATGTAGCTACCATCGAGGTGATCTACGGGTATATCAAAGAAGCCCTGTATCTGGCCGGCATGTAAGTCGCAAGTCATTATGCGGTCTGCTCCGGCGGCAGATATCAGGTTGGCCACCATTTTTGCCGCTATGGCTACCCTTGGTCTGTCTTTTCTATCCTGACGAGCATAGCCAAAGTATGGGATCACCACCGTCACATATTTAGCACTGGCGCGTTTGGCGGCGTCGATCATCAGCAACAGCTCCATCATATTATCGGACGGAGAAAATGTAGAACTGATCAGAAATACATCGCAGCCCCGCACAGACTCTTTGTAAGCCGGCGACATTTCTCCATCGCTAAACTTCTGAATGTCTATTTCACCCAGAGGCTGCCCGTATTCCATGGCGATTTTCTTGGCCAAATACTGCGAATTGGTACCTGAAAAGAGCTTTACCTTGGGCATGATGTGATATGATGAAGGTCTAAAAATAAAAGTCCCGAATGGAGCCTTCCTGCGGTGGGCATATTCGGGATGTTTTGTTGTTGTCCCACTAGGATTCGAACCTAGACAGACAGAACCAAAATCTGTAGTGCTACCATTACACCATGGGACAGCATTATTACTGCCTTAAAATCGGGAGGCAAAGGTAATTCAATATTTCATTTTTTAAAATAGTGGCATTTGATTTTATCTTTGAAATCAATGTTCGCAGCAGATAGTTCGTCTACTGAAATTTGAGCAGAACCATTTTGGTTTGTCGTATAAAGCTATATATCTTTGCAGCCCATTAAAAATTCGATAAGAAAAGAGCTTTACAATGAAAAGGACTTATCAGCCTTCAGTGCGCAAACGCAAAAATAAACACGGATTTCGTTCAAGAATGGCCACTCCAGGTGGTAAATCTGTTCTGGCCAATAGAAGGGCGAAAGGAAGAAAGCGCCTCACAGTTTCTGACGAGGGCAAGCACAAAAGTTAAATTAGACTTACGATGCGTATTGGGTTTTCAACTCAGTAAATACGAGATTCTCCGCGGGGACACCAGCATAAAGGAACTATTTAATAATGGTTCCTCTTTTTTTTTATACCCGTTTAAGATTTTTTATAAAAGCACTTCCGGTGCGGATGTGGCAAAAATACTATTTGCCGTCTCTGGCAAACACCTCCGAAAGGCCACGGACCGCAATATGGTAAGACGGCGCATGAAAGAGGCGTACCGGCTCCAAAAGCACCTGCTGCAAGGCAATGCAGTCAGCACACTTTCCATTTCCTGCGCACTTATCTATATTGGTAAAGAAAAACTAAGCTACGGCGAGATCGAAGCCAAACTAAAAATCATACTCCTTCGTTTGAATGAAGCTGTTTACGAAAAAAATCAACCTTATGAAGAATAAATCCATGAAGGCCGTGGCCTTGCTTATTATCGTAGTCGGATTTGCAGGCTTGGCGTCTTTTAACAATCCGGACGAGCGCTACTTCGAAATCACTAAAAACCTGGACATTTTTGCCACTTTATTCAAAGAGGTCAATGCCTATTATGTCGATGAAATCAATCCAAACGACCTGGTGAAGTCCGGCATTGACGCCATGTTGGCGTCACTCGATCCATACACCAACTATATTCCTGAAGACAACATCGAGGATTATCGATTTGTGACCACCGGGCAATATGGCGGCATAGGCGCGGTCATCGGTCAGAAGAATGACAGGAATGTAATTATAATGCCTTACAAAGGCTTTCCGGCAGCCAATAGCGGCTTGCGCATTGGCGACGAAATATTGAAAGTAGATGGTGTAGATGTGACAGGAAAAAATACTGGCGACATTAGCCAACTGCTCAAGGGCCAGGCCAACACCCAGTTGAAGTTGACCGTGCAGCGCTACGGACAAAATGATCCCATTGATATTACTATTACCAGGGAAAAAATTACCATCGATAACGTTCCTTACTCAGGCATGGTGGCCTCCGACGTGGGATACATCAAATTGTCTGATTTTACAACCGGCGCAGGAAAGGAAGTGAAAAAGGCCGTAGAAAAGCTCAAGAAGGAGGGCGCAACAAAAATTGTTCTAGACCTGCGCGACAACCCGGGTGGATTGCTCAATGAAGCCGTGAACGTCTCCAACGTTTTTGTAGCTCAGGGCTCAGAGGTAGTCAGCACCAAAGGCAAAGTCACAGACTGGAACAAAACCTATAAAGCGCTCGACCCAACAGTAGATAACCAAATACCAGTAGCCGTACTGACCAGCCACCGCAGTGCTTCCGCAGCCGAAATAGTGGGCGGCGTGATACAGGATTACGATCGTGGCGTGCTTGTGGGTCAACGTACATTTGGTAAAGGGCTGGTACAGGCTACACGGCCACTCACCTACAATTCACAATTGAAGATCACCACGGCGAAATACTACATACCGAGCGGCCGGTGCATTCAATCCATCAATTACAGTGAGCGCAATGAAGATGGCAGCTTGGAGAGAATACCCGATTCGCTGAAGGTGGCTTTTAAAACCAAAAATGGCCGAACGGTGTACGACGGAGGAGGAATAAATCCGGATGTGGAAGTAGAACCAAGAAAACTGGCACCAATTACCATCAGTCTCATATCGAAGGACCTCATTTTCGATTTTGCTACCCAATATTTTTATGAGCATCCGGAAGTGGCACCTGCAGCCGATTTCAAACTGACCGATGCTGAATATGAAGATTTCATTCGGTACCTGTCTGGCAAGGATTACGACTATACCACCAAAGTGGAAAAGGCAATCGACGAACTTATCGATTATGCTAAAACCGAAAAGTATTACGACCGGATCAAAGACAAGGTGAAGGAATTGGAGGTGAATGTACGCCACAATAAAGACCACGATCTACGCGCTTTTCAGGACGAAATTAAAAGCATTATAGAAGAACGTATAGTCGAGCATTATTACTTGATGGATGGAAGCTTTGAGTCTTCATTTGATGATGACGCACAGCTTCAGGCGGCCATAGCAGTGCTCAACGACCGCACCAAGTACAGTGATATACTGGCTGCTGCCAGCACCAAATAATCCGCGCTATTTTGCACATGTCAGATGCTGGGCAACGCACGTACATAGAGAAATGTCAATTTCCTGATCCCTTTTAAATGGCATTTATTTTAAGTATAGAAACGGCAACGCCGGTATTGTCAGTAGCGCTTCATGAATGTGGCCGGCTACTGCACATCCGCGAGATCAACCGTGAGAAATCTCACTCGGAGTTTTTAATGGTTGTTATTTGTGAAATTCTAAGCCAGGTAGGAGTTGATAGAAGTCAATTAAATGCGGTGGCCATTTCAGAGGGTCCAGGGTCATACACTGGCTTGCGCATAGGGGCCGCTACAGCAAAGGGTCTATGCTACGCATTGGATGTGCCGCTGTTGGCCGTTAATACGCTGGGTGCGATGGCCTGTCAGATGCGTCAAAATGCCAATGTGCAGACGGAATCATTGCTGTGCCCCATGCTGGATGCCAGGCGTATGGAAGTGTATACAGCGCTGTATAAGTACAATATGGAAATGGTAATGGAAACGAGCGCGATAGTTGTAGATGGCCTATTTATGGCACAGGAGCTGAGCAGCCATCCCATCTATTTCTTTGGCGACGGAATGAATAAGTGTAAGCCATTACTCGCTATTAATAAAAATGCACAATTTATTGATCATGTACGGCCAAGCGCCGACAGTATAGGTGAAATGGCCTGGCAGCATTGGAAGGAAGGCAAATTGCAGCATCCAGCATATTTCGAACCTTTATACCTTAAAGAATTTATGGCGAAAAAGCCGTCGGGAAAAAATTTGATTGTATAGCGATGGATAGAGAAGCAGAGATTGTGAACCGGGTGGCAACAAGTGGTTTGATCACCATAGATTTAATGGATTTTTACCACCCAGGGGAGCGGACTGTATTTGATATAGCTGACTTGTTGTATGAGCGCCTGGTATTGAAGGAAAGGGATTTTAGGGCGTTTGCAAAAGATCATGATTGGTCGCGCTATAAAGATATGAATGTGGCGCTGGATTGCACAGCCGATGCCATTGTACCTACCTGGGCATACATGCTGTTGACCACAAAACTTGCCCCTTATGCGAATATGGTGGTACGTGGAAATTTAGAAACCTTGGAGACACTATTATACTACAAAGCCATTTCTGGTCTTAATCCGCTGCAATATTCCGGAGCCAGGGTAGTGATTAAAGGCTGCAGTAAAGTAGCTGTGCCAGAGTCTGCCTATATATTAATTACGGAGATGCTGCTGCCTCACGTAGCCAGCCTGATGTACGGTGAGCCGTGTAGTACCGTTCCCTTGTACAAGGCTCCGCGGGAGAAAGGATAAATCATTATTTTATATAAAATTTTGGCAGGCAAGACGTGTAGATATTCCCGGCATTATTATCTTTGCCCTCCCAATACGGCGCACGGCTGTGGAGGGGGTGAAAGATGGGGCCTTGGGCCGGATTTATTTCCATTTTTTTCACACATCTTTTTGTCTTGGTATTTTATTTTCTTACCTTTGCATCCGCTTTCTCAGGAAGGGT
>CAZQVB010000061.1:0-7475 GCA_964596645.1 uncultured Roseivirgaceae bacterium
ACAGTTTTTGGGGTTTAGGTAGGGATCCTGTCAACCTATTTCATGAGGAGGTAATACATCACAATTCCAGTTCACAAGTCTACCAGATCCACCAATCTCCCTCCGAAACTGACGAAACACCCGCGCAAAGCCACGCTAAAAAGGTATTTCAAAGGTTATTTGGACAAGACTGGATTGAGGCTCTTGCTTTATTTTCCAATATTCCATGGTCTTTGGCACACAGACCATTGCGTGCGGCAGGCCTAGCGCGCATGCACCAACCTTTTTAGTCATCCTGAACTTGTTTCAGGATCTGTTGGCTATTGTCAAAGCCGCGAATAATGCACGCCGGCGGGTCAAAACAACAGGCATTCGGCTGCGCCAGCACGTATGAGAGCATTGTTTTGACAAGACTTTTCTTTGGTTCGTTCCTTTTCATCAACTGGAAAAGAAATGAATAGCCACAGCTGATCTGTATCTTCTAAAGCATCTCTATTTCACCGGTAAAGCATTCACTTGCCGATGCTTCCAAAAGTCTTTAACCCCACACCGCCAGTCTGGCGTATTTCACTCCACGGGCCGTGGGGCCGCGTCATGTCACTCCGAAACTGACGAAACACCCGCACAAGGCCACGCTAAACAGCCAAAGGTGTTTCGAAGGTTTTCCGGACAAGACTGAATAGAGGCTCTTGCATTATTTTCCAATATTCCATAGTCTTTGGCACACAGACCATTGCGTGCGGCAGGCACCGCGTACATGCACCAACTTTTTCAGTCATCCTGCTTACCGCACGGGCAGAGTTTTTTAAATGCTCACCGCAGCCGCTTCTGGTGCTATTTTTTTTACCAGGCCCTGAAGTACCTTTCCGGGCCCGCATTCTATAAATTCTGTAGCACCATCGGCCACCATGCGCTGCACGGACTGCGTCCACCGGACGGGAGCCGTGAGCTGGGCAATCAGGTTTTCTTTGATTACTTCCACATCTGAGGACGGTTGGGCGGTGGCGTTTTGGTACACCGGGCACAGCGGCTTGCCAAACCTGGCGTTTCTGATGGCCTCTGCCAGCTCTTGCCTGGCCGGCTCCATGAGTGGCGAATGAAAAGCTCCGCCCACAGGCAGTGGCAAAGCACGCTTGGCACCTGCCTCTTTCATCTTTTCGCAGGCCAGCTCCACACCCTTGTTGCTGCCCGATATTACCAGCTGGCCAGGGCAGTTATAATTAGCCGCTACCACTACTTGATCTATTTCAGCGCATATCTCTTCCACCTTGTCGTCGGGCAGGCCGAGTATGGCCGCCATGGTGGAGGGGTTTTGCTCACAAGCCTTCTGCATGGCCTGCGCCCGAGCATATACCAGTTTCAGGCCGTCTTCAAAGGAAAGTGTACGATTGGCCACCAGGGCAGAAAATTCGCCCAGACTATGGCCCGCCACCATATCGGGACGGAAGTCGTCCTGGATGAGCGCCAATACCACGGAATGTAAAAAAATAGCAGGCTGCGTCACCTTTGTTTGCTTCAGGTCGTCGGCACTGCCTTCAAACATGATGTCGGTAATGCGAAAACCCAGCACGTTGTTGGCCGATTCCAACAGCACTTTGGCCTTTTCTTTTTGTTCGTACAGATCTTTGGCCATGCCGGGAAATTGAGCTCCCTGTCCGGGAAAAATATACGCTTTCATGTCGTCTGTTTTAGATTATCAAAATGTTTCGTCGCCACTGAGGCATAAGGCAGGATACAATGAACATTCTTGCGCTATACCGCCAGGCGGGCAAAAATACATATTCTGATCAAACAGCCCTTGGGGTAAAAGCCAAAGAATGCAGTGCTTCCATTTCCCCTGGTTTTCACCGACAGCCCAGGAAAGAGGTTCAGCCTGGAGTCAGGTTACCTCACGCGTGTAGTGAGGAATAAAAGTTTGGCCATTGGCAGGCGGACAAGGGAGTGATCTCCAGCACATTCAGTAAGCCGCATGGCCTGCTTTTTTTTATTTCATAATTAGGGCATGTTCTAAAACGGCCCATTATTCATTTTTTCGCAGTGTCTATCTTTCTAATTTGGCATTTGCCTTTCTAACATATAAAGACGCGCCTCTGGCTTCGTCGTCCATAGAAAATGTGGTGGAATGATTAAACATACGTTGGTCTTTTTCCTTTTGATGGGCTCCCTGGCCTCCGCTGTAGAAGTGCATGCCCAGCGCTATCGTGCAGAAAATGACCTTGGCCGTGAGGAACGAGTAGAGTTCAATGCCTTCAAAAATGGCGAGGCACTCGAATTTTCCTGGCAGATCAGCAGCACACGTCAGATTAAATCAGTGGAGCTGAGCAAAGGACATCCTGATAAAAACGACATTACCTGGACCACCGTGAAAAGTTTTGAAGACCAGTCTGCCGGATACGTCGATACCGATCCGGAACTGGGCGAGCTCCACTACCGCCTGCGCGTAATAGGCGCCGACGGCACAGTACGCGAGTATCTGCCCACATTCAAGCTCAAAAAAGACGACGCTTAGTTCTTTCCGCTGCGCTTATTAGCTGGTCGTCATCGCCATCAGCAGGTCGTGCTGAGTGATGATGTGCACAGCATTCTCCTTATCGCGCACCAGCAGCGCCTTATTTTGATTGTTGATGAGGGACGACAGCACATCCACCGTATTGTCCATAGCCACAAACTGCAGCGGGGCATCCATGATTTCACCTACGGTAGCATCGCGTATGCCCGGTTTTTCTATCATCATATTCAAAATTTTGGTGTCGGTGATGCTGCCCACGAAGTCATTGCCATCGCATACCGGCAATTGCGATATGCCCTTTTTATTCAGCACCTGTATGGCTTCACTGATCTTCATGTTTTTACCAATCGTTTCCAGCTTGTCTGCACCTTTCCATCGCACTATGTCTTTGGCTGTGGCAAACTCCCGCGATTCGAAAAATCCATGATCGCGCATCCATGTGTCGTTGTACACTTTGCCCAAATACCGGGTACCGTGATCGGGCAGAATAATCACCATCATGTCGTCTTCCTGCATGTTGGCTTTGGCATATTCCAATGCGCCGTACACGGCTGAGCCACACGACCAGCCCACGAAAAGTCCCTCTTCACGTGCCAGCCGCCTGGCCATCACGGCGGCATCTTTATCGGTCACTTTTATAAACCTGTCAATGATGCTGAAGTCGACATTTTGTGGCAGTATATCTTCGCCTATGCCCTCGGTCATGTACGGATATATTTCCTTTTCATCGAACTCACCCGTTTCGTGATATTTTTTGAAAACAGAGCCGTATCTGTCGATGCCGATGGCACGCACATCGGCATTTTTTTCTTTCAGGTATTTGGCCGTGCCACACATAGAGCCCCCGGTGCCTACGCCGGCAGCCAGATGCGTGATTTTACCCTCTGTCTGTTCCCAAATCTCGGGGCCAGTGGTTTCGTAGTGCGCAGCGCTGTTACTCGGGTTGTCGTATTGGTTTACATAAAAAGCATTGGGCGTATCGGCTGCCAGCTTTTTTGCCACGGAGTAATACGACCGCGGGTCTTCCGGCGACACGTTGGTGGGGCACACGATCACCTCGGCGCCCATGGCACGCAGTACGTCGATCTTCTCGCGCGACTGCTTATCGGCCAGGGTGAAAATGCACTTGTAGCCTTTGGCTATAGCGGCCAGCGCCAGGCCCATGCCGGTGTTGCCGGAGGTGCCTTCCACAATGGTACCGCCGGGCTTGATGCGCCCGTCGCGCTCGGCATCTTCCACTATCTTGATGGCGATGCGGTCTTTCATCGAGTTGCCGGGGTTGAAATATTCTACCTTCACCAGCACGGTGCCTTTCACTCCCTGTGCTACCTTGTTCAGTTTTATGAGCGGCGTATTGCCTATGGTTTCTATGATGGAGTTGTAATACATATCTTTCTTTTTTTCCTGCCTCAATTCCTATCCGAACGATGCTGCAGGTTGGTTGTTTGTGAAATCAATTAATCGATCGAAGCTTTCTGCAATTATTTTGTTTGAACAATGGGGGTAAAGTAAATGGCGTTCATCAGCAACTTGGTGCTGCTATACCAATATCCACGAAAATTGGGGTTGTCTGCCATCGCTACTATTTTTCCCAGGCCATAGTCCGCAACGGTTACTGCCGCTGTGTTTTTAATGTGTTCAATGCTTTCATTGTTTGCATAGCCGCTCAGCCGTGGTTTATCCGTGTAGTACGCCGGATGTGCAAGTGCACGCGATTTAGCTTTTATAGTCAATTCGCTGTTTTTGAACATAGCCAATTGGTCTTTTTCATATCCGTAAAACAACGGGTGTGTGCGGTCAATGCGTACATTGAATATGGCGCCGCCGATCTGTCGTGCTCCTTTATAGTTTTCGTAAGCGGCGTAGGGTACCTGTGCGGCCGTATCGAGCGGATTGTGCGCCAGCTCAAAACCGGCCAGGTTGGCTTTTTCCAGCCAGCGCAGCGCCCCTTTCCAGGCGACGATCCGGCCGCCGTCCTGCACCCAACGCTTTATCTTTTCCTGCCCGGCTGCATCTAAGGCGCTATACGAGCCATCGGGCATCAAAAGCACATTATAGCTGTTCAGCTTTATTCTGTTCAATATATCGACAGGCAGCAGGGTCAAGTCCATTCCAAACTGGTGATCGAGCAAATGCCAGGTTTCCCCGGCTTCGTAGCCAGAAACATTCGTGCCTACCAGCATGGCAATGCGCGGCTTTGTAATGGTTTCAAGCGCCGGGCTGCCAATATCCACACCATCAGGCGTATAGCCCGTTTCCAGAGCATACACATCTACATGGTATTGATTTGCATATTTCTCTATCAGGTCGTAGATAAATTGGTTGGATTTGGCCTGCAGGCCCAAAGGCAATACAACAGTACCTCGAGCATGTTGGCGGCCCTTTATGTCGGTAAATGGCTCGGTGGCCACTTTCAGCAATAAATCTTGTCGCAGCAACTGATTGACGAGCGCCGGAGCATTGTGGCTGTGCCAGTCGATGGCGTAGGCGTACCGGCTTTTCCACTCGGCACCGCCTTCAGGAAACACGAGTGTATCTACCCTTTCGCCTACCAGGTCGTCGGCTATGTTTTTATTGTTCAGCGACTCTATATCCACATCGTAGGCCAAATCCATGGTCCAGGTGGAGACATCATAAAAAAGGCTGTCTTCAAATTTTGTTCTGCGCTCAAAGAGGGCTTTGATGAGCCTGTACTGAGGTTGGGCCATGGGCACTATAAAGCTGTGGCCGGCCAGAAACGCCCGATCATTTACCTGCACATTTTTCAGCGGCGCATACACCTGTACCTGGTGCTTCATGAGCAGGTCTGCCAGGTAATGTGCTTTCAGCGCATCTTTGTCGTTTCCAAATACAATTGCTTTCGCTTCGTCTTTCCTGGCCATTTCCAATGACGAGGAATAAAAATCGCGCTGATGCCGGAGCAGTTCTTCGCGCAGCTCTATACCCGCCTTGAGGGTAGAGAGCGAAGCGAGCAATTGGTTTTTTATGGTAAATGGAAAAGACAACAGGCCGTTTTCTGTATGGCGCAACTTACCCCGCGAAGAGGCCTGTTCGAAAAGAATGCCTACCGCACCATTGAGATCGGGATAGGTAGAGCCCTTGCCGAGATAGTAGTCGTCGAAGCTTTCTTTGGAGTAGTAGAGCCGCAGGTTCTTATCGAAAAGGCGCGCGTGGTATGCCGCTATCTTTTCAGTGAGTTCGCGGGTACGGGCAGGGGTGCCCGGGTACACCCGGCTGGTGATGCCGGGCTGAAAGAAGAAAGTGTTGTTGTGGCTCATCTCATGATGGTCGGTCTGGATGTTGGGCCGCCACTTATAAAAAAGCTGCAGCCGTGCCTGCGACTCCGGCTGAGTAGCCAACAGCCAGTCTCTGTTCAGGTCGAACCAATAATGGTTGGTACGCCCGGAGGGCCAGGGCTCGTGAAATTCGCGGTTGTTCTGGTCGGCCACCAGATTTTCCGATTTATGCTGATTTACCCAGTTCGAAAACCGCTGCAGTCCGTCCGGGTTCAGGCACGGATCGATCAGTATCACCGTCTTCTGCAGCAAAGAGTCTATCTCCGTGCTTTGGGCGGCTGCCAGGTAGTAGGCCAGCAAGGGTGCCGCGTTGCTGCCACTGGCCTCATTGCCATGAATGCTGTAGCCCAGGCGAACTACCAAAGGGGCCGACTGCATGTCGGTAGAAGCGTATGGGTCGCTGATCTTTAAATGTTCCTGCCGTATTTGTTCCAGCCGCGTATGATTGGCCGCTGAGGTAATGGTGACGTTGAGCAGCGGCCGGTGTTCGTGCGTATAGCCATATACTTCTACCTGCACCTTGTCGGAGGCCCTGACCAGTTCATAAAAATAGTACACGAGCTTGTCGTGGCTCAGATGCCACTCGCCGATCTCATGACCGATCACAGCTTCCGGAGTGGGCACAGCGGCATCTAAGCTCACATTTTCCGGAAGGTAATAGAAGAGGTTGGTTTGCGCTAAACCGCTAACATGGCTGAGCATGATCAGTAGAAAACAACCTAAAGCCGTCGTTCGCATGATGGGCATTTTCCTGTTTATTTTCTTCACGAACACAAAATTATATAAGCTTTCCTTGCACGGTGATCCAGCGCTCGGCCACCTCACCTTTGGTAGCAAGCTGATAATCTTTATAACTGCAGGGCACGATCAGGTTTCGATCAAAATCAAATTTGCCATGCGGGTAGGGCACTTCCATCCACCACTTTTCGCTCAGCTTGCTCTTATAAAAAACAAGCGTGGCGGGTTCGGCGGGCATAGACACCACATAGCGCAGGTAGTCGCTTCCGCGAAAGTGTGACTCTTCTTTTCTATGGTAAAACCCTTCGATAAAGTACCAGATCATGGTAGCAACGACCGAAGCTGTTTTTTTATTGACGTCGTCGAGCGTAGGATTGTATTCATAAAATCCTACGGAACTCAGTTTTTCATTCAGGCCTGCATACCAGCAAAGCTGACAGGCCTCCTCACCGGTAAGGCCAAAAGGCTGAGCCCTGCTGTTGCCCGGTGCGTCGGAAGATTTGATGGCGGTGATGTCGAAGCTCATCATATCGGCATCGCGTATCACAGGCTCCATATCGTCGATATGCTGCCGCAAATAGCCCAATCTGTGGGCATCGAAGTAGAGCTTGCGCATCACTTCCAGCATCTCGTTGCTCACCAGGTAGGTTTGATATCCCAGTAGGCTGATGTTGAACAGGTAGTTGGGTTCGTGCGTCAGTATTTTATGAAGCATGTTGTGGTTGTCCACCGATTTCCCACCGCTGTTCATATCTAAAAAGGCATCGATGGCAAGCACCGACACCAGCTTTTCTATTGGTTCATACGCCAGATACTGTGCGTATGTATGATCGTGCGTGCCTCCGATGATCACCGGCAGCACATCATTTCCTATCAACACATTGCAGACCTCCTTTAGCCGGCTGTGCGACTCCGACACATCGATGCCGGGGCGCAGGTTGTGGTCCCAGTTG
>CAZQVB010000061.1:7485-19656 GCA_964596645.1 uncultured Roseivirgaceae bacterium
CCAAGATCAACTATTTTGTATTGGCCACTTCCCTTCTTGAGCCGGTATAGCTTTTTTCTGATCTCATCGGCCGCTGCACCCGCACCTGTGTTACTGCCCGAGCCTCTGTCTTCTTGCAGCCCTATTATAGCCATATTGGCGCCCTTGTAGTCGGGCTGCCGCTCATAAAACACGCTGATGCTGCTGAAAAACGATGAGTGGTCATCTATGCCTTCAACAATTTCTTCGTCTATGGCAGAAAAAAATATTTTAAGATCCATGCTGTGCCATAATGGTGTTTTATGTCAAGACTTTTATTCGCTATCACGTATTCCTGTTCATCATCCCGCTGCTTCCCAGCCCGTCTTTTTGGTGAATGTTGTTGGCCAACGGTTAAGAAAACGAGCGTGTCGGGATAGAAGTGCCTGGGCGGGTTTGACTAATGGTTATATCTTATCTCAAGCTCTCTTTTCAACAAAAAGGGGAGAAAAACTTTTTCTCCCCGCAATGCTGTTTTTCAATGTGCTGCTAGCCGCCAAAGTCGTCGAAACGAATATTTTCCGGTGGTACGCCCAGGTCGTCCAACATCTTCAACACGGCCGCATTCATCAAAGGCGGGCCGCACAGGTAGTACTCCACCTCTTCCGGATCTGGGTGTTTCTTAAGATAGTTGTCGTAGAGCACCTGATGTATAAAGCCTACATAGCCGTCGCCTGGTGCTTCCAGATTATCTTTTACCTTCCAGTTGTCTTCAGGCAGTGGTTCGGAGAGCCCTATGTTGAATTTAAAGTTGTCGAAATCTTTTTCGATGGCCCTGAAATGCTCTGTGTAAAACAGCTCGCGCTTAGAGCGGCCACCGTACCAATAAGAAACTTTTCTATTGGTTTTCTCTGTGTGAAAGAGGTGGAAGATATGCGAACGCAATGGCGCCATACCCGCACCACCGCCTATGTAGATCATTTCTCTTCCGGTAGGGTTGATGAAGAATTCGCCATACGGACCGGAAATTGTCACCTTATCGCCCGGCTTGCGGCTGAACACATAGGAGGAACAAATACCAGGGTTCACATCCATCCACTTACCGGCTTCCCTGTCCCAGGGTGGTGTGGCTATACGGATGTTGAGCATCACGATGTTGCCTTCTGCCGGGTGGTTGGCCATAGAGTAAGCCCTGAAGATGGGCTCATCATTTTTCATTTTCAGGTCCCACAGATTAAATTTGTCCCAATCGGGTTTGTACACATCTTTCTGGTGACCCAGGTCGGGATGGGGTGTGATGTCCATGGTGCTGAAATCGACCACCAGCTCCGGCACATCGATCTGTATATAGCCTCCCGACTGAAAGTCGAGATTTTCGCCCTCGGGCAAGCGCACCACAAATTCTTTGATAAAGGTGGACACGTTGTAATTGGAAACCACTTCGCACTCCCACTTTTTGATGCCGAAGATCTCTTCCGGCACACGTATTTTCATGTCATTCTTCACCTTCACCTGGCAGGCCAGGCGCACATTTTCCTTTTGCTCCGTACGGCTGAGGTGACCTACCTCGGTGGGCAATACCTCGCCGCCGCCTTCTTCTACCACGCATTTGCACATGGCGCAGGTACCACCACCACCACAAGCGGAAGGCAGAAATATTTTGTTGTTGGAAAGTGTGGACAGCAAGGTCGACCCGGCTGAAACCACCATGGGGTTTTCCTTATCATTGTTCATCACAATTTTCACGTCGCCGCTTTGTACCAGCTTTGATTGGGCAAAAAGCAACAGCAACACCAAGGCAAGTATTACGAAGCTAAATGCTATGACGGAAGCAATTATTACTGAGGTCATTGACTCCTTTATTTATGGTTTGTAGAATGCTCTGAAAATCGAATGCAAATATAGAATTCTCTTAAAGTTTTTTTCAGGGAATTATTGTTTTTTCCCACACGCCAATCCCAACCTGATGTATAAAAAAAGGTTTTATTTAGGTGGAAATAGCGGGCATTTCCACAGGAATGAACAACGCCGGTTTGGCCTGGGCGGCTTTATGTGGTGCCTAACTACACGGTCAGTGGCAAGCAAATGCTGCTGTGGCCAACTGCCCCTGCTTACATCAGCATTTGCAGCAAAAGCGATATTTTATTTTTGAGCTGACGCCTGTCTACTATAAAATCGACAAAACCATGCTCTAGCAGAAACTCTGAGCTTTGAAAGCCTTTTGGAAGATCTTTGCCGATGGTTTCGCGTATGACGCGCGGCCCTGCAAAGCCGATGAGTGCATCGGGCTCGGCGATATTGAAATCGCCCAACATGGCATAAGAGGCAGTGACACCGCCAGTGGTCGGGTCGGTAAGTACGGAAATAAAGGGCACTTTGGCTTCCGAGAGCTGTGCAAGCCTGGCCGATGTCTTGGCCATTTGCATCAGCGAAAAGCCGGCTTCCATCATGCGGGCGCCTCCCGACTTTGAGATCATGATAAATGGCTTTTTGTGTTCAAGGCTATGGCCGATGGCCCTGGCGATTTTCTCCCCGACTACGCTACCCATGGAGCCACCTATAAAGCTGAAATCCATACAGCCTACTACCACGTCTATGTCATTTAATTTGCCGTAGGCTGTGCGTACAGCGTCTTTGAGCGATGTCTTCTCCTGACTTTCCTGGATGCGGTCGGGGTAGGCTTTGCTGTCGACGAAGCCGAGCGGATCGGCCGACTCCATATTGGCATCCAGCTCGGTAAACTTATTCTTGTCGAAAAGAACTTCAAAGTATTCCTTGGACCCAATTCTGACATGAAAATCATCGTCGGGACATACGTAGTCGTTGCTTTTCAGTTCACGTATGTGTATGATTTTGCCGCTGGGTGTTTTGTACCAAAGGCCGTCTGGTACATCTTTCTTTTTCTCGGTAGGGGTCTGAATGCCCTTGTCCTTGCGTAAAAACCAGGCCATAGTTCGTCGTCTAGTGTCTGCGGGCAAAGTTATTGTTTTATTTACTATCCACAAGCAGCATTTAATTGATGCCGGCAGCGTGGACATTACGCCATTTTACGGGAATGACGCCGGCAATTCCGGCGAGCATTATTCTATGCATAAAATGGCAAAGGCACGGCAATTTTTATCATCGTGCCCTGCCATGCTCTGCCCGGTTATTTTACCTCTTCATAGTCTACGTACTCACCCCCTTTGAAATCTTTGCCATACTTGCCCCCCTTGCTTTCGGGCTTGTGATTGACGTGAATTTCGCCCTCACGCTTTTGGGTAGGTTCGTATTGCTTTTTCTTTATCTGGTTTCCTGCCAGCCTAATGATGAGCTTGCCCGCCAACCGGAACAGGTAGAAAACAATGATGAATAAGAGAATAAATTTTAATAATGCACCCATGCTTTCCCTAACGACTCAGGTACAAGTTTCTTTCAGAATGTATTTTCAGAAAATAATCGTCCAACAAGTCATCGATGAAGTAGATGGCTTCTCCGGTTGATTTCATCTCCGGCCCCAGCTCCTTGTTCACATTGGGGAATTTGTGGAAGGAAAAGACAGGCTCTTTGATGGCATAGCCATGCTTTTTGGGATTGAAGTTGAAATCCTTCACCTTGGCCTCGCCCAGCATCACTTTGGTGGCGTAGTTTACATAAGGCTCATCATAGGCCTTACAAATAAAGGGCACCGTACGTGACGCACGCGGATTGGCCTCTATGATGTATACCACATCGTCTTTTATAGCAAACTGTATATTGATCAGGCCGACGGTCTTGAGCGCCAGTGCAATTCTCTTGGTATACATTTCTATCTGCTGAATGATGAAATCACCCAGGTTGTATGGCGGCAACACTGCATATGAGTCGCCGGAGTGTATACCTGCCGGCTCTATGTGTTGCATGATGCCAATGATGTACACATCTTCACCGTCGCAGATGGCGTCGGCTTCAGCCTCTATGGCGCCATCGAGAAAGTGGTCGAGCAGGATGTGGTTGCCCGGTATATCGCGAAGGATGTCTACCACATGGGCCTCCAGCTCTTTGTCATTGATCACTATTTTCATACTCTGACCGCCCAGCACGTACGATGGTCGTACCAACAGCGGAAACCCGATGGTTTTGGAGAGCTCCAGTGCGTGGTCGGCATTCTCTACCGTACCAAATTCCGGATAGGGTATGTCGTTGTCTTTGAGTAGTTGACTAAAGTGCCCGCGATCTTCGGCCAAATCGAGAGATTTGAAATCGGTACCTAAGATTTTGATGCCGTAGCGGTCGAGCTTTTCTGCCAGCTTCAGGGCGGTTTGTCCGCCCAACTGCACGATCACGCCCACAGGGTTTTCATGCACAATGATGTCGTAAATATGCTCCCAGAATACCGGCTCGAAATACAACTTATTGGATATATCCGGGTCGGTAGATACAGTTTCGGGGTTGCAGTTGATCATTATCGTTTCGTAACCGCACTCCTTAGCCGCCAGTACACCATGCACGCAGCAGTAGTCAAACTCAATGCCCTGGCCTATCCTGTTGGGCCCTGAGCCCAATATCACCACCTTTTTATTATTGCTGGGTATCGACTCGTTCTCTTCGTCGAAGGTAGAGTAGTAATAAGGTGTTTGTGCTTCAAACTCAGCGGCGCAGGTATCGACCAATTTGTAAACCCGCTTCACGTTCATATCGATCCGCCTGGTGTATACCTCGCTCTCCAGGCAGCCGATGAGATGGGCTATCTGACGGTCGGCATACCCTTTTTGCTTGGCTTCGAGCATAAGCTCGCGCGGTATGTTTTCCAGTGTGTGCTGTTCTATCTCCCGCTCAAGGGCTATCAGCTCTTCTATCTGGTTTAGAAACCACTTATCGATCTTGGTGAGGTTTTGTATCGTCTTGAAAGGTATGCCCATCTTAAAGGCATCGTAGATATGGAACAATCTGTTCCAGCTTGGGTGCTCCAGGCTGTGTAGAATTTTGGCTTGGTCGCGCAGTTCCTTTGCGTCGGCGCCAAGACCGTTGCGTTTTATCTCCAGCGACTGACAGGCCTTTTGTAGTGCTTCCTGAAAGTTACGGCCTATGCCCATCACCTCACCCACAGCTTTCATCGATAGCCCGAGGCGCCGGTCTGCGCCTGCAAATTTATCGAAATTCCAACGTGGAATTTTTACGATTACATAGTCTACCGAGGGCTCGAAATATGCCGGTGTGGTGCCTGTGACTTGATTTTTTATTTCATCGAGGTGGTAGCCCAGTGCCAGCTTTGCTGCTACCTTGGCTATGGGGTAGCCAGTAGCTTTAGATGCCAGCGCAGAAGAACGCGATACCCTGGGGTTGATCTCGATGCCGATGATGTCTTCATTTTCCGGGTTTACTGCAAACTGCACATTACAGCCACCGGCAAACTCACCGATGCTGTTCATCATGAGTATGGCCAGGTCACGCATCTTTTGATAGGTGCTATCGGAAAGTGTCATTGCCGGCGCCACGGTAATGCTGTCGCCGGTATGTACGCCCATTGGGTCAAAATTTTCGATGGAGCAAATGATGATGATATTGCCTTTGCTATCGCGCAACAGCTCCAGCTCGTACTCCTTCCACCCCCAAATGCTTTGTTCTACCAGCACTTCGTGAATGGGGGAAGTATGCAATCCTTCCGTAAGGGCTTTTTCGAATTCGGAGTAGTCGCTGACGAATCCGCCGCCGGAGCCGCCCAGTGTGTAGGATGGTCTGATCACCAGCGGAAAACCTATTTCCTGTGCTATTTCTTTGCCTTGAAGGAAGGAGGTAGCCGTTTTGCCGATACATGTTCCCACCCCGATTTCGGCCATTTTAAGTCTGAACTTCTCCCTGTCTTCGGTGGTCTCGATGGCGCCAATATCCACGCCTATGAGTTTTACCCCATATTTTTTCCATATGCCGGCATTCTCACAGTCGATGGCCAGGTTGAGGGCCGTCTGACCGCCCATCGTGGGCAGCACAGCATCTATTTTGTGTTTTTCCAGTATTTCTATGATCGATTTCTTCTCAAGGGGCCTCAGGTATACATGGTCTGCCGTCACCGGGTCGGTCATAATGGTGGCCGGATTGGAGTTGATCAAGGTTACCTCGATGCCCTCCTCACGTAGCGACCTGGATGCTTGTGAACCAGAATAATCAAACTCGCACGCTTGACCAATGATGATGGGGCCACTGCCTATGATCAAGACAGATTTGATATTGGGATTTTTCGGCATAGTTGAGAAGGAGATTTTGTAGTGTTAAAGAGCGTTTGTTCAAATTGGCGCAAAGTTAGAAGGTTTCAAACGGAATGAAAATGATCGCCTGAAGATTTAGAAAATCCCAAAGGCGTGGCCCGTCAAGCAGCACACCATTGACGACATGTCGGGTAATTGTTGATTTCATTTTGGTATTGGCATCCGGGGGGCAGTTGTTCACTGCCTTGTGGGCATAGCTGCCAAGAGGATCCGGCCAACTGCAAACCGGTTGTGGATGTCTTTAATAAGAAGCTTTTTGTCAATCTGCCATTCCAGCGGCAATGTGCGTGGGTGAAACCGGCGTATTCTTTCAGCCGACTACAGCGTGAGAGCATAACGGCATCGGCTTTTTACTGGTAGTCGCCACTGGCCCTGCGGTAAGCATTGAGGATGCGTACGTGCTTTTCAGGATTCAAATCAATGAGGAAAGAGGGCAGAAATGGATTGTTGTACTTTTCATAAAAAAGCAGGCGTATATTGGCAAATGTGTGTGCATCGGGAATGGACAGCAACAGCCGCTCTACCTCATCAGCCATATGCGGCTTCTTCATCATTCGCCCGAATCGCTCTACATAATCGCGCTCAATCTGCATACCGGTCGCTATTTTTATGTCTGCAAAAACCAGATACCTCCAGGCACGCCTGCAATACGCTGTGGCGTTCGTTTTCCTCAAAATGCTCTGCAGCCTGCACCAGTGATATGGAGTATTGATTGATGAAGTGATAATTGATCCTTTCAAAACTCGAAATACTCGGTATGATCTGAATGGCCGCTTTAAACTGCTGCACCTTGTTGGTCACCAACGACCGAAACAATGCTTCCATCATTTGGATCTCGCCGGCGGTAGGCTCCTTGATGAAAAAAGTGCTCGAGGCCATGGTCATATTTGGTCTGAAGCAAAGTTGATTTAAAAATATAACCTGAACTTTATTGATATTTTAAGTATTTATTAATTAATTCGCGATTCTATTAAAAAGGTTTTAACAAAATATACTCTTTACATATTTGGTTTGGAAATTTTCAAATCAGAATTTAACCTTGTCAGCGATGAAAGAGCAAGCAGCAAATGAGTTCAATGAAGCAGTGAGAGAAAGGGCAGAAAAGATACATCATGCGCTGAATGTCAACAACCTGAAAGAGGTGCTCCGCATCGTATCTCGCGTGGAAGGCAAGCCTGAAATGGATGCCCTGGAGCAGTTTTTTCTAATCAAATACAATTACAATTACAAATCGAAATTTTTTCAGAAAGGTGATTTCGACGAATGCATGACCCTTTCGGGTGTGCTCAATAAGCGCATCGTACTGGATAGCGAATAACCCCGCCCTAATTGTACCCATGCGCACGCAACCATTTTCACTTTCTCGATAATGGCCACTGAGCAAGAAATTGACGAATTCAGAAGACAAGGCCACGCAGTGGTCGACTGGATAGCCGATTACTACAAAAACATAGAAGCTTATCCTGTAAAATCGCAAGTAGAACCCGGCCATATATTCAATGCTTTGCCAGAGCATGCTCCTGATGAGCCGGAGAATTTTAAAACAGTTTTTCAGGACTTCCAGCAGCTCATACTGCCGGGCATCACGCACTGGCAGTCACCTTCTTTTTTTGCTTATTTTAATGCGAACACCTCCTTCCCTTCCATAGTGGGCGAAATGCTTACCGCAGCGCTGGGCACGCAGTGTATGATCTGGGAAACATCGCCGGCAGCAGCCGAGCTGGAAGAGAAGATGGCGCTATGGCTACAGCAAATGCTACACCTGCCGGCCCACTGGCACGGTGTGATACAGGATGGCGCCTCCACCGCCTCGCTGTGCGCCATACTCACTGCCCGGGAGCGGCATAGTGACTTCACCATTAACAGGCAAGGGTGCAAAGGCATGCATACCCATCGCTGGTACGCCTCTGAGCAGGCGCATGCCTCCATAGAAAAAGCACTGAAAATAGCGGGCGTCGGCTCCGACAATCTGGTGAAGATACCGGTAGATGATGATTATGCCATGCTGCCCGACATGCTGGAGATGGCCATAGCGCACGACCTGGCTGCCGGCCTGGCACCTGTGGGTGTGGTAGCGGCAATAGGCACCACCGGCACATTGGCCATAGACCCGCTGCAGGAAATCGCCAAAATTACCCAAAAATACGCGCTGTGGCTACATGTAGATGCCGCACTGGCCGGCAATGCCGCCATACTGCCCGAATGCCGCCATTGGTTTGCCGGCCTGCAGCATGCCGACTCATTCGTGTTCAATCCGCACAAGTGGCTGTTTACCAATTTCGACCTATCCATGTACTATGTACGCGACCGGGATAGTCTGATTCGCACCTTTTCTATACTGCCGGAGTATCTGAAGACAGAGCGTGATGCTCAGGTCAATAACTACCGCGACTGGGGGATACAATTGGGGCGGCGCTTTCGTGCGCTGAAGCTTTGGTTTGTCATTCGCCACTATGGCGTGAGGGGCCTTCAGGCAAAGCTCCGACAGCATATCGCGCTCGCCTCACGCTTTGCCCGGCAGCTCACGCAACACGAAGCATTTGAACTGCTGGCGCCGGTACACGCCAATCTGGTATGTTTTCGGTATGCCCCTGCCGGTAAGACGGCGGAGCAACTGAACGACCTCAATAAAAGGCTGCTGAAAGCCATCAATAAATCCGGCCAGGCCTACATTTCGGCCACCACGCTGCGCGGTGTATATACATTGCGTGCCTCCATCGGACAGACGCACGTGGAGCAACGCCACATCGACGATCTGCTTGCGCTGCTGCTCAAGTGCTGCGCATCCATTGCGTAGCCTTAATGCGCTTTGTGCTGTCTGCCGCGTGTCACGGTCGATCACGAAAAATCTTAGCAGCCCCTTACTCCATATATAAAGTATACAGCAGCGTCTCTCCTACTGCCTGAAGTGTCTGCTTATCGATGATGCTCATGTTATCATCGTGGGTGTGGTGAAAATCGGGGAAATAATAGTAAGTGGCTTCAGGATCGTAAGGCACAATGTCGATCATAGGAATTTTGGCGTCTCTGTTCACAAAGATGTGGTCGTCCATAATGCCCGGGCTGTTGATCTCCACAAAGTACTTGGAGTGGCCCAGGCTGCGTGCAATCTTCCATACTTTGTCCACTATTTTAGGGGCAAACTGCATGGAACCACCTTCTTTGTAAAACTCAGCCTCACGGCCCCCAACCATATCCAGTAGTATGCCATAATAGGCAGAATAGCGCGGCACATGCGGATTCTTCGACCAGTACTGAGAGCCCAGGCACCACCATATCTGCATGCGACCATCTTTGGTGGGCGAGGTATCCACATCTTCATGCTCACCGTAGTCTTCACCGTCAAACAGCACGATGTCGATGCCTACTTTCGGCAGGTCGCTTCGGTTCATGGCGCGCGCTACTTCCAACAACACACCCACACCGCTGGCCCCGTCATTTGCCCCGTCGATGGGCTTGTACCGGTCTTCCAGGTCTTTGTCGGCATATGGCCGGGTATCCCAGTGTGCTGCCAGCAAAATGCGCTTTTTAGCTTCCGGATTGTAGGTGGCCACTATATTCTTCAGGTAGAGCCGGTTGCCATTGTAGGCCTGCTCTACAAAATCCTGCACCACTACCTCTGCATTGAGTCGCCTGAACTCTTCCACCAGGTATTGGCCGCAGGCTTTATGCGCGGACGTATTGGGCACCCTGGGGCCAAAAGCTACCTGCTTCTTTATATAAGCATAGGCAGAGTCGCTGTTGAAAGAAGGCACCGTAACCGATCGCAAAGACTGCTTGGGTGAGAACTGATCGGTAGACTGGCGAGTATTTTCACACTGGCACAGCAGTACGGTACATATCAGGATGATGACTATATGGCCTCTGCGCTGTTTCATTTACATCTCATCATAGGCCCAGCCTATGCTCTCTTTCATATCCTTCAACACTATACCTTCGTGCTTGAGCTGTTGGCGTATGCGATCTACTTTGTCGTAGTCGCGTTCACTTTTGGCTGCTGCGTACATCTCCAATACTATTTCCAAAAATCCCGAAGCATTGGCCGGCGGTTCTTCTTTCAGGCCGAGCACATCTTCGGTAAAGGTGCAATAGATTTTTATCAACTTGTCGAAAACCTCCTGCCCAAGCTCTGCACTTTTCAACTGGCCGGTCACCATGGAGTTTATCTTTTTCAGAAGGTTGAAAAGCTGGGCAATGGCCTGAGCGGTGTTGAAGTCGTCATTCATGGCGCGGTACAGATTTTCAACTATTCCTTCGATCTGTGCCCCCAGCTTTGTATTAACCTCCTGGCCCGGGTTTTCCTGATATTTCAGTTGCCTGGCCTGGTGGAGTCCGTTCATCAGCTTTTTATATCCCTTTGCAGCGGCCTTCAGTGCTGTATTGGAGAAATCGAGTGTGCTGGAATAATGGGACTGAAGCATAAAAAACCGGGCTGTCATCGGGCTATACGCCTGGTCGAGCACCTGATGCTGACCAGTAAAAAGCTCTTCCGGCAGAAATGAATTGCCCACCGACTTACTCATTTTCTGACCGTTCACCGTGAGCATATTGGTATGCACCCAATATTTTACCGGTGGATTCCCGTGCACACCGACCGATTGGGCTATCTCGCATTCATGGTGCGGAAATTTCAGGTCCATGCCACCGCCATGTATATCAAATTGATCGCCCAGATACTTCGAGCTCATCACGGAGCACTCCAGGTGCCAGCCGGGAAACCCATCACCCCAGGGAGAATGCCACCGCATGATGTGCGAGGGGTTCGCCCTTTTCCACAGCGCGAAGTCGGCTTTATGCTGCTTTTCCTCCTGCCCCTCCAGGGTGCGAAGTCCGTCCATCAACTCTTCCACCACCCTGCCGGAGAGTATACCGTATTGATGGTCTTTGTTGTATTTCTGCACGTCAAAATAGACAGACCCGTTTATTTCATAGGCCAGCCCCTTTTTCAGCAATTGCGATATCCAGTCTATCTGCTCCTGAATATGCCCTGTAGCAGTGGGTTCTATGTCGGGGTCGAGAATATTGAACTTGTCCATGATGCGATGAAACCCATTGGCATATCGCTGTGCTATTTGCATGGGCTCCACATTCTCTAATTTGGCCTTTTTGCTGATTTTATCCTCCCCCTCGTCTGCATCGGACTCCAGGTGCCCCACATCGGTAATGTTGCGCACATAGCGCACCGTGTAGCCAAGATGGCGCAAGTACCGAAAGATGATGTCGAAGCTGAGAAAAGTACGCACATTGCCGAGGTGTACATCGGAGTACACGGTAGGGCCGCACACGTACATACCCACAAAGGGCGGCTTTATGGGCTCAAATAATTCCTTCTCTTTCGTGAGCGAATTGTAAATTTTCAACTGTGACTGCATGGCGGCAAAGTTAATAAATTAGCTGATTCAGGTAGTACTGACTCCACGCCACCGCCACTAAATCATGCTCAAATCTAAGGGTTGCGCCGGGGCATCTTTGTCAAATAGTTCATGAGTATATTTGATTTTTTAAGAGCAAGCACTACATTTGTGCCTCACATCGCGGGGTGGAGCAGTTGGTAGCTCGTCGGGCTCATAACCCGAAGGTCGCAGGTTCAAGTCCTGCCCCCGCTACTACAGGAAAAATGCCAATCCAGGGGGACTTCTAAAGTCCCCCTTTTTTTATTTAGAAAGACCCTTAAGCGTGTTGATTCCCCTATCACCGGTAAAGCTTTCACCTGCCCATGCTTCCAAAAGCCTTTATCCCGGCCTCCGCCCTATCTCAGCAGTTCATGCTGAACTGGCCAATCCGAAAGTTATGTTAGGATTTCATCATCTGATTGCTCTTTAGACAGATCCTGTCGGCTATTGGCAATGGCCGCCGATAATGCGCACCGGCCATTCTCTCAGCGGGTCATGCTGAGACTTAATATTTTGTTTCAAAACACACAAAACCATTTCCATGGTCTGTGCCCTTTAGATTTACAAAAGATAAATTTTCAAAGATTGTTATTATT
>CAZQVB010000062.1:0-15667 GCA_964596645.1 uncultured Roseivirgaceae bacterium
ATAGGTGGGTCAGCTTACACTGAAATGGGTGGGTCAATATGGGGTGATATATTCATTTTAGGGCATGTTAAAGCGATATCACTGCTAATATTGCCTGCCCTGATTTATTCCAGTATTTCAGCATCTGTTTACTTTTTAGACAGATCCTGAAACGAGTTCAGGATGACTTCTACTTTGAGCTTTCTGCTACCCATAGCACCAACCCACTATTCTACCAATCTACCATCCCACCAATCACCAGTCTACGAGTCTACTAATCTCCTCCGAAACTGACGAAACACCCGCACAAGGCCACACTAAACGGCCGAAGGTGTTTCGAAGGTTTCTCCGGACAAGACTGAATAGAGGCTCTTGCATTACCTTTCTTATTTCCACCACATGTGGCCCAGACATTATCATTAAGATGGCGCTATCGAAACGGCGCCCCAACTATAAATCCATCCATTCTTTGAAGGGTGAGGCGCGGCGGCTGCTGATGTACACATCGTCGCTCGCGGGGGGTACGAGCTCTACCTTGAGCCTGCCTTTGAAGTGGGGGTGTACCTTCTGAATGCTGTCAAAGTTGACAATGTACTGGCGGCTGATGCGGAAAAAGCGCTCGGGGTCGAGCATCTGCTCCAGCTCGTCGAGCGATTGGTTCAATACATATTTATGGCTTTGGGTGGTTTTGAGAAAAACCAGCTTATCTTCCGAATAGAAATAGGCCACGTCGCCGGTAGAGACCGATTTGAGCGTACTGCCCTGCTTCACCAGAAAGCGTGATTTATACCCTTTGCGCTGCTCCTCTATAAGGCGCTCCAGTGCGTGCGCATCAACCTTCACACTGTGATGCGGGCTCAGGGCATCGCGCATAGACTTGAGCTTGTCCAATGCCTGCTCCAGGCGCTCGTAGCTCACAGGCTTCACCAGATAGTCGATGCTCTGCATGCTAAAGGCCTCTAGGGCGTACTCATCGTAGGCCGTGGTGAAAATTACGGGGCGGTTGATCTCCACCGTCTTCAATATGTCAAACGAGGTGCCGTCGGAAAGGCGTATGTCGAGAAAAAACAGGTCGGGGTGCGTATTTTCCTGCAACCACTCCACGGCACTTTCCACCGAATCCAGCTTTTCTACTATCTCTATGTCTTCATCATATTGTCTGATCATTTTCTCCAGTTTGCTGGCGGCCAGAGGCTCGTCCTCTATGATTACTACGTTCATGAGTTTTCTAGTTTGAGTAGTGGAAGTTTTACTATAAAGTATTCCTGTTCTTTCAGTATTTCCGGAGTGGCGTCGGATATCAGTTCGTAGCGTTTTTGTATATTCTTCAGTCCGCTTTCCGGCCGGTCTACTACATCTTTTTTTATGGGGCTGTAGTTGTTGCGCACCACCAAATGCTCCTTTTCACTGTATATGTCGATCGTGAGCGGATTGCGTTTGGTAAATTTGTTGTGCTTCACGGCATTTTCTATGAGCATTTGCAACGACAATGGCGGAATATAATTTTTCCTTAAATCTACCTGTACATCTTTATTGATGGTGATCTGCTGATCGTAGCGCGTAGCGATCAGGTAGAGGTAGGCATTTAAAAATTCCATTTCTGTTTTCAACGGTATGATCTCCGAATCCTTGTTTTTGAGCACATAGCGGTACACATCAGAAAAATTGGCCAGAAAGCTCTGGGCCGGCTTGTTGCCGGTCTCTATCAGCGAAGAAAGAATATTGAGGTTATTGAACAGAAAGTGCGGATCGATGTGGTTTTTCAGGGCCATCAGCTCAGAGCGTACATTTTCCTTTTTTAGCTCCTCTGCCTCCAGCGTCGCCTTCTTCCATTTGTTGAGAAAATACACCCCGAAATACATGGAAAACACGGGTATGATCACGAATACGCCATAAATATTCAATAATACAAACTGCTGCTGATCGGGGGGTATGTCCGTAAAAATTGTTTTGAACGCATAGTAGGTAAAGTTGACGCACAGCAGGGTATATATGCCACTGAGCAGCAGCTGCACCAGTATACGACCGAGGGAAGACTCCGTCCAGGGCAGTTGGCGGTTGAGCCAAAGGTATATGACGTAGTTGCCCACCCAGGTGAGAAAGAGCACGCTCACAATCCAGAAGATGGCGATGTAGTAGATGGGCTCGAGCTGAGCCTGATAGAGATACCACACCGCGGCACCCAGCAGCGACATCACTATGATGATGATGAAAATGCGTTTCAGGAGCGAGGGCACAGCCGGCTAGTCGTCAATGGTGATCTCTTTTACTTCTTTCCAGGGTATGTATTTGGTCTTATCATTGGTGAGCCACACCAGCACGCCGTTGTTTTTGTGGCTGGTGTCCCACTCATCGCCCAGCAGCTTTTCCTCTCCATTGCGCAAGGTCACCAGGCAGTAGTTGTAGTTTTGCGGCGCAACGCTTTTGATCAGATAAAACGGCACCATGTACTTGATACCGCCGCTGCGGCCGTCGAGCATTTCGCCATTCCACGATTCGTCCAGGTCGTAGATGAGGCGACCGCGGTACACATGGCCCGATTGTGTCTCCACCTTCCCTGCCAGATTGGTCAGTGGCTTGAAGTCGTCGTATTCGGCCATACGAAAAGCGGGTTTAGTGAATTCTGCGTGGATTAGGTCGTTCCAATCCACCTTGATGCTTCCCTGTTCGCGGGTTTTCACCACAATGTCGTCATTATCATCATTTACGTCGGAGGTGCCCCGGAGAAATAATTCTTTGCCACTTTTCAGGGTGAGTAGTGAGCCATCTTGGCCGGGCTTCAATTTGAGCACATCGCCAAATTTTATTCTGTAATCCTTGTCGTTGTGCCGGCCATTGATGATGTCGTTGGAGAATGCCTCTTCATCGCGATCCCACACGACGTATCCTTCCAGCTCGCCGGCAGTGGTGAGAATTTTGCCATACACGGGGTATCCGAGAAAATCGACGGCTGATCTGGGCGCCGCTCCGAAAACAATGTTTTTGATGTCTTCCCATTCCAAATGCTTCCTACCGTCGCCTGTGTATACCTCTATATCCTGGCCCACGTCGCCACTGCCCTTTTTCAGCTTCACGCTGCGGTTGTTTTTCAGGTGCAGCACTGCGTATTTTCTATCCACCACATCGATGCGCCTGATGTGCCCGAAGTAGCATTTGAAGGCGAATTTGGCGTGCGGATCCCGGTTTTCCCACAAATTCATAAAGCCCAGGTCCAACGGACTCTTCTCGTTGTCGCCGGCACTGAGCAGCGACTGTACATTGATTTCATTTTTGAATTGCAGCTCGGCCTTGGTGCCGTCGAAGATATCGCTCCAGGCAGCCTCTTGCCCTTTCCAGCGCAACTGGCCACTGTACTTCTGGCCATTTTGCATGGTGACGGTGCCATAGAGGCAATACCGCGCCCACTGTGCCTGTGCAGGCCACTGAAGCAGCAGTACAAGAAAAAGTGTGATTGCGCACCGCATCATAAAGCGATCAGTTGAGGGCTACCATTTTCAGGTCGTCGGCATTGTCGGGTACAGTTAATAGCACCTGGCTGGCCGGCTCCAGCCCACTCGTTATCACTATAAAGTTGGCATTGCTGGTACCTGTTTCTACCTGCTGTTTCACCACAGACAGTCCTTTTTGCAAGTACACAAAACTCATAGAATCTCCGGTATTGTGCAGGCTTTCGAGTGGCAGGTACAGGGCATCATCTATTTGCTTCACCACTATCTGGTTGCTGGTGGTCATACCGGGCTTCAATTCCGGGTCGTTCTCCTCTATCTCCACCTGCACTTCAAATACCTTGGCGTTGGTTGAGGGCAGGGATTCGCCGACATTGGCAATGCGTGTGACGGTGCCGCTCAGGCTCTTCTCCGGGAAGGCATCGATGCCTATCCGCACCCTCTGACCTCTCTCAATCAGCCGTATGTCGACTTCGTTCACATAGCAGCGACTTATCATTTTGGACATGTCGGGCAGTGTGGCTACTACCGGGTCGCGCGCGCTTATGCTGGACCCTTTACGTATTTTTCCTCCGCGCTCTTTGTGATAGATCACCATGCCATTGTCGGGGGCGTTGATCACAAACTGGTCGTAAAGCCGCACGAGCAACCTCAGGTCGGCCTGGTCATCGATCAGGTTCAGCTCCTCATGGCGCACGCGCGATATGGCCTTTTCCTGGCGCAGCTCATAGGCTTCTTTGGCCAGCTGGTAGTCCATTTTGGCCTGCTTCAGGTCGAGCTCTGCCTGCTGTATGGTGGCGGGCGGCTCATATTGAGAATTGCGCAGCTCCAGTTCTTTTTTCTCTACAATAAGCAGTTTCTTCTTTAGCTCGTCGCGAAAGCCACGAAGCTCCAGGGCTGAGTCTATCTTGGCGCGTTCGTAGTTGTTCAGGCTTTCCTCCACATCTACTTCTTCATTTCTTATTTCCTCACCTATTTCGGTACGATCCAGCGTGGCCACGTATTCGCCTTTTTTCACTATGGTGCCTTCTTCTACTATATCTTCTATTTTCACAGACCATATGCGGGCTGCGGTAAGGCTCTGCGGTCCGAGTATGGGTGTGGAGTTTTTGGCCTCCATCTCGCCACTGGTAGTCACCAACACCTCAAACTGGCCCTGCTCTACCGGAATAGCCAGCTCTTTCTTCCCCTCAGGTTTGAAATTGGTGGTGAGAAAGATGACTGCGGCGACTACTACCAGAATGCCGAAGGTATAGAGAAGGCGCTTTTTCATGCTTTTTTTTTGGCAAACTATCACAAACCCACCGCTATACGAATGGAATGTGGCAGAGCGGAAGATTTTGGCTACTGGAAGGGCGATAAAAATTGATGTGTGAAAAAAATAGTAAGGCGGTACAAGCCCGCCTTATCTACCTTAACTTAATGAAGAGGAATCTTCCCTCCTAGCTGGGAAGAAATAAGGCAGACAAGCAAATCAAATCTTTATCTCTAACTAAATAAATCTGATTTACTATAAAACACAAAAATCAAACCTTGACGCCTGTGCTGCCTTATTGTCTTTATGTATGAAGGCCGCATTCTGTTTTCACAGTGTGCGACCACCTACCTGTTCTTTTTTCACCTTTTACCGTGCAGTGCCTACAGCCGATCGATTGATAACCCAATGGCTTTAGCGGATGTACGGGAAGTTGGTTTTTGATGATGAAGGCCTCTGCCTCCTGCTCGGTGACGTCGATGATGGGGTAGAATTTTAAGCTACCCCCCTTGCGCTCAAAGATATTTAAACTTTTACGATAAGTGCCCTGCCAAGCCATTAATCCCGATATCCAAACGTCGAAATTATTATTGTTTTTTGCAAAAGGAGCCACTTTATTGATTCGGCAGCAAGCGTCCGGATCGTGCTTCCAAAGCTCGCCCACACGCGCAAAATGATTGTCCGCCTGGTCGGGCAGCAGCTCGATCACCTCCAGGTCGTAGCGCCTTTGCAGCGCATCTTTGTAGGCCAGGGTTTCATCGAAATGAAAGGTGGTGTTGATAAAATGTGCCGTTTGCTTCACACGCACCTGGTAAAGCATGTGCAGCAATATCACTGCCGTAGTGCCAAAAGAGGAGGTGAACATCACGCTGTGAAAGTCGGTGTACAAGGCCCTGAGTCGGCCGGCCGGGCTCAGCCTTTTATACTTTTCATTCAGCAGGTGCAGTGCTTCGTCAGAGACAAGCGCCGCTCCCTTAGGTATACTTGCAGTAGAAGTCTCTGTGGGGTTCATTTTTGTTCTTTTTCTTTTGAGACTAATGATGCCGTAAGTTCATTCAACGCATTCACTTTATGTTCAAAATCATCTTTGAGTGTAGCGCGGTACTCATGGAGCGACTGCAGCAGGTCTTGCACATTGTCGGGCACTATATCTTCCAAAAATTCGCGGAAGCGCTTGGCAAATGTGGGTGATTTGCCATTGGTCGAAATGCCAATTTTCAGGTTGCCACGCTGGAACACCGAGCCGAGGTAAAAATCACATAAGTCGGGTGTATCGGCCACATTGGTGAGAATGCGTCGCCTGCGCGTCTCTTCGCGTACAGCCTGATGCAGTGCAAAGTTGTCGGTGGCCAGTATCACAATATCGGCAGCGTCCAAGTCGGTCATCTCAAAACCTCGTGTAACCATAGTGACATCTTGTGCTCTTTCTGCCAACTCCACAAATTCATCGCGAAAAAAGGTGGCCACGGCTGTCACTCTGGTGGCCGGACTGTTTTTGAGCAGGGCCGACAGTTTCTCAAGCCCCACATTGCCACCGCCTACCAGCAGCACGCTCAACGTTTCCAGCTTCAAGAAAATCGGAAAAAGCTTGTTTTCTTCCATGTCGTGCTACTCGATGTGTTCCATACTTGCCGAGGAGGCCACCTCGGCCAATGCACCCTTGCTCATAGCCCGCACCACCTCGCCAACGATGATGATGGCCGGGGCACCCAGTTTCTTTTCCCGAGCTATGTGTGCTATGGTAGAAACGGTGCCCACGCCCAGCTTTTCGCCGGGCATGGATCCGTTCTGAACGATAGCTACAGGAGTATTGCCTTTGCCATTGGCCTGAAATAGTTCGGCAATGGCTTCAATTTTTTTTGTGCCCATCAGTATCACCACTGTGGCCGATGACTGAGCGGCCAGCGCCAGGTCGGCAGATAAATCGCCGCAGCGCGTGGTGCCTGTGATCACCCAAAAGCTGCGCGCCATACCTCTGGCGGTGAGCGGTATGCCTTTGAGCTCAGGCACTGAAAAGGCGCTGCTGATGCCCGGCACCACTTGCACCGGTATGCCATGTGCCTCGGCGTGCTGGCGCTCTTCGTGCCCGCGGCCAAAGACGTAAGGGTCACCGCCCTTCAGCCGCACCACGTGACCATGGCTGTGGGCGTACTGCACGATCAGGCTGTTGATCTCGTTTTGCTTGGCGCTATGGTTGCCTGCGCGCTTGCCGACATAAATTTTCAGCGCCCTGTCGGGAGCGTAGTCGAGCAAGTCGGTATTCACCAGCGCATCAAACAGCACCACGTCTGCCTCGGCCAGTGTTTTTATGGCCTTCACGGTGATCAGTTCAGCATCGCCGGGGCCTGCGCCTACCAGGCTGAGTTGGGGTTGTACCTGTAGCTGCTTCATGCTTTAGATGTTTCTACACTGGCACCGGTGGCTTGTTGCGCACGAAGCGACTTAATGCGCGCCAGAAACTCTGAGGCCTGCAACCTGTATGAATGGGCAAATGCTTCCGTAGGCTCATTGTGCTTTATTTGCAATACGTGCTCTTTGAAGCTCCCTTCGGCAAAGGTGAGGGTTCCGCTCTCCACATATATTTTGTCGAAGTCGTTGATGATGCCGATGTGGTTGCTGTTTTTCACATCTTCGCCAAGCAGCATGGCTTTGGCCGTATTGATGTACACATTGTAACTGTGGTAAATGGCGTCCGAATATCGTCCTTCTTCATACGCTTCATACGAGAGTTGCTCTTTTTCGTCGGAGTCAAACAGCAGCGTGGCCACCAGGTCAATGATTACCCCGGCGCATTCGCCGGTGCCGGTATGCAAAGCAAAGGCCTGATCGCGCCCCCAATCGATGTAATCAGCCTGCTGCACGCCAGACACATCGGCCAGTGGCTTTAGCAGGTTGTAGAAATACATTTTGCCCTGTCGCTGAAAGTAATCTTTGAAGTACTCCCCATCTGAGCCGTTTTCATCGAAATCGTTCAACAGGTAACGCAGCACCTCCGGCCCCCGTTTGCTGGGCACTTTTATTACGCGCTCAGCCACACGGCCGTGCCCGTCGCAGTCTACCCCCCCACCCAGCATCACCTGTAGCGCAGGTAGCACGTTGCTGCCCACTTTCACTGAGCTGCCATGGAAGCCAATGCTGGCCATGCCGTGCTGCCCGCAGGAGTTGGGGCAACCGCTGATTTTTATTTTTATGTCGTTGTTGAAGATCAGGTCCGGATATTCCGAGTTGATCACGCGCTCCAGCTCCGCGGCTATACCGGTACTGCTGGATATGCCCAGGTTGCAGGTATCAGTACCCGGACAGGCGGTGATATCGGCGGTGGAGTCGAAACCCGGCTCGGCCAGGCCCAGGGCGTCGAGTGCGGCAAACAGGCTCTCCAAAGCCTCCGGCCGCACATACTTGAGCAGATAGCCCTGATTGACCGTGATGCGGATGTCGTCGGCGGCGTATCGATCTACCACTTCGGCAAGTGCCCGGGCCCTGTCTGTAGACAGATCGCCGAGCAGCAGGCGAATGTATACACCAAAAAAGCCTTTTTGCTTCTGCTCAAACACATTGGTACGGTACCAGCGATCATATTTGGCCTGATCAGCCACCGAATATGCAGGATACGTTTTATCTTCCGGCTGCGGATCCGGCTCCTTGAGCTGCGCGGTGTCCACCACATATGTTTTGCTCTTCAGTGCCTCGTGCTCCTCTTCTACCAAGCGCAGCAATTCTTCTATACCCAATTCGTTCAGCAAAAACTTCAGCCGTGCTTTCATCCTTCTGGCGCGCTCACCGTAGCGATCGAACACACGGAGGAGTCCTTCGATAAATGGAATGAGCTTATCGGCCTCTAAAAAGTCGTAGGCGAGTTGTGCCAGAAAAGGCTGTGCGCCCAGGCCGCCACCAATCCAGACCTTAAAGCCGCGTACGGACTGGCCATTCACTTCTTTTATTTTGGGGATCACCCCCACGTCGTGTATAAAGGCGAAGCCGGAATCTTTTTCACTGGAGGAGAAGGCGATCTTAAATTTCCGGCCCATCTCCTGGCATACAGGGTTGCGCAGGAAATACTCAAAAGTAGCCTGTGCATAAGGCGACACGTCGAACAACTCATCGGGGTCGATGCCGGCTTTGTCGGAAGCCGTCACGTTGCGTACGGTATTGCCGCATGCTTCGCGCAGGGTGATGTTGTCTTGCTCCAGCTTTGCCCACAGTTCGGGGGTTCTGTCCAGGCTTACATAGTGTATCTGAATATCCTGTCGCGTGGTGGCGTGCAGGTTGCCCGAAGCAAATTCGTCGGAAAGATCGGCGATGCGGCGCAGTTGCCGGGTGGTCATCTTGCCATACGGTATTTTAATGCGCACCATCTGCACACCGGGCTGCCGCTGGCCATAAACACCACGCGCCAGGCGCAGGCTGCGAAATTTTTCATCATCTATCTTCTGGTTTCTGAACAGGGCGATCTTATCGGCCAGATCGATGATGTCTTTTTGTACTACCGGGTTTTCCAGGTTTTCAAGCTCACTTCTAAAGCTCAGCATGTTCGTGTATTTTGTGTTTGTGAATTTCTATAAAAGCAAAGGCCCCTTCCGCGTTCTTGCAGAAAGGGCCCTTTTTATATTTTGCGCGTAGTGTGGTGGCTACGTAGTGATAGGCAAATGTAAAAATGGCAATCCCTCCCTGCTCACATTGAGCGGGCTACAACACCAGAACCAACAAGCGCATCGCTTGGAAGCTGATATTTTTTGATTGACGGGATTGACCGAATGAAGCATAATTTGATGTCGCTGCGATTGAAACGAACTACAAGAGTACGGGCTGAAAAATAATTTCACAAATTATGCGTGAAAAATTTATTTTGATAAAATATAATTTGCTGAATACCGGCAGTAGCCTATGAATATTTCGCAAGTCTGAAAATCAGGTAGCAGCTACCGATTCTCTCTGCCCTGCTCAGTGGGCGCTTTCTTTACCTTCGTCGGCTGTTCGCTGTTGTTCAGATGGCCATAAAAATACAAAGAGTGGCTGGTGACGGTAAAGTCAAATGTTTGTTCTATAAGCTTTTGAATATTCTGTATGCGGGGGTCACAAAACTCAAAGATCTGGCCGGTGCGGTTGCAAATCACATGGTCGTGCTGGCGAAAGCCGTACGATTTCTCGTACAGTGAAAGGTTCTTTCCAAACTGATGCTTTTTCACAAGGTCGCACTCCAGCAGCAAATCCAGTGTGTTGTACACTGTAGCACGACTCACACGATAGTTTTTGTTTTTCATATTGATGTAGAGCGACTCCACATCGAAATGACCATCGTGGCTGTAAATTTCCTCAAGAATGGCAAAGCGCTCAGGAGTTTTGCGTAGTTGCTTCTCTTCCAAATACCTGGTGAACAGGTCTTTGATTTCCCGGTACTTTTCTGCTGAAATCATTTCCCCTTCTCCGTTTTTGCTTTAATAATGTGTTGAAAATCACCTGCAAAGGTAAGTAATAATTCGTTGCGCCATCAATGCAACCATTGCCGGAGCGATATCTGCAAGGTGATATGCGCCCCATACGGCGGCACCGGCACCGGCAACCTGCTTCATTATTCCATCTGCGGATGACGGGCATCATACTTTACATTGAAATTAATCCGTTTTTTTGCAGGACTTTGCACCAAATATGCTCAGCGGCTATGTCTGCACCGATTGTCCATGATGTTCAGCGTAAAACCTCCTGCTACCACTGTGGCGACGACTGCGGCGCGCACGCGCTGGAGCACGATGGTAAGCAGTTTTGCTGTACAGGCTGCCAAACCGTGTACGATATACTGAGCGACAACGACCTGTGCACCTATTACGATCTGGACAAGAACCCGGGAACTTCGCTCAAAGCACCACGGCCACAAGAGAAATACAGGTTTCTTGACAACCTGGAAATCGTGCAGATTATGTGCGATTTTTATCAGGCCGACAAAGCCCGTATACGTTTGTTCATTCCGGCCATTCATTGCAGCTCGTGTATTTGGCTATTGGAAAAACTGCACAAACTGGCAGAGGGCGTGAACTACACACGGGTGAATTTTGTGAAGAAGGAACTCGCAGTAGATTTTAACCCCTCGCAGGTGTCGCTGAGGCAATTGGTGGAGCTGCTCGCCAGCGTAGGCTATGAGCCGCACATAAGCCTGGAAGGTAAAAAGTCGGAAGACGGGAAGAAGGCCAATCGATCGCTTTACTTAAAAATCGGTGTTGCAGGCTTTGCTTTTGGCAACATCATGCTGCTGAGCTTTCCCGAGTATTTTGGCTTCGAAGGGCTGGATGATCCGCTCATTCATCGATTCATTTCTTATCTGAACCTGCTCCTGGCCTTGCCTGTATTTTTCTACTGCAGCAGCGATTACTTTGTGGCGGCATATAAAGGGTTGAAAAAGCGCTTTATAAATATCGATGTACCCATAGCGCTGGGCATAGCCGTGCTTTTTGGCCGAAGCCTGGTAGAAATACTGAGCAATACCGGTCCCGGATACCTCGATTCGCTGGCCGGCCTTCTCTTTTTTCTGCTCGTGGGGCGCTGGTTTCAGGAATATACTTATCGGGGGCTGTCCTTCGAGCGCGATTATAAATCGTACTTTCCGCTGGCCGTAAGCCGTATGAAAGATCAAACAGAAGAGAGTGTGCTGGTGCAGCAGCTAAGCAAAGGCGACACCATCGTGGTGCGCAATCAGGAGGTGGTGCCCTGCGACTGCACCCTGCTCAGCGCCGAAGCACACATCGACTATAGTTTTGTGACAGGCGAGGCAAACCTGACAAAAAAACAGAAGGGCGACTACATCTATGCCGGAGGCCGGCAGGCAGGGCCGAGCATTGAGCTGCTGGTAGAGAAAGACGTGTCGCAGAGCTACCTGACCCAGTTGTGGAACAACGAGGCATTTACCAAAGATAAAGAGGCTTCGTTCATCACCTTGATCAACCACGTGAGCAAGTACTTTACTGTAGCTGTGCTGGTGCTGGCGATCGCTGGCTTTTTCATGTATTTCCAGAGCGATCTGCCCACGGCCTGGAATGTGCTCACGGCCGTGCTCATTATTGCCTGTCCTTGTGCACTTTCACTGGCATCGCCTTTTACCCTGGGTACTACCATGCGCATATTTGGCAAAAAGGGCTTCTACTTGAAAAACACGCACATCATAGAAAAAATAAGCCGAATGAGCGCGATTATTTTTGATAAAACAGGCACCATTACCCAGGGCAGCGCCACCACCGGCAGGTATGAAGGTAAGCCTTTGACGGCCATGGAAGAATCGGTGGTGAAGGCGCTGGTGCAACAATCTTCCCATCCGCTCAGCCGGAGAATTTATGCCATGCTGCACCAGAAGCCTACGCCGGGGGTAGACCTGGAGCAGTTTGAGGAGTATGCCGGGCTGGGGCTGGAAGGCAGGGCCGCCAACCGGTCGGTGAAGCTTGGCAGCCGCGCCTTTGTGACCGACGCCATGGGCGATACAAAAAAGGACACTTCCACGCATGTGCTGTGCAGCTTCGACGGCCACATACACGGCAGCTTTATTTTTGATCAGTCGTTTCGGGCCGGCCTGGAAAACCTTGTGGCCAGGCTGAATGAAAAATATAAGATCGCACTACTTACCGGCGACAATGACCATCAGCGAAAGGTGCTTAAAGACATTTTCAAGAGTGAAGCGGCATTACATTTCAGGCAGTCGCCCCAAGACAAGCTGAACCACATAAAAGCCCTTCAAGACGGTGGCGAGCAGGTAATGATGATCGGCGATGGGCTCAACGATGCCGGTGCGCTGCAGCAAAGCGATGTAGGCGTGAGCATTGTGGACGACACGGCGCACTTTACACCGGCTGCCGACGCCATATTGCACGCCTCAGCCTTCGGCAGGCTGCCCGACCTGCTGCGCTTTACCCATACCGGCAAGCGCATCATCATTGCCGCTTTTTTGTTGTCTTTTTTGTACAATATTATAGGCATAGGGCTGGCACTTGCCGGCATGCTCACACCACTGGCAGCCGCCATACTTATGCCCCTCAGCAGCATCAGCGTGGTGCTGTTTTCAACGTTGTCGGTGGGTCTGATGGCCCGCATAAAAGGTATTTTATAGTATGTCCGTTATAGTGCTCTTGATATTGGTGAGCCTGCTGGTGGCGATTTTATTCTTGGGGGCTTTTGTATGGGCGGTAAAAAGCGGCCAGTTCGACGATGACCACTCACCCGGCGTGCGCATACTCTTCGACGACAAGGTGAGCGAGAAAAAGGAGAAGGAGGATAATACGCCAAAATAGCCTAACAATCCTTTTTAGAGCAATTTGCCCAAATTATACTTACTGAAAGGATGGGCAGAAAGATCGATTTAGAATGAATACAAAATGTGATCAAAGTCATAATTTCATCCGGCGTGTGCCCCTAATTTAGCCCACTGTTTAATATCTTCACCGCGCAAATTTTTTTAAAAACGTAATACCCGCTGCTATATGCAACTCGAGAAGTTTAGCTACGACAACAAGATTGTCAAGTATTTTTCAATAGCCACGGTGGTATGGGGCACCATAGGCATGTTGGTGGGCATCATCATTGCCTTACAGATATTTCTCCCCGATCTCAACCTGGGCCTGCAGTACACCACCTTCGGCCGCATACGCCCGCTGCACACCAACGCCGTGATCTTTGCTTTTGTCGGCAACATGATATTTGCCGGTGTGTACTACAGCATGCAGCGGCTGCTGAAGGCCCGCATGTACAGCGACCTGCTGAGCTGGATACACTTTTGGGGCTGGCAGCTCATCATAGTGTCGGCCGTGGTAACGCTGCCGCTGGGCATCACCACATCCAAAGAATATGCGGAGCTTGAGTGGCCCATCGATATTGCCATCACCATCATTTGGGTCGTTTTTGGTATCAACATGATTGGCACCATCCTGCGCCGCCGGGAGCGCCACATGTACGTGGCCATCTGGTTTTATCTGGCGTCTTTCGTTACGGTGGCTGTGCTTCATGTGGTCAACTCTTTCGAACTGCCCGTCACGCTCTTTAAAAGCTATAGCTGGTACGCCGGCGTACAAGACGCACTGGTGCAGTGGTGGTACGGGCACAATGCGGTTGCATTCTTTCTTACCACACCTTACCTGGGCCTGATGTACTACTTCTTGCCGAAGGCAGCCAACCGGCCGGTGTATTCATACAAGCTATCCATCATCCACTTCTGGTCGCTCATCTTCATATATATATGGGCCGGCCCCCACCACTTACTCTACACCTCGCTGCCCGACTGGGCGCAGTCGCTGGGCGTAGTGTTTTCCATCATGCTCATCGCACCCTCCTGGGGTGGTATGCTGAACGGCCTGCTCACCCTGCGCGGTGCCTGGGACAGGGTGCGTGAAGACCCGGTGTTGAAATTTATGGTGGTGGCAGTCACAGCCTATGGCATGGCCACATTTGAAGGGCCTATGCTTTCGCTCAAAAACTTCAATGCGCTTGCCCACTTCACCGACTACATCATTGCCCACGTGCACGTAGGCGGCCTGGGTTGGAATGGCTTCCTTACCTTCGGCATACTGTATTGGATGATTCCAAAGATGTGGGGCACCAAGCTGTACTCCGTGAAGCTGGCCAACTTCCACTTTTGGATTGGCTCACTCGGCATTATCTTCTACGCTTTGCCCCTCTACGCTGCCTTTTTTGTGCAAAGCCTCATGTGGAAGCAATTTACACCGGAAGGCGTATTGGCTTATCCCAACTTCCTGGAGACCGTGACGCAGATCGTGCCCATGTATGCGCTCAGGGCCTTTGGCGGATTGCTGTACTGGACGGGCGTGCTCACCATGAGCTATAATCTGGTGAAAACAGCCAAGCAGGGCAAATTCGTGCCCAATGAAGAAGCGCAGGCGCCGGCTTTGGAAAAGAAAAAAATAACAGGCGACTATTGGCACCGCGTGCTGGAACGCAAGCCGATCCTTTTTACCGTACTGGCTTTGATCGCCGTGCTGATCGGGGGTGTCATCGAGATGGTGCCTACTTTCTTGTTGAAAAACAATGTGCCCACCATTGGCAGCGTGCAGCCGTACACCCCGCTGGAGCTGCAAGGCCGCGACATATACATAAGAGAAGGCTGCAACAATTGCCACTCGCAGATGGTGCGGCCGTTTCGACATGAAGTAGTGCGATACGGGCCTTACTCCAAAGCGGGAGAATTTGTGTACGATCACCCATTCTTGTGGGGCTCCAAAAGAACCGGGCCCGACTTGCACCGTGTGGGTGGCAAGTACCTGCACTCGTGGCACTTCCGGCACATGTACGATCCTACCATCACGTCGGAAGGGTCGCTGATGCCGCCCTACACGTGGCTGTACGAACAACATATAGATAAAGCCTCTACGCCAGACAAGATCAATGCCATGCGCACTTTGGGCGTGCCGTATGAGGAGGGGTATGAAGAGGTGGCCATCCGCGATCTGGAGAAGCAGGCCTCAGAAATAGCCACCAAGCTGGAAGCAGAAGAGCAAGACATTGGCGAGGTGGATCCCGATCTCGAAATTATAGCCTTGATTGCCTATCTGCAGCGACTGGGCACCGATATAAACGTAGACGTAGACGTCGCCGAAAACTAAAGTCAATATGTTCAAATACTATTTCGAACGAATTCAAGACATCGCCATCTGGCCTGTCATTTCGCTCATTATATTTTTCGTCTTCTTTGTAGGGGTAGTACTGTATGTATTTTTTGTTGACAAAAAATTTATTGACAAAATGAAAAACATGCCTTTGGAAGATGACACCACAAAAAAGGACTCTTGAAATCGATAAAAACCAAGGATATGCTGCCGAATACAAATTTTTTTAAAAAGCTGAGCCTTTCATTTTTCTCATTTTTACTGCTGGCCGGCATGCCGCGTGCTTTTGCACAGTCGGAGCCCGCCGATGGCATCAACGATACCGAGCTTTTGCTGATGCTGGCGATTGGGCTGGTACTGGTGATCGCGCTGCTGATATTGGTGGTGGCGCTGTA
>CAZQVB010000062.1:15677-19554 GCA_964596645.1 uncultured Roseivirgaceae bacterium
GAGCATCGTCAAGTTCATTCTGTTCGAAGAGCGAAAGGAAAAGCTGGGCTCAGCCGCTGTGGAGGCTGAGAAATCGGCTAAAGTGAGCTGGTGGAAGCGGTTTAAAAGAAAAGCGACCGATGCCGTGCCAGTACGCCAGGAAGAAACCATTATGCTCGACCATGAATATGACGGCATTCGCGAACTCGACAATCATTTGCCGCCCTGGTGGAAGTGGCTTTTTTATGTCACCATTGTGTGGTCGGTCGGTTACCTGCTGGTCTATCATGTGTTCGACTGGCTGCCGCTGATGCATGAAGAATACGACATTGCCGTAGAAGCTGCGGCAGAGGCCCGGGAAGAATTGCTGGCAGAAGCCGGCGGTGAGGTAATCGATGAATCTACCGTGGTGTTCAGCGACAATGCTGCCCACCTCACCAATGGCGAGCGGATATATCAAACGCAATGCGCCACCTGCCACGGAGTAGCCGGCCAGGGTATGATCGGACCCAACCTTACCGACAACTACTGGATACACGGCAACGATATGGCTGCCATCTTCTCTACGGTAAAGTATGGCGTGCCGGCCAAAGGAATGATCGCCTGGCAAAATCTACTTACCCCGGCCGACATGCGCGATGTGTCGAGTTATGTCGTTACACTACACGGCACAGACCCGCCCAATCCCAAAGCACCGGAGGGGGAATTGTTTGAGGTGGTGGATGAAGAGCCGGCACAGGAGGCGCCGGCCGACAGTGCCCAGATGGTGATGAACTAAAACGACCAATGTGGAATGAGTGAGCATACGCCCAGGCAGGGACAGGTTATTGAGAGGTTTTACGAAGACGAGGAGCAGTATCGCGACACTATTGCCACGGTAGACACAGAAGGAAAGCGGGTATGGGTTTTCCCCAAAAAACCTTCCGGTCATTTTCATCACCTTCGCATAGGCGTAGCCATTTTTTTGCTGGTGGTTTTTTTTGGCGGACCTCTCGTGCACATACATGGGCACCCGCTGTTCCTTATCAATGTATTTGAGCGCCAATTTGTACTTTTTGGTATACCGTTTTGGCCGCAAGACTTTCACCTTGTCGCCTTAGCCATGATCACTTTCGTGGTGTTTATTGTTCTTTTCACGGTGGTGTTTGGCCGTGTGTGGTGCGGCTGGGCATGCCCGCAGACCATCTTCCTGGAGATGGTGTTTCGCAAAATCGAATACTGGATAGAGGGCGACGCGGGCAAACAGCGCAAGCTGGCCCGATCGGCCTGGAATGCCGAAAAGGTGTTGAAGAAGGGCGCAAAGCACCTCATCTTTATCATCATATCGCTGCTGATTTCGCACACCGTAATGGCCTACCTTATTGGCATAGACCAGGTGATAGAAATAGTGAGCCAGCCTCCCACAGAGCACATTACAGGCTTTCTTGGCCTCATGGCCTTTACCCTTATTTTCTATTTCGTCTTCTCCTGGTTCAGGGAGCAGGCCTGCATAGCCGTATGCCCCTACGGTCGACTACAGGGGGTGTTTTTGGGCAACAACTCCATCGCTGTGATGTACGACTGGGTGCGCGGCGAGCCACGCAAGCGATTGAAAAAAAATGACAGCTTCGGCCCCGACCGCGGCGACTGCATCGACTGCAAGCATTGCGTACATGTATGCCCCACCGGTATCGACATACGCAACGGCACCCAACTGGAATGCGTGAATTGCACCGCCTGTATGGATGCCTGCGATGACATAATGGTGAAAATAAACCGGCCTAAAGGGTTGATTAAATATGCCTCGCACAACGGCGTGAAAACTGGAAATCATAAGCTGTTCACACCACGCGTATTAGGCTATTCTGCTATTCTCCTTGTGCTTATAAGCGCCATCACACTGCTGCTGAGCACCCGCTCCGATATAGAGGTGACGGTACTGAAAGTACCCGGACAGCTTTATCAAAAACAAGACAATAACCGCATCAGCAACCTCTACAACATTCAGTTTATCAACAAAACCTACGAGCCCTATCTGCTCGACCTCCGTGTGGCCAACATCGATAATGCCACCATTAAACGCGTGGGAGAGAGCGCACTCAATGTGCCTGCCAGCGGCACCCTGGATGGGGTTTTCTTCGTAGAAATACCGCAGGAAAGTCTGGAAGCGGCAAAGACAAAGATATTGATAGAGTTGCTCCACGAGGGTGAGGTGATTGATGAAGTGAAAACAACTTTTATAGGACCCATAAACTACGGCAGATGAGCTGGGGCTGGCGTATATTCACCATTTACGTGGTTTTTGTTTTGCTCATTTTGGGCATGGTATTCTTTGCCATGCGGCAAAATGTAGACCTGGTGGCCAAAGATTATTATAAGCAGGAAATTGAATATCAAACCACCATTGACAAGCTAAAGAATGCGCGGGACCTGCCACAGCCGTTGCTCGTGCAGCACGATGATACCAAAGATCAACTGATGGTGGTTTTCCCCGCCAACATTTCCGCCAATGGCGTGCAGGGGCAAATTCACTTTTATAAACCAGACAATGCCACGCTCGACTGGTCTGAGGCAGTACAGCCCGATGCCCAGGGCCGGCAGGCGATCGATCTGAAAAAAATGGCAGCAGGCCGGTGGAAGGTCAGCATCGATTGGCGCGCCAACGGCAACGATTACCTCACAGAGGAAACATTGGAGCTGACCGACTAGCATGCCGATACCGCCTATAAAAGATAATTGCTAAATTCAACCCATGTTCACAGCCTTTGCCATCGGACTTTTGGGTAGCCTGCATTGCGCCGGCATGTGTGGCCCTATTGTGCTGGCACTGCCCGGCAACAGGGTTAACTATGACTTTCTCTGGAAGCGAGTATTGTACAACGGCGGGCGCATTGTCACCTATGCTGCCATTGGCTTACTCTTCGGACTGCTCGGCGAAGGACTGGCCCTGGCCGGATTTCAGCAGATCATCTCCATCGCTACCGGTGTACTGCTGCTGCTGATGCTGCTTTTCCCATACATACAGCGCTCCGTCAACACCACGCCGAGTGCCTGGGGCAGATGGGTGGCCCGGGTGAAAACCATGCTGGGCAGCCGCCTGAAATCTGGTAGTGCCCGCTCATTATTCAGCATCGGCTTGCTCAATGGCCTGCTTCCCTGTGGGTTGGTGTATCTGGCACTGGCCGGTGCGCTTACTTCCGGCAGTGCGGTACATGGTGCCCTGTATATGCTGGTATTTGGTATTGGCACCATGCCCATGCTCCTGGGTGTGGCATATGGCGGCCAGGTCATGAGCCCACGCCTGCGCCATAAACTTAGCCGCGCCCTGCCCGCTTTTGTCTTTATACTCGCATGTCTTTTCATAGTGCGCGGCCTCGGGCTGGGCATCCCCTTCCTTAGCCCCACCATAGGATTCGGCATAGACAATGCCCCCATTTGCTATTGAAATCCATCAGGGGGAGAGCGGCGGGAGAACCGTTAAGAGCAACTTTCTAATAGCCAAAATCATCATGCCTGCCTCTAAATTTACGTCAGGGTTTCAGCTTCCATTTATTCTTTGGCAGATCCTGCAACGAGTTCAGGATCTGTTGGCTATTGGCAAAGGCCGCTGATAATGCGCGACGGCCATTCAAAACAGCGAGCGTGCTCATTTCCATGGTCTGTACCCACAGACCATTTCGAGCGGTAGGCCCCACGCGCATGGCAGCATGAATTTGACTAGACTTTTCTCTGGATCGTTTCTTTTCATCCACTGGAAAAGAGATGAACAGCCATGGATGGTCGGCATCTTTTAGGGCATTTTAATAGCAATATCACTGCTAAGGCTTTTCACTTGCTCATGCTTATAAAAGTCTTCAACTCCACACCGCCAGCTTGCCGCTTTTCACTCCACGGGCCGTGGGGCCGCGTCATGTCACTC
>CAZQVB010000063.1:0-8121 GCA_964596645.1 uncultured Roseivirgaceae bacterium
CGCACGAAATGGTCTGTGCGACACAGACCATGGAAATAAGGGTGCACGTCCGCTGTTTTGACTGGCCGGCGCGCATTGTCGGCGGTCATTGCCAATAGCCGACAGATGCTGAAATAAATTCGGCATGACCCGCTGAGAAATGAATGCTGAAATCCTGAGCGATCAAATACTACGCACGCGACTGAACAGTTCAGTAACGCAGTAAGAATCGTAAATGCCCCGCCTGATTTCAATCAAAGATTTTACACAAACAAGGCTGATGGATTTGGGTTATTTCTTGGATATAATTATTTCGCAAGCCAAAGTTGATTTTAGGCGAATAAAAGCAGACGGGTATGCATATCAACGGACTAAGGGTAGGCCAATGTTATTTCCTGAAGAATCACGGAGAAACCACAAGCTTCCTGGTGTTGGAAATGGTGGACGATGATTTTAGAATAAAAGACTTGCTCAGCCTGGAGTTATACCACTTCAGCGATCTGGTGAAATACGGTAAAGGCGAAGACTTCAACCTTACCGAACTGGACTGCTAGCACTTTTGCCCATCCCGGCCATTTCGTTATTCGGCAAAAAACACCCGCCGCACGCGCTCGCTCACATTGGTTAGTATTTCATACGGAATCGTGTTTATACTTTGGGCGAGCGTCTCTATGGAGGGTAGCTCGCCAAACACGATCACTTCATCGCCTTCGGCAACTTCCACGCCTGTTACGTCAATCATGGTCATGTCCATACATACATTTCCCACCACCGGCGCCAGGTGCCCGTTGATGTAGACACTTGCTTTGCCATTGCCAAAGGCCCTGGAAAAGCCGTCGGCATAGCCGATAGCAATGGTGGCAATGACGCTGTCGCTGGCCAGTATAGCGCGCCGGCCATAGCCCACCGAGTCACCGGCCTTCAGGTGCTTCACCTGCGACACCACGGTTTTCAGGGTAGATATTGCGCGCAGTCCGTGCTGGCTGGTGCCGGAGGGCTCGTGGCCATACAGGCCAATGCCCAACCGAACCATACCGAAGTGGTACTGGGGAAATCGGAGAATACCCGCCGAGTTCAGTGCGTGAAGCATGGGTGCTATCTTGAGCTTATCACTCAGCCAGTGCGCATGTTCACTAAAATATCTGAGCTGGCGATGGGTGAAATCGTCTTGTTGCGGATCGTCAGCCGCGGCCAGGTGTGTATATATACTCGCTACTTGCACCTCCGGAGTTTTGCGCAGCAGGCCGGCCAACGCCTCCATATGCTCCGCCTCAAAGCCAAGCCGGTGCATGCCGGTATCCAGCTTGATGTGTATTTTCATGGTAGCCTTTCTGTCTTTCAGAAAAGCCTGTAAAGCCATGAGCTGCGACAAACTAAATATTTCGGGCTCCAGCGCATACTGCAGCAATGCAGGAAAAGTATCGACGGAGGCGTTCATCACCATAATAGGTCGTGTGATGCCACTGTGGCGTAGCCTGATGCCTTCGTCGGGATAGGCAATGCCGAAATACTCCACCTGGTGGTATTGCAGTAGCCCGGCTACTTCATTGCTACCACTGCCATAGGCCAGCGCCTTTACCATCGCCATGGTTTTCACGCCTTTTTGCAGGTGGCGGCGATAGTAGTTGAGATTGTGCACAATGGCGTCGAGGTTGATCTCCAACACCGTGCCGTGTATTTTTTGCTCAAGGGCCCGGGTTATTTTTTCAAAGCCAAATGGCCGGGCGCCCTTTATCAGTATAGCTTCATTGCTGAAATACCGCTCCGGCTTGCTGGCCAGAAAAGCTTCTGTATTTTCAAAAAACCGACCGGGTAATCGGAAGCTATGGGCATGGCGCGTAATGGCGGCACCTATTCCTACCAGATGGTCGACATGGCGTGACCACAGCAATTCGTCGATCTTCTTGTATAATGCCGCTTCTGCAATGCCACTCTGTAAAATATCAGACAGTATAACAGCGCGCTTCTGGGCGGTAGGTTGCTGCTCCAGAAAGCCGAGCGCCACCTCCAAACCAGCCAGGTCATTGTTGTACGCATCGTTGATCAGGTAGCAGTTGTTCACGCCGTGCTTCAGCTCCAGCCGCATGGGTATTTTTCGCAGGCTCTGCAAGCGCTTTTGAATGTCGGCCAACGGCACCTTCAGGTGCAGCATCAATACGGCACAGTGCAGTGCATTTTCGACGGAGGCTGCATCTTGAAAGGGCAGCAAAAGATCGATATGCTGATGGCCGGCCTGCAACACTACCCGACTACCCTCTCCCTGCTTTTGCACCTCCCGCAGCACCACATCCGATGCCGGATGCCTGCCCCAGCTCAGCGTGGCCCCTGTAGTGGCGGTTTTGTACTGCTCTATTTCAGCATGATCTTTACAGAAAATGACCAAATCGGCCCCATCAAACAAATGCCATTTCTCTTGTACCTTCTGCTCCCTTGAGGTAAAGCCCTCGTCGTGTGCCGAGCCTATATTGGTAAATATGCCGATGGTTGGCTTTATGATATCGTGCAGGCGCCGCATTTCGCCTGGCATAGAAATGCCCGCTTCAAAAATGGCGAGTTCGTGATTGGCCTCCAGTCGCAGCACCGACAGGGGTACGCCGAGTTGTGAATTATAACTTCTGGGGCTTTTGGTGATGCGCAAGTCCGGACTGAGCAGTTGAAAGAGCCACTCCTTTATGATCGTTTTGCCGTTGCTGCCGGTTATGCCCACCACGGGTATGTGGTATCGCTCCCGATGGGCGGCAGCCAATTTCTGTAAAGCTTTGCCGCTGCGTGGTATGCATACCACGCTGCAGTCGGTCAGCATTTTTTTGCTCAAATTACGCTCATGCTCCACCAGAAAATGCCGGACGCCTTTACCATACAGCTCGGGAATGAACTGGTGCCCGTCGTGGTAGGAGCCTGCTATGGCTACGAACATCACACCGGGGTGCAGTGCCAACTGCCGGCTGTCGGTGGCCACCTCCGATACCACCGCATGGTGCTGCCGGCTGAGTAGTCGCCCTTCGGTGATGTCGGCTATCTCATCTATGGTAAACATATTTTTTTGGCGCAAAGCTAATGATAAGCAGAATATTCCAACGGAGCATCAGTCATTCCTGACAAGGCAATTTGGATGAAGTGATTTCGAAAGAGAAGCCCGGAATGGTCGTGCTTAATTTGATGTGGATGATCAACTGATCAACGTCAATATCGTACAATACAGTAGGTTTTGGACATTTTTTGGCGGAAATATAGCCAGGATGCCAGACCATTTTTCCATTGACCTACATTCTATTTTTCACATCAACGTACTGAGCTATGAAAACGATCGTCAGCCATCATCGACATCAAAAAGAACCCCCGGAAAGCATAACCCACAACGCCCTGCTCACCGACCGCCCTCATTATCACCATCACTTCTCTGCCAACCAGCGCCAGGTCTTACTACAAGAACTGATCACCCACAAGCGACATCAGAGCGCTACCAATCACGCCCGCCACACCATGCTCTTTGGCCTCGGACTTTGCCTCAGTTTGCTGATGGTGATCGCCGCATTTGAGTTTCCTTTTTACGATGAATCGGCCAAAGTTGATCTTGGTGGCAATACGCAGCACTTTGAAGAAACACTTGACGTACCCCTCACCGAACAGGTGGTGCCACCGCCACCTAAAGTACATTCACCGCAAATAGTGGAAGTATCTGATCATCAGGTAATCGAAGAAATAAAGATCAGTCTGGATATAGAGATGACCGAGCAGACGAAGGTGGAGGAAGTGACCATTTCGAAAAACCTGGAAGAGAGTATGCCTGAGGAAGAGGCGGAGGAAATTTTTACCATTGTAGAGCAACAGCCATCGCCGGCCGGTGGCATGGCGGCCTTTTATGATTTTGTGGGTCAGCACCTGAAGTACCCGCAGCGCGCCTCGCGCATGGGTGTGGAGGGCCGGGTATTTGTGCAGTTTGTGGTTGAAAAAGATGGCAGCCTCACCGACATACAGGTGGTGAAAGGCATAGGAGGTGGCTGCGACGAGGAAGCCCTTCGTGTGCTCACCATGGCACCTGACTGGAACCCGGGTAAGCAACGCGGCCGCCCAGTGCGCGTGCGTATGGTGATGCCCATCATGTTCAAGCTGTTCGACGGGTAAAAGAACAATATGCTAATTATACAATGATATGGCCATGCCGCATGTTGAAGCCGCGGATGCCTTGCAGTCCCCCGGTGTGAATGGCCAGAATGCGCGAACCTTCTGGGAAATATCCTTTTTCTATCAGGTCGAACAGGCCAAACATCATTTTGCCAGTATAGAGTGGCTCCAGCTGTATTTGGTGCTTAGCGTGGAATTGATTGATAAAATGCACCAGGTCGTAGCTATACCGCGCAAAGCCTCCAAAGTGATAGTCTGTTACGAGCGACCAATCGGTCAATGACTGGTCGGGGTAGGCCGACAGGAAGGCGTCGATTATCTCTTTTAAATAAGCTCCGCCCTTCATGACTGTGAACCCCAGCACACGACTGCTGCCTTGCAAACCGGCCACCAAACCAGCCAGGGTGGTGCCCGTACCGCATGCCAGGGCAATAAAGTCGTAGTCCTGCTCCACTTCAGAAAGGATGGCCGTGCAACCCTGCACGCCCAGCGCATTTGCCCCACCTTCCGGTATCACATACATGTCGCCTTCCTCTTCGCTCAGTGCGGCCACAAGTGCCGGATCGTTTTTTTGCCTGTATTGCTGCCTGCTGATGTACCGCAGTGACATTCCCCAGTCACTGGCATCCTGAAGTGTAGGGTTCAGCGGGTCAGTGGCCTCGCCGCGAATGACGCCTACAGAAGTGAGACCGTGAAGACGGGCAGCGTAGGCTGTGGCATGTATGTGATTGGAAAACGCCCCGCCAAAAGTGAGTACACCTCTGCAGCCTGTGCGCTTTGCCTCTTCGATGTTGTGCAACAGCTTGCGGTATTTATTGCCGCTGATCACCGGGTGAATCAGGTCGTCGCGCTTGATAGACAGGCTTACATTGTGCTTGCTGAGCGCAGCATCTTCAATCGGAGTGATGGGGGTATTGAGTTGTATTGCTGAAAAAGACATGTGCTACGGTGACTGGGTGTGGTCAAAAATAACGAATCAAAAACATCTATCTTTACCGCCTATGAACAACCATCAAAACACGGAAGACGAACAGGACGAGCTGTATGAGCACCATCGCATCAAGGTAGATGCGGGGCAGCAACTGCTTCGTATCGATAAGTTTCTGACTGATCGACTGCCCAATGCCAGCCGCAGCAAAATACAGGGTGCCGTAAAAGAGGGATTTGTACGGGTAAATGGTGCTGAAATAAACCCCAACTACAGGGTGCGGCCGGGCGACGAAATACTGATCGCCCTGCCCGAGCCACCCCGCGATGGCGAAGTGGTGCCTGAAGATATACCGCTGAACATAGTGTATGAAGACGATCACCTGCTGGTGGTGAACAAGTCCGCAGGCATGGTGGTGCACCCGGCGTATCAGAACTGGAGCGGCACTCTTGTGAATGCATTGACCCACCACTTCAAGCAGTTGCCCACCATGCCCAACAACGACGGCCGGCCGGGGCTTGTGCATCGCATTGATAAAGATACCTCAGGCCTGCTGGTGATTGCCAAAACGGAAAAAGCTATGACGGGCCTGGCCAGGCAATTTTTCGACCACAGCATAGAGCGCACATATTGGGCATTGCTATGGGGCGAACCTGATCCTGCCTCGGGCACCATCGATGTGCACGTAGGCCGCAGCCTCAAAGATCGCCGCGTTACGGTGGCTTTTCCTGAGGCAGACTACGGCCGGAATGCCATCACGCACTACCGCACCCTACAGCCACTCCGGTATGTATCGCTGGTACAATGCAATCTGGAGACAGGCCGCACACATCAGATACGCGCCCACATGAAGCATCTTGGGCATCCTCTCTTCAACGATGCCACCTACGGCGGCGACCAGATACTGAAAGGTACGCCCTTCAGCAAATACCGAACTTTCGTACAAAACTGTTTTAAGCTTATGCCCAGGCAGGCGCTGCATGCCAAAACCCTGGGCTTTACACACCCCGCTACCGGCGAGGCTATGCGCTTCGACAGCGAACTGCCCGAAGATTTTCAGCAGGTACTGGACAAATGGAATCACTACGTGCAGTTTAACTAAAGCGAGCATGAATGATAAAATCAGGAGCAAATAGAAAAAGAACGGCAACACAGCCTGGCAGCACGCCAACTCATCCAGCAGTCGATTGATAAAAACGGCATTTCCTGGGATTACTTACCTGGTCGATAATCACCACACATCCATGTCTGAAAACAGCGCGTAAGTCTACGGCCCCGAGATCCGCATCTTTTATTAACACCAGGAGTGGTGAAAACAGAGTACTTACTTAAATTGAACTTTTAGCGCTATTGACATACAGCCACCATACCGAGCACTTACCTGACATAAACCCAAACACAATGATTGCTACAGCGACTGCAAAACGACCCATCATCCTTTTATTTTTTCTGCTATACTCAGCCTGCACTCTATTTGCTCAATCGGCACAATTACTCGGCACAGGCCTGCTGCCTGGCGCCAAGGTGTACGACGTCACAAAGCCGGAGCTGTGGGGCGGCGATCCGGCCCTGGCCGCTACGCCAGACAACCCGGCCGACGATGACGCCCTCGGCATACATACCGCCATGCAGGCAGCTGTCGATTTTTTGCAGGAAAAATCAGAAAGAAAGGAGCCGCACACCTATCAGCAAATTATAGCGCTGCCAGCGGGTACTTACCATGTGGAAACCAGCATTGTAGTGCCAAAAAACGAGGTGATAGAACGGTTTATATGGCTATATGGCGAAGGGCAACAGCGCAGCATACTGCGCCTGAAACCGGCCGCAGAAATCGGCTTGTTTGGCGAGAAGGACGCCCCAAAACCGGTACTGCAGTTTGCACAATACACCCTCAGCGAGGAGGGCAGAGGCAATTCAAACTTCCAGCTTTTTGCTACCGACCTGGCCATAGAGGTGCCGGCAGACCAGCCGCATGCGGTGGGCCTCTCGTACGGCTCGGCCAACATGGGCGGCGTGCGGCGTGTGCACATCAAAGCAGAGGGCGCCGGTGGGCATACCGGCCTTGCACTGGTGCAATACAACAATGGCCCGGGCTGGGTAGAGCATGTGAGCATAGAAGGGTTTGGCACCGGGCTGCAAGTGGCCGACGGCTGGGGCGAGGGCTTTGCGCTGAGCGACATCACCGTGCGCAATCAAAAGGCCAATGGTGTGGCCGTATCTATAGCCGACAAGCAACTGGCCATTGAGGACCTCCACATAGAGCAGCGCGAGCCGGACGTAAGGCCCATTGTACTGCTGGACGACCCCGGTTACAATTCCGAACACGGCGGAGCGCCACACCTGACTTGCCTGCGGGCCAGCATTCGGTGCAGCGTACCAGCTTCTGTACCCGCCATAGAAATACACAAAGGGCACAGCTACCTGCGCCACATACGGACGGACGGCTATGGCCAAAATGTATTGATCGACCATGGCAAAAGCCGGTCTTTCGACAAAGGAATGATCACTGAATACATAAGCGTACACGGCAAAACGCCAGAGGAAAAAAGCAATGTAGCTGTCACCATCAATGCCCCGGCAGCCTCACTGCAGCTGCCCGCACCGGCCACTCCTGAAGTCTCTGACCGGGCTTTCAATGCATTGGCACAAGGCAACTACACCCTGATCAGCCATGACCTGCTGGCCAATAATGAACGAATCGACGTTAACACGGACTGGGCTGTGGTAGATCCGGCCGGAGCAAACGACGATACCCGGCTGCTGCAGGCTGCGCTCAATAGTGGCGCCCGCTACATTGGCCTGCTCAACATGGAGCCTTTTCAGGTGTCGGAAACAATTGACATAAATGCCGGCGACAACAAACGGGTGGAGCTGATCTACGGCCTGATGTCGGAAATAAATGCCAGTGAAGCCATCAGCCAGCGATCATCGGTCGACAAACCGGGTACCGGAGTCTTTTTCCGTATAGCCGCCGGCACCGCCGATACGCTTATCATCAATAAAGGTTTGTGGTGTTGTTTTTACATCATGCTTTTCTTTGAACGCATCCGTTTCTTCACGGGTTTTGAGGTGGTGATCCTCTATTTTGT
>CAZQVB010000063.1:8131-17920 GCA_964596645.1 uncultured Roseivirgaceae bacterium
CATCAAAGGTCTGCGCCTGACGACCGATAGCCGGTCCACAGCCGACTTCCTGCTGATTGAGAACCGCAGCCCGAAGGTGCTCGTTTTCGAAGACATTCGCAGTAAAGATGCACCGCGCCACTACCGAAACACCGCTGAAGCCCGGGGTGGGCACGTGTATTACGAAAATGTGGAATTTGCCTGCAACGGCATCTTCAACGATGCCATCATGCTCTTTGACCAGCAGCAGGTATGGGCACGGCAGTTCAACCTGGAAGCGCCCATCACCAAAGATTCTATAAGCTACAAGGGAAAAAGATATACCCGCTACACCACTAAACCCAAACTGCTCAACCGCGGTGGAGAAGTGTGGGTGCTTTCGCAAAAATTCGGTGAACACAACGGCATTTTTGCTCAAACGGAGCAGGGAGGAAAAACCGAACTCTTGTCGGTGTTTTACAATGCCGCCCGCACCAATGACTTTCCGGTAGAGCCGGAAGCGACCAACTTTTTGGTTCAAGATAAGGGCAGTGCCTTTTCTATGGTTGGCCAGGAGCGCATTCGCACCCGCTACACTGACGATGGACTGGCCACGCAGCCACTACCACACGCCAATCGCTTCGGCAAGGTGGCCATCAATGGAGAAATGCAGATTATTGACGGCACGGCCTGACCTACCCCGGCGCCGACGCCTTTTCGGACAGTGATTACCAGCGCTACGATCAGCAGAACCGTTTTCGCGTAGCGGGGCTCATTCGGGTGCATATCGGTGAATAATGAAGGCAGAATGTCTCAATGGAAGCCTTCCTCTGATACAATTGAGAGAACAGGTTCAGGCGTTCAGGCATATCGGGCGCATAACCTGCTATACTTTCCAAAAAACGCCTGAGAATTTTTTAGTGGTCGCTTTTTTATAATGCAGGTGTACTGAGTGAGACTTCGTTTTGATCAAATACAAGCAGCCGCTCAGTACGCGTCCGTTAGAAAAATTCCTGAATAATGTCGTTGAAGAACACGAAGACCATCAGGCACAGCAAAAGCGCCATACCTACTTTTTGTGCATTCTCCAGGAATTTGTCAGAAGGCTTGCGACCGCTCACAATTTCGTAGAGCAAGAACATGACATGGCCACCGTCAAGGGCAGGTATGGGCAGCAGGTTCATGAAGGCCAGAATCATGGAGATGAGGCCAGTGAGCGTCCAGAAGCGAACCCAGTCCCAGGTGACGCCAAAGGTTTTCATAATGCCCAGCGGCCCACGCAGCGATTTGGCGGGCGACAATTCGCCCTGAAACATTTTACCAAAGGCTTTCACATTGACCCATACCACGGCAAAGGCACGCTCTGTGCCCACGGGGATGGCTTCTGCCAGAGAGTATTCTATTCGTGTTTCGTCGATCAGGAATTCCGGGTAAAAGCCAAGGGTGGTATCGTTGGAAACGGGTATTTCGAGCGACACCAGGCCTTCTTCAGCATGCTCCGGGCGCTGCACCGTCATGCGCACCGTGCTGCCGGCATATTGGGCAATGGCTGGTTTTAGCTCATGAAAGAATTCAACGGAACGACCAGCGATAGATTCAATGCGATCGCCCTGTTGCAGCCCGCCTTTGGCAGCACCACTGCCAAGTGTGACCTCACCGACCTCAAAGGGCATGATTGGCTCTATGAACCTGTAATCTGCATCGCGATCGGAAAAGTATTCAATGAAATTAGCCGGTACGGGTATGTCGATCAGCCTGCCGTTGCGCTCCACGGTGAAGTAGCTGTCGCTTTCCAACAAAAGATCGGGGTTGCGCACATCGCTAAACTTGGTAAAATCACGGCCGTTGATCGCCACAATTTTATCGCCCGTCTCGAAGCCCAGCTCCTGGCCGATGTCGTAGGCTACAATACCATACTTGTTTACTTCATCTTTGGCAATGTATGATTCGCCCAATTGGTGGGTGAGCACGATGAATATCAGTATGCCCACGGCCACATTCACGATGATGCCACCGAGCATTACGATGAGGCGCTGCCAGGCCGGCTTAGCGCGGAACTCATAAGGCTTTGGCTCTTCCTTCAGATGCTTGGTGTCCAGCGATTCGTCTATCATGCCGGTGATTTTGACGAAGCCACCAAGGGGTATGGCGCCGATGGAATAGACCGTTTCACCTACTTTAAATCCAAATACCTTTGGCGGGAAGCCGATGGAAAACTGCTCCACACGCATACCAAACAGCTTTGCCGCCACCAGGTGGCCAAGCTCATGCACCCCTACCAGTATCGACAGCGCCAGAATGAGCTGTCCGACCATTACTATAATGTCCAATGCTTCCATGAATTATTCTATGATTTCCAATGCTTTTATTCTCGTCAACTTATCGGTTTCCACATAATCTTCGAAGGTAGGGCGCGACACAAACGGCATTGTGTTCATGCAGTGCTCTATGATTTCAGGAATCTCCAAAAAACGTACTTTTCGATGTAAAAAACTATGAACGGCCACTTCATTGGCTGCATTTAGTACGCAGGGGGTATTGCCCTTTTTTGCCAGTGCTTCAAATGCCAGTGACAAGTTGCGAAATGTTTCCAGATCGGGCTGCTCGAAGGTAAACGCCGGGTAGTCTGCAAAATTGAATCGCGGCAGGTCCGATGTCAGCCTTTTGGGGAATGCGAGGGCATACTGAATGGGCAGGCGCATATCGGGCAATCCCAACTGTGCTTTCATAGAGCCATCGCGGAATTGCACCATTGAGTGAATGATCGACTGAGGATGCACCACCACCTCGATCTGTTCGGGCCTGAGATCGAAAAGCCAGCGCGCCTCTATCACTTCCAGGCCTTTGTTCATCAGCGTGGCTGAGTCGATGGTGATTTTTGCACCCATATCCCAATTGGGATGTTTGAGGGCTTCTTCCGGTTTTATTTGTAAAAGCTGCTCCCGACGCCTGCCGCGAAAAGGCCCGCCTGAAGCAGTGAGAATGATTTTTTCAATGGGATTGTGCACCTCGCCCACCAGGCACTGAAAGATGGCGGAGTGTTCGGAATCAACCGGAATGATGTTTACCTGCTTTTCTGCGGCCAGCCCCATCACCAGTTCGCCGGCCACTACCAGAGTTTCTTTATTGGCCAGCGCTATGTCTTTGCCAAATTCTACGGCGCGCAGTGTAGGCTGTAGGCCACTATACCCCACCAGTGCACACAGCACCATATCGATGGTTTCCATCTCCACAATGGAGGCAAGTGCCCGCTCTCCGGCGTATACTTTTATGCCTTCGGGTTGCAATGCCTCCTTCACCTGCAGGTAATACGCCTCGTCTGCCACCACCACGGCGTTGGGCTTATAGCGCCTTGCCTGCTCAATAAGCTGGCCTGACTGGCTGTTGGCCGTAAGCACCTCGACTTGAAAAAGGTGCGGGTGGGCATCGACTACCTCCAGAGCCTGCCGGCCAATAGAGCCGGTGGAGCCCAGTATTGCAATATTTTTTTTCTCTCTTTCCAGATGCTTGGGCAGCCTGCTGCCTGTTTTTCGGGCAATATTAGCGAATTTTTCTTGAAGGCCTTTTAACTAAAATCGCAGTATACTGAGACAGCATTCAGCATGAGCGTGTAAAGGTGGAGTTGCTAGTGTTACAAACAGAAGGCTTAGTGAGTAGTGCTGCCCGTGCTCCACGGACGTGCCTCGTCTCACAGGTTAACTACAACAACGACTATCGTCAGCCAACGCACCCAAAGTCAGAATATAATACAGCCGCAACTGAGTTTTCAACACATATTTTTACCTTTGGTGATCAATAAATTAATCATAGAAGAATGAAAAAGATATTACTCGCTTCCCTGGTGTTTTTTATGTGTAATTGTAATTCGAACAGAGGAAGCAACGACTCGGATATTATTTTCAACGTAAAGAAAATATTATCGAAATCTCCGGAAGATGTCATTGATTACATGGGCCAACCAGACAGCAGCTATGTCATTAAAATAGTGACCAAGGAATTTCCTGCACATCGTTATTTCGAATATCAAACTGAAATAATATACATAGCCGGCAAAGCCAATGAAATAGTGATATATGAACCCCACAAGTTGCTTTATGAGATAAGCAGTTTAGAGCGATTCGGAGTAAATATAAAAAGGGCGCCCGACGATCATATCGACAATCAGGTAACTCGCTGGTATGGCGTCGACGGAATAAACACCATCGCTATGTATGATCCTCAATATGACAGTCTGGACAATCTGCAGTCTTTCACCATATTCTTTAAAGCCAAAAGCGAATAGTAGCTACGCATTTATATTTGTGAGAATCAAGAGCATGTTTCCACACAATATTTCTGTGAAAGTAATGGTAAGCGCCCTCGAAGTAAGCTGCCAAACAGAGTAGCGATCGTATGGTTAATCAGTGGCATGTAATTATTCATTGAGGCCATCAATCATGCATTGATGCCTTCCTCTCATTCCCCAGCTACTGCAACAAAGAATTTTACATCGCAATAGAAGAGGAGCCAGGCCATAAAAAAATGGCCGCCAACTGAAAAACTTAGTGGCGGCCATTTTTTATGGTTAGTGTGTTTTATCAGAACTTATATGCAAGACCTATAGAATAAGTCCGGCCGATGCTGTACGATTGATAAATGTACTCTGTTCCCTTAAACTCTTGTGTGAGCTTAAAGGGGCTATCCAGCAGGTTTTGTGCAGAAAAGTCTATAGAGAAATGATCATTGAAGCCTTGAATGATCTTAAAATCCAGTTGAGGCCTGGGTTGCTCAAATACGTTCGGTGTGCCGCCGGTACTTACTACGCTAAGCCGCTGGCCAGATACATTGTAGCTTAAGTTTACATTCGTTCTGCTTTCAAGACTGTTGTAGTTCAGGTAGCCATTGATGATGTAAGGGCTTTGTCCGAACATCACCCGTTGGGCGGAGGCATCGGGATCGTTTACACGAATTACATTCAATTCGCCTTCCTGAATATCAACGCGAGAGTAGACATAGGTGAAATTTCCACCTACTGAGAAGTTCATCAGGTCTGGTGATAGAAATTCAAGGTTCTTTTTCACCTCTAGTTCACCACCCAACAGATACGCTTCGGGCACATTTCTGAACACTACCTGAAGAGCAATGTCGTTGGTGTTCGGATCTATCGCGCGTTCTATCGGGTCTTGAAATCTTTTATAAAAAGCACTCACGGAGACTATTTCTCCCGAGCCTGGAAACAACTCCCACCTCAGATCGACATTGTCGATGATGGTGCGGTCCAAATTTGGATTACCGATAAGGATAAAGTCGCCTTGGAAATCGAAGGATTGAAATCGGGCCAACTCTCTAAATGTTGGGCGTGCCAGTGTACGCCCATAGCCGAAGCGCAGGTTCATGTTGTCCTGCATATTGTGGGTAACATTAATTGCAGGCAATATGTCATTGGTCTCCACATTTCCGATGCGCTCAGAAGGTGGTGCGTTTTCATTTACGATCTCAATGTCGGTCATTTCATATCGAGCGCCTGCCACAAGCTTTGTTTTCGGGCTCAATTGAAAATCAATCATTCCATAGGCGGATGGGAGCATCTGTGAGGCGTCGTAGCTGCCGCCTGCTGTGGTTTCGTCGCGTATCACCAGGCCATATTCGAAGGTGCCATTGCTGCTTGTGCCCAACAGTCCCAGATTCGAATCGCTGAAATATGCATCTATATCGCCCTGATACCGCTCTGCCTCATTTTGCACTCGGTACTGAAGTATGCGCTCGGTAAATTCGCGCTGCTTATACAGATAAGAACCTCCGAATTTGATTTTTGAAGTCCGTTCGCCATGTTGAAAAGGTATTTCTACATTGACCTTGGCATCATAGTTTTGTTCATCCAGATTTCTGAAGTAATGGGAGGTAGGTCGAACATTATTCGATTCTGCGTCATAGTCAAATTGCTCTTCGCCCTCGCCGTTGAAGCTTCTGAATTTGAGGTTGTTGAAGTATCGCAAATCAGGTTCGCTTTGCTCTGAATCGGTGAGGGCACCAATCCAATCGACCCTTATCTGTGAGGCACCAAACACATGATCGCCTTTCAACTGGTAAGAAGTGAAAGAGCGCTGTACGTATTCCTGTGACCGGTTTTCAATGATGAAGTTCGGATCGACGCCGGAGGCGTAGGGAAACTGGCCTTCCAGATAGCGGGTAGTTCCTTCTGCGCTTTGGTTTCTGATCAGGTTAAAGCCAATCTTGTGATTGTCGCTGAGTCGAAGTGAGGTGTTGAACAAGGCGCCCCAAAGCACCATATCTTTAGCCCTTATGTCGGTGTCATATTCGTATATGGGTTCCAGACGGTCTTCGGCCACTGTGCCGGGGAGAAGGTATCGGCCTACTTTTCCGTTGTCGTAGTATTCAAATTCGCGCTGGTAACTCACCCCAGCCAAATATCCCAGCTTCTTTCCAAATACGTCGTGCTGATTGCCAATAGAAAAGGCGGCTTTGTGATTTAAAAAGGGGGAGTAGGTGTCGGCGCTGAAGTCTTGGTTGAAGGCTTTCGTTTGTTGATCGAGTAAGTTTGCCCTGTTCTGGTTTGAGAAACTGATATCGACAATTCCAGGCTCGGCAATGGCAGGCAAGCTGCGGCTGTCTGGCGCATAAGCGAGCCAGTGCTTGTCTCCAAGATCGTGGGTAAGCACGTCTGCATTGAACGTAGCATTGCTGTTGTAGCCCAGGGAGCCAGAGAGCTGCATGGTAAATTCGTCGGGAAAATCTTTGGTTTCTATATTGACGAAACCACCGGTAAAGCTGCCTGGCAGCTCCGGTGAAAATGTTTTATACACCACCATGTTTTCTATCATGTTGGTGGGAAACAAGTCCATCTGTACAGTATTTCTGTTGGGGTCGAGGCCTGGTATTTCGGCATTGTTCAGGGTAGTCTTGCTGTACCTGTCGCCCAATCCCCGCACATACACGTATTTGCCACCTTCCACAGATATACCCGTGACCCTTCGTATGGCCGATGCAGCATCACTATCGCCCACTTTGGAAAATTGGGCAGATGATATACCATCCAGAACCAATCCGGCTTTTCTTTGCATAGTGAGCAGCGCTGCTTCATTGTCTTTGAGCGCTTCTGCCGTCACTACTATTTCCTCCAATCCTATACTTTCTGGCTGTAGTCGTATGTTTAAAACCGTAACATCGCCATCTTTCACCTCCACGCCCTCTATTTTTTGCGTCTGATAGGAGACGTAGGATGCTATCAGTGTGTACGTACCTGCATCTAAATTATTTATGGCTGTTTTTCCATCCAGGTCAGTGGCGCCACCAACGGTAGTGCCCTCTATTATTACAGTAGAGCCAATAAGTGCTTCGCCTGTTTCACTATCGATGACGGTAGCTCTGATGGTGCCTTGAGCCCATGCAGACGATGCGCCAAAGAGTAAAGCCAGGACGAACATTACATTTTTAAATCTCATGATTTGCAGTGCTTTTAAAATTCGACCGCAAAGATACTGCGAGCAGGCACCTGCCGATTTTATGAATTGTTCATCAAATTGTTATTAAAAGATTATTGGAATGTTAATAATCAAAAAAGACCACCTGATGAGCGGTGGTCTTTTTTGATTATTTGAAAAGGCTGTTCTTATTATTTAAGCAGTCCGTATGCGTCAGCGGCAGTCCAGCCGTCGAGCCAGTTGGTTGTTCCGAAAGCACCTATAAAGTTCACATCCTCATAAGTAAATCCATTTACCGGGTTGGTTGCAGGCAAAGGCGACTTTGCCTTTGTCAGCGCCAATGAGCCGGCTGCTGGCAATACTGCAAATCCGCTTGCCTCAGGGGCAGCCACACCAGGGTTAGCAATTTCGTTGCTGTTGGCAGTCAGGTGTGTTTCAAGCGCTTGCAAACCATCGGAAAGTGTGCCCATAGAGCCATCGCCAACCTGAAAGAAGATGTTGTTCTTGAAAACGAGCTCTCCATTGGTCAATCTGTCGCGGCTGGTTTTGCCGGTGGCGCCAACGGTGGTCAGGTTGATGCCCTGGCCGAAGTTCATGAAGATGCTGTTGTGAATAAGGCCTCCAAAGCCTTCTGTCATGAAAAGCACGTTGTTGTCGGTAGTACCACTTCCGGCACCTATGATGGTGGCGTTGTAGATTTGTGGCTGAGTGAACACATCGGCGCTGAGGTTGCCACTGTGTGCACCATCGCTTTCGAAGCCGCGGTTGGAAGCAGAAAAGCCGGGCTCTTGTACAGCTACCCAAAACTGGTTTTCGCTTCTCCAGCCGAAGTCCATATCGAAAGAGTCATCCTGATTGTAGAGTGCTGCCAGGTAAGAGGTGTTCACCGTGCCGCCAAACCACTCGAAACCGTCGTCGTCGTTTGCATACACTTCCACATGGTGTATCACCGTGCCACGGCCTACACCACCCATGGTCAATCCATTGATTTCATTACCTGCTCCGATGTTGGTACCACCGTGGCGTATAGAAGCGTAGCTCAGTTCACCGCCATTGTGATCATCATCGCGTGCCCATGTCTTGCCACCTGTTCCGGTGTCGGCACCAACGCCATACAAAGAGCGGAATTCTGTTTCATTGGCAGTGATGCCTTCAATGTTGGTTTGTCCGTTTGCGTGGTTGATGTAAGCGTTGCCCAACATAATTACTCCACCCCACAAACCTCTTGCGTTGGTTGGCAAGTCGTCGGTACGTTCAGTATCGTCTGCCAAAGCTGTAAATATGATGGGGTTGGTAGCCGATCCTTTTGCCATTATTTTACCACCACGGGCCACTATCAGGGCGCTGGCATTTTCTGCCTGGCCTGCCTGGCCTTTGATGACCGTACCCGGCTCTATGGTCAATGTCTGGCCGTCATTCACAAAGATCTTTCCTTCCAATACATACACTTTGTTGCTGGTCCATGTCGCTGTGCCAGTACCGCTTGCAGATTCAGAAAGGAATACTATTTCCACCGGCGAAACGATTACGGTGATGTCGACCGATTCTGATATGTCCATCATGTCGGTGACGGTCATGGTTATGATAAACTCATCATCGTCTGCCGCTGTGGCCGGTATAGTAAAGGAGTGCGATACTATGGCCGATGTTTTGTCGGCGTTGGCTCCGGTGATGTCATTTTCCGTGCCGCCGTCCACTGAATAGGTGATTGTTTTAATGCCTGCATCGGCAAACACTGCAACAGTAGCATTCACGGCGTTGCCGGCTTCTTCGGTCAGGGTGGAGCTCACCGCCTGAATCACCGGTGGTTCAAAACTCTCGTCGTCGTCGTCGCATGCATTGAGCATGAAAAGGCTTCCGAACAGGAAAAACATTAAAATGCGTGTCAGATTCTTCATAAAGCTAATTTCTGTTAAATAATAAATTTGGATTTCGTTGTCGCTGCAAAGGTGGCGCGCGAATATTAACTTATGAGGGAGCGAAATTTACATTTGTGTTAAGGGCGGGCGCTGGAGTATTGCCTCAATGTTAACACATGAATTTTGGGTAAAGGGAATGTTAAGAAAGAAGCCTCCGGTTGCTTAAAAACGATGGTTTGGTGCTCATTGCGGTAACCGTGGATGTTCCGCTTAAGGCCGATGTTTACATAGCGATAACACAGCGCGGTATAATCCAAAACAGCCACGTGTGTTCTGCAACCTTTGATATCTCCTACCGCATTTATTCATGCTCAAATTCTTTGAGCTTTGAGCCTTGAGCTTTCAGCTTAATTTCACCTATCACCAGTCTACCAAGTCTCCAATCTGCCTTCCCACTGTCGGTCCGACTATCGTCTGACCTGGTGATTTTGGTGCTTTTGTTCTCTCATGGCATAGGTTGACGTCAAAATTGTGGATAAGTTTTTTAAATT
>CAZQVB010000064.1:0-17638 GCA_964596645.1 uncultured Roseivirgaceae bacterium
AAGTTACTCCCGGTATTTTGGTAACCTTCACAATTTCATTCCAGATATCATCCGGAGATTTTATCTGTGGCCGCCAGTTTCGGAAATAATTCCCACGATCTTCAGGAATGAGCTCCACTACTGTCACGCCCCGGTCTATAGCTTCTTCATTAGAAAGAGTATCACCGCTATTGAGTATAAAGCGATCTTCCTTATCAACTTTGAACCTTACCCGGCGCCCTTTTTCGTTGAGCATGTACTCCGGCTTATAGTTGATGATGTTTTCATACATCGAAATAGGTGCCGGATCTAGTGCGGACTCTACCCGTCCTAATTTGCCTACCGTTAATTCGACTTCAGGGATGTTGGTCAAGAGCATATCCAATTGACCTACTACTTTGCGGTTGTATTCAATGCCGGAATGCGGCATTGACGTTGGCATGAGCAGGAAGCTTCCTTCGTCCAGAGAAGGCATAAATTCTTTTCCCACACCCGGGAAGGTATGGGTAAGGCCTGACCAAACTGTGGTGGTGCGGACATCCAAGCCGAGATTGTCCAATGCTTTTGGTATAAACCCGAAAATGGTATTAAATCCTAACCAAACATTTGCGCCAAGCAAAATCAGGAAGGCAGGTATCAATAAAAAAGTTGCTTTATGATCCAGGCACCATTTTAATATGGATTTATAGTAATATTCTAAAAGCGTAAATGCGCCAAGAATAAATCCTACCAAAAGGGTCACAAAAATAAAGTTGAGCAACAGAGACTTTGAGGCGCCTAGCGGCAGCCAATATTGAGCTAAGAGCCAGATTACGCCAATGAGTACAATGATGAGCTCGGCATACTTAAAGAGAAATGATACAGGCCTGGAAAAGCCTTCCTTTTTAGCGTCAAAGACATTCTTTACGATTCCAATTGCACCAAACAGTACCAGCAGTACTCCACCCCAAATCTGACCGGCAAAGAGCCCTACAATTCCAAATAATACCAATGCATAAGCGCCATATTTATTGAGAAACTTATTTCTGATCTTGAACCCAAAGAACCAATGTGCCAACGTAGGCATGATTAAAAGGCTCACCAGAAGGGCAGCTATCAAGGCAAAGGTTTTAGTGAATGCCAAGGGTCCAAAGAGCTTTCCTTCAGCAGCTTGCATGGTAAATACCGGAATGAAGCTGACAATGGTGGTAGAAACAGCGGTGAGAATAGCGGTGCCCACTTCCGAAGCTCCATTGTAAATGGTATCTATCAGTTTTTGACCGGGAGGAGCTTCATCTATATGCTTGATTATATTTTCAGAAAGTATAACGCCCAGGTCCACCATCGTACCAATGGCAATCGCAATCCCTGACAAAGCCACTATATTGGCATCCACGCCAAAATATCGCATGGCAATAAATACCATCAATACCGAAATAGGAAGAATACTCGAAATAAGAAATGAAGCTCTGAGGTTGTACACCATCACGATCACTACCAAAATGGTGATGAGTACCTGAAGCGAAATGGCTTCTTCGAGCGTTCCTAATGTTTCATAAATAAGTTCGGAACGGTCGTAAAACGGCACAATAGTCAACTGGCTTTCCCTTCCATCTGCCAACGTTTTTTTAGGCAGTCCCGGGGCTATTTCTTGGATCTTGTCCTTGACGTTGTTAATGACCTGCAAAGGATTGGCTCCATAGCGGGCCACCACTACGCCGCCCACCACTTCAGCACCATCTTTATCCAGCAGGCCTCTACGGGTGGATGGGCCCAGGGCAACTACACCTATGTCTTTAATGCGGACGGGAACATTTTCCTGAACGTCCACCACGGCCTTTTCAATGTCTTCTACTTTTTTGATGTAGCCCAAACCACGGACAAAATATTCTGCCAGGTTGATCTCAATGGTTTTGGCTCCTACGTCTTTATTTGATTTCTGTACCGCCTGCATTACCTTCTGCAAAGGGATATCATAGGCTTCAAGGGCAGCCGGGTTCACATCAATCTGATATTCCTGTACAAAACCTCCAATAGATGCCACTTCCGAAACACCTTCTGTTGCGTTTAATCCATATTTGACATAGAAGTCCTGTACCGTGCGGATTTCGTGGAGATCCCATCCCCCGGTAGGGTTTCCATCCCTATCCCTACCCTCAATAGTATACCAATACACCTGGCCCAGCGCAGTGGCATCAGGCCCGAGTGCGGGCTGAACCTCTTCCGGTAATAAGCCGGCAGGCAGGGAACTTAATTTCTCAAGGATACGAGAGCGCGACCAGTAAAAATCTACGTCTTCATTGAAAATGATGAAGATGCTGGAGAAGCCAAAAATAGACGAACTCCGAATAGATTTTACGCCAGGGACACCCAATAGATAGGTGGTCAGCGGATAGGAAATTTGGTCTTCTATGTCTTGTGGAGACCGGCCTTGCCACTGGGTAAAGACGATTTGTTGGTTTTCTCCAATATCCGGAATGGCGTCCACAGGAACCGGATCAGAAGGCAACACGCCTATCTGCCAACCAAAAGGGGCCGTCACAATGCCCCAGGCAATGAAGCCAATTAAGATGAGCACGGTTACTAACTTGTTCTCAAGGAAGTATTTGATGATTTTATTAAGCATAATATGAGTTTGGATAGAACTATGGGAGTACAGTTCGGAATAAACCCTTTGGGAAACAGGGGTTTATGTCATGAGCATAATAATCTCATGACACATCATATCATGTAGTCTAGATAAGGAATGACTGAAACAGCACCGGAAGGTCATGCCTCAGTTTGGGAGGGGAATATCTTAAATAGTGTGTGTCTGAGTCAACAGCGAAGGGATCGAGGTCGAAATTAGCTAAAGCTATAAGGAGATTTATTTGTAGCGATTCGAGTACAACTTTAGTTGTGGTGGCATCATCAGACTCTATAGACGCATACTGATTTTCGCAACAGCCTTTTCGTTGAAATTGCTCTCCGGTATGGCTGTTTTCATTGGCACAGTCCATTGCCATTTGGTCCATACCACAATCCAAATCAATATGACCAAAACTAAATGCCATATCGGCTACATGACCACCGCACAGGTGTGTAGCCATAGTAACTCCGCTGCTACTGGCTAGCATCACAAATAGGAGAAATATGGAAATCGCTTTTTTCACTTGTTACTGATTAACTCAAACGTCTTCTCAATAGTTCAAATATAAATTTGGCCCGATAATGTAGCAAATATGCTCTCAGGCGACTATACAATATTGCCCCAGTGCTATGGAACAACCAAATTTCTCCAGATTAAAACCAGTGAGGGCGCGTTTGACAGTACCGAATCACCATGCTGCACACCGGCTTAGCCCTTGTAAAAATCAACTCCTGGCACGAGCCTGTCAGGCAGGAAAAAAAGAAGCGGGCCTGGTTTCAGGAGCATGAAGAACATTTCCCGGCAACCAGGCCCGCATTAATTACTTTATCTTTTATGCTTTTCTTTTATCCTAATCTTTGTAAATCCTATAGGTAGATCTGTGCTGGTCGTACAAAACAGTGACGTGGTAAACACCGCTATGTATGTGGCTCAAGTCAATGGTGTTGTTCTGTTCCCCTACATTCTGTTGAAGTACTTTTCGTCCGGTAAGGTCATACAACTCCACCTGATACGTCCCTTTCTTCAAGTTGGTAAAATACAAGCTGTTTTGCACAGGATTAGGATAGAGAATTGCCTCTCCCCTCGACTGAATTTCATTTGTAATTTCATCAGAACTTGCAGTACGCATGGCTGCCGGATTGCCCAGCGTTACCAGTGCCACCCAGTCTTGTGTAGTTTCTGAAGGAGGATTACCCAAAGAAACTTGCTGACCACCCGCTATAAGAGGTACTGAGCCATTCTGCAACTCCCCCCCATTGCGCGGGTTATACCATTGTACCATATATGTGCCTGTTTGTCCGACCAAATCAAGCGTTGTGGTGCCACCATCTGGCAGATAGACAACGTAGATACGGCCTTCCTCGGCAAGCACATAATCGCTACTTGTAGGTGTGAGTTCATTGAAGTTTTGCATGGCAATGAGATGTGGCTGTAGATAGGCATTGAAAAACCTAAGCGCGTGCCTTGCATCATTCCACTTCGACTGTCTGGTTCTGTGATCCTGACAGTCCAGATCGTCGCAGCCAGTTTGATAGCCGTAGTAGTACTCCACGCCGGCGCCTCCCGCCATTAGTGTTCCCCACAATACTTTATGCCGCACATCCTTTCTGTTGTCGCTGACACCTCTGTTTTCAGGTAGCTGGGCGTCAGGATAATCGGCATCTACTGCTACCCCACTGTTGGCACCTCCTTGCTCATCGTTGGCCACCACCCAAGGCCTGCCTGCCTGAGCTGAACTTTGCACCCATATTTTTACATCCCGATGTACACCGTTTACTCCGGACTGGATAGAGGCACCTGTTAGTACGCTTTTATTTCCTGTAAGTGTGCTATACACATCATCTTTATGTCCGGGAAATGTGTGGATCACGATATTATGATCATACGGGTCTATGTCTTTAATATATTGTGCATATGATTTGACGATGTTATTATTCGGATCACTGAGCTGTTTCCAAATGTCATTTTCTTCGCCCAGATTCCAGTTGAGGGCAAGATGATGGCCAAAACGGGCAATAAGCTCTCGGTAATACAACTTGCGTTCCCGGCCCAGCTGCCCGCCGTCCATTTTCAGATCATTTTCCGTTTCCTGGGTTTTGAAGTGAAGATATACGCCTCTTTTATCAGCATACTCCATTATTTTCTCCCATTGGGCTAGTTTTGAGACATCAAACCGGTCGTGGTACACATCATTCCATGAAGAGGCGCCCGACACCTGCTGAAGATGTGGGTAGATGTTGTCGTCGTCGCCATCAAGGCTAAAAGTCAGGAAGGAAAATGCATTCATCTCTTGTGAGGCGAGGTAATTTACTGATCCCAGTAATTCCCGTCCTTTGGCACGTGCCCCGTCGCCCGAGGCAGGTCCCCAGGTGTATTCACCAGCATCAGAGAGTTCGAAATCCTGTAGGTGTGGCGACCAGCTCTTTCTGCGCCCGCCTCTGTTGGGAGTTTGGTCAAAATCTTCGTAGGCAAATGTGTTTTCAGGAGCATCGGCACCAGCTTTTATAAAATATTCACCCGTACCGGCAAACTGTAGATAGTGTTCTCCTACGTATTCCAGACGGCCTTTACTCCGGAAGTCCCGGCCACCTTTGTCACTGCCAGCTATAGCAAAGCTGCCATTGTCACCATTAAAAGCAGTAGGTGATCCGGCATTCGGATTTAGGGAGATGGCCACGTCAGAGCCGGTGCGGAAGCTAGCCGAATACGTCCAGGTGCCTGTTTCGTCAGGCGAGAAATGCACCTGCCATATATTGCCGCTGGTGGCCGATGAGTTGGCTGCATTGCCATCAGCTGCATAATATCCCGGTACGACATAGGTTTTATTGCCATTGGTGAAAGTAACATTCAGCCTGTAGTCTGTAAAAGGGTTGGTGACATCCAATTCGCTTGTTTCAGGCCCTTCAAATGAAAGTGTTACCTTATGCCATAGTTTTAGTTCACCTGAAATAAGAGGAGGCGTACCCGTTGGCGGCACCGAAGGGTTTTCGTTGATCACAAAAAAGTTTATGGATAATGAAGATCCCGCTTCTCCTGAAAGATCCGCTCCAGAAAAAGCCGTGACGGTGATGGTATTTTCTCCCATATCAGGCGTCCACTCATCATAGTTCCCATTGCTGTCGCCACCGATGGTATACGGAGCTGAGTTTTCTATCTTGAAATTGGTCGTGCCATTGTAGTCAAACCCAACACTGCCTACTTCTTCCGGCGATGTGTTCGCCCTTATATTGAGTGCAGAACCTGTATTGAACAAGTTGATTGTATCTCCATTCTGCAGTGTAGCAATATCGAGATTGGTTTCTGCGTCTACCAATACCAGGCTCACTATCTGAGGTTTACCGTTGAGCAACACAACTTTTACAGGTTCAGTAAACGCTGAGGAAGTGTCCTGAAAGTTGGTCTTCATACGCAGATAAAAAGATGCACCTTCCTGAAAATCGCCGTAATCTAGCGATTCATAGCCGAAGTACAGGGCGTCAAAAAACTCATATGAGCCCTCTGCGGAAGGTGATGATTCTATCAGGTAATCATTTCCGTACGCTGGCGGCTCCCACGAAAGCGTGAAGGATGTCGTCGTAACGTTTGAAACCTGTAAATCAGTCGGGGGAAGCGGGATATTGGTGACCGACACTACATTGGAAAAGTCCGAAGCACCGGCTTCATTTACGGCACGCACCCGGTAGTCAGCATAGCCAAAGTTGTTGAGGCCATTGTCGGTGAATGACGTGCTTTGAGCTGCTATCGTCTCCAGCACGATCCACTCCCCTTGATTGTAACTTGCCTGAATCTCGTATCCATTTTCGTTAGATGCATTGTCTTCCCAATTGAGCACCGCAATGCCCTGTTGGGGAATATCTGCAGTAAGCGAGGTGGGTGCACCAGGAACTGTGTTTACTTCTTCTTCTACCAATATTACGCATTGGGCGAATACGGCGCCATCGCTGAAACTTGTAACGGTAACGGTATATTCGCCTGGTGCTGAAGCCGAAAATATGCCGGAAAGATAGTCGACGCTTAAGCCATCGCTAGCAGTAAAAGCCAGCGTTTGGTTGGTGGCGTTCATTGGAGTTATGGTTACGTCAAGATCTAAGGTATCGCCTACGCTGATGGGGGCTTCCGGACAGTTGGTAAATGCAATGTCGGTAACGATTACCTCATCCAGGAATTGAAATTTATCGACATCAAATAAATAGCCATTGCCTCCTTTAAAAACCAGGTAAAGCGCTTGAATGCCCACAGAAGGTTCATTGACAACATCAATGGTAAACGTTTTAAAGCTGTTCCATCCTCCTGTATTGGTTATTGCAGCCCTGGCCAGCAATGGCCCGTCGAGGGAACCGGTTCTAAACTCCACGCTGCCTCCGCCGGTATTGCTGGAGGCTATCACTTGTCCGCCCTGTGGTACTTTGTTGAAATTGACAGCCTCAAATTTGATGTAGTCATTATTGTTAATGTATCCTACCGCTATCTTGCTTCCGCCGAGTTTTATGCCGCTTTGTTCATCATAACTCTCAGCTTCCACCATTTCAAAAGGATCGATTGAGGCTCCCTGTTCCTCCACCTGAATGACGCATTGGGCAAATACAGATCCATCGCTGAAACTAGTAGCTGTCACTGTCACACTCCCGGGGCTGATGGCCGTAAATTCACCGCTTGAATAGTCAACACTTGTTCCATCACTGGCTGTGAAAGCAATGTTTTGGTTGGTGGCATCGGCGGGAGAAAGAGCTACTTCAAGGTCTATACTTTCGCCAACCTTCAGCGGTGAATCAGGACAGTTTGTGAAGTTTACACTTGTAACCAGCACCTCACTTGTTTCTTCTGTAAATGAGATGGTTATGGCTTTTCCAAGGCCGGCTGCTCCGCTTGCGCTTCCACCTGCATAGGGAATGGCTTCAATGGTGTAAGTGCCTGGCGAGGGTGTCCAATTGGCGTAATTGCCGTTGCTGTCGCCTGCCAAAGCATAGGGCGACACATTCTCTGCTCTTTCCAGCACACCATTCAGAAAAAAGACCACACTACCCACCTGCTGTGGGTTTGTGTTGGCACGCACATTAAGATTGGCGGAGGCCAATTCATTAAGATTAATTACATCACCGTCACTGAGTGTGGTCAGATCAGTATTTCCGGAGGCGTTCACTAGTGTGAAGCTAATAACCTCCTGAGCATTGGCCTGCGCTATTGTGACTGTAACAGCCAGCCATAAAACGCTTAAATAGATAAAGAACTTTTTCATAGTTGTAAATGGTTGGTTAATGATATGATTTATGCTGCTCAGTAATGAATACAAGTATTTATAACTTAAATGCAAAAAAATGGGTATAAAGTCCCACTTTTCGTTTGGCTGTAATAAACACATAACAATCTGTATAAATCGACAATAGGTCGATAGAGAACAATTGACATGATTGTAAAAGTAATGATAAGAAAACACGAAAAGGCCGCTATAAAAGAATTACAAGTATTTTGTAAGGAAATGCAGATTGTTCATAAAATGCAATGCAAATTTTTTTGTGCTTCATTTTAGCTTAACAGGATTAAAATAATAGTGCAATTTTTACAGTAAATAATACAACTTGAATACAAAACCAGTGAAATTTCATGCAGAGTTTACTATGTATAAAAAAAGGGTTTATTACCATTTTTAAGTAGTACATATTCTTTCCTTCACAGGCTCTTAATTTATCCAAGCTTCTGGGCCTTGCATGTTCTGAATTGTTTTAAGGAGATAGTAATCTCGAGGTGGTGACTAAGCCTTTATGGCTTGGCCGAGAAAGGTTGGCCGATTTAAATAATAGCCAAACACCTCATTTGCAAGCCTTTTGTCTTTCGTGCATAGAGCTCGCCATACATGTCAGCAGGTAAACTCAATCCTGTGTTGACTATTTTGAGCTTGGTAGCCGGTAGTGCGGTCGGGGGCGTCGCAGGCATGATCATCGCCAAACCAGCAATGGGCATCATCAAAGTAGTGTGCGAGCAGATCGACGTGCTTAGGCCCATCGGCTACTTGCTGGGAAAAAGGCATTGAAGCAAAATGGCTGATAGAGAAGGTGAAAGGATGGTTTACTTAAACCATCGCTTCACCATTTGATGTAGTAAAAACCGCCCTTATCTGCCAGAATGAAGTTTGACATTGCGAACCAAAAGCTTACTGGTTTTTCCGCAAAGCAGCCACTTCAGCGGGCGTTATGGCGCTGGCTTCATTGCCCCACTGATTTCTGATAAAGGTGAGCACATCGGCGATCTGCTGATCGCTGAGGAAGGCGTGTGACGCCATGGCATTTTGATATATCTCTCCGTTTATTTCCACAGGCTCACTCAGGCCGTCGAGCAGTACGTTGATCAGCCTCTGCTTGTCGCCAGTCACCCAGTCGGTGTTGACCAGGGGTGGGTTCATGCCGGGGGCGCCTTTGCCGTTTTCCATATGGCAGGGCAGGCAGTATGCGTCATATACAGCTTTGCCTGAGGCCAGTTCCTTACTGAGTGGTTCCTGTTCTTGCTCCTCTTCATCCGTGCGCTGTACCATGGCGGTATGTGCAGGCTTCTCTTCAGGCACACCTTCCGGATAGTACATGATGCGCCAAATTCTGCCTACTTGTGAGTCGACTACGTAAAGCGATCCGTCGGGCCCTTCGGCTAGGCCGCATGGGCGAAAGCGTGCTTCATTGTTGCTTTTGATGGGCTCGCCTCCTTTGAACCCGTCAGCAAATACTTCCCACTTGCCGGAAGGCACACCGTCTTGCACGGGTTGAAAAACCACATTGTAGCCGGCCTGTGTATGGCCCAGCCTGTTCCACGAGCCGTGAAAAGCGATAAAAGCGCCATTTTTATATTTTTCCGGAAACTGATCGCCCTGATAAAAAAGCAGGTCGTTGGGTCCCCAGTGTCTGGGAAAGCCTACCAGCGGTTCTTCAATGTTTTCACATCGACCTACTTCACCACTGCCACCGCCGTATTCGGGGTTGAGTAGTTTTTGTTTTTTGAACTGATCCCAATAGCAGTAAGGCCAGCCAAAGTCGTCGCCTTCATCTACCTTCAGCAGCTCCTCGGCAGGCAGCTCCAGGTTATCTTCTTCTGTGTACAAATCGGGCCAGAACCGGTGCAGGTCGTCGCGGCCGTGCTGGAGCACGTACAGGCTGTTTACTTTATCGTTCCAGGTGATGGCCACGGCATTGCGTATACCGGTGGCATATCGATGAGCCAAAGTCTGCTGCTGATTGAGCGAATCGTCGCTAAAGCGCCAGATGCCGGCGCGTGTTTCCAACTCTACACATGGGTCTATGCCAGGCGAGCCTTTCGTTCTTTTCTCCTGCTGGCAGGCGTTGGAAAAAGAACCTATGTTCACCAGCATATTTCCCTTTCCATCAAATGCAAAAGGTTTTTCCATGTGACCGGAGCCATCCACCATGTACACCAGCGTGTCGGCCCGTTGCTCTGGCAGCAGTTGATCGTCTGGCAGTAGAGAGCGCATTACTTTGGTGCGGGTGGAATAATACAAATAGCCTTTGTGCAATTCTATACCCGTGCCATATGCCTTAGAAAACCCTTCGATCACATCGGCACGACCGTCGCCGGTGGAGTCGCGCAGTGCAATAATGGCCGGACCGTCATCTTCAGATTTGCGCAGGTGTACGTAGATGTCGCCATTCTCCCGCACTACCGCATGCCGTGCACGACCCAGATCATCGGCTACCACCGCAGCAGCAAAATTGGCCGGCAGCAATATGCCGCCATTGCCTTCGTCGGGTAGTATCACTTTGGGGGTTTCTTCCTGAGGCTCTTGCTTGCAGCCGACAGACAGTATAAAGAGCAGTAAAAATGAAAATATGGATGAAATGCGCATGACGTGTTTGCTATGGATACAGGCGCAAATAATAAAGAAATTTTGAATATTGCCCGATATTAGCGCACTATGAAAACAGAGAAAAGTGTTATCGACCGCTCACCCTTGCCCGGAGGCTTTAATTGATGAAAAGACTTTGGCGATATATAAAAATACTGCTGCTGGTGGTGGGCATAGTGCTGCTGATCGACCTGCTGCTCAAACTGTTGTAAACATGGGCCTGTTCGGTTTAAGTGCGACAGTGTTGTTAACATTCCCGGCAAAATATCGTTTTCCAATTACCCATACAGACATACGCATTGCAGTGTGTCTGTTTTTTTTCACTGCACTAAAAACCAACAAAATCATGAGTTTACGATTAGGAGATCAGGCACCAAATTTTCAGGCCGACACCACCGAGGGTCACATCGATTTTCACCAGTGGCTCGGCAGCGGCTGGGGCGTTTTGTTTTCACACCCTGCCGATTTCACACCCGTATGCACCACAGAACTGGGCATGACGGCCAAGCTAAAAGACGACTTTGCCAAGCGGAACACCAAAGTAGTGGCTGTGAGCGTAGACCCGGTGGATTCGCACAAAGGCTGGGTGAAGGACATCAACGAAACGCAGAATACCAATGTGAACTTCCCCATTATTGCCGATCCCGACCGCCAGGTAGCTTCGCTCTACGACATGATTCACCCCAATGCCGACAACAACCTGACCGTGCGCTCACTGTTCGTGATAGACCCCAACAAAAAGATCAGGCTGATCATAACCTACCCGGCATCTTGCGGTCGCAACTTCAATGAGATCATGCGCGTGATTGATTCGCTGCAGCTAACCGACAACTATGCCGTAGCTACACCGGCCAACTGGGAAGACGGCCAGGATGTGGTGGTGGCACCATCAATCAAAACAGAAGATATTCCCTCAAAATTCCCGAAAGGGTTTAAGGAAATAAAGCCCTACCTGCGCACTACGCCGCAACCCAATAAATAATCTTACTGATGGTGCTTCCAGATGATGGCGCCACAAAAAGAGGCTGTTCCTGATTAGGGACAGCCTCTTTTTGTGCACACGTATTACTTGCGAAGGTGCTACACTTGCGACATAAGAAAGAACATTTCTGCGGCGATCTGCCTGCAGCGCAAGTCGTACTGCGCAGCTTCGTGGTCGGTGCCGTCGGCCACCTTAGGATCTTCGTAAGGTATGGGCACACGCAGCGCAGCACCTGGTATGATCGGGCATGAGGCGTCGGCCTGGGAGCAGGTCATGATCGCTGCAAAGTCTTTTGCGGGGTTGTGAGGGTCATCGTATTTTTTGGAGAAACAAGTCATTGCCGTGGCGCTTTCAGTGTATTTCACACGGTAATGCGGATTTTCACCACCCGGGTCTTCCACTTCAAAACCGGATCGCTGTATAGCCGCCACAGCGCGTGGGTTAAATGCAGTGGCTTCTGTACCGCCAGAGTATGTTTTTACGCCTTCATCCACACCGAAATACGCGGCTGCCGTAGCCGCCCAAATTTGGCTCATGTGGCTGCGTCGGCTGTTGTGTGTGCAGATAAAATTGAGATGGGCCACCTGGCCCTGCTGCCGTTTACCGCGCACATATGTGGCTATCTCTTTTAAATCATTCTTTCGCCCTTCCGGTATAGCCGGTATTTCTGTCAGCACTTCTTCTATATATAGTGCAAGTGGTGGGTACATGTTGGTGGAGTTTGTGGTGTGACTGTCTGATAACGTTGGTGTGCCTTTGCCTGGCGCATTGGCTATACGCTGCTCGGTAGCCTTTGGAGAACAAGTTGTCCAAAGCAACGCCACTACAGGCAATAATAGAATGGATGATTTCATGGTCGTGATTTGTTTTGTGAAAGTGGTAAAGGAAAGGGCATTATCACCCTTTCCGATAAAGCCGGTATAGCAGCTATTAGGCAGCACAACAGCCTGTGAAGCGCCATGCCTGGTGTAAGGTGAAATACGATCAACAACACCCGGAGCCGGGGTGACACATGTTGGTGTGCTTGTCGGTTGCTGACGCGTCTGCTGCCCCCGGTTTTTCCGCATATACCGTTATGCTAAAAATGCCGGTATTGTTGTGATGAAACGCCGCGATGGCCTCTTCATCGAGGTATCGGGAGAGTATATCATCGGGTATTACGATGGACTTTTCCTTCTGCAGCACCACATGCGTAAAACCGGCCTGTTCGATCAGCCCCAGGTAATGGTCTTTCTGAATGGCCCCGGCCACGCAGCCGGCATACATTTCGGCATCTTGCTGCAGGGCTTGTGGCAGATCGCCCACCAGCACAATGTCGGAGATGCTGAAATGCCCGCCCGGCTTCAGTACCCGATATATTTCCGCGATCACCTTTTGCTTATCGGGCACCAGGTTGAGCACACAATTGCTCACCACCACATCGGCCACATCATCGTTTACCGGCATATTGTCGATATCGCCTTCCCTGAATTCCACATTGTGAAAACCCAGTTTTTCTGCGTTCTGCCGGGCTTTGGCGATCATGGTTGGGGTGAAGTCGATACCGATCACCTTGCCCTCGGGGCCGGTTTCGTGTCGGGCTACAAAGCAATCGTTGCCGGCGCCGGAGCCCAGGTCTATCACAGTGTTGCCTTTGGCTATGCGGGCATATTGGGTGGGCAATCCACAGCCCAGTCCGAGATCGGCCTCGGCATTGTAGCCCTCCAGGCCGCTGTAGTCGTCCATCATGATGTTGTACACCTTTCCGGCTGTGGTGGTGGCCCCGCAGCACGAGGCGGCATTCACTGCTTTGTCTTGTAGCGCTATAGTACTGTACTTTTCACGCACCATATGTTTCAGTTGCTCATCATTTTTCATGTGTGTATTTCATTATGTTATTGCAATATGGCGATTGTTTTAAACAATTTTTTTTTAGCAGCAGTCGTCAGTTGACCGGGGTTTGAACTGCTTGAACGTATCGTTGAAAAGCTTGCTGATCTCTGCCCAGCGTGCCGGATTGATGCAGTAACTTACTCTAGAGCCTTCGATGATACCCTGAATGATCCCGATCTCTTTGAGTTCGCGCAGGTGCTGGCTGATTGTAGCCTGCGCAAGGCCCAGCTCCCCTACCAGGTCGCCATTGACGCAGGCGTTGATCTTGAGCAAGTGATGAATGATGGCCACACGAGCCGGATGCGCAAACGCCTTGGCGGCCCTGGCCAATGTGTTGTGACTTTCAGAAAACAAACCAGTCTTGGTGACGCCCATAGGTTGGTAGTGATTACTTGATTGCAATATTACGATGGGTTATTGATAAAACCAAGCAGAAGCAAATCACTTAAAAGACTAAATTATTTAGTATTTAATCTCTGGGACAGGATTTATGTGAATTGAAGATGGACAGGATTAAATTGTCTGGAACAGGATTTATGTGATTACAAGATGAACAGGATTTTGGTATTTCGGGATTTAGGTATGGCCGATGGGCTAAATGTAAGATCTAGTAAGTAGTCATCTTGTTAATCATTTAATCTGGTAAATCGTCTGGAACAGGATTTATATGATTGCAAGATGTGACGATAAATTGTCTGGAACAGGATTTATGTGATTTGAAGATGGACAGGATTTAGGTATGTCGGTGTTTATGTATGGCTGATGGGCTAAGGGTTAGGTTTAGGAAAATCTTGTTAATCATTTAATCTGGTAAATCATAGTCAAAGACGATAAAGTGTCTGGAACAGGATTTACATGATCACAAGATGGACAGGATTTTGGTATGCCGGTGTATGTGCATGGCTGATGAGCTAAGGGTTAGGTTTAGAAAAATATTATTAATCATTTAATCTGGTAAATCATAGTCAAAGACGATAAATTGTCTGGAACAGGATTTACATGATTACTAGATGAACAGGATTTTGGTATGCCGGTGTATGTGCATGACTGATGAGCTAAGGGTTAGGTTTAGAAAAATCTTATTAATCATTTAATCTGGTAAATCATAGTCAAAGACGATAAATTGTCTGGAACAGGATTTACATGATTCCAAGATGGACAGGATTTGTATATGTTGGGATAGATGTATGGCTGCTGGGCCAAGTGTTGGGTTTAGGAAGTAATCATCTTGTTTGATATGATTACAAGATGGACAGGATTAGGGTATGTCGGATTTATGTATGGATGATGAGCTAAGGGTTATGCTTAGGAAAATCTTGTTAATCATTTAATCTGGTAAATCATAGTTGAAGACGATAAGACAGGATTTGTTTATGTCGGATTTATGTATGGATGATGAGCCACATGCAAGATGTAGTAAGTGGTTATCATGCCCATCATTTAATCTGGTAAATCATAGTCAATGACGATAAATTGTCTGGAACAGGATTTGAATGATTATAAGATGGACATGATTTAAATATGTCAGATTTATGTATGGCTGCTGGGCCAAGTGTAAGCTGCGGGAAGTAGCCATCCTGTTAATCATTTAATCTGTTAATCGTGGTCAGAGACGATAAATAGGATTTGCGTATGTCGGTGTTTATGTATGGCTGATAAGCTAAGGGTTAAGTTTAGGAAAATCTTGTTAATCATTTAATCTGGTAAATCATAGTCAAAGACGATAAATACATTATTTATAGATTACGAGAGGCATCAAACAACCTCCGTACGAATCGGGAGCCACCATGTCTAATGAGTTGTTTAACCGTACATTATCATAAAAACTTCCGTAGTCTTCAAATTGAAGTGTGTCGATTTCATTTCCATAAGAAATGTAAAATGTCACTGGGAGTCCATAGTTATCAAATTCGCAATCGCGCCAGGACTTTCCTTGTCTAAACTTTATCTGAAATAAATTACTTTGAATTACACCTATTTGTAAAGTATCTACGTCATATTCCAGCGTACCTCCTTCGCTTAAGTAAAATCGCATATCTTTTATGGCATATTCGTTTGTTTCAAATAAATCTACCTTACTGAGCGAATCCCGAAAAACTATATTTAGTGTTGGTGTACAGTTTTCGCACATCTGTGGTTCTATCTGTAAGCAACCTTCACAATCCAGCAGCGATAGCAACAGTGCCATGATCAGTAATGTATGTATGTTTAAGGTTTTCATCTTTAAGATAATTAGGGTTTATAAAAATGCTTTTTTGATAAGCTTCCAGCTCCTTGCCTAATGTATGCTTGAAAAATTTTTTCCGCATCCTCTATTTGATTTGTATGAAGTTTCAAATCCCGGTCAAGCTTCTGAATTAAAAATTGAACAAGCTCTTGATCAGACACATACATACTATCCTGAGCCTGGAGGTGAGCCTAGAACAGCATAGAAAAAAAAGCAATGGTAGTTTTTTCATAATAAACGTTATTTTAAAAAATGGATAGAATAAATGCTGGTGAGTTTTTCATTATAAAAATAACCAACAAATGGAAATATGATATAAGCTAATAATATTTTTCATAGGCAACACAGCAGCCTCAGTACCTCCCATTTGGACAAGCCTGCACCCTCCAGCCCCCAACATCAAAACTATTTGCCTGGCATTTTTTGACAATGCCAACAATGCTAAATAATTTAGCGTTTGCTATTTCAATTAGTATTCAATGGGCAACGACCGCATCATACTGCACTTGGACCTCGACACCTTTTTTGTGTCGTGCGAGCGTCTGCTCGACAGCCGGCTGAACAACAAGCCCATACTGATCGGGGGCGTCACCGACCGCGGCGTGGTGGCCTCCTGCAGCTACGAGGCGCGGCAGTTTGGCATACACTCGGCCATGCCCATGAAGGTGGCGCGCGACCTCTGCCCCGAGGCCATTGTGATCAGGGGCAACTCAGCCACCTACACCAAAAAATCGGCCGAGGTAACACAGATCATACAGGAGAGCCTGCCGCTGTATGAAAAAACATCGATCGATGAATTCTATGCCGACCTCTCGGGGCTCGACAAATTTTACAACAGCCTGAAAATGGCCAGCGAGCTGCGGCAAAAAATCACCAAACACACCGGCCTGCCCATTTCTTTTGGTATGTCCGAAAACAAAACCGTATCGAAGATCGCCACCGGAGAGGCCAAGCCCAACAACCAGCTTAAGATCGATTTTGGCCAGGAGAAGCCCTTTCTGGCGCCGCTCTCGGTGCGTAAGATCCCGATGATCGGCGAAAAAACGTATCAGACCCTCAGCGGCCTGGGCATCAGGCAGGTGAAAACCATACAGGAAATGCCCGTAGAGCTGATGGAGCGGGTGCTTGGGAAAAACGGCATTGCCATATGGAAAAAAGCCAACGGCATAGACCACTCGCCGGTGGTGCCCTACTCGGAGCGCAAGTCCATATCTACCGAGCGCACCTTCGACCGCGACACCATCGATGTGGCCAAACTGCGGGGCATACTGCTGGCCATGACGGAGAACCTGGCCTTTCAGTTGCGCCGCGGCCAGAAGCTCACGGCCTGCATCACCGTAAAGCTGCGCTACTCCGACTTCAACACCTACACCCTGCAGGCGCGCATACCCTACACCTCGGCCGACCATATGTTGGTGCCCAAGGTGCTGGAGATGTTCGACCGACTCTACCAAAAGCGCCTCCTCATACGGCTCATCGGGGTGCGCTTTAGCCACCTGGTGAGCGGCAACTACCAGATCAACCTCTTTGAAGACGCCACAGAGATGATCAATCTGTACCAGGCGATGGATAAGATCAGGGACAAATTTGGCGACCGGGCCGTGCTGCGCGCGGCGGGCATAGAGGCCAGAACGATAGGCCGGTTCAACCCCTTCAGCGGTGAGCCGCCCCCGCTGCTGGCCAACCGCCGGGCGTAGCAGCATTGGCTGCCCGCCCCGCCCATGGCCACCGCAGTGGTTTGTGGTTTTTCAGGTAAAAAAAACAATCATTGATCAACCGTTGGCATGTATCTGAACACACACACATACTACAGCTTCAAATACGGGGCGGTGTCGCCGGAAGATGTGTTGGTGTGGGCACAGGCCCAGGGCATACAGCGCCTGGCCATCACCGACATCAACTCTACGGCGGGCTGCCTCAGCTTTGTGCGCCTGGCAGAGAAGTACCCCGTGCAGCCGGTGCTGGGCATCGACTTCAGAAATGGCGCCCGGCAGCAGTTTATCGGCATTGCCAAAAACAATGAGGGCTTTCGTGCGCTGAACGAATACCTCTCGCAGCACCTGCACCGCGGGCAGCCTTTTCCGGAAGTAGCCCCGGCTTTCGACGATGCCTACATCATCTACCCCT
>CAZQVB010000065.1:0-16513 GCA_964596645.1 uncultured Roseivirgaceae bacterium
GTGCACTTCAGGAGCTGAGGCAGGAGCTGTTGGGCATTCAAATAGATCCCGAAGAGCTTGAATTCGACTTTGTAATTGTGGGCGGAGGCATGGCAGGAACCTGCGCCGCCATATCAGCTGCACGTTTGGGCGTAAAAGTTGCGTTGATTCAAAACCGGCCGGTGCTGGGAGGCAACAATAGTTCCGAGGTTCGGGTGCATCTCGGCGCCAGAATTAATCTTGAACCTTATCCCGCGTTAGGAAACCTGGTGAATGAAATCGGCCCGGAAAAAGGTGGCAACGCACAGCCAAAAGATTATTATGAAGATGACAAGAAGTTGAATGCGGTTTTGAATGAGCCCAATATTTCTCTTTTTCTTAACTACCACGCCAACCAGGTGGAAACAAAAAACAACAAAATTGCAAAAGTGGTAGCCCAAAACCTGGAAACGGGCCAGAAAAAGGCTTTTTCAGCGCCTATATTTGCTGATTGCACCGGGGATGGTACCATAGGTTTTCTGGCTGGCGCTGAATATATGACGGGCCGGGAAAGCAGGGATACCTTCAATGAGCCCACCGCCCCGGAAGTAGCGGATAACCTCACCATGGGCATATCGGTTCAATGGTTCTCGGAAAAGGTAGATGCGCCTACCACATTTCCTGATATAAAATGGGGACTGCCCTGGAGCGACGACAAGGCATTTGCCATCACTCGTGGCGACTGGGACTGGGAAACAGGTATGGGCAGGGATATGATCAACGAAACCGAATCCATCAGGGATTATGGTCTGTTGGTGGTCTTTTCCAACTGGTCTTACCTGAAAAATCATTATCAACCGAAAGAAAAATTCGCCAATGAAAAGCTGAAATGGGTGGCCTATATCGGAGGTAAACGCGAATCCAGAAGACTGGTGGGGGATTACATCCTTACTGAAAATGAAATTATGAACCAGGATTTCCTTTCTGACGGCACTGCCCCGACTACCTGGACCATTGATCTGCATTACCCTGATCCGGAAAACCAGGAGAAGTTTGAAGACGGAGCCTTTCGTTCCATCGCTAAACACACAATCATATACCCTTATCCCATTCCATTCCGGTGTTTGTATTCAAAAAATGTTGACAACCTGATGATGGCCGGTAGGGACATCAGCGTATCACATGTGGCATTAGGAACAGTTCGGCTCATGCGTACCGGTGGAATGATGGGTGAGGTAATTGGTATGGCGGCATCTCTATGTAAGGAAAAAAGCACAACGCCAAGGGGGATTTATCAAAATCATTTCGCTGAACTGGAGAAATTGATGTTAAAAGGAACAGGAAATCCCAATTTACCAAATGTGCAAAACTATAATTTAGGACGCACTTTGATGGAAACAAGCCAATGATATGCTCAGATTAGTTGCGTTAATCTCTCTGACATTATTTTCCTTGCAGGAAGGCACTCGTATGGGTAATGAGCCGGCAGCCAGTTTTTTTGTTGCCGACTCTTTAAAAACCGAGGTGATAGCTCAATACGATCAGCAGGGAGTTTTACAACAATATCATGCACGGGTTTTTACGCCAGTTTGTGAAGTGGATAAATGCTATGCCATCGAATTAAATATTTACTGGGACCCGATAGGGCGGTATCATCATTACGATACCGTCCCCGGGAATGAGCTTACGAAACTTGATCATTTGCCTTTTATCAATTCGGACTATCAAAGGCTGCATCATATCCTGTCGGATCCCAACTCAGTACTGGGTTCGTACACCAAAGATGAACTGGTCAGTAATGTACGTGATTCCGAAATTGATGGCTTGACCGGGGCTACCGTTGCGGAGATAAAGGAAACGGTAATAGAAGGTGCGGTGTATTCTTGTCACACACTCTGGCAAATTGTACATGGAGCGGTCACTGACAGCCTGCGGGAGGCGACCAGTAATAGATTGAGCGAAGAATTGGTTACTAAACTGGTGGCAAAGAAAGATCAGGAAATCAACTATTTTATAATTGAAAATTTGTCAGAGGAGGAGTATCTCCATTATTTGCCCGAAGTATTGCTAGCCATTACCGATGGTGAAGGGTATTTTGCCAAAAACGCCATCGAATTGATGCCTGTAAGTGCATTGGCAGATAGCCTGTCCCAAAACTTCTTTTCAGGATATTTTACGAAACTCAATTATTTCGCTCAGGTAGCTTTGTTGAAAAAGCTGCAGGGAGTGACTGTGACTAACGAGTTGAGTAGTTCCCTGAAAAAGAATCTAGAACATCGCAATTCGCTGAAAGATAATTTGATCCGCCAGTTGTTGCTGGAAGAGTAGAATTAAATAACACGTTATATTCCTGGCAAGTAGATGTAAATTTGCCTTTGGTTGTGTTGCAATTAACAGTGCTCCTTGTGGTAAAATCATCATATTAGTAAGCATGCTTAATGATGAGGTGAAGCGAGTTATCAATGGAACTTTGTATAACCACGAAGCACACATTGAATTCACAAGGGACACAAAGAATCTTGTGAACTTTGTGCTAATCTTAGTGCTCTTTGTGGTAAAATCTTCATATCAGTAAGCATGCTGAAAAATGAGGTAAAGCGATTGATTCCCAAGAGACACAAAGAATCTTGTAAACATTGTGCTAATCTTAGTGCTCCTTGTGGTAAAAACATCATATCAGTAAGCATGCTTAACAATGAGGTGAAGCGAGTGATTAATGGAATTTTGAATATTTTTTTCAAACACGAAGCACACATTGAATTCACTAGGGGCACGAATAATCAGTCCTCACTCCCCCACTGAGCCTTGCGATAAGCAGGCAATGAAAAAAGTTGAAATCTCCTATATTCGCGGATTCAGATAAAGGAGGAATAGATTTGAAGTACCTAAAACATGACAAGATGAAAGCGGGATTGAAATTTTTTGCGATGGCCATATTTTTAGCTTTTATGGCTTGTCGTCAACAGCCGAATACGGAACAATCAGCAAAACCCAACATACTCATCCTCTTTGCCGACGACCAGCGTGCCGACGCGCTAGGCGCAGCAGGAAATGAGCATATACGCACGCCGAATATCGACCGGCTGGCCAACGAGGGAGTAAGATGGACCAATGCGTATGTGATGGGTGGCCACCATGGTGCAATATGTGCCCCGAGCCGCGCCATGCTGCTGAGTGGGAAGAATCTCTTTCGCGTGTACGACAAACTTGATGGGGTAATGACCATGCCCATGCATTTTGCCCGCTATGGCTATACCACCTTTGGCACCGGCAAGTGGCACAACGAGCCATCCGCTTTTGAGGCCAGCTTCCAGCACGGTGACAACGTGTTCCTGGGCGGCATGAGCGACCACTTCCGTACGCCTATGCGCCAGCTGGACGAAAACGGAAAACTAACGGATCCTGTGGAAAAGGGCTTTTCCACCGATTTATTTACCGATGCGGCCTTGAACTTTTTAGACGACTACGCCGGCAGCACCAAAGAAAATCCTTTTTTCTGCTATGTGTCTTTTACCGCGCCACACGATCCGCGTTCCCCCCGACAGGACTATATCGATATGTACCACGCCGACAGCCTGCCGCTGCCCGGCAATTTTATGCCTTATCATCCATTTGCCTTTGACGACATGCAGGTGCGCGATGAAAATCTCGGCGCCTGGCCACGAACACCGGAAATGATCAGGGCTTCGCTCGCCGATTACTACGCGCTCATCAGCCACATAGATGCACGCGTGGGCGACATCATAGCCAAACTGAAGGAGGAGGGACTTTACGACAACACCATCATAGTGTATGCTGCCGATAACGGACTGGCTATAGGCAGTCATGGTTTGCTGGGTAAGCAGGACCTTTACGAGCACAGTATGAAGGTGCCGCTGATCATACGCGGACCCGGCATACCGGAAGACCAGGTGCGCGATGCGCTGGTGTACTTATACGATCTTTTCCCCACGCTGGCAGATTTGGCCGGTTTGCCCGTACCGGAACATATCGATGGCCTGAACCTGCAGCCAGTTTTGGCAGGAGATACCGCAAAAGTACGCAGCAGTCTTTTTACGGCTTATCGCCATACGGTGCGGGCCGTGCGCACGGATGATTGGAAATTGATTCGATACCCTGAACGGGATTTCACGCAGTTGTTCCACCTTGAGCAAGATTCTTTGGAGCTCAATAATTTGGCCGGCAGGCAGGAGTATCAGACGGTGCAAGACAGCCTGCAGGCGCTCATGGTGCATTGGCAGCATACCGCCGGCGACACGGCACAACTCACCGCCAACACCATTTTGCCTTTAGAATACGACCCCCAGCAGTTCCAACAAACAGCCGACAAGCACCAGCCGGAGTACGTGCTGGAGAAATATTTCAAAGAGGCAGATTTGTCGCAGAAAAACGAGCATTGAGTGCGGCATGCGCGGATTTTTCTTACTCTTCAAAAGAGGATAGGTACACTAAAGCAAGAAGTTGATTATGTTTTTCGACAAGTGCTTCGAGAAATATTGACATATATTTGAGGTTCATTGGCTTGAACGCAAGCTTGTAATTTAGAGATACGCCTTGGAACCGGACAAACTAAAGGAGACCATAGCTTCCATTCAAAAGGACGACGAAAAGGCATTCCACCGTTTGTTCGATGCCTACTATCCCAGGTTTTTACAGCTTGCCTGTCACATCACCCGATCAGAAGTACTTGCGGAAGAAGTGGTGTCAGATGTATTCGTGAAAATATGGAACAATCGTCAGCAGCTTGGAAGGATAGAAAATTTGCCCGCCTATTTTTATACCGCTATACGCAATCAATCGCTTTCATATCATGCCAAAAAGGGCGATAGCCATGAGCAATTGACCACTTCAGATCAGAATGCCGAAGCCGATCCTGAAACGCCAGAAGCTATACTGCTCGACCAGGAATTATCCGCTCTTATTCAATCTGTGGTGGCAAACCTGCCAGCCAGATGCCGCATTATATTTCAAATGGTGAAGGAAGATCGCCTGACATATAAGCAGGTGGCCGAATTGCTTCAAATTTCTCCCAAAACTGTGCAGGCGCAAATGGTCATAGCCCTTCAGCGGATCAAAAAGGCATGGCAGATATATTCATCCCACTAAAAAAAGTTTCTTCAGCATTTAGGCCAATCAGCACTTGACCAAGTCATTGTAATAAAGGTCAACTCAATGGATGAAGCTTATTACCTGGACTTGATTGCCAGAAAACTGTCGAAAGAAGCCATGACCAGCGCAGAACACGCTGAGCTTGAGCGGATTCTGCACAGTGAATCTAAATACAGGCAGTTTTTTGATTTGATGCAAAAGGAATGGTCTAGCGGCCAGGAGGGCCGCTTAAAGCTGGATCATCTACAGAAATACGAAATGATAAAGATGCGTCTGGGCCTTTCGACGCTTGGCCATACTTTGGATCAAACAATGGCTGGAAGCCGTAAAAGTCGGCCGATGAGGGAATGGCGTATATTCAAGGTTGCCGCCATGTTTATCTTTCTTTTTGCGGCCGGATTCGGCATTTATTTTTTTCTCTTGAACTCCAGCTCGAGCCGGGTGGTGCCTGAAGCGATAGTGAAACACAATGACATCGGCCAAAAGTCACTAATCACACTGCCAGATGGCAGCAGGGTAAAGCTCAATGCAGAAAGCAAGTTGACATACTATTCAAACTTCGCCGACGCCCGCCGGGTAGATCTTGAAGGAGAGGCCTTTTTCGAAATACAGCACGATGAAACCAAGCCTTTCCGGGTGTATACCAACAACATGATGGTGAAAGTATTGGGCACTTCATTCAATGTGGGGGCTTATCCTGGCGAGGGATTGAGCGTGGCGGTGGCTACAGGAAAGGTAGCAGTTTTCGATGGCGATGATGAGCAGCATCTCCTGGTCGACACCCTGAAAGCCAACCGTAAATTAATCTATGACATTAGTTCAGGCCACTATGCTGTGCAAGCATATGACCCTGATACGGAAATAGCCTGGAAAGACGGCGTCATCAAATTTGAAGACGCCACTATGGCAGAGGTGATCAGCAAACTTGAGCGATGGTACGGTGTAGAAGTGGAGGTGGAGAATGAGGTTCATCTTATGGCGAGCTTTTCCGGCCGGTATGTCAACGAACCTCTGGAAATAGTACTGGATGGAATGAGCTTCGCCATTGGATTTGACTATGAGATAAACGGTAAAAAGGTAATCATCCAATAAATAGAATGTACGCTATGATGAACGATACAAGCTAAGCAGTATTAAAAAAGGCTCATTTGCCCCAACGTTTTGACGGACGCCTTGAGGAGCAAACAAGCCTCGATCTTCAGTTTTTTTACTATCTAAAGACCTCTAAAATTATGAATTCAAGATTACTAAGACAAGTCATCGCTATGTCTAAACTGACATTTTCAGGCTTACTCATTCTGGGCATTTTATCCAATGTGCTTCTGGCCTCCGACCTGCATGCCCAGCGATCTGCTAAGAGTATCGAAGACATTTATGTCTCTCTCAGCACCGACGAAAATTCCAATTCCGAACCCGGCTCAAGTCTTCATGCCATCTTAAAGTCTATCGAGAAGCAATCGGGCTTCTACTTTGCTTTCAATGGCAAGTTGATCGATTTGAAGCAGCGCATAGAGATCAATAATAACAACCTATCGGTGGGAGACGCCCTGAGGGCAATCGCCAAAGAAACCGATTATAAGTTTCGCCGCATCAATGGCTACATACACATCGCCAAGCGCGAATCTGTCAACGAGAAAGTGGTAGAGGAAGAAGTTATTGCGCAGGGGCCAACCATCACTGGTAGGATCGTGTCACAGGAAGACAACGAGGGCCTTCCCGGTGTAAACGTGATCGTGAAGGGTACTACTACCGGTACAGTTACTGATGTAAACGGACGCTATTCTATAGAAGTACCCACATCTGAAAGTATGTTGGTCTATAGCTCTGTAGGCTATATTACGGAAGAAGTAATCGTTGGCAGCCGTACGGTTATCGACCTTTCTCTTACACCGGATATTACTGCTCTTGATGAAATAGTGGTTGTCGGCTATGGTACCGTAAAGAAAAGCGACCTGACCGGTTCAGTATCTAAGGTTTCTTCGGATGAGTTAGAGAAAGCGACCAATCCATCATTTGATCAGATGCTACAGGGAAGAATGGCGGGCGTAAATGTAACGCAGCAAAGTGGTGCACCTGGCGCCAATAGCAATATCCAGATCAGAGGTTTCAATAGCCTCGGAGGTTCCCAGCCCCTGTTTGTAGTGGACGGTTATCCCATAGATGTCGATCAATTCAACAATCCGGGCGGAACAGAGTGGGACGGCAACGTTCAGGCAATGAACCCGCTGGCCATGCTCAATCCCAATGATATAGAATCCATTGAAGTATTAAAAGATGCCTCATCCACTGCCATCTACGGATCAAGAGGGGCTAACGGTGTGATCATGATCACTACAAAGAGCGGCAAGAGGGGCACTAACAATGTCAATTATAATTATCGGTTTGAAGTCGCTGAAGTGGGTAACACCTATGATGTGCTCAATACACGTGACTATATGGAGTATGTGAACGAATCGCTGACGAACGATGGCCTGGATCCGAAATATGAACCCGCCAAGCTTGATTCACTAGTTCAGGCAAACCCCACCACAAACTGGCAAGACATTATCTACAGGACGGCACAAACGCACAACCATGCGTTGAGTTTTACAGGAGCCGATGATGTAAACAGGTACAATTTATCACTGAACTATCTTGATCAGGAGGGTGTGATCATCAATTCGGACTTTCAACGATTTACCATTCGGTTGAATGCTTCCAGACATATTAATAAAAAACTCGAAATAGGTACGAACTCAAATTACACCTATACCCAATCTACTGCGGCCGCACACTCATTTGCCAATGGAAATCCTGGCGGTAGCGTGGTGATCGGAAGCATTTTTTTCCGGCCATTGGATCGGCCCTTTTCTTCTGACCAAGATCCGGAAGACGTAGTAGAAGGAAACCCCGTGGTTGTTGCCAATAACCGGCTGGATGATTCACAGATTCAAAACTTCTATTCCTCTTTGTACGCCAATCTGGAACTGGCTGAGGGACTTGTTTTCCGATTTAATGGTGGCGTTAATTCCTTACTTTCTACAAGAGATCAGTACCAACCAAGGCTTACATTTTTCGGTAATTTGAATAACGGTTATGCCTCCAGGTCTTTTGTGAGAAGGATGAATTATTTGTCTGAATTTACCTTAAGATATGATAAGTCCTTTAACAAGATCCATAGAATAAATGCAGTGGGAGGATATACCTGGCAGGAGTGGTTTGCTAATTCCCAGTTAATGACTGCTGGCAATTTTATTAATGATAATTTAGGGTACGAGCGAATGGGTGCTGCGGGTACGGTATTTATACCTCAAACTACACGTACAGATTGGGCACTGGCTTCCTTCTTAGGCCGTGTCAATTACTCTTTAATGAATCGATATCTTTTCACTTTTACCGGCCGTTATGACGGATCCACACGTCTGGGAGAAGGTAATAAGTGGGACTTTTTCCCCTCATTTGCTCTCGGGTGGAACCTGCACAATGAAGCCTTTATGAAACCTGTAGAAGTCATTTCTAATTTAAAAATCAGGGCAAGCTATGGGCTTTCAGGTAATCAGTCTATAGCTCCAAATCAGCTTGTACAATCTTTCTACCCTTTTCAATATCCCATTAATGGGGTTGGTGTAACCGGTTTAACAGTACAATCAGATTATTGGAATGGTGGTGCACTGGCCAACCCGGACCTGTTTTGGGAAACAACGAAACAGTTTGATATAGGAGCAGATGTGGGGCTGTTTGATGACCGCCTTACGTTTGCTTTTGATTATTTTGAAAAAGAGACGACTAATTTGTTGCTGAATTTAAATGTGCCAATTTCAACAGGGTTTGGTACCTATCCTACAAATGCCGGAACCATTCAGAATAAAGGCTGGGAGTTTGAATTAGGCGCGCGCCTAATTCAGGAAGGCGATTTCAAGTGGAATTTTTCAGGAAACATTTCTCATGTCCAAAACAAGTTGGTCGAATTGGGTCCACTTCAGGAAACCTTTGGGCGGAATTATCTCACTGCTGGAAACATATCTTCCAATAGCCCAATTCATATAGCCAGAGTAGGTGAACCCGTGGGCATGTTTTATGGGTATGAGATCTCTGGTGTTTTTCAAAATCAGGAGCAAGTGCAGAACTATACAACCAATGATGGAAGCCAAATCATGCCTTCTGCCATGCCTGGGGATTTTATCTATGTAGATCAATTGACCGAAGATACCGATGGTGATGGAGTGGCAGATGCCGGCGATGGGGTTATCAATAACTTTGACCGTACGATCATAGGAAATCCTTATCCAGACTTTTTCTTTGGTATTACCAATTCATTTAGTTACAAAGGCTTTAGCCTGGATGCAACCATCAACGGAAGTATTGGCAATGATATAGTCAATCTTAACCTTTATGCGCTGGACGACCCCAATAGCTCGTCCAACTGGAACATAAGCCAGGAAGCTTATGACAATGCGTGGAGGGGTGAAGGAACGTCTAATTACTTCCAAAGAGCACGCTCTGCGGGTGGAGTCATAAGCGACGGAAGGATCACCAATCGGTTGGTAGAAGATGGCTCTTTCGTACGTTTAAACAACTTGATGCTGTCTTATGATTTCAATGTGAAAAATCTTAAGGCTATAAAGGGAGCGAGACTATTTATTGGCGGCCGCAACCTGATAACCATAACAGACTACTCTGGCTACGATCCTGAAGTGAGTGGAATGGGAAGTGATGCGTTAAACAGTGCAGTTGATTGGGGTACTTATCCCATGCCTAGGACCTATTATGCAGGTGTAAATTTCCAATTTTAAAATGAGCAAAGACATGAAAAAGATAATCGCTTTACTATTTGTTATCGTAAGCCTGGTCATTTCCTCCTGTGAACTTGAGGAAAACATATATGACAAATACACCCCTGAGACTTTATTCAATAATGAAGCAGGACTTCGAGCAGGTGTAATTGGAGGATATTCATACCTGAGGCATTTCCGTAATTATAAGAACAACTCATGGTGGCTCCCCGTCTTAGGTCATGATTTGATTTTCCCGATTCAAGGTGGTGTATACTTTCCTTCTACGGACAAGTCATTGCTGGATTCCAATAACGATGCTATTCAAAATCCTTGGTCTACGACTTATCAAATGATCAATCAGGCAAACCTCATACTGTATTATGGTCCGGATATCAATATGAATGAAGAAGTAAAAGAAGAATACCTTGGCCATGCATATTTCTTGAGAGCATTTGGATTATTGGATTTATATCGTCGTCATGGTGGGATTGTGTTACCCCTTGAAGCAACTGTCGATGCCACAAATCTCAATAAACCCATTTCTTCTGCCGAAGAGACACTGGCACAGATTATCAATGATTTTACTGAAGCATCAAAGCGACTGCCATTATATCAGGATCAAAGTGTAAGTAATAGTGGCCTTGCAACTAAGGGAGCTGCTGATGGTTTCCTTGGTCTGGCTTATTTGTATGACGGACAATATCAAATGGCCATCAATAAATTCGATGAAATTATTAACAGTGGCCAATACAGGTTGGTAGATTGGGACGTGCTTTGGGATGTAACCAAGGAAAAGGAAGCTTATAATGAAGTGCTCTTTGGAATACAATTTATCAACGATCCCAATGCTTCTGCTGTCACTGCTTTGGGTAGTGATCTTCCTTCCCGCTTCATATGGAATAACGATCCGCGCTCAAGAGGCGCGGGTACATTTAGGGTTCAGCGCTGGTTTTATAAATATGCCACCACCGGCGAATATGAAGGCGATTACCGGTCTGAAATGGCTATGGAGACAACTATTCCCAATAAGAATAATGCAAATAATCCATTGAAAACCTGGCCGGAACCTGACGCATGGGGCGGTGGTGCTGCATCGAACAACACATCCGGGTATCCGTTCCTAAGTGGAAAATTCATTGATGAAAGTCAACAGGACGATTTGAGGAATAAAAACAATGACTATTTCTTCTTACGATTATCTGAGATTTATTTGCTTAAGGCAGAGGCACTCAACGAGTTAAATGGTCCTACCCAGGAAGTGGTCGATCTCTTTAATAAGGTGAGGGAACGAGCCAGAAGAGCTGACGGAACTGAGAGAACATTTCCCGAAAACCTTGAACTGTCCGACGTACCGACAAAAGACGATTTTCGCCTGGCACTGGTGAACGAAAAGGCAGTCGAGTTTGTGGGTGAAGGAGTACGTTGGTTTGATTTGCGTCGTATAAAAAGAGACAACGGACAGACCATGTACCAATACATACTTGAGACCTGGCTTCCCAATTATGAATTTGGTCCAAACAGTGCCATATACAATGGCGTACCTGCCCTGGCCAAAAAAGCATTTGTATTCAGGGAAAGGGATCTTTGGATGCCAATTCCTGCATCAGAGTTCATCAATAACCCAGCAGTGACCGCAGCAGACCAACGACCTGGTTGGTAATCAAAAGATAAGCTCTATACCGGTCGCTGGCAGGTATAGAGCTTATTTCACACCTTAATTTGCCATTGTTACAAAGGAATAAACTTTACTATGTTTTCAAAGCGGATGATAATAGGAGCTGTGTTGTTGTTCATCTTATTTTCCTGTGAAAAAAACGATCAGGAAATTGATAACTCTGACAACGATCCACCAAAACTTCAAACAATCACAGTGCATAACACAATTATGCACCAGATAGATGAAAACATCATGGGCCAGTTTTTAGAGCGGCCTAGTTGGGGTGGAGAAAAGGGACCTGAAGGAGCATTAATACCAGGAACAAACCAATTACAGCCGGCGGTATTAGATTCCCTCAAAACCATATTTGTTCCTGTAATGCGCTTTCCGGGTGGCACAGATGTAGAGATCATGGACTGGACGGATATGATCAGTAATGCTCCCGGTCGGCAAAGTTCTGATAGACCGGTAAGTACGGGTGTGAGAGGTGATGAAATCACGAATAACTTTGGTTGGGACGAGTATTATGAATTGGCGAAAGAATTAGGCAGTGAAACAGTAATGGTACTCAACCTTACTGATGCCATGGAAAATCCGGATAAAGCAGACGAGTATGCACTACACAATGTAGGTCTGCTTGCCTATTGCAATGCCAGGCCTGGTCAACCCCTGCCGACTGGTATGCCTGACTGGGCAGCAGTGCGCAAAGCCAATGGCTACACTGAGCCTTTTAATTTTGAATATGTGCAAATAGGCAATGAACTATGGCTCAATAGATATAGCAACATTAACAACGCAGAGAACTTTGTAATAAATGTTGAAAAATATGTAGACCTGATTGAAGCTATAGATCCTAATGTGAAAGTTATAGCAGATTGTTGGAACGACAATATATATAGCGCCATACAATCAAGATTAGGCGACAGAATAGATTATCTTACTTACCATGTGTATAAGCCGTGGGAGATCAAAGAGATAAAAAGGAACGGCAGCATAGTGGATGGAAAGACTGTGCCACCGGAAGATATCTGGCAGGCAATGGTTGCACCATTATCTTGTAATGACGAGGGCCAGGTATATGAAGTGCATAAACCTATTGATCTTATAAGATCTAATGGGAGCAACTATAAAGCGGCCATCACAGAGTGGAATTGGAATGGCTGGTTTTCTACGCCTGTGTCTGTGAACCCAAAGATGGCACATGGAATAGGAGCTGCCAATTTTATACATAATCTTTTTCGGCAAGCCGATGTAGTAGCTCTGGCCAATCAAAGTTTGTTGGTGGGTACTTCCTGGGGTATTACAGGTCTCAGAGCAGATGCAACTGCTGCTCAACTGCCTGAATTTTTACCGCAGGGTATGGCGGCAAGGTTTTATGCCAATCACCTTGGACACAGCTTTCATTCCATTAGTCTTGAAAACCTGGAGTTTTACAACCAACCATATGAATTGCAAGGTATAAAGCCAAATAGCAAAGTGGCCTATCTGGATGCCGTAGCTACCAGTGATAATGATATGTTGTTCGTACATATTATTAATAGGTCATTCAATGATAATCAGCAAGCCACTATTGACCTTTCTGAATTTAATCCTGGGGATGTTGTTACAGTGAAACGATTACGCACAGATGAGACTAATCTGGATACGGGCTATATCACTACGGAAGAATTTGAAATTTCCGGAAATGACTTGGCAATAGAATTCCCGCCCCGATCAATCACCTTGTTGAAGGTTTCAATGAATTAATTGAGTTTAAAAACTCAAAATAATTCATGGTATGAATACATGAAAGACTATTTGTATGTAGCGTACAATCGTTTTATAAGCTTTGAACACCCACAAATGAAAGTCATAAAATGTATCAATGCCTGCTGTTCGATTAATAGACGTTTTGTGAACGTATTTCGGCTAATACTTCCTTTCATCAGTATTGTTGGATTTCATAACACTATAGCTCAGTACAATCAGGACAAACTGCTTTTTGTGGAAGGACCCGTGTGGGTGCAACCGAATAGCATAGTGTCAGTGTCGGTGGATTATGAAGCCTCTGAAGCCAGAGATATTATCCTGTCTTTCAAGGAGAGCAAACCGGGCATGCAACTCACGTTTGGTTCCAAGAGGGTATCAGTACCTCCCGGCAAGTCTACGATAGCGGTCTCCTTCTCAGTGTCAACAGTGCCATTGCAAAATTATGCCTATCAGTATTTTGCTTTCATGGTACCGACTAATGGGGCATGGCCTGAGCGTCTCGACACCCAGGCGCAGTTTGATGTTTCGTGTGCCACCTCCCGGCCAATATTGCCTATGCCGACGGGCAGGAGAATCAGGGATATCGTGGCAGATAAATACACCGATAATGTATTAGTGGGAGGCACAGTGGGCTCCAGGCTTGCAAATACCCCATCAATGGAAATCTTGAATCGGGAGTTCAGCTACGTGACCCCCGAAAGTGATTTCAAACAGTCGGCTATTCATCCGCAACCAGGGGTTTGGAACTGGAAACAGAGTGATTATTGGATAGGACATGTGCAGGAGCATAACCAGGTGCTGAGGATGCACGGGCCGATTGGTCCACAAAGTTCCGCCTGGGCGGTAGACCCTTCACGTACAGCGGCAGAGCTTGAGCAGGTTATGGAAGATTTTATCCGGGAGATGTGCTTGAGGTACAACGGCACAGAAAGGTTTGAATATTTGGATGTTGTAAATGAAACTATCCTGAAGGGTGTGTGGAGGACACATGTGCCAATTAATGAATGGGAAAAGCCGGCTCCCTGGTATAAAATCGGACAGGATACCGATCCAAATCAGACGCCATTGTACATATCCCGGGCTTTCGAACTGGCGAAGCAATACGGGCCGAACTTAAAATTCATATATAACCACAATGAAGTAACTATAGACCCTGCGTCATGGAATGTGATAAAAGAAACGATTGGTTATTTGCGGGCTAAGGGGCTACGAGTAGATGGTATTGGCTGGCAGGCACACATATCCGATGGCTGGGAGTTAGAGCCGGGAAATATGGATGCCTTATCGGCCCTGATTGACTGGGCACATGCGAACGCTTTGGAATTTCACATTACCGAGTTTGATGCCAGGCTCAGTGACAATTCGGCCAACGAACTACAGCGGCAGGCCAAAACCTATAAATCAATATTATCCTTACTTGTTTCCAAGCGGCAATCAGGAAAAGTGGGTTGGAACACCTGGGGCATGAGCGATGCAGCGGCATGGCGCGGAGATGAATTTGCCCACCCTTTTGATGCCGATTACAATGCCAAGCCCGCTTACTATGGTATTCAGGAGGCACTGGAAGAAGGAGACAATAAGATTATTGAAGGCACCTACTATCTCAAAAACAAAAACAGCGGCCGGCGCATGCGCCCATCGGGCCCAGGGCAGCAAGTGGCCGTGGAGCAGGGAAAGGCCAACGGTACCACCGACGAGTATAAATGGGAAATTACTCTGGCGGAAACAGGGTATTACTTTATCACTAATGTGTCTACAGGTCTCAATATCAGATTCGATCAATGTGAGACAGCCAATTTTACCATGGTAGAAGCATTAAATGGCACAGGCAATTGCGTGCGCTGGCAATTTACCCGGGCCGAGCCCGGATATTATTTTCTTACTCCCAAAGACGCCATTGTAAAAGGTGTACCTAACATGAAAGTACGCAACAAAGACTGTGGCGGAAGCGAAGGCGTAGACCTGGAAGCTTTCAACGGTACAGGTGACTGTGTGCGTTGGGTTTTGGAAAGCGCAGGGGGCAATACAGGTGGCGAAGGTACCACATTGGCCATCAACAGCGGTGGCGGAATATATACAGGTGCAGATGGCACATCATATATGGCTGACAGCTACGCAAGTGGAGGCAATACCTACAGCACCACCGACAACATATCGGGTACGGCCGATGATGTGCTATACAGAAGCGAGCGCTTTGGCAACTTTAGTTATAACATTCCTGTAGACAACGGCTCATACGACGTGCATCTTAAGTTTGCTGAAGTGTATTTTACAGAAAGCAATAAACGCGTTTTTGATGTGCGAATGGAAGGCAATCTGGTGATCAACGATCTTGATATCTATGCGCAGGTGGGGCATGATGCCAGATATGATGAGACGCATGCTGTAGATGTGACGGATGGTGTCTTGAATATTCAACTCATTAGCGTGAAGAACAATGCCAAAATATGCGCGATCGATATAAAGCCCTCTCAGGCCAACTCTGCCAGATTAAGCAACACCAGTGACAGTAATCTGTCACCTGAATTAGCCAGAACAATACGTGTCTATCCTAACCCGGTCTCATCGCATGAAATGCTTAATGTATCATTGATAGAAAAGGGTTCATATCCTGTATTTATTGAAATAATAGATGTAACTGGTCGTGTAATGCTTAGCCAAACGTTTGCAGCGGAAAGAGGCGCAGTAAATATTAGTACATCGAATATATTGAGTGGTCTTTATTACTTACGTGTTACACAATCAAAGGCTGTTGAAAGTTTACCCATTATAATTGATTAGTTCTAGTTAAACAGTCTGGTTGTCGATTTAAAAACTTTCAACCTCCTCAACATGAAATTACTTTGTTTCCTGCTTCCTTTCATCGGCATTGTTGGATTTCATAACACTATAGCTCAGTCAAATCAGGACAGGCTGCTTTTTGTGAAAGGACCCGTGTGGATGCAACCGAATAGCTCAGTGTCAGTAACCATCAATTATGATGCTGTAGAGGCTAGAGATATTATACTTTCTTTTAGAGAAAGTATGCCTGGTGCACAAATAACTTTCGCTTCAAAAAGAATTTCTGTGACAGAGGGGAAATCTTCAGTCGATATTTCGCTGTCAATCAAAGATGTGCCTTTACAGAACTATGCGTACCAATATTTTGCATTCATGGTTCCAACGGGAGGCGATTGGTCTCAGCGACTTGACACCCATGCACAACTGGCTGTTTCATGTGCCACCGCGCAACCAATATTGCCTATGCCGACGGGCAGGAGAATCAGGGATATCGTGGCAGATAAAT
>CAZQVB010000066.1:0-3903 GCA_964596645.1 uncultured Roseivirgaceae bacterium
TTCAATATCACAAACTATATTTACAACCTGTCAAATTTCGTAGCCACTTAACTAATGTAAAGCTTGGTAAAGTGTGGGCAAAAAGAGCGCCTGGCTGAACCCGGCGCTGGCGGGCGGCAAAGCCATTGGCACGGGCATGATGCTGAAAGTGCAAGCCGGCGACACGGTAGACATGCAGGCCTACGCCCGCTACAATGCCGCCACGGACAATACCTCACTCGTGACTGGCCTGGCCAACCTGGTGGCCGGTGCCTTCGGCTACACCGGCGCGGCAGAGACGCAGGGCATCCTCGACCTGTTCAACGGCGCACTCGGCGCCGGGGCCCTGTTTGGTGCGGAGGATGACACCCGCCCCAAAGCCTACCTCAACTACCTGTTTTTCGATGAAGACCTGAGCTTCGATGACGACTTCGGCTATGACGCAGTAAGCAGCGCAGCACTGAACAACTGGGAAAAACTAAGCCTGACGACCGTGGCGCAAAAGCCCGGCTATATGTATATTTATGTGGCCAATGAAAGCATGGCTTATGTGGATGTGTATTTCGACGATCTGACTATAAAACTCACTGAAGGCCCGGCCACCCAGCTGGCCGACTACTACCCCTTTGGCCTAAAAATGGAAGCCCGCAGCTACGCCCGCGAGCACTATAGATTCGGCTACCAGGGCCAGTTTGCAGAAATGGACGAGGAGACGGGGTGGAATGCTTTTGAGCTGAGGATGTATGATGCTGTTGTGGGGAGGTGGGGTGCTACTGATCCCTACAATGAGTTCGCTAGCGCATATTTAGCTATGGCTAATAATCCAACATATGTTGTTGATAGAAATGGTGGTTGTACTGGCAATGATCCTGATTGTGTGGATAAAGGGGCGTGGAACAACGGAATGATTTACAATGCTCAACTCGACGCGTATGTTTTGGGAAGTGTGGCTATTGGTTCTCCAAGGGCACTAGTTACAAGCACGCCACCCTCTTGGATGCTGACAAGAATTGATGTCGAATTTCATGCTGATGTATATATAAAGGGGTCAGCAGGACTTCTTTCATCAGCAGATATGGGGCCATTTGGAGGATCAAGGGATTATATAGCTGCTGAGATATTTAAAATTGGAATGCGACATGACTTTGTCAATGGGAATTCCTCCGGAGGTGTATACGGCGATTATATCTTGGAAGACGGAATAGTTAAATTTACCAACGGGATTAGAGTAGAGGCGGGAGTGGATTACAAACAGAGCGTGGATGTAATTTTAAATTTAAATAGACGAGAGGTTTATGTTGACAAGTTTACTGTTGGAGGCGGAGCTCCCTTTGTTGAGGTCAAAACAGTGCACCGACATTCGGGCGTTCATTCATTTGATGTGGGATTACAGGAGGAAGCAGGTTTCGGCACTGGTGGCGTAATCAAAGCAAATATCAATGCCACATTTCAAATTAATCTTTCTAATCCACATTGGAAATGAGATAGTCATGGAGTATTTAGTGTTTTTTATTTTCTTCCTTTCAGCCGTTTTAGCAGTAGTAGTTTATGCTGTCTATGCAAAAAAAAGAAATGCCTATTTTCATAGAATAATTTATATGAATAAGGAAATGGCAAATTTGGATAATGTCAATGAATACGATTGTAAAAAGGATTTCAGCTATTTAGGATTAAACGATATTATCAGTAAGCCTGAAATTGTCGAAAAGAATTTTGAAAGCAGTACCTATAAAAAAACAATTGATGATTATTATTATGCAAAAAGGAACTATATGATCATAAATACAATTTTAGTTTCCATTTCGATTTTGGCGGGGCTCTATCTGGTTATTTATCATCCTGATTATTTAAGAGCTATTTTCGAGAACGATTCTCCATAGGGGCCATCCCCCAATCTGGCGCAAATGTTATCCGCTTGTGCCTACTATACCCAAAGCCTACCTCAACTACCTGTTTTCCAATGAAGGCCCGTTCTTTTAAGTCTGCCTTCGGAAGACTTAAAAGAAAATAAGAACAGCTTGTCTGTGCCCTGGCTATTTCCAAATTTGTTCCTATTTGTCCATATATCAGCGTATAAATTTAATGACTTTGTTGCCTTCGGAAATGATCGGATGAAGTCAACTCTCCAAAAGTTTGATCCCCAAGGCTTGTGCGCTGAGCAAGAAATTCTTTTGGAGAGTTCGCGCCGACACTGCCCCCCTTCAGCCTGAAGATGAAAGCCCGCAGCTACGCCAGCGAGCATGAGGACCATAAGCACTACGGCAGTCCACGGGAAGTCGGGCCCGGCATCAGTCTGGTCTTAAATGCCTGAAAGTCCTAAATACTTTAAGTTCTTCAGGCTCCGTATCTTTCTAGCATGGAGAGAGGAGATTTGCGCTAAAAGTTGCTTCATTGTAGCGTATAAATGCCTATCTTAAAGCTACCAACATTCAACACCTTTCTTGATTAACCAACACATGAAATCCACACTGCTGCTACTGATCTTACTGCCTGTGCTTGCCCCAATGCCAACCCAGGCCCAAACTGGTAAGCTGGAGTCGGTGCATTTACTTGACAGCCTGGAGGCTCTGCAAGAAAACTTCTTTGCCCGGGTGGACAGCCTGCAACTTCCCACGATGCTCACTCATACACTCGACAGCATAAAGCGGCAACAACAGCAAGCCGGTCAATGGCTGGACGAGCTAGAAACTACTATGCTTCAGCAGAAAGACAGTCTGCCGTCGCCCAACCTGGAAAAGCTTAGGCAAGCGGTGGCTAAGCAAAAGAAGAGTGTGCTGGCGTTGAAGGATAGTTTAATGCCCGGTCACTTCTATCAAAGGCTCGACAGCCTGAAGGGCAAGGTCACTGATCCAAAAATGCAGCAGACCCTGGACGAGGTTGACCAAATAATCGGAGAACAACAAGAAAAGGTGACCACGTTTATTGCCAAAGAAAACCTCGAGGAAAGGCTGAATATAGATATACAGGAATTGGATAGAGCGAAGGAACTCATTTCCCAGCTCAACGAGTACAATGGAAAGTTGGATGAGGTGGCCTCTTCGGTCACGCCACACCTGCCCAAAGGCGCATCGGCCGATGTGCTGAAAGGCCGGCAGGTGCCGGGGTTTGAAAGCATCAACCTTGATACAGAACAATTTGAAGTGCCAAGCGAACTGGCCCAAGTGGAGGATTACATGACAAGGGCCGGAGATGCTAGCAAACAAATGCAGTCGGGGAACATCGACGAGGTCGTCGGCGAGCATGCGAAGAAGGTTGGCGAGCTACAAGCCCTGGAAGAACAAGCCGGAGCGCTGAAGGCAACAAAGGCGCAATTTGAAACAGAAACGGCGCAAGTAGAAGATCCGGACTGGTTGAAGCGAGAGGCGGCAAAGCGCGCGCAGGTACTGGCCAATGACATGCTAAAGGATCATTCGGAAGTGGTGCAGGAAGCCATGCAATCAATGGAGACGTATAAAAAGAAGTATGCTGCTGTACAGAACAGTAAAGATGTGGAAGAGGGTATAGAGAAACCTGAGAAACATATTGATCGGGAAAAGCGATGGTTCTTTGGTGGAAATTTTCAGTTCAATGCTACAGACCCGGCGGCGGTTGATGTTTCTCCACTGGTACAATACAGGCTTAGCATGCGCCTTTCCGCTGGTCTGGGAGGCACCTACCGCTATACTTTCGATGAAACAAACGACTACGTTCCGGAATTAGGGAAAGAAGCCATCTATGGTTTTCGGTTTTTTCTGGAATGGACAGCCATCAAAGGGTTTTATGTGCATGGAGAATACGAACGAATGCACCAGCCGGCAGAAAATAAAGCTGTTCTCTGGCAGGAAAACTACCTGGCCGGCGTTGGCCGCCAATTTGCCATTGGCAAAAAGCTCAAAGGAAATATTCAGGCGCTGTACCATATCAACCACAAGAAAAGCGACACCT
>CAZQVB010000066.1:3913-14988 GCA_964596645.1 uncultured Roseivirgaceae bacterium
CTATAAAAACCCACTGGTATTTAGGATAGGTTTTCTGCTGTAAGCGGCAGACTGGCAAATGATGCCAAATGTTAAGAAAAAATAGCGCAGCCTACCTTCCTAAATGGTCAACAAACGTTCAAAGTGCCTGGGATTTTTTTTGCCTGTGTGAAATATAGTGCGCGTTAATCTTTGCTTCCCCCCGCTCGCTCGAGCATGTCATGATCAAGCCAAGCTAAAATTCACCGCTTTTTTTAAGTCTTCCGAAGGCAGACTTAAAGCAAACATGAATAGCAGTGTCTGCAACACATGCTATTTTCAATTTTATGCCAGCCTTTCATCAATATATTCTACTATGTATCTGATCCTTGTCTGAAAAACCTGTCCGGCATAAGCACCTTTACTCTGATCCGTAGTAGACCCTTACTTTCTTATACACCGGGCCGGGCATACCGTACCAAACCGCCGGATTGTCGTGATTGTCGCGGCTGATGAATACGTACTTCATCGGCGCGTTCTTATCGCGATCAGCAAAGGAATCCGGACCGAACTTCTCCATATTGTTGAACCGCTGGCTGGCGAAAATAAGTTCATCATCAAGGTATACTACCAATTGTTTCGTATCCCACTCTACCCGGTAGGTATACACTTTATTTTTGTCCCAATTTTTGATCAGTCCGAAAGGCACCTGATTATGATGGCTCACTTCATGCCGCTTGCCCCCGCCCTGCCACAGCACCTTGATGCTGCGCCCGCCCTGTGCTTCACCATAGTTGCCAAACCGAAGATTGAAATAAGGCTCCGGCACATTAACGCCTACTTTGTTCTTGCGGTCGGGCTCGAGAAAATACCGGTGCCAGGTAGAGCCCTCCGGGTTAGCATATAAATTGAAAAAATGATGCTTTCTACCCTTCTGTTGTTCCACCGGGTCTAGGTTGGTCATTTCTATTTCTATGGCCCCTGATTCATTGTATTTAAAGCCACGCTCCAGTACCATCACAATGCGGCACAAACTATCGGTAGCCTTCCAGCCCCCCTCCACAAAGGATCCGCCGGTCACCGTCCTCACTTCTTCATAGGGGCTGACAGTGGCGCTAGTGAGTGGTATCTCCGCTACCTTCATGTTCTTTGTAAATTCCGGACGGTTCAGCAACGATACCCAGGTGCTGTCGTCAGAGGACGCAGCCATTGGCTTATCTGCCCTGATTGAAGATGAATTGTCGCCGGCATAAATACATGTAGAAAACAACAGCAGGGCGCTCACTGTACCGGCAATACGTACATTCAAGCTTTTCATAGTGTTTAGTGGTGTTTGTTAAATTATTGCGATCATTTGACGTATGACCTTTCCGTGTTTTTCACCCTTCAATATAAAGTGAAAATTTGTCGGTAGCCTTCATCTCAGCACCAATTATTGATGGCGCCCTGGGGATGTAAATTAACATCCTAAGCCAAGATCGGTTAATAACCACGACAGACTATTGTGCCGATATAAACCAAACCAATGAAGTTTTCCTGGACCAAAACAAAGAAGTTCTTTTCGCTCTTTAAAAAAGCCTTTCAAGAACTGGGACAACACGATCCGCTGGTGCTGGCCTCCAGTACTGCCTTCTTCACTATGTTTTCGCTGGCACCAATTATCGTGATACTCATTAATGTGTTGAGCTTGTATTTTAAACAGGAAACCATCAGCGATCCTGTCTTTCAGCAGATCAGGGCTACCTTCGGTGAAAACACCGCCGAACAGGTCAACACCTTCGTCAACAATTTTCGCGGCATGGCCAGCAACACCTGGATCACCATCGGCAGCACCATCTTTCTCACTTTCATCGCCACCAACCTATTCAAGGTAATTAAGCTGTCCATCAACAAGATTTGGAAAATAAAGAAAGAAAGCACGAAAGACGTGCTGTACACACTGAAGCAGCGCTCTAAATCTGTGGGCATCATCTTTTTCACAGGCCTGCTGTTTTTGCTGTCAACGCTGAGCGATACCATTATATCTGCGCTGGATGAGTTTATCGGCCCGGCGCTCATGAATATGGACGCCCTATTTATTGTGATTGTGAGCAAGGTGGTCTCTTTTGCCTTCGTCACACTTTGGTTTGCCGTGCTATTTCGTTTCTTACCCGATGCCAAAATTCAATGGTCGGCCATATTTGTAGGCGCGGCGGTCACTACGGTACTCTTCACAGCAGGCAAGTATGGGCTGGAGACATTTCTGATCAACAGCAACATCAACAACATATTCGAAACATCCACCAGCATAGTGCTCATACTGCTGTACATTTTTTATTCGTCTATGATTATCTACTTTGGCGCAGCCTTCACGAAGGTATATGCCGAAGCCTTTGAGGCAGGGATAAAAACCCGCAAATACGCCACGCGCATTGGCGAAGCATACAATTGATGATTATATGCGCAGGTAATTTGTGACAACAATGGGCTTCTTCCATGAAATGCATCAATTTTTATCTTCTGAAGGCTGGCCATCATTTACATATAAAAATGATTCACCGCATGCGGCCAGTTTCTTTTATGCTCAATTGTCATTAGAAATCAGGCTCTACACCACAGCGTACTTTACCATTGTACACGATGCCGCAGCCTATCAAAAAGAAAGCCTTGATGCGATGAAACACGGCCTGCAGATCATCAAAATCCATCAGGACCAGTGGCAAGGTTCGCAGGGGTTGGTGCAGTCGATGCTGGCCTCGCAGCTGGGCCGTAGTGAGCGCATTCATGCAAGGCACACCCACCTGCGCGATCTGACGAACGATCAACTGGTTGAATTCTTAGAACAGCACCACCTGCTAATGCCCATCCGTGCCAGGTATAAATTCGGCCTGTATAAAAATAAGATGCTGGTGGCGGTGGCGGCCTTTAGTAAACCTCGGAAAATATGGCGCGAAAGCCGGACGTATCTTTCCTGCGAACTCCTTCGCTTTTGCAATCATCAGGGCCTTACGGTGGTAGGCGGCATGGGCAAGCTGCTGAGGCATTTCGAAAAGCAGGTGCAGCCGGAGGATATCATGAGCTATGCCGACCTGGAGTGGTCGCAGGGTGCGGTGTATCGTACGCTTGGCTTTCAGGAAGTAGGCACCACTGCCCCGCATTTTTTCACCATACACCCCACCACAGGCATGCGACAATATGCCGATGCAGGTGCACTAAAGACGACGATCGGCCGGCCACCAGGTATAGTCTGCAATGCCGGCAATCTGAAATTTGTAAAATTCCTGAAATGAAAATGGTGTTGAAGTGGCGCTGCGAATGGGTCGTTTTATATCATTAACAATCAACTTCTTATAAGTTTGTATCTGAGTGAGCATTTTTTGTTTTGAAACAAAAAAACCGGCGCACAAAAGATAACCTCTCGTGCGCCGGATAATCGGGCAATCATTGCCCGGTGAATGTGGAATGGCGTCAGTCGTTTTTCACCAGCCGTATTGTTTCGTGGTCTTTAGAGGTATGGAGCTTGGCGTAGTATACACCTTTGTGTATGCCGCCCAAGTCTACCTGCCACAGGTTTTCGCCTTTCAGCAGTGGTCGTTTCTCTGTATACAGCACATCCATTTGTGCGTTCATCACCGTCACTTGCACGTCATCATCCGTTTTGAGGTTGATCTTCAGGTTGTAGATGCCATCGGTAGAGGGATTAGGGAATGCAGTATATTTTTTGGCGATTTCCCGCGCGCAAGCTATGTTGTTGATGGTGGCGAAGGCAGTGCGCTCTCTGTTCCTGATGTCTTTCCAGGTTATCTTTCCCAGGTTAAAGAATCCCTCGGCTGAAGTCACAAATTCGCTGTAGCCCGGCGTGGCCACCATACTGCCCGATATACTCGTGTGCACTATTTCGTATTGTATGGGCACGCCAAACCCGTTGGGATTATGCACGCGCCACACCACAGTTCCAGGCTCATCGCCGCAGGAGGCGGTAAGGCCGAGGCGCCATACTCCGAGTATATTCACCAGCTGTGCCACTGCCTTATCGACCCGTATCAGTCCGTGGCCGGTCGTGAAGTCATACCCTTCGTCAAATTCCGGCGTAAAGGGATCGTCCATGTCCTGGGCTGTGCTGTTGTAGAGCAGGTTCAGGAGGAAGGGCGGTAGTTTGCCATGCGCCACCTGCTGTATGAGCGCGGCGCCGGCTGCGGCATGCGGTGCAGAGGCTGATGTGCCAAAGAAGTTGGGGAAATCATCGTCGTCGAACACCTGGCCCATGAAAGGTATGCTGATGTCGCTGCCGAAAAAGGATGTGTTTCCGCCATCAACAGAAGTAAAGTCGGGATTGCGCCGCACCTGGGGCCACCAAAATTTGCGCCCGTCATTGGCAAAGAACACAGGGGTACCGCCGGTGGAAGAATAGCTGTTGATGCGAGGCACGTCAAGGTCGGCCCGGTAGGCGGGTGTATTGAAGTATGCCGCAGCACCCACTGCCATGGCACCGTGGGCATTGGCGTGGCCTACACAGGTGGGGCTAAATGTCTGATGCTCGTGCACGATCAACTCATCATAGTCGATGTGCTTCATCAGTGGCGGGTCCGGCGTAGGGCCTACATCCACTTTCTTACCGATGAAAAGGTATACTGTAACCGTATTGGTCACACTGGAATTGCCAATATTAAAAAATTCAAAGGGGTCGTTGCCAATGTTTAGGTTATCCGCCTCCAGTATGATGGTTTCCAGATTGTCTTCCAACGCCAGGAAAAGGTCAAAATCGCTTTCAGCACCCGGGCAACCTTCACAAGCCGAAGCGTAATTGGTAGCCCACTGAAAGATGGTGCGTATGCCGGTTTGAGCACGAATGGCAATTTTCTGAGAATAGTCCACGCCAACGCCAGTATCAAAATCGTGCAAAATGTACCGGCCATATTCCAGTTCAAAATATGGATTGGACAGAAATACGGTATCGGAGGTGCCCCGAAATTCGCTCTCGTAGCTGTTGCGGTTGCTATTGCCGGCAGAAGAAAAGTAGCTGACGCCCTTGGCTGCCACATCATTTACGGCCTGAGCCACTATACCGTCTTGAAAAAACGGCTCGGCAAAGTAGAATATGTCGTCGACTATAATGTCGCAGCCGGCTTTTTCCAACTCGTAGATGCCCCTGGCGAAATTGGCCTGGCCCCCATCGGCCGTGTGGAAGTAAAGGTCGGCTGCAGGGGCTACATCATGCGCTATTTCCAACATGGCGCGCCCTTCGTCAGTGGAGGTTCCTACAAAATCGTACAACACCGTGATGGGCGTAGTGTAGCCGTTGGGATTTTCCTCACCGGGCAAGTCACCGCTGGCCACGCCGGCTTCTGCGCCACCCAGGTAATTATAACTGTCGGACATCACCCCTACTTTGATACCGCTGCCATCGACGAAATATTTGCTTCTCGCCACAGACGAAAGCTGCACACTGTCGCCCTGGCTCGTGATGGCGCCGATGTTTTGCTTTGGCTTATACTCTGCCCCGGCAAATTTCAGTTCCGTGCATCGATACATTTTGGAGATTGAAGACACGGGAAGATAAGCATTCACCAACCCTCCGCTGTGGGATATGCTGGTGGCGCCTATGCCTTCCAGCTCGGCGATGAGCGCCTCGCAGCCACTCTTGGGGATGGCCCGTATGAGCACATCGCCAGCTTTGTTGAATGAGAGGTGGTCTTGGCGGTGAAACAGGGGGAAGTCAGGCGCGGCCGCACGGCTTCGTCTGGCCTGGCTGTTTTCCTGTAGCCGGATCAGCTCCTTGCCAATGACGACTTGATCGGTTTGTGCTGATGCTGCAGCAGAAATGCATAAACATACCAGCAGTGCAAAGGCGAAACGATGACATTTCCCTTTGCAGGCAGGGTAATTCTTTTTCATAGTGCTAAAAAATTTAGTGTGAGTGGAGTAGTTGTAGAACCCAAGATAGTCGGATATGCCGAGAAAGAAAAGCTGATTATAACAATAAAAAATAAGGAGGAATTAGGTGTTTTCGTCCCATTGCATTCGAGGCTATTCTGCAAAACCTTACGCACCTGCCTATTTCAAATCTTTGAAACGATTCGGTTTGTGTACCGCCTTTCTACCCGCGAGTTTAACCGTTGAACGGTTGGGTTATACGTTTTTGATTGACCCCGTTATAAACCGTTGAAACGGTTCAATGATTGGTTGCAATTTCCATAGCCCACGGTTTAAACCGTGGGCTATGGAAGTTCACCGGTTATGTCCAATGGATTTATCCATTTCCATTAAATATCTTTTTTTTCTTACGCCTTCGGTACGTGGGCTAAACACAGGCTGTTTCAATTTTATTTTCAGCACTGGTATTTTGTTTAGGCCAATCCTAATGTGTTGCTTATCCCAATGATATTCAGCATAGCATATATGGTTGACATTCCGGACAAAAAGACTTTATAATAACATGAAGCTAAATTCCTTCAAGGAATATGCTTTGAAGAATTTAATTTACTTATCCAGTTGCTGCGTTCGTAAACCACAAAGTCAAAATGTTCTCCAGTGTTCGTGAGTACTCTTAACCCATTTTGAAAAAGCTTAGCTGTTTTTCTAGGGCTAGTTTCTTTGATATCAGCTAGAAGTAATTGCACTTCTCCTGACTGAATATTCATCTTATGAGATTTAAAAATTAACCTTTGATCAGTGAGTAGCAGCTTTCCGCCTACCCCCTCCATTCCTCTAAATAAGTTAGCAGGTCCTTCATGATTTATAATTTCATCCTTAGTCACTTCAATTTGAATTTTATTCAAGAGTTTCTGTGACAATTTCTTCATAAAGTATAATAATCCAAAACCAAAAATAAATCCAAAGAAAAGGAAGTTTAGGGCAAAACTAATCCAACTAAAATCTCGGTCGAGAAAAAGGTAGTTTGTTAGGCTATTGAGTACGGCGAACAAAAAACCACAGATCAGGGAGAAAACTATTTTATGTTTAATTGATATGTTCATAACTTTATGTGCATTCTAGAACAATTTGGTGTCTTTCGAGAGTACTACGAGATTACATATTATGTCAAACCAAGCTTTTTACAAATCATAAACCTGTGCAAACTACTGAACCACTACCGCTTCACATTGCATATTAGCGGCTGGCAATTATTGATTTTATATATGATTCAGGCGTCAAAACACCAATCTCACTTTTGCTAAAATCCTTTAGATTACGAGTCAATATCACATCTATACTGCCATGTTTCATTGCTGCAAAATTCTGCAAACCATCCTCTAAATCTTTAAACCCTGAATTTAGGGCATTACTCACTACTTCTTTATCCATTGATAAAACATCCGTTATCATTAAGAGTTGTTTAAGATTATCAATCACTTTGTCGTGTCGAGCATTTTGTCTTAGGAGATAATAAACATTACTACAAATCACTGGAGTAACAAAACCTCTAATTTTATTCATCTCGCATAATCCTATTATTTGAGCAGCATATTCAGCAAAAGGTTCTCTATCAAAGAAAAAGTCTAAGATCACATCTGTATCGATTAATACATTATCCATACTATTGATATTTCTTAAAAAGTTCTTGCGATAGTTCTTTTTTATAATCAAAATCCTCCGGGGCTTTAAAAGAACCCTTAAGAGATGTCGCGATGGGAGTCGAATCTATTACTCTTAAATTTTCCTCTTTTATAATCACTTTAAGATAATTTTCAACTATATCAGACAGACTTCTCCCTTTTCCTTTTGCATATCTCTTTGCTTTTTCTATTAAAGATTGCTCTATGGTCAATGTCAACTTTGTATTCATAACACGTGGTTTTTATTATCAAACTATACGTGCAAAGGTAAAGTATATTACCAATCCGTACAAATAATTATCTGATTACACGTGTCTTGATTGCCGATAACGACCGAAAATCAACCTCCGAGGTTGATTTCCCACAAGCCGTCCCGAATCTGAGATATGATATCTATAATATATAAACCCACGGTTTAAACCCTGGGTTATACGTTTTAATGCGTGGGCTATAGTTTTTGATTTCGAATTGATGAGGCGGCCTTCATGTCATGATTACTCGATCAGCTCCATCTGGCTTTCGCTCACCTCCAAGTTGTGAAAGACCTTTTGTACATCGTCGTTGTCCTCCAGCGCCTCTATCAGCCGCATCACCTTCTTAAACTCTTCGTCGGAAAGCGAAACACTGGAAACGGGTATACGCTGCAGTTCGGCGTTTTCTGCCTCCAGCTGCAGTTCTTCCAGCTTGTGTTGTATGCTGCCAAATTCTGTCATGGGGCAGGTGACTGAATATATGCCATCTTCCTGCTCTACATCGTCGGCCCCGGCGTCTATCATTTCCAGGGTAAATGCTTCTTCATCTATCCCTTCGGCTTCTTCTATGGTGAATACTCCCTTGCGCTCGAAGAGAAACTCCAGGGAGCCGTTGGTGCCCAGGCTGCCGCCATGCTTTGAAAATGCAGCACGTACAGATGACACGGTCCGGTTGGTATTGTCGGTGGTGCACTCTACATACACGGCCACACCATGCGGGCCATACCCCTCGTAGGTGGTTTCCACATACTCATCGGCATCGGCACCGGTGGCTTTTTTGATGGCCCTCTCGATATTGTCTTTAGGCATATTATTGCCCTTTGCATTGGCCACGGCCAGTCGCAGCCTTGGATTGGCCTCCGGGTCGCCACCACCTTCACGGGCAGCTACTGCTATCTCCTTGATCAACTTGGTAAATAGTTTGCCGCGTTTAGCATCTAACGCGCCCTTTTTCCGCTTGATGGTCGACCATTTGCTATGTCCTGACATACTTTTATACTTTATAATAAAACGCCAACAAAATTATCACTTTCATCATAATTTAAAATTACAACAGCCGGAGTAAAGCTTATAAAAATATGCTAAGCCCTTCTACTGCGCCAATACTCCCCGAAGGCTATGCGCACACAGGTACACAAACCTTGCAAGGACCGACGCACCTAATTGGAGAGTTTGCCCTGGTAAATGGCGTCATCTGCCTGGCGCTTGTGCTTGTACCACACATTGAGCACTACGCCGGCAATGGTGACGGCCATACCCATGTACGCCCATATGGCGAACGTCTCGTCGAAAATAAAATAGCCAAATCCAATGGCATATATAATACCCAGATAGCGGATGCTGGCCACCTTGGAAAGCTCCTCGGCCTGGTAGCTTTTCGTCATGAAGTATTGCGCTATCTGTGTGAGCACGCCTACCATCAAGAGCACCAGCCAGTCTACGCCACTGGGCATGACCCAGTTGAAAGCGCTGATGGCCCCGGTAATCGGCAGCGTAACCAGGGGGAAATAAAAGATAATGACTACCGGGTGCTCCGTATTTTTCATTTTGCGAATGCAGTTGTAGGCTACTCCCGAAAACAGAGAAGAAGCGATACCAATGGCCAGATAAAAAGCCCCTACCCGGCTGTCGAATCCATGGACCATAAGTATGCCTGCAAAAGACACGAGGAAAAACAGCCACTGAACAGGCTGCACCCGCTCTTTGACGAAGAATATGCCGATGATGGAGGTGAAGATGGGCGCCAAAAAAAGTATGGTGGTGGCCGAAGCCAAAGGTACTTCCTGTATGAGCTGAAAATATAGCATCAGCGAGCATGCGCCTGCTACACCGCGTATCACCAGCATCTTCTTGTCTTTGCCCCATACTGGCACCCTGGCGTAGCGGAGCACCCCAAGGCTAAGCACCAGCGACACCACCGATCGAAAAAACACCACCTCCACTGCCGGAATATGCGACACCAGTTTGATGAATACGTTCATCACGGCAAACACAAAAGTGGAGATAATCATGTACCAGATGCCGCGGCTCATCATAGCATGCCGCCCGCAGGCTGGTTGGCACCAGTGCACACACCACGAATGCAGATCAAAATGCGTTGTCCCAGTTTTCAGTAAATACTATTTCGCTGAGGCTTTTGCGGTTGCGCTGTGCCCGTTCCGATTTTTGCAGGTCGTCGGGCAGATCCTCAGGTGTAGCCGGATAGCCAAAGGCAGCCATGGTGACAGGCTCGAAACCCTCGGGTATATTAAATTTTTTTTCGGCTGTGGTACGGCTAAAGCCGGCCATCTGGTGCATCTGCATTTTCTCCTGTACCGCCTGCAACGCCATAAAAGCCATCGCCTGCCCCATATCGTGTGTGTAGTGCCTGTTCACCTCGCCGCTTTTGGTAAAGGTCTTCTTGCTACAGGCCAGCAGCAGCACCGGTGCCTTGCCGGCCCAGTTCTGGTTGTACTCGCCCATGCAGTCATACAGTTTGCTGTAGCTGGCATCGCCTTTAAGCCCGATGATAAACCGCCACGGCTGCTCATTATAAGAGCTTGCCGCCCATCTTGCCGCTTCCAATAATCTTACTATTAGCGCTCGATCAGGTACTTTATCAATGAATGATCGCGGGCTCCAGCGGTTTTTTATGATGTCGAGTATGGCAATGTCGGTATCGGCGATTTTGTAATTTGGCGTGTGCTCCATGTTTTGCTTATAAATTTCATATTAAGTTGGGGCCAATCAATGAGCGGTCTCCGGCATGTCACTCGTCTCTTTTCACCTTTTGCACGGCACCTTTTACGGCCGGCTGTGTCGGCTTCATGGCTTCAAGACAGTGCTATTTGCGGCCCTGTTGCTCCACGCAAAAGTAAACCCTATTGTGAAAAGTGGGGTTTGTAATTCACCTAAATAAAATAATATGCCACTATCGGTTGGTGCCAAAGCACCGGATTTCACATTGCAAGCGGCCTCGGGCGACAAATTCTCCCTGAAGAAACAGATGCATGGCAAGAGCGCCATCTTATATTTTTACCCCAAGAATTTTACCTCAGCCTGCACCAAAGAAGCCTGCTCCTTTCGCGACAATTTCGAAGCGTTCAGGCGGGCGGATGTGGACGTGATCGGTATAAGTACCGACAGCGTGGAGTCGCACAGAAAATTCAAAAAAGCGTACGACCTGCCGTTTACGCTGCTGTCGGACTCCGGCGGTGAGGTGGCGCGCTTGTACAAAGTGCGCATGCCGCTGCTGGGGCTTACCCGTCGCATCACTTATTTGCTCAATGCTGCGCACACCATAGTAGCCGTGCATGAAGATCTTTTCGATGGCCCGGCGCATGTTCAGGAA
>CAZQVB010000067.1:0-4274 GCA_964596645.1 uncultured Roseivirgaceae bacterium
GCCATTCTCTCAATGGGTCATGCTGAACTTGTTTCAGCATCTGTCGGCTATTGGCGATGGCCGCGGAAAATGCGCATCTTTTCCATGGACTGCATCTTCCAAAGCCTGTTGATCTACATATCACAAATCCATGGTCTGTGACGCACAGACCATTTCGTGCGGCTGGCCCCGCGGGCAAGGCAGCTTTGTTTCGACAAGTGTATTTATGGTTCGATTCTTTTCATCAACTGGAAATGAAATGAACAGCCACGGAAGGTCTGCATCATTTGAGGCATATTGATCTCTTTATTACCGGTAGTGCTTATCACTTGCCAATACCTCCAGCTATCCATTCCACCAATCACCAGTCTACCAATCCACGAATCTCCGATTTCAATTCTTGGCCGGTGCTGGCGGCTTTTGATCCATTTTAAAAGTGATGGGCAGTATCATACGCACCTTTACCGGTTTTCCATCTTCTCTGCCGGGCTTCCATTTTTCGGCGTTGCGTACTACGCGCTCGGCCTCTGCATCGCAGCCGGCACCAATTCCTTTTAATGTCCTCACCTGCTCAAGACTGCCATCTTCTGTTACCACAAATTCTACGAAGACCTTGCCTTCCACACCTTTTTCTTTGGCCTCGGCCGGGTACTGCACGTTTTCTGCCACATATTCATAAAACGCCTTCATACCACCAATGGGCTCAGGCTGATCTTCCACAACGGTATATATGGTCGTGTCTTGCCCTGTATCTACCGCAGCCACAGCAGGTGCAGCATCTGGTACTGAAGGGAGCATATCAATGTGTGCCTTTGCTATACTGCTCTGTATGGGGCCGTTGGCCATGTCGCACGAAATGGTGTAAAACAGTACGCAAACGAAAATAAGAGCCACGATTCCTTTGAGCAGCAGCGGGCTTTTTTTGGTGGAGTGTATCATTTTAATACGATTTAGGGTTTGAGATTTGATAAAGTGATTGCTAATGCGAAGGTCGAATGAGCGCAGCACCTGTCGGGCCAGCAGCCGCGTGTAGTCTTCCGGGTTTCCATGGTTCATAGCATATTCGTCGGCCATATATTCATGTACTTCGGCAAGCGCATATCTGTAGTAATTTATGGCCGGATTGAACCAGAATACAATTTTAATGAGTTCGAAGTAGATGATGTCCCAGCTGTGCTTTTGCACAATGTGCCCCTCTTCATGTTGCAGTATTTGTTCCTTTTCCTGCTCGTTTACCGGCAAAGAATCGTCATAAAAAAGCAAGTGGAAAAACGAACATGTCGGAAGCTGGCCATGCGTATTCACCAGCTTATATGGTTTCTGATCGCTGACAACTGTTTTGTGCTCCACAGCAAAACGATACAGCTTAAGGCCCTGATGGATGAAGCGCAGCAGGAAGAAGCCGGCGCCAGTCAGATAGATACCCAGCAGCAGATGCGCCAACGAAAGGCCTTTGGCGGTCTCAGTGCCCGGTCCTACAATGATTTCGGGCAACTGCCAGGCTCCATGTATTGCTGCGGTTGGCGGTACTATCGATTGTGCCGAAAGAGGCAACTGCAGGCAGGGAAGTATAATAGACAGTGCAGTAGTCGCCAGCAGGTAGTACCTGTTGAAGTGAAAATTGCGCTCGCGACCAAACCACAGCCAGTACACCAGCATAAAGGTGATGAGCGCAGCAGTGCTTTCTAAGACAAATTGTGCTAATGTGTTCATCATCGTTATGGTTTTGGTGGATAGCCTACCACCACGATCTCCTCCATGTTGTGCGGTACGTGCGGAGCGGCAATTTCTGTTTGCGGCGTGGGTTGTACCCCATCGAGCTTATACTGTACCGGCAACACCATGGTGACGCCGACATACTTATCCAGCCTTCTGGCAGGCAGCCATTCAAAATGCGATGCACCGACCTGCACAGCTCTCAGCACCTCCGCATCCAACGCCGGCACCACACCGCGCACCACCTTGTAGTTGGCCACATTGCCTTGTTTATCTACATCAAACTGTACATATACGGTACCGACAGATGCACTCCGGCGCGCTTCTACAGGGTATTTAATTTCCCTGGAAATGTATCGATACATTGCACTCATTCCTTCTTTTGGTTCAGGGAGCTGGTCTACATCTTCAGTTGAGGCAGCGGATACATCATTGGTATCGGGCTGGCAGGCTACTATGAAGCAAGCCAGGCATAGCAGTGTTGTGACCATTGCCAGCCTGAGACGAGAGGATAACATTGTTGTTTTCTCAAGCATTTTCAATCGTTTTAGGGTAAAGGAATAGCTGAATGGATTGGTGAGTGACAGGGTGCTGCCAGAGAAAGCAGCCCTTGTGAGATGAAAAGCATATTCTTGTGTAGTCGTATGCTCCAGTACTGCAGCGTCGGCTTCGTATTCGTGGTTCAGGCGGATGGCCTTGAGGTAAAGATGGCTCAGCGGATTGAACCAAAAAATGCAGCGAATCAGTTCTGCCACCAGCACATCCGCAGTATGCATGCGGCGCACGTGTACCCGCTCATGAAGCAAGGGCAGGTGGTGGTTTGGGCTGAGCGCTTTGTCTATATCAGACACGAATATGTAGTGCAGGAACGAGCCCAAAGTATATTGGCTGTTTTCTACCAGTATGCATCCGGCAGACCTGAGCCGGCGGGCCTGGTATATGATCCGGGCTATACGGAGCATTTTGAACAGCAAACCCAACAACATCAGTATAGAAATCGCTGCCGTGGCTGCCAGCAGTACATCTTGCCAATGGTGATGCGCTGTCAATGCCGGGGTGCCGTCAATATGAAGCGCTTGCCCGACAGGCGTGAGTACGGGCAAAATGGGAAAGGATGCATTGATGGCAGCCGGAAATACCAGATCGATGCCAGGCGCTACGACAGACAATAGTAATGAGCCCAAAAGGTAGAAGCGATTGAATGCATGATTGCCGTCGCGGCGCAGCATCCATCGGAAGCCCAGCAGGAAAGCGCCCATAAGCGTTATGCTTTTGATCAGGTAAATCCACACATCATTCATCGTCTTTATCTTTTAAGTCCGACTGCACATATTTCATGAGCTGCTCCATGTCGCGTATATCCATGTCGTTGTCTTTGGCGAAAAAAGACACAAGCCGCTCAAACGAGCCGCCGAAGTAGTTGCCCAAAAAGTTTTTGAGATAAAAACTCTGGTACTTCTGCTTTTCTATCAGCGGATAGTATTCGTGCGTCTTGCCATAGGCCACATAGCCTACAAATCCTTTTTTCTCCAAAATGCGCACAATGGTCGACACCGTGTTGTACGCCGGCTTGGGCTCCGGCATCTCATCGATGATGTCCTTCACAAACCCTTGCCTGATCCTCCACAGTATTTGCATGATCTGTTCTTCGGCTTTGGTCAGTTCCTTCAAAGGTTCTGCTTTCATATTTGTATTGATTTGCTGTGACAGTAAAACAAAGATAAACTAAAAAATTAGTTATACAACTAAAATGTTAGTGGAATTTCGTGGAATCGTGGATTGGTGGATTCGTGGATTCGTGGATTCGTAGACTGGTAGATTAGTAGAATGGTGGGTAAGTAGCTCAAAGCTGAAAGCTGAAAGCTCAAAGAAAATTGGTAGAAAGGCGGGATGGGACGTAGCTAAAAGCTCAAAGGAATTGGTAGAATAGTGGGAAAGTAGCTGAAAGCTCAAAGGAATGACCATGCCTAAACAAGGTTGACCGTTTTGTGTGAATGTTCAGTAACTATTGCAGAGACTGCTTCGGGAGCCTGAGCCTTTGTTTGTGCATGGCCATTGTGTGGTGGATTGAGTGTAATACGGTGTTCGATCGCTGTTAGAACGTACAACGCAGCAGGAATGCCTTGCGCAGGCGCGACACCAGTTCCGACGATTCGCGAAAGTCCAACGTTTGCTGGCCATCGGAAAATGCTTCTTCCGGTTTGGCGTGGGCTTCGAAGATCACACCATCGGCGCCTGCCATGAGTGAGGCCAGGGCCATGGGTTCCACAAATCGCCTGATGCCAATACCGTGAGAGGGGTCGGCGATCACAGGCAGGTGCGACTTTTCCTTGAGCACCGGTATGGCGTTCAGGTCCAATGTATTGCGACTGGCGCGTTCATAGGTGCGTATACCGCGTTCGCAAAGGAGCAGCTTTTCGTTGCCGCCAGAAAAGACGTATTCCGCCGAGTATAGCAGTTCATCTATGGTGCCGGAAATGCCCCGTTTGATCATTACCGGCTTATCGATCCTTCCGAGTTCGTCCAGCAGATTGAAATTTTGTGTGTTTCGTGCACCTACCTGAAAGATGTCGACATAG
>CAZQVB010000067.1:4284-13028 GCA_964596645.1 uncultured Roseivirgaceae bacterium
ACATCTCCTCTATCTGAGATACCTGCATCACCTCGGTCACTATTTTAATGCCCGCTTCCTGCGCCAGACGGTACCAAAGCTTCAGCCCCTCATTGCCCATGCCGCGGAAGGAGTAGGGCGAGCTGCGCGGCTTGTACACGCCACCGCGCATGATGCGTATGTCATTTTCTTTCAGGTGCTGTATGGTTTGCCGTATCTGTTCCTCGCCTTCTATGGAGCAGGGGCCGGCCATGATCGAAAACATGCCTTCTTCTATGCGAACATCGTCGCCCAGATCGATCGACGTAGGTTTTACCTTCCACTTGCGCGACACGAGCTTGTAGCTGTCACTCACAATGTGAATATCCTGTATGCCGGGCATATGCCCGATGTCGCGTATGTCGAAGTCTTTGCTTCCGATGCCGATCAGGTAGCCGGCCTCCTGGGTCTGCACTTCGGTGGTTTCGTATTTCAGACTGTTCGCCTTTTCTACGATGTTCTGCTTTTGCTCTGGCGATATATCCTTTTGTAATTGTATGATCATGGTTATCTATGGTTTTAAAATATCTTCATTTATCCTTCACACCGCGCAAGCAACTTCTTGCTATCCGCGCAGGTTGGCCACAAATGCCTTCACATCCTGCTCCAGGTGGTCGGCATTTCTCAGCACGTCTATAAAGGCCGAACCTATAATGGCGCCTGATGCATATTGGCAGGCTTTATCAAAACTTTCCCGATCTGAAATACCAAAGCCTATAAGGGTTGGGTTTTTCAACTGGTACGACTGTATGCGGCAGAAATACTCGATTTGCTCGTCGGATATCCCTTTTTTTGCACCAGTCACGCTTGCCGACGACACCATATATATGAAGCCGTTGGTGTGGCGGTCTATTTCTCTTATGCGTGCTTCGCGGGTATGGGGCGTGATGAGGAAAACATTCAGCAGCCCGTTTTTCTCAAAAATAGCTTTGTACTCTTCCTGATACTCTGCCATTGGCAAATCGGGAAAAATCAATCCATCGACGCCTACCCGGGCACATTGGTCACAGAATGCCTCTACGCCATATTGCACTACCGGATTGATGTAACCCATCAATATGATCGGCAGATCGACCTTTTCGCGTATATGCTCCAGTTGTTGAAACAACAATTTCATGGTCATGCCATTGTCAAGGGCTGTTTTGTTGCTGGCTTGTATGGTGGGGCCGTCGGCGACCGGGTCAGAAAATGGAATTCCAATTTCAACCATGTCAGCCCCCGCCTCCTGCAGCCATTGCGTAATGGCCGCTGTGTCGTTGATGGAAGGGAAGCCGGCAGAAAAATACACCGACAATATGCCGGAGTGCTTGCGTTCAAAAAGTGATTGTATGCGGTTCATTTTTTCATCTTCATATTGATCAATACCTCCATGGCAGGCTGGCCTTCTCTTCAGCTTTCTTCCTTTCGCCACTGTATGTAGGCTTCCAGATCTTTATCGCCCCTACCCGATAGGTTTATTACAGTGATGTCAGATTCGGTAAGCGCCATTTTGCTAATTGCCGCCAGGGCATGTGCCGACTCTATGGCCGGGATAATGCCTTCCATCCTGCTCAACTCAAATCCGGCCTCCATAGCCTCAGCATCGGTGACGCTATAAAAAGCCGCGCGGCCGGAGTCGTGCAGGTGTGCGTGCAAGGGTCCTATTCCCGGGTAGTCGAGTCCGGCGGAAATGGAATATGGCTCCGTCACCTGGCCATCGTCGGTTTGCATAAGCAGGGTTTTGCTGCCGTGCAGCACCCCCGGCCGGCCCAGCACCGTAGTAGCGGCCGATTCGCCGGTGTCATTGCCTTTGCCCGCGGCTTCTACGGCCACCAGCTTTACGTCCTCGTCATTGAAATAATGATAAAATGCACCGGCGGCATTGCTGCCCCCACCTACGCAGGCCACCACGTAGTCTGGGTTGTGCCTGCCTTCTTTTTCGTGCAGCTGCATTTTTATTTCTTCACTGATCACCGACTGAAACCGCGCCACCATGTCGGGGTAGGGGTGTGGCCCTACCACAGAGCCGATAATGTAGTGCGTGTCTACCGGGTGGTTTATCCAATGCCGCATGGCCTCGTTGGTGGCATCTTTCAGTGTTTTGCTGCCACTGCTGGCTGGCCTCACTTCTGCACCCAGCAACTTCATGCGCTCTACATTGGGCTTTTGTCGCTTTATATCTACCTCGCCCATATACACCACGCACTCCATACCCATCAGCGCGCATACGGTAGCGGTAGCCACACCATGCTGTCCGGCACCTGTTTCGGCTATTATTTTTTGCTTGCCAAGCCGCCTGGCCAGCAGTATCTGGCCAATGGTATTGTTCACTTTGTGTGCGCCCGTGTGGCACAGGTCTTCGCGTTTCAGATAGATGCCGGTGTTGTACTTTTCAGACAGCCTGGAGGCGAAATACAAAGGAGTGGGCCGGCCCACGTAGTCTCTGAGCAACTTTCTGAAATCGGCCTGAAAGCCGGCATCATTCCATATTTGCAAATAATTTTCCCTAAGCTCTTCTACATTCGGGTATAGCATTTCTGGTATGAATGCCCCTCCAAACCTGCCGTAGTACCCACGTTTATCTACCGCTATCATATCTATTCTTTTATATTTTCTGTTGTCAATTGCTCCATAAACAGCCTGAGTTGCTCCACGTCTTTAATGCCTGGCGTGCTTTCAAACCGGCTGTTGAGGTCGAGTCCATAAAGCTGCGCATGTTGCAGATTTTTAATCGCTTCTGCGTCGGCAGGGTCGATGCCACCACTGAGGAAGAAGGGTGTATTCCCTTTGTACTTGCTCAGCACTGCCCAATCAAATTTTTCACCCGAGCCACCATGGCTTTTTGTGCGGGTGTCGAAAAGTAAAAAATCTGCTATTCCAGAGTAAGGCGCGCAATTGGCAAAGTCAAAATCATTGTCAACACCAAATACTTTCATGACGGTATATCCTTCATCTTTCAACCCCTGGCAATAAGCCGGCGACTCCTGGCCGTGCAGTTGCAGGGTATGAATGCCGTGTGCCCCGGCGCGCTGCCGTACAGTGGCCAATTCTTCATCGACAAATACGCCGACTTTAGTGATTTCGGCCGGAGCATAAAAGATGTCATTTGGCTTGCTCAAAACAGAACGCCTGGAGGGTGCATAAAAAATAAAGCCAAGCAGCGCTGGTCGCAGTGCGGCTACGGCTTGCATATTGCCGGCATTGGTGATGCCGCATACCTTTATTTTTAATGGTGCCTCTACACTTTTCATTGGGTTTGCTGTTTGCTTTCCAGCCGCTTTATTTTTTGAATAAATTCTGCACAAGCCGCTTCGGGCCTGCTGTGGCTCATGAAATACTCGCCCATTAGAAAGCCCTGAAAACCCGCTTCTTTCAATTGAAGAATGGCCTCCGGTGTGCTGAGGCCACTTTCGGAAATTTTGACGAATTGAGCCGGTATATGCCGCGCCAGATCCAGCGATGTTTCCAGATACACGCCAAACGTCTTGAGGTCGCGGTTGTTTACACCTACAATATTTATGTCATCATTGATGTGTGCCTCCAGCTCTTCCTGATTGTGCACTTCCAGCAGTACTTCCAGTCCAAGGGAGCGAGCCATTTTAGCCAGCGCAGCCGTTTCATGGCTTTCCAGTGCTGCGGCGATCAGCAGTATGGCATCGGCGCCGATCGATTTGGCTTCTACTATTTGGTATTCATCTACTATAAAATCTTTGCGCAAAATGGGGCAGAAGTTGAACTTACGCGCTGTGCTGAGGTCTTTGTTGCTGCCGCCGAAAAATTTCTCGTCGGTAAGTATGGACAGTGCCGAGGCGCCGGCTTGCATATAGCCGATGGAGGTGCTTTCCACGTTTACGTGCTTGTTGATGATGCCTTTGGAGGGCGACTTGCGCTTGATCTCGGCAATGATGCCCGATTTGTCGCTGCGTGTAATATACCTGGTAAGCGATACCGTATGTGAAGGAAAGTAAATGCTTTTTTCTAACAGCTTCACCGGAAATAGTTCCTTCTGCTGTGCTACTTCTTCTCTTTTATGCGCAATGATTTGTTCTAATATGTCCATGTGCAACCGTTCAGTTTTCTAATAGTTTCTTAAATGACTGCAGCGCTTTACCGGAATGCAGTGACTCCCGGGCTTTTTCCACAGCTCCCTGCAGGCCCAGCGTCGGCTCGGCGCAGTATAAGGCCATGCCGGCATTGGCCAGCACCACTTCGTTTTGTGCTGTGGTGCCTTCGCCGCTCAATATATCGTAGAATATTTTGGCCGATTCTTCTATCGTAGCGCCCCCGGATAGTGCTTCTGGAGTGTGCCTTTGCAGGCCGAGTGCTTCCGGTGTGAGTATGCACTCGCTGCCCGGGCTCACCATCTTAAAAGCCCCGGTGAGCGATATTTCATCATATCCGTCGAGTGCGTGCACCACCACAAAATTGGTGTCGGTCTGCTGAAACAGGTAGGCATACAGGCGAGCCAGTTCCAGACTGAATACGCCGGTCATTTGTTTTTTAGGAAATGAAGGGTTCACCATGGGGCCCAGCATGTTAAAGAACGTCTTCACGCCAAGCTCTTTGCGCACGGGCGCTACGTTTTTCATGGCGGGGTGAAAGAGCGGAGCATGCAGAAAACAGATACCGCTGCGATCGAGGTCACGCATCAGCTTTTCTTCGTCATTGGTAAACTGATGACCAAAATGGGCCAGTAGGTTAGATGATCCGCAGATGGAAGAGACGCCATTGTTGCCGTGCTTGGCTACGTACTGGCCGGCACCGGCCACCACAAAGGAGGCCAAGGTAGAGATGTTGAAAGTATCTTTGCCATCGCCACCGGTACCGCAGAGGTCTATGGCCTGATAGTCGGCGATGCGCAGTGGTATGCAAAGCTCCAACATGGCATCGCGAAAGCCGGCCAGCTCATCTACTGTAATGCTGCGCATGAGAAATACAGTAAGAAAGGCAGCCATCTCCGACTGGTTATACTTGCCTTGGGCCAGATTGCCCAGTATTTCCTTTGCCATGTGTCTGTCGAGCGATTTGTAGTCGAACAGGCTGTTGAGTATTTCTTTCATCTGTGTGATCGATCTTCAGCCACGGGAGCTGTGTGATTAAGCCAATTTTCTATTATTTTTTTTCCGTGCTCTGTCAGTATGGATTCCGGGTGAAACTGTACGCCATTCACATCGTGCACCGCATGCGTCAGGCCCATTACCACGCCCTCATCGTCCTTGGCGGTCACTTGCAATTCGTTTTGCACGGTGTGGGCCACTACTGCCCAGGAGTGGTACCGGCAGCATCTGAACCGGGCCGGCATATCGGCAAAAATGTAGGCGTTGGCGTCAGTGATCTCTACCGGTGTGCCCACGCCGTGCAGCACCTCTTTCATATTGTACAACTCCGCGCCATACACCTCACCGATGGCCTGATGCCCCAGGCATACGCCCAATATACTCTTAGAAGCACCATAGCGGCGAATCAGGTCCAGCATTATGCCCGCCTCGGAGGGTATGCCAGGCCCGGGCGATAGCAGTATTTTGTCGTATTGGTCTACTTCGTCCAATGATATTTTATCGTTGCGATGCACCGCGGTGTGATCGGCATAGCCCAGCTCACGCACTATATGCACCAGGTTGTAGACGAAAGAGTCGTAGTTGTCGAGTACCAGTATCTTCATGATCAGTTTCTTATCTTCTCTGCCTCAACGATGGCCGTGCGCAGTGCGGCTAGTTTGTTATTTACTTCCTGAAGTTCATTTTCTTCTACCGATTTGGCCACTATACCGGCGCCGGCCTGATAGTAGAGTTGGTTGTTCAGGCTGAGAAAGGAGCGTATCATGATGGCATGGTTGAACTCACCGTTGAACCCCAAAAAACCAATGGCCCCACCATATATACCTCGCCTGGTTTTTTCATATTCGTCTATCAGCGTCATGGCCTTGTGCTTGGGCGCACCCGACAGTGTACCGGCCGGAAAGGTGTCTGCTACCATTTGCACGGTGTCCGTGTCGCCGCTGAGCCGGCCTACCACCTTGGACACCAGGTGAAGCACGTGGGAATAAAACTGTACTTCTTTAAATGTTTCCACCGTAACTTCAGAGCCATTTCTGCTCAGGTCGTTGCGTGCCAGGTCTACCAGCATCACGTGCTCCGATGTTTCTTTCGGATCATCAGCAAGTTGCTGTGCCAGCTCTGCGTCGGCTTTGTCATTGCCTGTGCGACGGAAGGTGCCGGCTATGGGATAAATGATGGCCCGGCCGTCGCGGATCACGATCTGTGCCTCGGGCGAAGAGCCAAATATTTTGAAATTGCCGTAGTCGAAATAAAACAGGTACGGCGAGGGGTTGATCGATCGGAGCGCGCGGTATACGTTGAACTCGTCGCCCGAAAAGCCGGATTGAAAACGGCGGGAAAGCACGATCTGAAATACATCGCCCCGAAAACAATGCTCTTTACCTTTTCTCACTATGCGCAAATACTCCTCGTCCTGCAGGTTTGAGCGCTCGTTGTGCTGCCATGTGAAGGTGTAGTGCGGAAAATTTTTGCTCTGTACCAGATCGCTCAGCGCCTGCAGATTGCCATGGCCATCGTCTTGGTGTGGGGAATGGTCAAATATGTACAGTTCGTTTTTGAAATGATTGATGGCGATGATGTTGCGATATACGGCATAGTATATCTCAGGAATGTCATATTCGTCGGTTTTATCATTCGAGAGATTTATGTCTTCAAAATACCTGACGGCATCGTAGGCGATGTAGCCAAACAGACCATTGGTGATGAACTTAAAATCTTGCCCGGAGGTATGGAACCGCCCTGAGAAACGGGCCAATGCTTTTACGGCTTCACCTTGTTTCTCTACGGTTTGCTCTTCAGAGGTGCCATCGGGAAGGTGTATGGTGGCTTGGCCATTTTTTACCGAAAAGCTGGCGATGGGGTTGCAGCAAATATAGCTGTAGCTGTTTTCGTCGCCGTGGTAGTCGGAGCTCTCCAACAGTATGGAATTGGCAAACTTGTCGCGCAATTTGAGGTAAATGCTCACGGGAGTCACTACATCGGCCAGCAGCTTTACGTAGTTTGTGTTCAGCGTAAAATTCTTCACAGGGTTCTCATGGGTATATCAACAAAAAGGCCCGCCGAACAGCGAGCCCATTATATTCTATAAGTATTATACAGGTCTCTACATATTCAGCTTTGGAACGCAGTCGCGTGCCACCACCAAAGACCTGTAAATACCGTTGTTTTTCTCATAGCGGGTCAAAAATAGAAAAGCACTCATCATTCGCAAAATCATTTTTCATATTTCTGCGCAACAGCTTCTACGGGTTTTTCTTCGGAATTATGGCCAAAAGCAAAATGTTCTTTGGAATAGAATGCGCTATTGCTCGTATATGCTCAAAAGATTTTAAAGCAGGATGTCTGTAAAAAACCTCCAATCTTTATAAATTAAGCCCGGTTTTAACATTGTCTCCAATTTTTTAACAACGGAAATAAAAAGCGCATTGTGCATTCTATGAGACAACCCGACTGCATGCAGATTTTGACGGAAGGCGCTGGCTGCTTACCCACCTACTTTTCACTATAAATGACAAACTCATGAAAGAAGATTATGGCTATTTTTTACAGATATGGAATTGGGTCATGTATGGCCTTACGGCCCTGTCGTTGATTGCGGGTATCGTTCTGTTAATCGTCCACCAACTCCGTATTTCCAGCCTGAAGGAGTATAAGCAGAAATATGACTACCTGAGCACGCATGACGCCAGAATGATATTTTATGCTTTTCTGGCATTTGGTCTGGCCATCACCTTTTATCTGAACAGCCTCTATAACGAAACGGCCACCATGAGTCTGCTGTGGTTTTTCGTACGATTCTTCGTGGCCATATGTGGTGGTACACTGGTCATTTATGTCGCCTACCTGATGTTGAAGTACTCCTATCCCAGCACGCTGGACAAAAAGCTGAAAAAGTGGCGATACAAAACCAGGGTGAACACCAAGACGGGCAACAACATGAAATTGCTGAGCGAAGAGGAGGAAGATGTGCATCTGGATGAAGGTATGCAGGCTGAAGAAAATGTATTTTCTGTAGACTACGATGTATGGGTAGACGAGGAAACCGGCGATGTGCAAATAGAAAAATACCCCGGGCATCTGCAGGCACACCAATGCAACAGTTGTGGCTTTCAGACGATGAAACTGAAGAAAGAAGAAATCACCATAGCGCCCACCCAACAAGAAGAGGGCGAGCTCATCAAAAACTACCAGTGCATCTACTGCAGTGCCAAGCGCTCCAAGACGGTAAAAGTAGCCCGGCTGTCAGAGACTGACGCCAACTTTAAATTGCCCGAGCATTTGCACTTCAAAGAGGAAGATATGGTGAAGATGGTATCGATAGAAGTGCATATTTCTACAGGGAAGACGCACATTTATGAATTTTCTACCACCGGTCAGGCGGCAGAGTTTCTCAAGGCATTCAATCTGCAAAACGTCAACGATTAGGCAGTGGAATCACCAAATGCCAAGCTGATGGTCTGGGGGTAATGACTTTTTGGAAGCATGGGCAAGGGAAAGCTCTACCTGTGATATGGCCATTAAAATGCTTCAAAAGATGCAGGCTATCCGTGGCTGTTCATTCCTTTTTCAGTTGATGAAAAGGAACGAACCAAAATAAGTTCTATCAAAACAATGCTGTCATGCTCGCTGGGCCAGCCGCACGAAATGGTCTGTGCGTATTCTAAGACTTAAGCAATTAAAATAGTACAA
>CAZQVB010000068.1:0-11457 GCA_964596645.1 uncultured Roseivirgaceae bacterium
CCCGTGGAGTGAAATGCGCCAAGCTGGTGGTTTGGGACTAAAAACTTTTCAAAGCTTGAGCCAGTAAAAAGCAGGCCAATCTTTCAGCTGTTTCACCAACCAACCCACCATTCTACGAATCTACCAACCCACCAATCCACCAATGATTCTACACCACATTCACTTCCGGCTCCAGCGATATGCCGAATTTCTCCTGAACACTATCGGTGATTTGTTGTGCCAGCTGAAGTACTTCAGCGCCGGTGCCCCCACCGTGGTTCACCAGCACCAGCGCCTGCTTGTCGTGTACGCCTACGGCACCCATTTTCCGGCCCTTCCAACCGCACTGCTCAATTAGCCAGCCAGCCGCTACTTTTACCTGGCCATCGGGCTGTTCATAGCCCGGCATGGCGGGAAAATCCTTTACAATTTTCTGATATTCCCGCAATGAAAGCACGGGATTTTTGAAGAAGCTGCCGGCATTGCCCGTTGTGGCAGGATCAGGCAGTTTGGTTTGCCGAATGTGGACCACCGCATCGCTCACCGCTTGCAGCGTGAGCGTGTGCACGCCCTGGCTGCTCAGCGTGTCCATGATGGCGCCATAGCTGGTGTTGTATCGCGGTGTTTTGAGAAGTCGGAAAGCCACATGGGTGATGATGTACTGACCACGCAGCCCACGCTTGAAGGCGCTGTCGCGATAGCCAAACTGCATGTCTATATTGAGAAAATAATGCTTGTTACCTGTAATGATGTGATAGGCTTCTACGGCTTCAATATAGTCGCGCACCTCTACGCCATAGGCACCAATGTTTTGTATGGGAGCCGCGCCCACTGTGCCTGGTATTAGCGACAAATTCTCCAGCCCTGCAAAGCCGGCACGTACACATTGCTGCACCAACTCGTGCCAGTTGACACCCGCGCCTACTTTTACCCAGTAGAATTGATCGTCTTCTTTCACCACATGCACCCCCCCGATGGATATCTTGATCACCAGGCCGTCGAAGTCTTGCGTGAACAAAAGGTTGCTGCCCCCGCCGAGTACGAGCAGCTTTTCCTGCTTTATCCATGGCTCTTTCAGTAAAGCGCTCAACTGCTCTACCGACTGTATATCGATAAAATACTTGGCATATACCCGGATTCCGAAGGTGTTGTATCGTGTGAGTTCGTAATGATGCTGAATATCCATTCCGGCTTTTATAGGGCTGTTAGAAACTGCGTTTCAACTTAATTTTGTCGAATGCTGGCTGTGATATATTGCCCGCTTCGTCGCGCAATTGTATATACAGCGTTTTTTCTCCATCATCGCCGCTGAGGGTGAAATCAGGGATCATCCCCTGAAATGCCTGCCATGCTGCATTCTCAAAAGTGGCGCTTTCAGAAATCATCATTTCAGCAGCGTGGTGTGCCCGCACCGATAGCTTCACCTTCTTCTCCGGGTGGTTGCTCCACTCAGCATCACCGTCAATCACAAACCCATCTATGGTGGGGGCTGTGGTATCGAGCGTGATGGTAGCCGATATGGTTTCCGTCGTGTTGCCTGCCTCGTCGGCGAATTGTACAAAGTATTGCTTGTCCCCGTCTGGCTCTGCCAGCATTACCTCTTTGCGGTCGGTATAGGGCTCCCAGTTTGTATCTCGAAAATGGTCGAAGCGGCTTATGCGCATGCGGGTAGCGCCTTCGGCCGACAGTTGCAGTACTATTTTTCCATCGCGCTGTGTGACAAAAGGCGACCCGTCGTCAATGCTGACAGCGGGTTGGGCAGGTGGGTGAATATCGACCTGAATGCTGGTGGAAACGGTCTCAGATTCATTGCCTGCGGCATCACGGAAGCGTGCAAAAACAGCGGCTTCCGTACCGCGCACGTCCAGCAGCCAATCATCCTTCACGGTGATGAACTTGATCCAGTGTGCATCCTCAAAATTTGGGCTGTTGCTCAGCATCATTTCATCTGCGCCTGAGGCTGAAAGGTGCAGCTGACACTTGCCCGAAGCGTCGGTTGCATAGCGGGCGCCTTTATTGATGCTGAGGTTTGCCTCGGCCGGCGGCACCCTGTCCAGAATGATTTTCGCGCCATTTTCACGTGTCACATTTCCCGCTTCATCTCTAAACAGTGCATACACCGTCTTTATGCCATCCTCCCCGCTCAGCACCCAATCCTTGCTGTTTTGATAGGGCTCCCATGCCAGCGATACCGCCGTAGTATCGAGCTGAACAAAGGTGGCGTTGCTCACGATCATTTGCCTGGCCCCTTCTACGTCGAAGTTGAGCGTAACTTTTTTCTGAACGTCATTGGTGTACTGCGCCCCATTATTGATGGTGATTTTTTTGACCACCGGTGGCGCATAGTCCAACATCACGCTCTTTTGAATAGCCTCCGACACATTGCCGGCAGCATCTCTAAAGCGAATGAATATATCCTGCTTTCCTTCGGCATCCTTGAGCGTCCAGCCTACCATGGCTTTGTAAGGCATCCACTCCGCACCCTCAAAAGTGGGCGAACCACTAATCATGACGTGACTCGCTCCTTCGGCACGCAGGGCTATGGCCATTTTGCCATTTCTGTTTCTCACCCATTGCTCATTGTTGTTTACGACCACCTCCATCTCTTCTGGCGGTGTACGCTTCAGCAGAATGGTGGCCGTATATACTTTGGATGGATTGCCTGCTTTATCTTGAAACCTCAAGAATACCGTCTTGGACCCATCTTCCCCCTCCAGCTGCCAATCCTCCAATTGAGCCAGTGCTGGCTGTAGCTTCACCTGGCCAATGTCCGGGTTGTTGGATATCTGCATGCCCACGGCATCCTGGTCGAAGTGTATATGCAGTGTTACTTTTGCTTCGGCGTGATTGGTGAAGGCTGCTCCACCATTGATCTTTATGCCCCCTTCCGGCGGCTTGGTGTCGAGCATCACTGTGGTAGAAACGACCGGAGTTGCGTTGCCTGCTTCATCTTTGTAGCGGGCAAAGATGGTCTTTTTGCCGTCTCCGGGGGATAAAGCCCAACCGTTGCGCAAGGCAGAAAAAGGCTCCCACTGTTGATTGGGGCTTATGTTGCCTGTATTGCTGTATTGTGCATAGGCGGCGTCTTGTACATCGGCATGTAAGTTCACACTTAGGTCTCGCACCCATTCGGCACCTTCATTTACGCTGAGGCCCGTCACCTTGGGCGCGCTTCTGTCGAGGATAATTTCGGCGCTTGCCGTTGGCGAAGGGTTTTTAGCTTCATCAAACAATTTAAGATAAACCGTTTTTAGGCCGTCGGTTTCGGCAGGCAGAGGCCAATCGTCTATACTGTTGGAAAAGGGGATTGGCCGAGCGTCTTTAAAATCAGGGGAAGTGCCCAGCAGCATCATGAAGCCCTGGGCGTTGCTTCTGGGCACTATCTTTATATCGACTTTGCCATTCGGTTCATTGGTGTATTGCTGTCCCGCGTTCAGCACAATAGTGGGTGGCGGTGGTCCTTGAGATTTGTAAATGACTGTGGCCTCGGCGGGGGTGGTGCTTTTATTTCCTGCTTCATCTATAAAATAGGCCCTCAACATTTTGATGCCCTGGACGGAGTCAAACTCCCAGCGCATGTGCATGGCGCCGTTCTCGTCGGGAGTATAGGCTACCAATTCAGATCTGTCTTTAGATACCAGGCCTATTCTAGCGGCCCCTTCTGCTTTCATTTCTACCTTCACGGAAGGTGTACGGGTAAATTTCTCTCCACCATTTATGATGAGTGTGCCCTGTTCCGTTGGGCGTGTGTCGAGTAGTATGGAGGCGCTTACGGTTTCGCTTTCATTGCCTGCCGCATCTCTGAACCTGGCATATACTTTTTTCTCTCCATCGCTATTGGTATCGATGATCCACTTCTTGCTGTGTACGTAGTTCTCCCATGCCGACTGGCCGAAGTTGGGTGCGTTGCTCAGCAGCATTTGTGCTGCTTCGTCGGCGAAGGCATTGAGCAGTACGCGTCCGAGCTTGTCGGTAGAGAATTTTTCGCCTTTGTTCAGCATTATTCTACAGTTCGCAGGCGCCTGCGTGTCGAGCACAATGCTGTGGTGCTCAATGGCCGATACATTGCCGGCACGATCTCTCAATCGTACATACACGCGCTTTTCTCCGTCGCCGGCTTCAAGTTCCAGCGTCACTTTTTGCGCCTGGTACGGTTGCCAGTCTGCATCAGACAAATCGGGCGTAGTACCCACCTGCATATCGGCTACCAGATTGTCTGGTATTTTCATAGACTTGATTTCGACCACGATGGTGCGCTTATTGGTAAAGCGCGCGCCGTCGTTGATGCGCACACCGATCAGTGGAAGTGCTGCAGCCGAGATGCTTACAGCAAGGAGTATCATGAGAAAGCCGACAGCAAAATAAGGTGCCATCACACTACGGAAATGTTTACCTGTTTTCATATCTGTATATGGTCAGCAACACTAAAAATTATTCTTCCTAAAAAATGAGCCGGCGCTCTACCGGCAGTGCTTTTTGAGCAGCTCCTGAGCATACTCGGAGCCGAGCTGGAAAGCCTTCTTCCAGTCCTGGCAGGCTTTTGCTTTATCCTTCAACTCCCAGTAAACCAGCCCCCGGTTGTTGTATGGTGTAGGTATGTCGGGGTTCAGGTTGATGGCTACGGTGAAGTCCTGTATGGCATCCGCAGTCTGGCCCAGGTCATAAAGCAGGAGGCCGCGGTTGAAAAATATCTCCGGATTTTCAGGGTCGCTTATGATGGCCAGATCAAAATTTTTCATGGCGCTTTCCCCATCGCCCATTGCGTGATGCACCAATGCCCGCAAAAAGAAAACACCAGGAAACTCCGGGTCTATTTTAAAAGCCTTATCCAGATCGGCCAATGCCTGCTCATAGTTTTCCATGTTCATATAGGCACTGCTGCGGCTCAGATAGATGGAAGGGTCGTTGGGTGCCAGGGCGAGGGCTTTGTCATAGTCTGCCATGGCCTTATCGGCGTCATCGAGTGCCAGATATGCTGTGGCGCGTTGCACATAAAATTCAGGCTCAGCCGCAGAAAGCTGAATGGCCTTGGTGAAGTCTGTTGTGGCTTGTTTATAATTTTCCAACTGCAACAGAGCCAGGCCTCTGTTGTATAAGGCTTCGGGCATGCCGGGTTGTGCTGCCAGCACCTGATCAAAATCTGCCTTTGCTTCGGCGTATTCACCGAGATCGAGCAGCAGGGCGCCACGCTTATAGCGCATGGGCCAGCGGCCACTGTCGAGGGCAAGCCCGGCGTCGAGATCGTCGAGAGCAGTTTCCGGTGCGTCAGTTTCCAGCAGCAGCTCGGCACGGGCAAAGCGGGATGGGCCGTGGTATGGGTTTAAGTTGATGGCGAAGTCGTAATCTTTTAAGGCACCACGAAAATCGCCAAGATTTTCCTTGGCAAGTGCCCGCTGAAAATAATATGTTTCGTCCAGCGGATCGCGTATGATGGCGTTGGTGAAGTAATATTTGGCGCTATCGGGCATGCCACGCATCTGGTGTGCCAGCCCTATGCCGTAGTAGGGCAGGTCTAAGTCGTCATCCAAACTGGCAGCCTGAAAATAATCATTGATGGCCAGGTTGAAATTTTCCAACTCCAGAAAGGCGTCGCCTCTGGCTACGAAGTAAAACGGGCTCTGCGGATTGAGCGCTACGGCTTTGTCGTAGGCATCGATGGCGGCAGTGTGGTCTGCCTTCAGAAACGATACATACCCAAGGTTGTACCAGGCGGTGTCATTTTCAGCATCCAAGGCTACGGCTGCTTGAAAGTCGGCCCTGGCGTTGTCGTACTGGCTGAGCTCCAGATAGGTGAGGCCGCGCAGCAGCAGCGCATCCGTCGATTTGCCGCTTTTACTGATGTGGTTGTTGATCTGCGTGATGGCCTGAATGTACTGGCTGCTATCGAGCAGGCTGGCGGCGCTGTCGAGGTGGCTGTATGGTGAGGTGCGTTGTGCTAAAGCCTGAGTGCCGGCCACGGCCACTACCAGTACTATGGCGAAGTATACAATCCTGCGCATTTCTACCCTTTTTTAAAGAAACAGCAATTTCAGCCGAAAATTTTTATTCGCATAGTGCTTGTACTAATTCCTGCGCTTCAGCACAATTTTGCCCACATTTCATGCTTGTCAGGTGGCTAATGGCACAGTTATTTGCCCGGCCCGCTGCTTCGCCACAGGGTGTATTTCTTATCTTCACCACGCATACCAACGGCGCATATATGAAAATCAAATTTTTATACTTCTGGCACGAAATCAAGTACAGCTTCTGGTTTTTGCCATTGACCATCATGCTGGGCGGAGTGCTGCTGGCGCTTGCGGCCATCATCACAGACCAGTCGATTGACTATACACCCACAGGCCGGCTCACCTACATCATGAGCGGTAGCGTAGATGCCGCCCGAAGCATATTATCCACCATATCAAGCGCCATGATGACGGTGGCCGGTACGGTGTTCTCCATCACACTGGTAGCCCTTACACTGGCTTCCACACAATTTGGCCCGCGACTGTTGCGCAATTTTATGAAAGACCGGCTCAACCAGGTCGTCCTCGGCGTGTACACCTCTACCTTCATCTATTGCCTTATTGTATTGCGCACTGTGCATTCTTCGGAAGCGCGCGACTTCATACCCAACGTATCGGTGCTGCTGGCTATAGTGGCCGCGGTATTCAATATTTTCCTGCTCATCCTCTTTATACACCATACGGCTACGGCTATTCAGGCCGACTCGGTCATTGCCAGTGTGAGCAAAGACTTACAGGAAACACTGGAAGATATGTATGCAGCGGATGGCGCCATCGAAGATGACATACTGCCTGTTGCGCAGGCCGACATCGATCGCTTTGAGCAGGACTGGGATGGCATGGATAAGAAGGTGTTGCCTGCCGAAGATTCGCGCTATGTGCAAGCGATAGATACCCGTTATCTGGTAAAACAGGCCGAGGAGCATGACTGGATGATAAGGGTGAAGGTGAAGCCCGGCGACTTCGTGATCAGCGGACAGCCGTTGCTGATCGTGGCTGGCGCCAGCGAACCGAGCGATGCACTGGATGTACTTAGGAAAAGCTTTGTGTATGGAAAAAAACGAACCGATACGCAGGACAGCATATTTGCCATAAACCAACTGGTGGAGGTTGCGGCCCGTGCGCTGTCGCCCGGCATCAATGACCCATTCACCGCCATCACCAGCATTCATCACCTCACATCGGCCATGTGCAGAATTGCCGCCGAGGAGTGGCCAAAGTCATACCTTGTCGATTCCAACAACAAGGTGGTGCTGCATTTTCGGCAATACCAGTTTGAGGATTTTCTCATTGCCTCCTTCAACCAGATCAGGATGTATGGCAAAGACAACAATTATGTAGTGCAGTCGCTGGCCAGGGCATATGAGAAAATCGGTAACAATGCGCGCAGCGAATACCGCCCATTGATAGCACAGCAGTTGGATTTGCTGAAGGAGACGGCAGATAGCAGCATTACGATGGTAGCGGAAAAAGAAAGGCTCAAAGCCTATTTCGATGCTGCTCAAGAAGCTGTGCGAGGATAAGCCTCTACGTATACGTGCGTGTAGGTGGGTATTGAGCATAATCTGAAGTTAGTGGCAAGGCAGATAATACACATTTTATGAAGAAAATTCTTTTTTTAATTTTAGCGACTTCATTGTTTTCATCTTGTGGAGTGTTTCTGCAGAAATCAGGAGTCAAAAACTATTCCCCAAAAGAAAAAATCACGCAAAAAGGACTCAATAATTACCAGTATGATTTTCTTTATTTGACCAAATTGATTGAAGAAGGTTTTCCTCAATTAGAAAATATATTTCCAGAATATGAACGTAAAAAGCAAGCTGAACAAGTTTTATCAACATTAGCAACTGTAGATAATAATACCGACTTCGTTGTTCAAGCAAGAAGCTATATTTCCAATCTTAAAAATCAGCATACTAGCATTTCCTTAAGTCAGAAATTTAAACTAATTTATCCTTATGTGATTTATATCTCATCAAATAATTGGTATTTGCTTAATATTTCCAAGCAATATGATAGTTTACAAATAGGCAAAAAAATTGTTGAGATAAACGGACTAACTACAAGAGAGGTAGAAGACCATTTGATAGATTATACCTTCGCTGAGAATAAAATCAACCAACAATTTAATATTTGCAAATTACAATTATATAATAAGCCACAATACCTAAAACAAATTGGTGTCATCAAAGAACATTCTGATACATTAAATCTGAAGTTTGAAGACCACTCTGAGGTTGTATTATCGCCAGTATCTGCCGAGAGTGACGTTGAAGTATTTCTTATCTCTTTTAAGGAGAATTCCATTACAAAATATCAAAATGAGACCTACCTTTACACAATCAGCAAAGAGCAAAATTTTGGATATTTACAATTTAATAGATGTCACGACAAAATAGATATAATTGAAGGAATTGAGAGTTATGTAAAACCTTGGCTTCAAACAGTAGCAAGAGCCTATGTAAAGAGGCAGTTTAGAAAAGATAATCCCTCAAAACGAATTGCAAATTTTTACAATCCTAAATATCCTGTTTTTAAGGATTTCGTGTGGGAATTTATCGATAGTTTGAACAACAATAAAATTGAAAATTTAATTATTGATTTGAGAAACAATTCAGGAGGAAATCTGACCCTAGGGAAACAGCTTATGTATTTTCTGACTGACAAAGAGAATCTGAAAGGATTTACTGAATATGCTTTCACATCAGATATTTATCAAGAATATTTTAAGAAAGACTATCATGATTTGAAGAATAAATATCGAGACGGTGTGCCTCAAAATCAATTGATTCTGACTGATACAGAAGAAAGCCTATTTAGTGAAATATCAGATAGAAACTCAAAATATTTCATTCAAGATAGTCGCCCAATATTCATTGGAAACATCTATATCTTAGCAAATTATGGGACAGGTAGCGCAGCGGCAATGCTTACTACTTTATTTCAAGACAATGGTATCGGAAGAGTGATTGGAACAAGTGTGGGCAATAATCCTATCGGTCCAACTACTTATACACCTATGGAACTACCAAAAACAAAGGCAAAAATCTCAATAGCCACAACTTACATAGAGAGACCAAATAAAATGAAAGGTAAAATACAAGTACCAGACATTTGGGTTGAATATACTGTGAGTGATTTGATTAATGGAAAAGACCCATATTTAGAAATTGTTAAAAAGGAAATTGAAAATGAATCCAGCCACTAACACTACGTATAGCTTATGGCGGGTGAAGCGGTAAAGGAAAATTTTGTGCTTTAAATAAAGTGTGGTGAGGGACGAGAGGAAAGTACTTCGAAAACCGCCGCAAAGCCATATGCTTAACGGTAAGGGTCTTGCCGTACTGGCTTATAAAACTCAGGACGTTGGAATTTTTTCTAAAGCCAAAAATGTCGGATTTGTGCATGAGCGTGGAGCACATTATTGGCGGAATTTCACATGCTGAGGCTATTTGCTTATTTTCACAACTTCCATAAAAACGACCAATTATGATTCAGGAACTGCTAGAGATACCCGAGAAAGCCAGTAAGGTACACCGAGCCACACAAGGCATAAGCCTGCCCAGGCACGTGCCTTATCTCGGCATGGGCGCCTCGTATTTTGCGGCGCTGGCGCCGTACTATCAAGGCATACCCATACAGCCGCGGCTGGCTTCCGAATATTATCATTACCTGGCCCAGGGCGACCCCCAGCCACTTGCTGTGCTCATATCGCAGTCGGGGCGCAGCAGCGAAGTGCTGTGGTGTAAGGAGCTTTTTCAAAAATATATAGCCATCACCAATCAGTTGAAAAGCCCCCTTTGCATCTCTACCAAGCTGGAGCGCGTATTTCCTTTGCTGGCCGGCAAAGAGGTGTACTCCTCTACCAAAACCTATATCAATACGCTGATCACGCTGTACAACGGCCTGGGCATCAATCCTCATGAGGGTGTGGCATTGCTGGCAGAAAAAATGAAAATGTTCGAGCAATGGGGCAAAGATACGGCGGATGAAATCTATGACTTGATCACCAGCAACCGGCTGAAAGGCACCTACCTAATAGGAAATGGACCCAACATCGCCACGGTACACCAGGGCTCGCTGGTACTGAGCGAAAGCACACGCTATCCGTTCATAGGCATGTCTGCGGCCCAATATGACCACGGTCCAAAAGAGACTGCAAAGGACAGCGCTGTGATTGTCATAAAAACCGATGGTGTGGCCGCCAGGCGTACTGAACGGCTTTTCAACATTGTGTCGGGTGCAGGCGCCCGTGTGTTTTATTTAGAAGAGCGGGATGTGCCGGAGTTTCTAAGCCCCCTTACGACCATTATGCCGATCAACTTTCTGGCCCATCACCTGTCTAAATTGCTGAACATTACCAAAACCTTTACTGTGGGCAGCAAGGTGACGGAGATAGACAAAAACTACAACGACTCCAGTGACGAATAGCTGAGGAAAGCTGTAGGGCAATGTATCCTATCAGGTGGGGGCTTACTGAATGAGGTCGGCAACACGTCGATGGCAAAGAGGCTGAAACCAGAGAATTATTTTGGTGCAGGCAAATGCAGCATGACAAAAAGGCCCGTCACCCTTAACCCGTTTCAGGGGTCAGTACAATCACCTCCCACTCTTTCTTTCTGGGCGCAGTATGCTGGCTAAAAGGCGTCATGCTGTTTTGTTGATTATGGTCTGTGAGGTGCAGATAATGGAAATGGTTGCACGCCTGTTGTTTGGACCCTCCGGCGTCCATTAATCGCGGCTTATGCCAATAGCCAACAGATCCTGAAACAAGTTCAGGATGACCGTTTAAGAGAAGTTCCTGTGGCCATATGTGTCGAAAATGAGGAAGGTCATGCAAGAGCCTCTATTCAGTCTTGTCCGGAGAAACCTTCGAAACACCTTTGGCTGTTTAGCGTGGCCTTGTGCGGGTGTTTCGTCAGTTTCGGAGTGACATGACGCGGCCCCACGGCCCGTGGAGTGGATTGGTAGAATGGTAGACTGGTGATTGGTGGACTGGTAGATTGCTAGAATAGCTAAAAGCTTGAGGCTCAAGGCTAAAAGTCTATGTCATCCTGAACTTGTTTCAGGATCTGTCTAAAGGGTAAAAGGATGATGAATCAAAAGCATTCGCCGTGATTTTGCTATTAAAATGCTTCGAAGTATGCAGAGAATCCGTGGATGTTCATTTCTTTTCCTGTTGATGAAAAGAAACGAATCAAAGAAAAGTCTTATCAAAACAATACTGCCATACGCGCTGGGCCTACCGCACGAAATGGTCTGTGGGGCACAGACCATGGAAATGGTTGCACGCCCGCTGTTTTGACTGGCCGGCGTCTATTAATCGCGGCTTATGCCAATAGCCAACAGATCCTGAAACAAGTTCAGGATGACCGTTTAAGAGAAGTTCCTGTGGCCATATGTGTCGAAAATGAGGAAGGTCATGCAAGAGCCTCTATTCAGTCTTGTCCGGAGAAACCTTCGAAACACCTTT
>CAZQVB010000069.1:0-10630 GCA_964596645.1 uncultured Roseivirgaceae bacterium
GGGGTGGGTCAGTTTGCAGCGAAACAGGTGGGTCAGCTTGAGCGAAATAGTCACCCTAAAAGATGCCGACCATCCATGGCTGTTCATTTCTTTTTCAGTTGATGAAAAGAAACGAACCAAAGAAAAATTTTGTCCAAACAATGCTGTCAACGCGCTGGCCCACCGCACGCCCGCTGTTTTGACTAGCCTGTGCGTAAAAAAAGTCTATCATCCTGAACTCGTTTCAGGATCTGCCCAAATAGCCAACAGATGCTGAAACAAGTTCAGCATGACCCGCTAAACCCTTTCCATGTATACTATTCTACTAATCTACCAGTCTACCAATTTTGGTGCTAAATGTCTGTTAGCCAAAGCATTTAATCGTTATTCCATTCCATCGTAGCCACAAACACAGTATTGTTGGCACCATACTCAGCGGAGTGTTCCGTCATGCGCTCTGCGGCGCTTACCACGGTTACATCTTCACCTACTTGCGCTACGCCAAAGTTGCCAAGTCGTGCGCCTCGCTCCGGCACCAGCACCCGCTCCGTGTCGCGCATCACTTGTAGTGCGGCAGGGTGCACCCGTGCAGCAAATAATGGTGCGCGATGCCGAAAGATATGATCATTGTTGGCGCCCCGGCGGGTATACACCAGGTAGAGCCCCGAGCTGTGGGTGATCCAATGGGTTTGTGTATTGTAGCTGCCGAGTATCTGTCCGTCGTCGAAAGTCCATTCCTGCACCGGGCCGTAGTGCAGTCCGTCGTTGCCTTTGGCCACGTAGGCAGATTCGTCGTTGCGCAGGGTGATGAAATATTCCCCGTCGTACAGGGCTATGGACGTCTCGCCTAAACCGCGGCCGCTGGGCATGGTCAGCTCATCGCCATGTGCCAGATAGCGAAGGCTGTCGCCGTCGAAGGCGCAGTGTACGATGGTGGCCACATTCAGCCCTTCGGGTATATTTTCTCGCAGATAGTATACGGGCAGCAGCAGTGTGCCATCGGGCAGGTGCAGTGGCTGATTGCAGCCGGCTGATGGGTTGTAAATAGAATCGCCCTGATGATCTACTGCAGGCATTTCAAACAACTTCAGCGCGCTCCAGGCATCGTTGGCAGGGTGGTAGACGGTGTAGCCCACGGCACGGGCTATTTCGGGGTCTGCCTGGTTGTTGGTGTTATAATAAAACAGTTTACCCGTGCCCAGCACCTTACCGCTTGGTTTGTGCAGCGTCGGGTACACATCACTCAGCACCATCTCCAAACTGTCGTTGATCACCGTGCGCTCCATGATCATCTTGGGTGCCGACCAGGACCTGCCCATATCGCTGCTTTTGCACGCATACAAGTTGCCGTAGTTGTCGATGCCTCCGCTTAGCCGGGTCGACATAGTGACGATCAGGTCGGGACGGTGCACTTTGGTGGGGGCAATGTATGCCTGGGTCCACATGGCCCCTGGCGAATAGCCTGTGCGTACGGTGTCCAGCCTCAGCGCATACGGGTGGTCGGGCGCTGTACAGAAGGTGCACATACAGGCGATACACACAGCGACAAAGCCAATCAGGTGTTTTGTCTTTATCAGTTTCATGTTCTCTGGCTTCATATAGCAAGGGTGAGCTTATCAATGTACTGTTGGTCACCGATAAAGGAGTGAGCTTTTTTTAGCAGGTAAAAAAGCGGTTAGTATAAGAATAGTAGCCGAGTTGGAGTGACTTATTTTTGATTTACAGCGAAGTTGAAGTGAGCAATCAACATAAAAGATCTCAAAAAGACCGGCTACTATTTTTATACATAATTGGCGAGTGGTTGTTTTTATTGCACCACCATTCTTTATTTAATGACTCATCATTATCCGTTTTGCTTCTGCTTCTAGGTCGATATAGGGCGTTCCTTCTACAGTGATGCCTACAAAGTCAAGCGAGCCGTTATTGAATCGACTAGGGGTTGGGTAAAATTTGCTGACGGCATCACCACTATCATAGCCAATACATAATCCATCTCCAGATAAGGTGAATTTGCCAGGTTGGGTTTTCATGGGGCCTTCGGCTACCAACTGTTCGTCAATATAAAGCTTAGTTATTCCAATGGATTCGCCATTCTCCCCGGCCTTTTCTTTAATAAATTCCATACCTAAGGTGTGTGTGCCAGGAGTTAAGTCTATAGATGATTCAAAAACTTGTTCCGGACTAATGCCTAGAAAATTATAGACATAGTAAAGTTTATTGTTTTTGATGAATAAGCTATGCCCTCCAAATCGTGAACCATGGGCAAATAAAATTCCTGATGTGTTATTTGTAGTTTCTACGTTGGCCAATACTTTATATGATCGTCCACGAACATTTACGGCATTTCCTTCTGGTACTGGAGCTGCGAACGGATAGTAAATATATCCATCACGTGCTGGTTCCGACGAAGGTCTTTCTGTAAGATTAAATTCTTGAACGCTTCTGTCATCGAGTGGTAAAACATTATTTTTTTCTGCTTCCACAAACCAAGCATTAATCAATTCTTGCAATTTCTCTGGATACTCATCAGCCAAATTTTTAGATTCAGATCGATCTTCCGCAACGTGGTACAGTTCCCATTCATCTTTGTCAAAATTGCCTATTCCTGAAAGTGGCGGATGAACAGTTGCAGCTTTCCAACCCTCTTTCCAGATTCCACGAGACCCTAACATGGTATAATACTGCACTTTTTTTTGTGTTGGATCATTTGGCTTTGCATCAAACGTGTAGGCCATGGAAACACCAGACAATGGCACTTGCTTCACACCATTGTACTCTTCGGGCATTTCTAGACCTATAACTTCCAACAAGGTCGGTACTATGTCAACAGAATGGTGATATTGATGACGAATCTCACCTTTAGCCTTAATTCCTTTAGGCCAAGAGATCACGAGGGGATCATTCGTTCCGCCCGCATATTGGCTGTAGCGCTTGAACATTTTGAATGGTGCAGAGAAGGCCGATGCCCAACCTGTAGGATAGTGCTGATACGTATCAGGACCACCCAGATCATCTAAATATTTCATGTTTTCCGATAATTCATCCGGATAACCGTTAAAGAATTTATTTTCATTCACAGAGCCGTTTGGACTTCCTTCTCCAGAAGCCCCGTTATCGGCAGCATAGAGCACAATGGTATTTTCTAATTGACCGCTTTCTTCTAGATAATCGATTACGCGTCCTACCTGAGCATCTGTGTATTCGGAGAATCCTGCATATACTTCTGCCATTTTGGCGAATAATTTCTTTTCGTCATCATTCAACGTATTCCAGGGGCGCACCATGTCAATGGCTTGGGCCATATGCTCTGGCATAGAGTTTATGGGGGTATTCACAGTACCTTCAGGTAATATGCCCTTATCAATCATACTCTGTGTTACCCATTCTCTATAGGCATCGTACCCTTCATCAAACCTACCTTTGTACTTGTCTATATATTCTTGTGGCGCATGGTGTGGGGCATGATTGGCACCAGGATTATACCACATATACCAAGGCTTTGAAGGGTTTGTGGCTTTCTGGTCACGGATCATGCTTAAAGCATGGTCGGCCAAATCTTTAGATAAATGATATCCTTCTTCAAATTCTTTTTCAACAAAATGGTTGTCTTCAATTAAATCTGGATACCACTGATTGGTTTCTCCACCAATAAACCCATAAAAACGATCCCATCCCATTTGAAGCGGCCACTGTTTTTTACTTTCTCCTGAGGCTACATCTTGTTCTGGCACGTTATGATTTTTACCTATCCAAAAGGTACTATACCCATTGTCTTGAAGTATTTTTGCAAATGGTGTGACTTCGGGCCCAATGCGACCGTTAGCCCCAGGATATCCATCTGCAACTTCTGTGATGGCTGCCATTCCATTTAAATGGTGGTTTCTTCCCGTAAGTATGGTAGAGCGTGTAGGTGAACACAAGGCCGTCGTATGCCATTGAGTATAGGTGAGGCCATTGGCAGCCAGCTTGTCCATGGTGGGCATGTTAATGGCACCACCATAGGGTGACCAGGCCCCTAAGCCCGTATCATCGTAAAGAATAAAAAGAATATTCGGAGCACCATCAGGTGCAGATTTTGCGGTGTAAGCTGACCAGTCTGGTTCTGAATCTCGTACATCGAGCGCAATTTTTCCTTTAAACTCAGCGGTTGAACTGATTTCATTTTTATTAGAATTTAGATTGCAGCTTGCTATTGCAATAGCAAGCAATCCAACAGCGAATGGCTTGAGAAGTGCTTTTAATTTCAATTCTAGTTTCTTCATTTCATTTCCTGTTTATTGAATAATTTTTATTTAGTAATCTCTGTCAATGCACGCCAACTCGCAGGGTATCGGCAGTTTTATGATCCATCTTCGCGTATTTTTCTTCCGCGCAAGGGCGCCGTTATGTGATCATAAATAGCCTTGGAAGCTGCCTCGGCATCCTGATCGTGTACCGCCTGGTATATGCTGCGGTGTTCTGAAAGGGTGAGAAGCCGTGTTTGCTCGGGCGCCATGAAGCCTGCCCTTATTTTGGGGAAGAAGACATTGACGATCAACGTGCCAAAAACTTCCAATACAGGATTTTGGGTTGCCTTGAGCAGCGCCAGGTGAAACTCCATGTCGTTCGTTTCGTCTGGGGTGCCCTTGGCATGGCTTTGTTCCATATCTTCTATAGTACTCAAAATTTTCAAAAGATCTTTTGCCTTTCGGCGATGTGCAGCGATGCGCACGGCGGCACTTTCAATCACTGCCCGGGCGCAGATCAGATCATGCTCGCTATAGCCCGTGTGCTCGAGATGGCTAGCAATATTCTTAAACAGATAGGCCAAATCGGGATCCCTGACGATGGTTCCGCCTTTTTTTCGGCTCTCCAACAGGCCCTGTTCCTGCAACAGATTGATGCCCTCGCGCAGGCGGCGTATGGAAATATTAAGCTCACCGCACAATGCCTGCTGTGTTGGCAGCAGGTCACCGGCCTTTAGACCTTGATCATCTATGTACCGGCGCAGGCGTTCGGCCGTGTCAGACGAGTGTGTACGCATAGGTGATGGTTTGCCTCAGCAAATTAACCATTTTAAGTAAAACACCATATAAAACATTTAATATGACAAATAATAAAATATATTTGCTACATAAAATACACATATGATGCAGCAACAACAAGCCACAGCGCGCGCCATATTCAATCAATTGCCCAAAAACAGGGTAGGTGAGGCCGACCGCGCCTATATGGAAGAAGTACTGACAGACGGATTTGGCAATAAAGAATCGGCACACATGCTGGCCAGGTTTGAGTCTGCCTTTGCGGAAAAGTTTGAGTCAAAATACGCCATATCCATGAATTCCGGATCGGGCACCATGGTGGCGTGTTTGTTGGCTGCCGGTGTAGGGCCCGGCGATGAGGTGCTGGTGCCGGCACTCACCATGGCGGCCACCGCCTTTGTGGTGGTGCAGGTGGGGGCAGTGCCTGTATTTGTCGATAGCGATCCGCGCACCTATTGTATGGATCCGGCTGATGCTCAGCGCAAGGTGACGGAATTTACCAAAGCCATCATTCCTGTTTCCATTTACGGCCTGTCGCCCGATTTCGACGCGTTGCTTGCCCTGGCCCGGCAGCACAGCCTTACCGTAATCGAAGACGATGCGCAGACGTTTCTGGGGAAATTCAAGGGAAAGCTGGTAGGCACCCTGGGCCATGCGGCCAGTTTTAGCTTTCAGGGCTCCAAGCACATGACCACCGGCGGCGACGGCGGTATGGTCATAACCAATGACGAGGCGTATGCCGTGCGCATACGCAAAGCGGCTGTACAGGGCTATCGCACCCTCGGCGCCAAACCCGGCTCCACCATGATACCTCGCGATGAGCGGCAGGATTGGCGATTTGAGCGCCACGACAGCCTCGGGTACAACTTCCGCATGTCGGCCCCTCAGGCTGCCCTGGGGCTGGGTCAGCTCGGCAGGCTTCCCCTGTTGGTACAGGCCCGCCAAAGCATTGCCGCCATGTATGCCGCTGTCATTGAAGAAGAGAAATGCGACTGGTTGGTGCCACCGTTTATTCCCGAAGGTCTCGAGCACGTGTACTGGTGCTTTCCTGTATGGCTCGATCAGAAAGAATCGGGTATAGACTGGCGCGACTTCCGCAGCAAATACATTAAGATGGGCGGCGACGGACTTTACGGTTGCTACACACCGGTGCATCTGGAGCCGGTCTTTCGCCACCTGGCCTTTTATGGAGACAAGCACCGCGCGCCCAATTATGATCCACGATACCGGGGCACCACAAAGTCTTATCAGGCGGGCGACTGCCCTGTACTGGAAGAATTCCGGACGGGGATGTGTCTTTTTAAAACAGGCTCTCAAACCTTTACCAAGGCGGTGGCGCAGGTTGAAGCCTTACAAAAAACCATACGCTACTATCAATCCTAAGTATCATGAGCATACCAACAAACTTTGACCTATCCGGCCGTGTAGCCATAGTGACCGGTGCCGGCAGTTGGCTTGGGCTGGATATTGCCGAAGCATTGGCCGAAGCCGGAGCCGCCGTGGTCGTCACCTCGCGCGATGAAGCAAAAGCACAACAAACCGTTGGCGACCTGGCAAAGAAATATGAGGTGCCTACCCTCGGTATCACCATGGATCAGCGCAAGTACGTATCGGTGGAGCGTATGGTGGAAAAAGTAATAGACTGGCGGGGAAAAGTCGACATTCTTGTCAACAACGCAGGAGGTGGTGTGGGCAACAGTCCGGGGCATCTGTTCGAGCGTTCGCCGGAAGATATTGTGACGATGGTAGAGACCAACCTGACCGGTGTCATCTTCTGCTGCAAAGCCGTGGCGCCTTTTATGGCCAGGCAGGGCAGTGGAAAAATCATCAATATTGCCTCCATTGCCGGGCTCATAGGCCGCGACCGCCGCATGTATGAGCGCAGCGGCATGAAGGGCCAGCCCGTAGACTATGCGGCAGCCAAGGCCGGTGTGATCGGCCTTACCCGCGACCTGGCAGGCCTGCTCACACCCATGGGTATATGCGTAAATGCCATATCGCCCGGGGGATTCGAAAAACCCGGCAACCTGCCCGATACTTTTGTGCATGAGCTCGCCGATGCCAGTATGAATGGCCGATGGGGGCAAATGGGCAGCGACATCAAAGGGCTGGCGCTGTTTCTCGCATCACCGGCATCCGACCACGTTACCGCCCAGAACATCGTGATTGATGGGGGGTTTTCGCTTTGGAAATGAGAAAGAGATTCAAGATCGGACGATATCAGTCTGTATAAATTCCAGATCAGACCATAGCCAGACCGTAAAGTTATGTCGGGCATACACCATAGAAGCCAGTCCCACTACCCTCTCACCGGCAGCCTATACCCGTGGCCGGCAGATCACTCAGCCTGGCGTGTACTGACGGCTGAAGGTAAAGTCTGCATTGCGCTTAACATCGGACGCATTCCCGGCAAGCTTCCACAAACAAAAAATAAGCGTGCCTCACATGCGCTTCACCAGATCGGGGTAGTGGGCGGGCATTGTTAAGATGCCGCCATCCTTTTCGTAGTAATCTTCGCCCAGCTCAAAAATGCCATCCTTGGTTTTAGACCATTCGGCATCGGGGTAGGGCAGGTATGCGCGCATTTGCTCCCAGTTTTCGTAGTTCTGATGGCCGTTGGTTTCCAGCAGACCCATTCCCAAACCGGGGAACGGCGCCAGGCGCGCAGCCACCGCTTTGTTCCACTCCACCAGCACAGGATTCACGGTGAGATCGGCGCAGAAGCAGGGCACATCACGCTCATGCGCTAACTGGGCAATTTTCATGGTCATGCTCATAGTTTTGGCAATGGCTTTCAGCGCAATGGCTTTATAGCCCATTTCAATACGCTCTTTGGCGTCTTTATCGGTATGGGCACTTTCGTCGGCAGCCAGCCGCATGGGTATGTCGTGTACGTCGATGTCGGCATGTTCGGGAAAGGGCTCTTCTATCACCTGTATCTGATCATATGCACCTATTTTCTTGGCGTGGTCCAGCAGGCGCATCAGCGTTTCCTTTTTCTCATAGCGGCCGTTGGCGTCGAAGTAGTAGGGCAGCCTGCCGTTGGCGGTGTGTTTGGTGCGCTTGTCGCCTATCGCCCGGTGTATAGCAGTGAGCCGCGCCATGTCTTTTTCCAGCATTTCGCTTTGCGTGCCCGGCTGGCCTATTTTTATTTTCATGAAGAAGTAGCCATCGGCCACGGCCTCTTCAATTTCCGATATGGGTATGTTGTACGCCATGAGCGGTATGCTCGCCACTTTTTCATGGTGGTGCGACAGCGCAGGCCTATACGCTTCGGGAATGAGCGCATCGAAATCCTGTATGCCGTGAGTGTTGGCGTACAGCATCCACAGTGCATTGTCAAGGCCCACCAGTGCATTGAGGGCGAAAGTCATACGAAGATCGGGGTTGTTCGTGATTTTGGCCGCGTACTGATATATTTCATCGAGTATGGCCTCCTGTGCTTCGATGGGTGTTTGGAACTTCTGTCCCTTCAACATCTGCACCGCCCGCTCGCTGATGGCATACATCAGGGCATTGCCACCACTCTCTGAGTGGTTGGCAAAAACTTCCGCATCGCTCCAAAGCACATTTTGTGTGCACAGGCCGACGCCTTCGTGGCCGGCGTCCGATCGGAGATAGGCTACGGATTGCCATATCTCCGACATGTAGCCTCCCTTAAAGCCAAACGGCCTTACCAGGGATTCGCGTTCGAAATTGGAGCCTACGCCATCGATGGTTATGGGTGATTTTTTCATCGGCAGGGCACCACCGTTGCCCAGTGCCTGATAGGCGGCACCCGGCACCAGCAATGCGGCACCGGCGGCCAGGCTGCTGTTTCGTAAAAATCTTCTTCTCGAATCGATCATAGTCATTGTTTTATTCCAATCCGGCCTTGGCCAGTGCGTCTTTCAGATGCTGTATATCTTTCGCCAACACCTGGCGGGCAAACTTCATTTTTTCCTGCTTACTCAGCGTTTCTTCCGGCTGGTCAAAAATGTCGTATTCTATATGCAGCGATATGGGCCCATCCAGACCAAAGTCTTTGTACATTTTATAATACTTCACAAAATCCACCATGCCTTCGCCCATGGGTACGTTGTTGATTTTCCAGCCGCTTTCTGTCTTTTTCCAGTAGAAATCTTTGGCCACGCTGCAGCGCACAAAATCTTTGATCAGGGCGAAGTCGTTCACCCATGATTCACCACCCTCCACCACAGCATGCCGTATGTCGAACTGCACACCGAGCCACCGCGGGTCCAGGTCTTTGATCACATACCAAATATCCCAAACCGATGCGCCCACGCGCGTGCCGCTGTGGTTTTGATAGGCGCCGTGTATGCCGTATTTAGCATTCATATCAGCCAACCGGGCGGCCACCGGGCGCAGGGCAAGCAGGTTTTCTTCCACGCCAAGCTTGTCGTCGTACTTGTAGTAGGCCATGCGATAATACTTCACCTCGTTGGCTCCGGCTGCTTTCAGCAAGGGCTCTGTCAGCGGGTCGTCTGCGCTGTTGATGTTGGTGGCGATCATCGGCACCACCGTTCCCGATTTACGAATTTTATCCAGGGCGTCTGGCAGTTGCTGTGGGGCATTTTCCGGCTCTATGTGTCCACCTTTTCTTACGGTCAGGTCTACACCGGCTATGCCTATATCGCTCACATATTTACCCAGATCTTCAAAGTCCAGCCATTGCAGGTGTTTGGAAAATATGCAGATAGGATTTTTGGCCATTTTGGGCGCGGTACCTGCCAGAGCGTGGTTCATGAGTAGCGGGGCTGCCAGTGCGGCAGCTCCTGAGTGTTGAATAAATTTTCGTCGCGACAGCATATTTAGGACAGTTTCCAGGGTGAGCGATATTCGTACATGAGCAGGTCGTTGGCCGCTTTGTGGTTGGTGATCTCCTCTTTCTCAGCATCCCACTCAATGCGCTGGCCGGTTTCTAAGGCAATGTTGGCCAAGTGGGCAAAAGAGGTAGAGCGGTGGCCTTCTTCCAGCGTACACCAGGGTGTTTCGCGGGTGCGAACGCAGTCGAGAAAGTTGCGGATAAGCCTGCCGGTTGAGTTTTCGCTGATGCCAAGGTCGCCGTACTGGGTGTCGGATTTCAGGCTGTAATCTTCTGCCTCTGTGAGCTGCTTCCAATCCTGAAACTGGCCAGGTCTTGCCGGCGTCACATGGTAGCTGTTTTGGTCAATGGCAATATTTCCTTTCGTACCGGAGAGTAAGATTTCACCCGGCTCTATACCCGGAATGGTGCCGGCCTCATGAATGCCAAACTGTACCACCCGGCCCGAGGCAAATTCAAAGAAAACCTCCATGGTGTCGGGTATATTCCGGTCGTCGGTGAGCACATATTTGCCTCCGGTGGCAGTGATGGCCACGGGAGCCGTTTCGCCCACCATCCAGCGAATGGCGTCCATGTAGTGCACGCCCCAGTTGCCCATCTGCGAGGAGTATTCCTTCCACCAGCGGAAAAAGTACGGCGCTATATTGTATTGATATTCGCGGTATGCACGTGGGCCGAGCCACATATCCCAGTCGAAATCCTGTGGTGGCTTCACCGGCGAGAGGTTGCCGATGCCGTCGGGGTACATGTTGCTCACTCGAAAGGCCTTGGCAAAGGTGACTTTGCCCACCTTGTCTTCCAC
>CAZQVB010000070.1:0-10032 GCA_964596645.1 uncultured Roseivirgaceae bacterium
ATAGAACAAGACATACGGCAGGCACTGAAAAATAAACCCAAATCTACACCTTTGGCCAGAGCCATAGCCTCCACCGACAAGGTGTCCCTCCCTGAAAAAGGTAGTGGTGCGGGTGGAAAAGTGCTCGCTGCCGACGTGAAACAAATGCCGTCAATAACCTTGGCGGATGATTTTGAAGACAAGAAGATTTCTAATATCCGCAAGCTCATAGCGCAAAATATGTATGAGTCGCTGGCCAATACGGCCCAGCTTACCTTGCATACCAGTGCCGATGCGCGCGCTATGCTCGCCCATCGTAAGCAGCTGAAAGCGAAGCAGAAAGAAGGGTATGGCTACAATATTACGATCAATGATATGGTGAGCTATGCTGCCGTGCGTGCTTTATTACAACATCCGGACCTCAACGCCCACTTCATGGGCGACAGCATGCGGCGATTTAGCAATGTGCACCTGGGGTTTGCTGTAGACACACCCCGTGGGCTGATGGTGCCCACCGTCAAAAATGCCAACCGCCTTACCATCGAAGGGCTTTCGGCTACCGTAAAGGAACTGGCCACGGCCTGTCAGTCGGGAAGCATAGATCCGGAGCTGATGAAGGGGGCTACGTTCACACTCACCAACCTGGGCGCCTATGGCATCGAAATGTTTACGCCCGTTCTCAATCCGCCTCAAACGGGCATATTGGGCATCAACACCATTGCTCCGCAACCGGCCGATCTGGGCGATGGAGTATTTGGCTTTGTACCGCGAATAGGCTTATCCCTCACCTTCGATCACCGCGCTGTAGACGGAGCCCCGGCAGCGGCATTTTTGCAGACGTTGACCAAGGAAATTGAAGAACTTTCACTGAGCATTTAAACATATAATCTATATACACCATGCCGAAAATAGGATTTATAGACCCGGCTAAAGAGCGTCAACCGTCAGAAATATCTTTTGATGCCATACCCGTAAATCAATACAACAAGTCTTTGGAAGACGAAAAGATCAACTATTCCAAAGACGAATTCATACGCATATACCGCGACATGGTCGTGATCCGTGAGTTTGAAAACATGCTCAACCAGATCAAGATCAGCAACGAATACAACGGTATAGCCTACAACCACCCTGGTCCGGCGCACCTTTCCATAGGTCAGGAAGCTTCGGCTGTGGGCATGGCTTTTTTGCTCAATGAGCAGGACTATATTTTGGGTTCGCACCGCAGCCATGGAGAAATACTGGCCAAAGGTCTTTCGGCCATAGAGAAGTGGGACGACGACCAGTTGATGAACGTGATGAAAGGCTACTGGGATGGTGCCGTGCTGAAGCCCGTAGAGAAAGAACACAAAGGCAACGTGCGCGATCTGGCGATCGACTTTTTGCTGTATGGCACATTGGCCGAAATTTTTGCTAAAGAAAACGGCTTTAACAGAGGGCTCGGCGGATCTATGCACGCCTTTTTTACACCATTTGGTGTATATCCCAACAATGCCATAGTGGGCGGCTCCGGAGACATAGCCGTAGGAGCAGCCTTATATAAGAAGGTGAACAAAAAACCGGGCATAGTAATCGCCAACATAGGCGATGCTTCCATGGGTTGCGGACCGGTGTGGGAGGGCATGTGCTTTGCCAGCATGGATCAGTTTCGCCTGCTGTGGGAAGGGGAATTCAAAGGCGGATTGCCGCTGATATTCAATTTTGTGAATAACCAATACGGTATGGGCGGCCAAACGCGAGGCGAAACGATGGGCTACGATATGCTCGCCAGAGTGGGTGCAGCATTTGCGCCATACCAGATGCATGCCGAGCGCATAGACGGCTACAATCCGCTGGCCGTGATCGATGCCTATCGCCGCAAGATGGCCGTGCTAAAAGAAAATAAAGGGCCGGTACTACTCGATACGCTCACCTATCGCTTCAGCGGGCACTCACCCTCCGATGCCAGCAGCTACCGCACCAAAGAAGAAATAGAAGCCTGGCAAAATGTAGACAGCATAATTGACTACGGCAAATCGCTGGTGCAGTCGGGCATATGCACCGAAGCCGAGCTGGAAGATATTCAACAAGGCGTAGTAGGCCGAATTGAGAAAGCCCTGAAGCTGGCCGGCGACGATGAGATATCACCCAGGATGAACCTGGACAGCGACCCCGACATTATAGGCCGCTATATGTTCTCCAATGATTCGGTAGACAAACTCGACGACCGGGAACCGGAAGTGCTCATGCCTTTGGCAGAAAACCCCAGGGTGCAGCAAATTGCCAAAAAAGAGCGCTTTGGATTGAAAGATGGCAAACCCGTATCGAAGATAAAGGCCTATCAACTGCGCGACGGCTTATTTGAGGCCATTGCCGACCGGTTTTACAAAGACCCCACTACCGTGGCCTTTGGGGAAGAAAACCGCGATTGGGGTGGTGCCTTCGCCGTATATCGCGGACTCACCGAAGCCTTGCCTTACCACCGCCTGTTTAACTCGCCCATTTCCGAAGGAGCCATAGTGGGTGTGGCGGTAGGCTACGGCATGTGTGGCGGCAGGGCCATTCCGGAGATTATGTATTGCGACTTCCTGGGCCGCTGTGGCGACGAGGTCTTCAACCAGATGGCCAAGTGGCAGGCCATGAGTGGCGGGCTTATTCGCATGCCGGTAGTGCTGCGCGTGTCGGTAGGCTCCAAGTACGGTGCACAGCATTCGCAAGATTGGTCATCGCTGGTGGCCCATATTCCCGGCCTTAAGGTGATCTTCCCCACTACACCATACGATGCCAAAGGCTTGCTCAACTCCGCGCTGCAAGGTACCGACCCTGTGGTGGTGTTCGAAAGCCAGCGTATATACGATATTGCCGAGCTCTTTCATGAAGACGGCGTGCCGGAGGAGTATTATGAAATACCACTCGGTGAGCCCGACATAAAACGAAAAGGTGAAGATGTCACCATTCTCACGATCGGTTCCACGCTGTACACCGCACTGGAGGCAGCCGACGTGTTGCAGGAAAAATATGGGCTGACAGCCGAGGTGATCGATGCACGCAGCATTGTGCCCTTCAACTACGAACCTGTGATAGAGTCTGTGAAGAAAACAGGCAGGATAGTGCTGGCCAGCGACGCCTGCGAGCGTGGCTCTGTGCTCAACGAAATGGCACAATCGGTTACGGAAATGGCCTTCAACTATCTCGATGCCCCGCCGGTAGTGGTCGGCTCGCGCAACTGGATAACGCCGGCATACGAGCTGGAAAAATATTTCTTTCCGCAAAAAGAGTGGATACTAGATGCGATAAACGAAAAAATATTGCCGCTGAAAGGTCACACTCCCGTGCAAAACTACACCACAAAGGAGCAATTGAGACTGGCGAAGAAAGGCATATAGCCACCTCTGGTATGGCCGCTGGCCACCTGCTCAATATTTGGTGACCAACGGCCACAGGCCAAACACAAACTACGATATGCAGAACTTCCTTAAATCATTTCCACCCAAAGACGAATTGCTGAGCCAGTATGCCGGGCAACATGTGTTCGATATCAACGGCCACATACATACCCCGTACTCATTCAGTGCCTTCGACAGCATCCCCCAGATCTTCGATCTGGCCAGGCAGCAGGGCATTGGTGCCCTGGGTATCAACGACTTTATAGTGACCGACGGACATGCGGCATTTCATGAGCATGCAGTAAAGGCCGGGGTTTTTCCGCTGTTCAACATTGAGTTTATGGGTCTGCTGCTGCAGGAGCAGGAAAACGGCATGCGTGTGAACGATCCCAGTAATCCCGGGCGCACATATTTTAGTGGCAAGGGCCTCGACTTCCCTTCCCGTACCAGCCTGCAGACGGAGCGCCAACTGCGGGATGTAAAAGAGGAGAGCAACCGCCAAACCAGGGAAATGGTAGAAAAAACGGCCGCGCTGCTGAAGGAAAAAGGGGCACCCTTCACACTCACCTTCGAGGAGGTGAAAAGCGAACTGGCGGAAGACCTGGTGCGCGAGCGGCACATCGCCAAGGCCCTGCGCCAAAAAATTTATGCGCATTTCTCTGATGATGCAGCCCGGGCCGGTTTTCTGCAGCAGTTGTACGACGGAAAGCCTGTTGCCGCGGATTTAAAGCAGTTTTCTGATACGGAGAACGAAATCCGAAGCCGTCTGCTCAAGAAGGGTGGGGCAGCATTTGTGGAAGAAAACCCGAATGCCTTCCTGGCTGTATCACAGATCATAGAGATCATACTTTCGCTCGGCGGCATTCCCTGCTATCCTGTGCTGCTCGATGATGCCAACGGGGCCAAGACTGAATTCGAGCAAAACTACGAGGCGCTGCACAATCGCCTTCAAGAACTGGGCGTGCCCAGCATAGAGCTGATACCCGGAAGAAACGATGCCCAGGTATTGATGGATTTTGTGCAGTTTTTCTCTGATCGCAACTACGTGATCACCTTTGGAACAGAGCACAACACGCCCGATATGATACCACTGCTGGTAGATACCCGCGACAGAAAGCCGCTCAACGACCGGCTGAAGGAGATCAACTACCAGGGCACCTGCGTACTGGCTGCGCATCAGTACCTGCGCGCCCAGGGTGCAGATGGGTACATGGACGAAAACGGAAGAGCCAAAACATCGGAGCTGGCGGACTTTCATCAATTAGGCCAGGCCGTATTGAGTTGGTTTAGAAGGAGGGATTGATGAAAAATCACAATCCAGGTCGAACGATAGTCAGACCGGCAAATACCAATAATCCAGGTCGGACGATAGTCAGACCGGCAACAAGAAAGAGTCCAGGTCAGACGATAGTCAGACCGGCAAATGCCAACAGTCCAGGGCATCCGATAGTCGGAGTGGCAAACGAATAATCCAGTTCAGACGATAGTCAGACCGGCAACAGTAAACAGTCCAGGGCATACGATAGTCGGAGTGGCAAACGAATAATCCAGGTCGGACGATAGTCAAACCGGCAACAGTAAACAGTCCAGGTCAGACGATAGTCATACCGGCTACGGCCCAGAGATATTAAAAATTAGTCAGCAGATTCCCCGGCAAAACATACCGGCCATCTGTTTCGCATACCAAATCATTGAAATGGAAGAAGGATTAAAAAACATCATCGAAATCTCCCGCGCTATGGGCAGCGACAAATGGATGACCATAGCAGGTGGTGGCAATACCTCTGTAAAAGATGATGATGTGATGTATGTGAAAGCCAGTGGATATGCCCTGGGATCCATCAATGAAAGCGGCTTTGTGGCCCTGGACAGGCAAATGCTGCGCAGACTGTCTGCCGCCCGATATAGCGACAGGCCACAAGAGCGCGAGCAGCAGGTAAAGTCAGACCTGCTGAAAGCGAGGCTTTACCCTGAGCTCAACCAGCGGCCTTCTGTTGAAGCTTCTGTGCACGATGCCATTCCATACCCATATGTAGTGCACATGCACCCCACCATTGTCAATGGGCTGATGTGCAGCCGCAATGCCGGGCAGGTCGTTCAAGAGCTATTTGGCAGCGATGTGGTCTTTCTGCCCTACATCACCCCCGGCTATATTTTGTACAAAGAGGTGGAGCGTAGAAATGCAGCCTTTAAAGAACAAAACGGCTACTTTCCTAAAGTCTATTTTTTAGAAAATCACGGCATTTTCGTGGGTGGAGAGTCAGTGCGGGAGATTGAAGCCATTTATTCCGACGTGCTTCAGAAAATACAAAACAAAGCGGCTAAGCCTGTTCCGGAAGAACTTGTGGAGGTGGGCGAACAGGTGCTGCACATTCTGCCTGCCATACGTGCCGCCCTGTCCACACAAGCGCTGAAAGTGGCACGAATAAGAAATAATGCCCTGATCCGGCACTTTACCCAGCCTGAGCACTATCCTCATGTCGCCCGGCCATTTACGCCCGACGGCATCGTGTATTGCAATCCGCAGCCACTGTATGTGCAGGGCGGCGGAAATACAGAAAGCACGCTGAAGCTATTCACTGAGCAACTGCTGGAGTATAAAAAGCAGCACGGCTACGACCCAAAAATTATCCTGCTGGAAGGACTGGGAATGGTGGCGGTAGAAAACAGCACCAAAGCGGTAGAGGTAGCATTGGACATCTTTGAAGATGTGATGAAAATAGCCTGGCTGGCCGATGCGCTTGGTGGTGTGCAGCATATGAGCCAAGAGGATGTTGATTTTATAGAATCGTGGGAGGTAGAAGCCTATCGCAAGGGATTGTTGGCAAAAACCAGCAGCAGGCAATGTGTGAATAAAATTGCCATAGTAACCGGGGGTAGTCAGGGATTTGGCAAAGGCATAGCCGAAGGGCTTTTGGGCGAAGGTGCCCAGGTGGTGATAGCCGACGTGAATGCTGAGGTAGGAGAGGAGACCGGGCGGACTTTAGCGAACCAATATGGCGACAACGTACTTTTTGTGCCTACCAACGTAACGGTAGCCTCCGACCTGGAAAAGCTGATGCTGGAAACCGTCAAGCGTTTCGGAGGGCTCGACCTGTTGGTGAGCAATGCCGGCGTGTTGCGCGCTGGGGCGCTCACCGAATTGCAGGAGGCCGACTTCGACATAGTGACGCAGGTAAACTACAAAGGATACTACCTCTGCGCCAAATACAGCAGCATGGTCATGAAGCTTCAGCACCAGTACAACGACGAGCTCTATATGGATATCGTGCAGGTGAACAGCAAGTCGGGGCTGGAAGGCAGCAATAAGAACTTTGCCTATGCCGGAGGCAAATTCGGCGGCATCGGCCTCACTCAGTCGTTTGCCCTGGAGCTTGTTGGCCATCATATCAAAGTAAATGCGGTATGTCCGGGCAATTTCTTTGAAGGTCCTTTGTGGTCCGATCCTGAGCGTGGACTGTTCATGCAATATCTCCAGGCCAGGAAAGTGCCGGGTGCGGCATGTGTAGAAGATGTAAAGAAATTTTACGAAAGCAAAGTGCCCATGGGCCGCGGCTGCCGGCCATCCGACGTGGTGAAGGCCATAGTGTACATCATACATCAACACTACGAAACCGGGCAGGCAGTACCGGTGGCCGGTGGACAGGTGATGCTGAATTAGTGAAGAGTGAATGGTGAAGAGTGAATGGTGAAGTGAGAAGAGTGATTGGTGAAGAGTGAATGTGAATGGAGATAGGGGAGGGGTTGATTTTTGACAATAAATTTCGTTGATATCGGACGGGTCGTCTGAGATCACATATAACATAAACTGAAGCAATGAAAACCAAAGCGGTAAGATTATACGGAAAGGGTGACTTAAGATTGGAAGAGTTTGAGCTGCCCGCCATTAAGGATGACGAGATACTGGCCCGGGTGGTGAGCGACAGCCTGTGCATGTCGTCTTACAAAGCAGCCAAGCAGGGTGCAGACCACAAGCGTGTGCCCAATGATGTGGCCGAAAACCCGGTATTGATCGGCCATGAATTTGCCGGCGAAATACTGGAGGTAGGTAAGAAGTGGCAGCACAAGTTCACGCCAGGCAGCAAGTTTTCCATACAGCCCGCGCTCAACTACAAAGGCAGCCTGGATGCTCCCGGTTATTCTTACCAGTACATTGGCGGCGATGCCACATATATCGTCATTCCCAACGAAGTGATGGAGATGAACTGTCTGCTGCAATACACCGGAGAAGGCTACTTTCCCGCCTCACTCTCTGAGCCCTATTCCTGTGTGGCCGGTACATTTCATGCCCACTACCACACCAAATATGGCTCATACGTGCACGAGATGGGCATAGTAGAAGGAGGCAACATGGCCATGCTCGCCGCCGCCGGACCTATGGGCCTGGCAGCCATCGATTACATTTTGCATTGCGATCGCAAACCATCACTGCTGGTGGTGACAGACATCAGTCAGGATCGGCTGGACAGAGCAGCCAACATACTCACGGTGGAAGATGCCAAAGAAAATGGCGTGGAACTGCACTACATCAATACCAGCGAAGCAGCCGACCCCGTACAAGCCATGCGCCAACTTACCGGCGACAAGGGCTATGATGATGTGCTCGTTTTCGCACCCGTAAAGCAGGTGATTGAGCAGGCCGATGCCATTCTGGGTTATGATGGTTGTCTGAACTTTTTTGCCGGCCCGTCTGACCCAAATTTCAAGGCAGAGTTCAATTTTTACAATGCCCACTATCAGTTCACACACGTAGTGGGCACCAGTGGCGGCAATACCGACGACATGGTAGAATCGCTCGGCATGATGGCCGAAGGACGCATAAAGCCGGAAATACTGGTGACCCATATTGGAGGCCTCAATGCAGTGCCAGACACTACGCTGAACCTGCCCAATGTGCCGGGCAGCAAAAAGCTGATCTATACCCATCTGAATATGCCCCTGGTGGCCATTGAAGACTTTGCAAAAATGGCCAACGAGAATGCTATTTATGACGAGCTGGATGCCATCTGCAAGAGAAATGGCGGGCTATGGTCTGTAGAAGCCGAGGCCTACCTGCTCGAAAATGCAGAGCGATTTGGCTTGAAGTAATACAATAGAAGAAATATTAAATTCATCAGGGCCAGAGGTACAAAACCTGTTCTGTGCGTCGGTCACAGGCGGCATTGGCAAAAGGCAAAGCACGCATCGACTCGTTAGCCCTGCTTTTTTATGTAAAACCTGATACGCACCTTGCTTATGAAATCGTACCATATTGCTGTACTCGATATTGGCAAAACGAACAAAAAGCTCTTGATCTATGATCAGGATTTGCAACTGGTTCATCAACAATATAAAAAGTTTGAAGAATTTGCAGAAGGCGATATCCGGCGCGACGATGTAGAGGGCATAGGCTTTTGGTTTTTAGAGGTGTTGAAAGAGGCGGCCAGGCATTATCACATTCGTGTGATCTCTGTATCGGCACACGGGGCCTCCTTTGTAGCGCTCGACGCGCAGGGTAAGATTGCCATACCGGAGATCAGCTACACCACCGATCCCGGCGATGAATTCCACCGCGAATTTTATAAAAAATGCGGCGATCGCATTGCATTGCAGCAATCTACCGCCACGCCCGATTTCAATTTATTGATCAACCTGGCGAAAGGTGTTTTCTTCATGCAGCAGCAGCACCCTGATGATTTCCAAAAGGTGCGGCATATTCTAAATTACCCTCAGTACTTTGGCCACCTGCTCACCGGCTGTGTAGCGGCCGATCCCACATACTCCGGGAACCATACATACCTGTGGGATTTCGAAAATAATCGCTGGTCTGGCGTAGCCGATAGCCTTGGCATTCGCCATTTGCTGCCAAAAGTAATGATGCAGCCCTGGGATGTGCTCGGCACCGTAAAGCCAGAACTGGCGGCCGGGCTGGGCCTGAGCGAAGACGTGAAAGTGACTGTGGGCATACACGACTCCAACTCTTCCATGCTGCCCTACCTTATTGCCATGAATGAAGAATTCGTGTTGAACTCCACCGGCACATGGTGTGTAGCTATGCATGAGCGCAATGCGGTGAAGTTTGCCGAAGAGGAGATGGGTAAGGGGGTGTTTTACAACCTCAATGCCTTTGGCAAGCCGCTGAAGACAGCCATTTTCCTGGGCGGAATGGAGTATGAATATTATGCCAACCTGCTTCGGGGCAAATCTGGCAACCTTGACTTTCCCCATTTCGATCAGGCGTTGTATGCGCGTATAGTGCAGCAAAAGGAACTCTTTATTATGCCAGGTGTGGTGAAGGGTATAGGCCAGTTTCCCGATTCTGAAGCAAGGTTGATAGAAAGCAGCCAGACGTACTATTTACAGGATTTGGAGGCGGGCAACTGTCCCGCGTTCTTTAGTGAGCCCGACATGCTGTTGGCCGTGCTGAATCTATCACTGGCTATCCAGACCAAGGTGTCCCTCGATCGCACCGACATGCAAGACGGGTTGCCTGTGTTTACAGAAGGAGGGTTTTCCAACAATGACGCTTACAATGCGATTTTGGCTGCTTTTTATCCAAAATCGCAATTTGCCATTACCAACCTCCGCGAAGCCACCGCTTTTGGAGCCGCTATTCTGGGCAAATCGGTGATGGATCAGAAACACCCGAAAGCGCTCAGCGACTATGTACACATCAACAAAGAACGGGTGCAAACCCCTGAGCTGCCCG
>CAZQVB010000071.1:0-7385 GCA_964596645.1 uncultured Roseivirgaceae bacterium
AATCTTTGAAAATTTATCTTTTGTAAATCTAAAGGTCACAGACCATGGAATGAGGTTGGCTTTTGTTTTTAACCCGGTACTACTATCGTCTGACCTGGAATTTGTTGCTGGCAAGGTGAAGAACCTCTGGCGGATCATTGCCTGATAACCTTATTGCAAAACGGTCAACCTCATTTAGGCATGGTCATTCAACTTTCAGCTTTCAGCTGTTTCACCATACTTCCGTTTAGACTTACAGCAGGCATACCCGTTTACCTCAACCAAAAACATCAAATTCTTAACAAAAACCTCCTTTTGCCTCAAGGCAGCCAACGATGGTACGCTTTCGACCAATACCGCGCCAATAAATAGCCTCGATCGTTACGACATCTTTAAAATTATTCAATTTTTTTGTAGCTTTACAGGCTCAAAAAAATCTTCTGGCGCAGCCTTATCTATGGGGCAGGCAATGAAGCACGAGCAGCGGGTAGGAATAGATAATATGGCTGTTGCGATATTGTATAAAATGATCATAGCTCTTTAGAGCAAATTACAGAATATCCTAAATTTAGAGCATGGAGGAAAAAATGAACCAGGGAATGTACGTCCCGAGCATGGAGCACGACGCTTGTGGTATTGGTTTCGTGGCCAACCTAAAGGGTAACAAATCGCATGATGTGATCGAGGATGCGATGAAGATGCTCATCAACATGGAGCACCGGGGAGGCTGTGGTTGTGAGCCCGAAACAGGCGATGGCGCCGGTATACTCATTCAAATGCCACATGATTTTTTAAAAGAAGAATGCTCAAAACAAAGCATCAATCTACCTGAGTTCGGTAAGTACGCTGTAGGGATGATCTTTTTTCCGGCCGACGCCGCAGTGCGCGAAGAGTGCCGGTTTATCCTGAATAAGCACATCGACGAAATGGGCTTTGAGCTGTTGGGCTATCGCGAAGTGCCCACCAACAATGTATCGATCGGCGCCACTGCCAAATCGCTGGAACCCAAGACAGAGATGGTATTCGTACGGCATAAGTCCATCACCGATCCGCAAGAGCTGGAGCGAAAAATTTATGTGCTGAAAAAATATACCACGCACTTCATCGGCCACAATGTAGAAGGCAATTTTGGCAATTTTTACTTTGTTTCTTTTTCATACAAAACCCTGGTATACAAAGGTCAGTTGCGCACCGATCAGGTAGAGCCTTACTACCCCGACTTGCAAGACCCCCGATTGACATCGGCACTGGCCTTGGTACATTCCCGATTTTCCACCAACACCTTTCCGAAATGGAAGCTTGCACAACCCTTTAAATACATTGCTCACAACGGTGAGATCAACACCATACGCGGCAACGTAAACTGGATGAACTCCAAAGAGTCGCTCATGGAGTCTTCACACTTTAGCAAGGAAGACATAGCAAGGTTGCTGCCGGTATGCGACCCCGCCCACTCTGACTCTGCCAACCTGGACAGCATGATAGAAATACTCGTGCTGGGCGGCAGGTCCATCGCGCATGCCATCATGATGGTAATACCCGAGGCATGGCAGGAAAACAGCCTGATGCCCGACTACAAAAAAGCTTTTTATGAATATCACGCCTCCATCATGGAACCCTGGGATGGCCCCGCCTCCATCTGCTTCACCGATGGCGTAGTGGTTGGTGCCACCCTCGACCGCAACGGCCTGCGCCCCTCACGCTACTGCCTCACCAGCGACGACAAGGTGATCATGGCTTCAGAGGCCGGTGCCTTGCCTGTAGACCAGTCGAAGGTGGTGCTAAAGGGGCGGCTGCAACCCGGCAAGATGTTCATCGCCGATCTGGCCCAGGGGCGCATCATTAGTGATGAGGAGCTGAAAAATGACATTTGCAACAGAAAGCCCTATCGGGAGTGGGTTGACGGACATAAGGTGTCCATTCAGGAACTGCCGCTTTCCGAGAACTACGAATTTTCGTACAATGGCGACAATCTGCTAGAGCGTCAGGTAGCACATGGCTTCACCAGCGAAGACCTGAAAGTAATTCTGGAACCGATGGTGCTCTCCAAGATAGAGCCAGTGGGCTCCATGGGCGCAGATATTCCGCTGGCTGTTCTTTCCGACCAGAGTCAGCACCTGTCCAATTACTTCAAGCAGCTCTTTGCACAAGTGAGCAACCCGCCAATCGACCCCATCCGGGAGCGGTTGGTCATGTCTTTGTTCACCAGCTTTGGCAGCACCAAAAATTTCCTGGACGAAACCCCGGAGCACTGCCGCCAGATATACCTGGAGCATCCAATACTGAAAAACAGGCAACTGGAAAAGCTCAAAACGCTGGAAAGTCCTTTCTTCAAATCGAAGGTCATTGACATCACATTTGACGCAGCCGCAGGAGAAGGTGCGTTGGAAGAAGCCATTGACAGTCTGTGCTATAAGGCAGAAAATGCTGTGCGGTATGGCATCAACATACTCATACTTTCCGACCGGAAAATGTGCCGTGAGCGTGCCGCCATACCTTCTTTGCTGGCCACCGGGGCGGTGCATCATCACCTCATCCGCAAAGGCCTCCGTGTAAAGTCGGGTATAGTAGTGGAGGCCGGCGATGTGCGCGAAACGCATCACTACGCCACACTCATCGGCTATGGTGCCAGCGCCATCAATCCCTATCTTACCTTCGAATCGCTCGTGCAGCTCAAAGAGCAGGGGTCGTTCAAGAAGTCGCTGAGCAATGATGAAATATTCGACAGCTACAGTGCCGCCATCAACTATGGCTTGCTCAAGATATTTTCGAAAATGGGCATCAGCACCATACAGTCATACCAGGGTGCACAAATATTCGAAGCACTCGGCATCAGCAAAAAGGTGATCGACAAGTGTTTCTTCCGCACCGTATCGCGTATAGGCGGTCTCAGCTTCGACGACATATCGCGCGAGGTATTGGTGCGGCATAAAGTGGCCTACAGGGAAAAACCTGTCGATAACCTGCGCCTGGAAACTGGCGGTGTATACCAGTGGAAGCGCCGCGGGGAGTTTCACCTGTTCAATCCGGAAACCATACATCTGCTCCAGCTTTCTACCAGAAAGGGCGACTACAGCCTGTATAAGAAGTATGCTAAGCTGGTAAACGATCAGACAAAACGGGCCGCTACGCTACGTGGTATGTTTCAGTTCAGCAGGCGCAACCCCATACCCATAGAAGAGGTAGAGCCCAAGGAGAAAATATTTAAGCGCTTTGCCACCGGGGCTATGAGCTTTGGCTCCATTTCGCACGAGGCACACTCCACGCTGGCCATTGCCATGAACCGTATAGGAGGCAAGAGCAACAGCGGCGAAGGCGGCGAAGATGAAGCGCGCTACGAAAGAAAACCCAATGGAGACTGGGAACGATCTGCCATCAAACAAGTAGCCTCAGGGCGATTTGGCGTCACCAGCTACTATCTCGCCAATGCCGAAGAGCTGCAAATAAAAATGGCACAAGGCGCCAAGCCCGGAGAGGGCGGTCAGTTGCCGGGGCATAAGGTAGACGACTGGATAGGTCGCGTACGGCACTCCACGCCAGGCGTAGGGCTTATATCACCCCCGCCCCATCACGACATTTATTCCATCGAAGACCTGGCACAGCTCATCCACGACTTGAAAAATGCCAACCGTGAGGCACGTGTAAATGTGAAGCTTGTGGCCGAGGCAGGTGTGGGCACTATCGCTGCAGGCGTAGCCAAGGCCAAGGCCGATGTGGTGATGATATCGGGGCACGATGGAGGCACCGGGGCTTCACCGATCAGCTCTATTCGCCATGCCGGACTGCCCTGGGAGCTGGGCCTTGCAGAAACACACCAGACACTGGTGAAAAATAAGCTGCGCGACAGGATAGTGGTACAGACCGACGGGCAGTTGAAGACAGGCCGGGATATTGCCATTGCCGCTCTGTTGGGCGCTGAAGAGTGGGGCGTGGCCACAGCGGCACTCGTTACCGAAGGATGCATCATGATGCGCAAATGCCATCTGAACACATGCCCCGTGGGCGTGGCCACTCAACGACCTGAGTTGCGCAAACTCTTCACAGGTAAGGCAGAGTACGTGGTCAATCTGTTTACCTTTTTGGCTGAAGAGCTTCGCGAAATAATGGCAGAGCTGGGTTTCCGCACAATTAATGAAATGATTGGCCGGACAGATTACCTGAAGGTGCGCGACAACCTCGACCACTGGAAGCTGAAGACCCTTGACCTGAGTGCGGTGCTTTACCGCGAAGAACCAAATGAGAATGTGGGCACTTACCAAAGTACCACACAAGATCATGCGTTGGAGTTTGCGCTCGACTGGAAGATACTGGAGATCGCAAAACCGGCACTGGACAATGGTGAAAAGGTGTATGGCGAGTTGGATATGCTGAATACACACCGCACGGTCGGTACCATACTTTCCAACGAAATATCGAAGATTTATAAAAAGCAGGGACTGCCGCCAGACACCATTCATGTGAAATTTCGCGGCTCTGCCGGACAAAGCTTTGGTGCATTTGGAGCACCGGGCATCAAGTTCGAGCTGGAGGGCGAAGCCAACGACTACTTTGGCAAGGGACTCTCCGGCGGCCGGCTGATTGTGTACCCTGACCGCACCGCCAGCTTTGTACCCGAAGAGCAGATCATTATAGGCAACGTGGCCTTTTATGGGGGCATTTCGGGAGATGCTTACATCCGAGGCCTGGCAGGTGAGCGCTTTTGCGTACGCAACTCAGGCGTAAATGCCGTGGTAGAAGGTGTTGGCGATCACGGTTGTGAATACATGACCGGTGGCCGCGTAGTGGTACTCGGCGAAACGGGTCGAAACTTTGCAGCCGGCATGAGCGGCGGCATTGCCTATGTGTGGGATCCCAACAACCGCTTCCACGACTACTGCAATATGGGTCTGGTAGAATTTGACGAGATAGATTATGAAGACATCAATCTGCTGAAAGAACTGATTGAAAATCATTTTGAATTTACCGGCAGTATGGTGGCCCGGCGTGTACTCGACAACTGGAGCCTTTCGCTCGAGCAGTTTGTGAAGGTGATGCCGATGGATTTCAAACGCGTAATGACTGAAAGAAAAGAAAAACTGAAAGAAGCAATATAACAATGGGCAAACCCACAGGATTTCTGGAGTTCGACAGGGAACTTCCCAAAACTCGTGACCCCAAAGAGCGCATTCAAGATTACAAAGAGCTCTACTTGGAATTTGATGACGAGAAAACACAAAAACAGGCGGCCCGCTGCATGGATTGCGGTATACCTTTTTGCCATACCGGCTGTCCGCTGGGCAACATCATCCCAGACTTCAACGACGCCGTGTACAAAGGCGACTGGGCCTTGGCTATAGAGATTCTACAGAGCACCAACAACTTTCCGGAATTTACGGGCAGAATCTGCCCGGCCCCGTGTGAGTCGGCCTGTGTGCTGGGCATCAACAAGCCACCGGTAGCCATAGAGCTGATCGAGAAGATGATAGCGGAGAAGGCTTTTGAGCTCAATCTGATCAAGCCACTTGTTCCTGAGTTTCGCACGGGCAAGCGCGTGGCAGTGGTGGGTTCCGGCCCGGCCGGTTTGGCGGCTGCGGCGCAGTTGAACAAAGCCGGCCATTGGGTTACGGTATATGAGCGCTCCGATCGCATAGGCGGGCTTCTGAGCTACGGCATACCCGATTTCAAGCTGGAAAAGTGGGTGGTAGATCGCCGGGTAGAAGTGATGAAAAAAGAAGGAATCACCTTCCAGACCAGCACCAACATAGGTGTGGACGTAGCCATGCAGGAGCTGATGGAAGAGTACGATGCCATAGTGCTGTGCGGAGGCTCTACCAAGCCGCGCGACCTGCCCATACCGGGCCGACAGTCGAAGGGCATTTACTACGCCATGGATTTTCTTACCCAGCAAAACAGGCGCGTGGCAGGAAAAGATGTGCCGGCAGAGTCGGCCATCAGCGCCACGGGCAAGCATGTGATCGTAATTGGCGGCGGCGATACAGGCTCCGACTGTGTCGGCACTTCCAACCGGCACGGCGCCAAATCAGTGACGCAGATTGAGCTGCTTTCCAGACCGCCTGAGGGCAGAACAGATAATGACCCCTGGCCGAATTACCCGATGGTTTTGCGCACTTCCAGCTCGCATGAAGAAGGCGTAAACCGACACTGGGCTATACTGACCAAGGAGTTTATGAGCAATGAGCAGGGTGAAGTGCGCGCGATGAAAATCGTTAATATCGAATGGGCCATGGGCCTGAACGGAAGGCCGGAGTTCAGGGAAATACCCGATACTGAAAGAGAGATTCCCTGCGACCTGGCACTTTTGGCCATCGGCTTTGTGCACGGCGAAACAGACCGCATCAAGGATCAGTCGAAAATAGCCACCGACGAGCGAGGCAATGTCGACACCAAAAACTATCAAACCAATATTGATAAGATTTTTGCGGCCGGTGACATGCGCCGTGGCCAGTCGCTGGTGGTGTGGGCCATCGCCGAAGGTCGTGAGGCCGCCTACCAGGTCGATAAGTACTTGATGGGTTCTTCTACGCTGGAGGCACGCGATAAGTCGATGTTCAATCTGAACGAGGTAAGCGCATAAGCGGGCGTGGTGGTTCATTTCTTTTCCAGTGGAATGCAAAGAAGCGAACCACAGAAAAATCTCTTTCAAAATTCTGCAATGCGCGCAGGGTCTACCGCACGAAATGTTCTGTGGCCACAGAACAAGGAAATGGTTGCACGCCTGCATTTTTGACTGCCGGCGGCGCTCATTATGCGCTGTGGCCAGTGCCAATAGCCGACAGATGCTGAAACGAGTTCAGCATGACTGCAAGGTTTGGTTTATTCATACGGGGCCAGCCGCACGCCCGATTTTTTTTGACTGCCGGCGGCGCTCATTATACGCTGTGGCCAGTGCCAAAAGCCGATAGATGCTGAATCAAGTTCAGCATGACCGTCTGAGAGAGGATTGACACGCCCCCCACTCCGTCATTGTGAGCGAAGCGAAGCGATCTGTTGGCTCCAAGGCACCACTTCGGTAGCGCCATCTGTAAAATGTTCTGTATGCCACAGACCATGGAATTAAGAAGGGACATGCAAGGGCCTCTATCCAATCTTCTAATTTTATCCGGAGAAACCTTCGAAGCACCTTAGGCCATTGAATGTCGCCTTGCGCGGGTGTTACGTCGGTTTCGGAGTGAGATTGGTAGATTGGTGGATTCGTAGATTGGTAGACTCGTAGATTAGCTGAAAGCTCAAGGCTCAAAGAATGCGAGTTTAGCGATATGGCTACGATTATGCTTCGAAGGATGCAAACTGTCGGAGGCAGTTCATTTCTTTCCTTTTGATAAAAAGAAACGAATCAAAGGAAAATCTCGTCAAAGCAATGCTGCCATGCGTGCTGGGCCCTCAGCACGCCCGCTGTTTTGACTGGC
>CAZQVB010000072.1:0-7384 GCA_964596645.1 uncultured Roseivirgaceae bacterium
GCATAGCCCGCATCCACGAAATCGTGGTCTTTATCGAACAGGTAGTAGTTGATGTGGGCGGAAGGAGTTTTGTCTTTGTTAGTTGCGCCTATACCATTTTCTATTGCCCTTTCACTTGTAAAGCCTTGATATATCCTTCGTGCACCCTCGGTGCCGCCTGGCGAGCCTCCGTAGGCCGCTGCGGCAAAGCCAAGAAAGTCAAGTGGCGTTATCTGGTCGCTATATCCACTCCCTCCTTCAAAATAGACCCAGGCTTCCACGTCGATCACGTCACCGGCCAGCACGGGCATAGCGATGGCCGGGCCGATGCGCCTGTCTTTGTTGAGCCGGGCGGCTTCGTTGCCACCGAGGGTTTGGTTGGCAGGCTCGGAGTCTTTTCGAGTGTCCAGATTGCGGAACTGCCCCGATTCGATGGCGTCATTTTCCGTCTCCATAGTGGCCAGGTACACCTCCTGGTCGCCCTGGCGAAAGGTGAGGCGCACGTTGCCCAGGTGGTCTTTGAGGTGGTACTCGTGGCGGTAGCGCTCGGTGCTGCCGTTGTACAGTTCGCGCACAATGCGCCCCTCTGCGGTCATCACTTCATTTACTTTGGCGCCGTCGTGCAGAAAGGCGCCCATGTAGTTGGTGGTGGCCGACAGCACGTTATTTTCATACACCTGCTTGCGCAGCTTGGTGCCGGCAGCCGTGTAAGTATATTCCACGCGGTTGTTGTTGCGCATCTGCACCACTTTGGGCAGGTTCAGTTCATTGTACTCGATGTTGGTGATGCCTTTGTTGGTGTCGGTCTTCATGTTGCCGCTGGCATCGTAGCTATACTCGTTGTTGGCGGTGTTGTTCCAGTTGCTGGGGTCATCGTGGAAGTCGGCTCCGATAAAGTCGGTGTTGTTGGTGTCTTCCACGCGCATCAGTTGGTTGCCATTGTAGGCGTAGGTCAGGTTGTCGACGGCGCCAAAAGTGGTCGCGGTTCTTTGCCCGTTCCTGGTTACCTTCTGTATGTTGCCGTTTTTGTCATACGCGGTAATGTTCACATTGTACCGGCCAATATTCCTGGTGTATGCAGTGCTGTCTTTACCGGCATAGTCAGCCCTGGTCAGGCGGTTTACTTTGTCGTAGGTGTAGTTATAGGAATGGCCGAAGCCCTGCGTCACATTGCGCCACTGTATGTTGCCAATGTTGCCGTTGCTTTGCGCATTGCTGCCGTCCTGGTAGTATAGGCGCATGCCGAACAGGTCTTCCACATCGGAGAGGTCTTGGTCGTTGATCTTCGTCAGCCAGCCGCGTATGTTGTAGTCATAGTCTACTTTTTGTAAGCTGCCCGTGAGGGAGGGGGCGGCGTGTAGTTCTTTTCGTATCAGGCTGTTAATTTCGTTATAGGTGTTTGTCGCAACGTCTACCTCTTCCGTCAGGCTCATGCGCAGATCTTTCAGTGTGCCATTGATGTGGTTGAAGGCCATGTCGCCGATCAGATCGGTACTGCTAGGGGTGGTGGAGGTATAGACGAGCCGGCTGTTGTGATAGAAGTACACTTTGCCCAGCTTACGCTCTACGCGCAGCTTATCGCCGGCCTTGTAAGCACCTACGGTGTGTTTTTGGCTATTTTTTTCAAACACTTTGAGCACGCCGCTGTGATCCATGTATAGGGCAAAAATTGATGGTATTGTAGTGTGCATTGGTGTTGGCGGCTGAGAGGCCAAACATTCGGGCGGTGTTGGTTTCAGATGCAGTAGCTTCTATGAATCCATACTGACCGGCGGGGATTTTGTCTGTGGTGGCCGCCCCGCCTGTACCCCAGCCCGTAGCAGCCGTCTTGGTCAGGACGGTACCGGAGAGTGATACGCCGGTGAGCTCAGTAAGCGATACTTCCCGGGCCAGTACTTCTTTCTGGGCCAGCAGGCGGTTGCCATGGTCGTAGCTGAACTGATCATCGAGCGCCAACTGCTTTTGTCCTGGCTCTGAGTACACTGCGCGGTTTTGCAGCACATTACCGGTAAAGTCGTAGGTGGTAGAGGTGCGCTGGAAACCGCCCAAATGCGTTTCGTTGATGGCCTGCACCGGTCGCAGGTATTGATCATAGTATATAATCGATTTCAGCCAAGTATTGGTGGTCAGGTTTTTCACCATACTGCCGGTGAGGTGTCCCTTCAGCGAGGTGTTGAAAGTGGTGCCCAGCCCGTTGTCAGGCACGTATTTGAAGGTGGCAACGGCGGCAAAGGGGAAGGCATAATTGTCGTAATAAGAGATGGTGCGGCATTGGGCTTCCGTGGCATTGGTGGGGTAGGTGCGGTTCAGCGTGTACGCAACGCCACCGGAGGCGGTATTTTCAAAGCGGTTGGTCTGATTGTGGACGTTCGACTCCAGATTGGTGGCATCCGCTATGGTGGTGATGCCAGTAATAATGGGCCGGTTCAATTGATCGTACTTGGTAAAATGCCATTCGTTTTTAGTCCGCTGGTTGCCATCCTGCACCAGCACCAGGCGATCCCACTTGTCATAGATCATGAGCACCGGTTTTGCTCCGGGCACCTGCTTGCTCACCATGCGCCGGCGGTAGTCGTATTTGTATACGAAGAGCCACTTATCGACAAAGGCTGCCGTTTTTGCTATGGCATAGTTTGTACCCATTTCATGTACCGCCTGTGGAGGGATCACTATGCGTAACTGATCAAAATCATCGTAGACGTAGTAGGTACATAGCCAGCCGGTATGCAGGGTTTGTGGCGTGGCAGCCTCCTGCACTTTTTTCAGCAATACCTGGTCGCGGCTGTTTTTATATTCGATCACCTTGTTGCCGTGCTCATCGGTGGTCACATTTTTAAACAGGCTATTGGCCGGGAAATAAAGTGCTGAAGTATTGACGACAGGATAGCCGTTGGCATCAAGCGACCAACGGATCACTTCATTGGTAACATTGATTTCGTAGTTGAATTTTACGGTTTTACCTCCCGGTTGCCAGTGGGCTCCGGGAGCACCCTGTTCCTTAATGCGATTTAAGGGAGAGGCTTCGAAGACCGTTTTGGCGTATGCCAGATCGTGCGGTACATCGGCCTGGTTGGTATAAAAGGAAGTCTGCTCGGTAAATGGATCGGGCCGCATGGAGCCCGGCTTGCTGCTTGCGATCGAGTACGGCAGGTAAGCGAACTCCTGCCGGCCGTATTGGTCGTATTTTACCGGCTGCACGATGTCACTCTTTGCAAATGACCCTTTGACCACCACGGTTTGGACCCCGCGCCCCAAACCATCGAAATAGTTGAAGATGGTGGTTTTGTCATCAATCCCCAGGTTGTTGATGTCGGTTTCCGTCTTTTTGCCTGCCACGCGCAGCACCTCTTCTTTCACATAGTTTTCGCAATTGGTCAGGGCAATGACTTTCACTTCAGCGGCATCGCTGATGCAAAAATTATTTTGTTTTGATTATACCCTGAACGTGAGTTCCGTATCCAATTGGGAGATGTCGGGCTTATAGTCAGCGTTGGTATTACCACTAACCAAATTGTTGTTCTGGTCAAACCACTGATAGGTGGCATATGGGCTGGAAGCCACGAGGGTGACCTTACCGGCATTGCACTTGGTCACAAAGGGCTCGGCCAGTATCGGCTTTGCAGGTTTCGGATTTACGGTAACGGTGACTTTCTTCTTTGGGCTTTCGCAAGAAGCCAAATCACCCTCCGCCATGTAGGCGACATAATATTCTTTTTTCGCGTTAAGAATCCCTGTATTCAGTTGTGCCGACGTAGTAGACAATAGATTATTGTTGGCGTCGTACCAGCGATAACTGCCCGCCGATCCGCCACTTGCAGTCAGTGTGGTCGCAGCCCCGACACAAATGGTGGTGGTGCCAGTCACATTGGGGGCGGCGGGCCGCGTCACTTCCACCTCTACCTGCCGGTATGGGCTGTAGCAATTTGAGGTGGTCCTGACGCGTGCGTAGTATTTAGTGGCATCACCATCGTAAAAATTGCTTAAGGTGAAAACACCCGTGGTGTTGCTGCCTACCTGATTGTAGTTGGTGCCGTCGTGGAGGTATAAATAATAGTTGGCCACATTGGAAGCACTGTTCATTTCAATGCTGAGTTGGTTGGCTGAGCAGGAAAAACCACTTCCAGACACATTGGGCGGGGTAGGTACGGTGGCACGAAAGTACGTCCTCGGCGAACTGCAACCAGCTACTGTTGCACTCACCCAGTAATCTTTGCTTGATGAAAGATTTACCGTATACGCTGCGGCCTCGGATGAATTGGCAGCAATGGTAGCCGTGTATGCCGCCGAGCCGCCGGTAGCTACTGTAAAATATGAGAGGCTGTAGCTTGTGGTTGGGGGGCCATTGCCAAAGTCATCATATTCCGCATAGATGGTCTGGTTGCCAGGACCACAGCTGAAGCCTTTCCAGACGTTCGGTGGTGGAACGGTAGTGAGGGTAATAGCCGCGGAGTTGGACAGTCCGCTTTCGCAACCGTTTATAATTCCTGAAACCCTGTACGACGATACACCTGATGCAGCGCGGGTATATGAAGCGGTTGTGGTTTGTGTTGCTGCGGTAGTTGATCCGTTGAGAAACCATTTGTACGCTGTATATGTATAGCCTGTTGAAGCGGTGAGTGTCACATTTCCCGTACTGCAAGCGGTTTTGGCCGATACTACCGGTGGGGCGGGGTTATTGACCACTACATCGACTCTTCTTTTCGGGCTTTCGCACACCAGCATATCTCCTTCTTGTATGTAAGAAACGTAAAATGTGGTATTGGCGGTAAGCGTTCCTGTGTGGAGTTGCGCACCTGTATTTCCGTTAATCATCTGATTGCTAGCATTGTACCATCGGTAATCACTTTCTGACGCTCCGCTGGCTGTTAGTGTCAAGCTTCCTGTACGGCAAATGGGCGTATTGCCACTGACATTCGGAGATGATAAATCATGCATAATTTCGAAATAGACGCCTGAAAAGTTGCCTGTACATCCACTTTTAACCGGCTTTACATAATAATTATACTGATCAGAAACATTGAAGTCATTCAGTGTGAAGGTGCCACTGGTATTGGCTCCAATGTACGAATAGGAATTGTTGACATACTTATACAATTGAAAGGTGACGCCGGGCGTGGCGCTTCGCGCTTGAATGGTGGCCGTACCGGGTGCGCAGGATACCCCATCTGCTCCGGCACTTGGTTTGGTTCCCGGGGCTACCGATATTTCCAATTTGGCAGATTCGCAATAGCTGGAAGAATTGAGAATGGTAACACCAAATATTGTAGTGGAGGTGACAGTAACATTATGCTGTGCATATCCACCATCGGAAGGGGTTTCAGAAAGGTATTGCCAGGAACCGGTGGTGGTTTTCTTGTACCAGCGAAAGGAAGTGGCCACGTCCTCATCATCATATACCCAAAGGGTGGCAGTGGTGCCGCAGCCTGCGTTGTATCCGGCTTCTACAAATTCGGTAGAACATTGCGCGTGAAGACAATCTGCGGCCAGGGTGAAAAAGATGAAGGCGAGAATGCAGCGATGTAAAAAATGAGCCATCGGGAGTGTAGGTTAGCACTCCATAAAGTTGATGAAAGAATATGTTATTATAAGCTGGTATCCATTGGCTTGATGGTTTTTGAAAGACGTATTGTTATCCATTTATTCCAAAAAGGATAGAATATTAACACCTTCTGGCGGTGATTTTCAGGGAATTCCAAGGAGGGGCATAAGAAATTTCCCAAAATGCCCATGCCGGTTGTTTAAAACCTATAATGAAATGGGTGGAAAGTTCATGTATGATTTCTCCCTAATATGAAGATATTCCAATTTGGTGAAGCGAAGAGCCGATGGTGGCTTTGCCGTTTCCGTCACGAGCATCAACTATGGGAATAATATCAACCAGGCCCCCTCTGGCGCAAGTGTTTTTCACTTGTGCCGCCGTTCCACTATATAACATCCCCATCGTAAAGCGAAATAATCTTGGTCGGACTTTCCATACTTGCATAATTTCGCGCGCTAAGAAAGTAACACTGCTCTGGTTCGTTGATCATAAACATTAGTTGTACTCATTTTCATTTGTACGCATTCAAGTTAGGTTGCCGCACAAGTGAAAAACACTCTCGCGAGTAGGGGTTTTGTTTTGTATACAAATAGCGCAATGACATAGTCTGAAGTATGATGAAGCCATCCCTTTAAAAAACAAAAAAAGGCATCCGATTTGGGGACGGGCCGGGGTAGGCAGCGAGTGTGAGAAACGCCTCTTCGGTCATCAAAACGCTGTCACCAAAGCTTCCTAAAGGGCGGCCTACGGCGCTTTTTCCTCGGAACGATTTGTCAGAAGGGCCATTTAGGAGTAGTTCTCGAAAGGTCGAGAAAAAATAATCTACTCCTTCTTCAAATTCGGCCTTTACACGCTGTATGGGGCGCTTTTGTGATTTTTGGAGAAAATCGTCCTGAAACCGTTTTGAGCCTTTATGCCACTTCCGTCGTTTTTCGAAGAGTATCGATCTGGTATTTGGCTTGTAGGTTCATCCACAACAGCGCCGAAATATCCAATGCTTTTTCCAGGCGCAAAGCAAGATCAGCGGTAATATTGCGGCGAGCGTGTATCAGATCGGAAAGCAGACTGGGCGACACCTGCATGGCACTCGCCAGGCTGGCTTGCCTCATACTCCGGGCTTCCAATTCATCGGCAATGAGCACCCCAGGGTGCGTAGGCATACCGGCTGTCATATCGTTGGCGTATCGCTTATTCATAGTGTTTTGATATCTCGATGATTATAATTTCAATTTCCCGATCCTTATTAATCCGGAACAATAGCCGGTACTGAATGTTGATTCGCACAGAGTACTGTCCTTTCCTATCTCCTTTGAGGGCTTCAAAGTTCAGCGAGCGAATGCTTCGCAATTCGGTGATGGAGCTGGCTGAAACGAGCAAATCTACCTTTCTCTGGTATTGGCGCACTACATCCACCGAAAATTGCTGCTTTCCTCTCATATCCTTCGCACTGGCCTGATACAATATCTCCAGGCCGTCATTCTCAAAAGTTACCTTCATGCATATAACGTATGGGAGCCAAAAAGTACCCTAAAATAGGGAATTAATTTTAGTGTGATTGAGGGGACTTTGGATTATTAGGGATAAACTGTTTGCGATTATAAAAACATTTTACCCCCTTGCTAAAAAGTGAAAAAAACATTGCTTTAGTGCTATCCATCGTAAATATCTGATTTCCAGATAATTACACAGCAATATTTGGTGTGCTGGCGGAGTGCTGGAGGCTGATAAAACAGTGCTGAGATCAGTGGCAGCACTGTTTTAAATCGCCGGTACTAGGCTGCAAAATTTGCACAGGTTAAAAGTAGAGAACTTTTAACTTTAGCAATATGAAAAGGAGCAGATTTAAGGAAGAGCAGGTTTTTGCGA
>CAZQVB010000073.1:0-7317 GCA_964596645.1 uncultured Roseivirgaceae bacterium
GACATGACGCGGCCCCACGGCCCGTGGAGTGAAAAGCGCCAAGCTGGCGGTGTGGGGTTGAAGACTTTTGGAAGCATAGGCAAGGGAAAGCTTTACCGGTGATGTGGAGATCAACGTGCTGACCATCCATTGCTATTCATTCCCAGGTGATTAAAAGAAACGAATCAAAGAAAAAATACAGTCAAAACCATGCTGCATTGCACGCGGGGCCTGCCACACGAAATGGTCTGTGGTCCACAGACCATGCAAATGGGTCCGCCGCACGCCCGCTGTTTTGACCAGCCTGCGCGCATAATTCGCGGCGGCCATTGCCAATAGCCGACAGATGCTGAAACAAGTTCAGCATGACTCAATTTTTATATTCACCATTCATTTTCAGCGCTCTCAACAACCCACCATTCTACTAATCACTCACCAGTCTACTAATCTACCAGTCTACCAATACAACCTAGAAGGGGATTGGTTCCGCCTAATTTTTTTTTTGAAGAAGGTCACCGTTCGGTCTAACCAAACCTACCGACACAGCATGTCGCTCTTCCGGCGTCAGCACATTTATTTTTTGTTAAGCATATTAAATCAGTTCATCGTTTCTGATCCTCGATGGTGAGTGACGCTTTGGTAAGTGGCTGATGTAGCACTTGCCAGATCCCACATAGCAAATGCAGACATTAGCCGACTGCTCTTCTTTTATTTTTTCATTAACTGTACATGAAATGCTCGATACTAATCCACTTATAAAAAGTAAAAAACGGTCTAAACACGGCTACTGTATTGGCTCTGCTATGGCCGGTTGCAGAGAATTAAAACAGCGGTAATGCCCGCTTAAAGGCTTTGCCTTGTGCACGCTTTAACATTGTGGTCGCCATCCTGCAGGCTTAGGTCATGTATGGCTTAGAAAACAAAAAAAGCCTTCCGGTTGGCTCTAACCACAACTTAAATGAAGCACGCGCAATGAAACACTTTACACATCAGCAAGCACTTTGGGTTTTTGTACTGGTCATATTGGCGGGTATAATGAATCCTTCTACGGGTAATAGCAGCGGAGGCAATTCCAGTTTTCAGGAAGGCCTCATCAGCGGAAGGGTCTTTTCAGAAGACAACAGTGAGCCTCTGGCAGGTGCCAACATCACCTATGCCGGTACCAGTATAGGCACCATCAGCGATATCGACGGGCGTTTTCAGCTTACCTTCGAGGAGCAGTACGATTCATTGCTTGTATCGTACATCGGCTATCTACCCAAAACCATCGCTATTGGCAATCGCACTGAAATCAACATAAACCTGGCGGTAGACACTAAAATGCTGAACGAACTGGTGGTGACGGCCTTTGGCATTGCCAGGGAAAAGGAAAAGCTCACCACCACCATACAAGAGCTGAGTGGAAAGCAGGTGAGCGACGTGCGCGAAACGAACTTCATCAATAGCTTGTCGGGCAAGGTGGCCGGCGTGAACGTGACAGGAAATGCCAATACGCTGGGTGGATCGGCCAATATAGTGATACGTGGTGCCAACTCCATCACCGGCAACAACCAGCCCCTGTTCGTGGTGGACGGTGTGCCGATCAACAATACTTCATTTGCTACGCTGGAGCAGCAGTCGGGCCGCAATGGCAACGAAAGTGAAGGTGTGAACATAGCGGGCAATTTCGATTTCGGAAATCCGGCACAAGACATCAACCCCGACGACATAGAGAGCATATCGGTATTGAAAGGCGCCAATGGTGCAGCGTTGTACGGCTCTAGGGCTGCCAACGGTGTCATCCTGATCACCACCAAAACTGGGCGGGGCAAAAAGGGCCTTGGCGTGAGCATCAACTCCAGCGTGCAAGTACAACAGCCTTTTCTATTTGCCGACTATCAAAATGAGTACGGCGGAGGCTCCGGCGATTTCAATCGATTTGCCGAAGACGGCACACCCATCGCCTGGGGCAATAGCAGCTGGAGCTGGGGTCCGCGGCTTGACGGCCAACCCGTCATGCACTGGGACGATGAACGCCGCCCCTGGGTAGCAAATCCCGACAACATCGAAGACTTCTATGAAAATGGTGTCACCTATTCCAACAACATTGCCCTCACTTCCAATGGCAATTTTGGATCCTTTCGCCTATCCATCACTGATTTAGATCAGACGGGCATTTCGCCAAACAGCAAGCTCGACAGGCAAAACTTCAGCATCAATGCCACTTCTTATTTATCAGACCGCCTATCGGCCTCTGCACAGGCCAACTACACCACCAACAAAGTAACCGGCCGCAGCGTAAACGGCGACAACGAGGAAAGCATAGAGCGATACATGCTACACTACAGCTTCAACCGGCAGGTAGACCTGAGCCGGCTGGAAAACTATGAAAACCCCGATGGAAGCATGCGCTCATGGCTGCGCGATCAGAATGGCGATGCTACCGGCATAGTCGGCAACCCCTACTGGACACGCTACAAAAACTTCTCCTACGACGAGCGCGACCGTCTGTTTGGCAATGTCTCCCTTACCTACGAATTCGCCGATTGGCTGAAACTGACAGCCCGTGCCGGTACAGACTTCTACAACGACCGCCGGGAAGAACGCCTCTCCATCGGCACCCCACGGCAGATACCATTCTATTCAGAAGATATCCGTTTCGTGCAAGAGTCCAATTTCGACGCCATACTACAGCTCGATAAGCAGCTTAGTGAGCAATTCAGTCTGAGCGCATTGATCGGTGGCAATGCATTGCGCTATGAAAACAACCGCAATCGAGGTCGCACACAAGGCGGGCTCAGCACCGATGACTTCTATAATCTGGAAAACTCGATAGACAGGCCGCTCATCACCGACAACACGTTCCGGAAAAGGATCAACAGTGTGTTTTCCAGCGTTACGCTCGGCTATCGCAATATGCTGTATGTAGATGCCTCCATACGCAACGATTGGTCGTCTACATTGCCTGCCGACAACAACTCCTATTTGTACCCGTCTGTCGGAGCTAATTTTATCTTTACCGAAGTGCTCAATGCCGGATGGCTCACCTTTGGCAAGCTGCGCGCCAACTACGCCGAAGTAGGCAACGACACAGACCCTTACCAGCTTCAGACGGTATATGCGCCAGGCAATAGCTTCGGTTCCAACCCGGTATACTACGTGCCGGAAAGCCTGAACAATGACCAGCTAAAGCCTGAACGCACCACATCCCTAGAGTTGGGCACTAACCTTCAGTTTTTTGACAACCGCCTGGAACTGGACGTGACGTATTACCATTCGGTGACTAAAGACCAGATATTCGGCGTACCGGTATCGCCAACATCTGGCTATAAGCAGCAGATCATCAACGCTGGAGAAATGGAGAATAAAGGACTGGAAATCATGCTGCGCGGCACGCCCATTTCTACCGCCGGGGGTTTCACCTGGGACGTAATGCTGAACTATGCCAAAAACGACAACCAGGTCGTGAGCCTCGCCGATGGTATTGATTTCATACAATTGGCACAATACTACGATATGCAACTGCTGGCCATACCGGGGGAGCCGTACGGCACGCTCTATTCTACAGCGGTAGCCCGCGATGCCGAGGGCAACATGCTGGTGACAAACGCAGGACAATACAAGCAAGGGCCGCGACAGGTAGTAGGCAATGTACAGCCCGACTTTATTGGCGGCGTCACCAATACCTTGTCTTACAAAGGATTGAGCCTGAGTGTGCTCGTTGATTTCAAAAGCGGCGGCGATCTGTTTTCCGGTGGCATACGCTCAGGTACACGCAGTGGAATCTATGCCGAGTCTGCAGCCAACAACGTGCGTGAGCTTGGCGTGGTGGCCATTGGGGTAAATGAAAACGATGGCCGTGTGAACGACGTGCGTGTGTCGGCACAAAACTTCTTCAACGGCTTGCGCGGCAATTATGGCTTTTTTGTGTGGGATGCCAGCTATGTAAAATTGCGGGAGATGAGGCTGGCCTATACGCTGCCTGCCAAGCTGATCGCCAACACGCCATTTACCAGAATACAGGCCGCAGTGATCGGACGCAATCTGGCCATTCTGCACAAGGTGATACCCCACATAGACCCGGAAGTCGCTGTGAGTGCGGGCAATGTGCAGGGCATAGAAGTAGGCTCACTGCCCGGAACACGCACCTTTGGCTTCAACCTCAATCTTTCTTTCTAAATAAAAAATACTATAAAGATGTACCTCAAAAGATGTTTTGCCCTCGTCTTGGTGGCCATGCTTGCAGCAGCCTGCGAAGACAAGTTCGATGAAATAAATACAGACCCCAACCGGCCTGATTTTGTGCCGACTACTTACCTGCTCACCGGAGCACAAAAGACGTTGATCGACCTCACGCAAGATCAGCTCATCGGTGTGCGCGCCGGCATGATGTTCAGCCAGCAATGGTCGCAGAATGGCGATACGCGCGACAGCCGTTATGAGGTGAACACACCGTTCAACCAGAGCTTTTGGGATGACGCCTACGGCAAAGGCCTGCAAAATCTGCAGACCATCATCGACCTGATCGATGAAAGCCCCAACCGCTATGCCGCCTATGGCGACCTGCAAAACCAGGTAGCCGTGGCACGTATTCTCAAAGCCTGGTTTTTTCAAATCCTCACCGACATGTATGGCGACGTACCCTACAGCGAGGCTCTGCAAGCCGACGACCAGGCGGCGGAAACCAATCCTGAATACGATGCTCAGGCCGATATTTATAGCGATCTGCTGAATGAATTGAAAGAAGCAGCTGCTATGATCAGATTGGATAAGGAGGGATTTACCCAAGGCGATATCATTTACAATGGTGACATGGAGAAATGGCTGAAATTTGCCAATTCCCTGCGTTTGAGGGTGGCCATGCGGATGTCGGAAGTGGCACCTGCACTGGCAGCTAATGAGGTGGCGGCTGCCTTGAGTGCCAACGGAGGCCTCATCGAAAGCAGTAGTGAGCAAGCCTTGTTTTCTTATATGAGCAGTACGCCCAACACCAACCCCATCGCCTTTTATTACTCCACCAACAATGCGTTTTCCACAAGCGAGTTCCTGATCAACACGCTGAAGATGCTCGACGACCCCCGGCTCCCGCAATTTGCAGCGGAGGCGCCCAACGGGGGTTACCAGGGCTTTCCCTATGGCATGGCCAATCCGGGGCTGGTTACCTTCAACGACACTTCCCTTCCTTCACAAAAGGTGCGACAGGCGGAGTTCCCGGGCATCATCATGAGCTTGTCGGAAGTGCTTTTTTTGCAGGCAGAGGCAGCAGCCCGCAACTGGGGCGATCAACAACAGACGGCGGCAGCACTGTACGAACAGGCCATAGAAGCAAGCATGAATTTCTGGGGTATTGAAGAAGAGACCGCCATTGAAGATTACCTGTCTCAACCGGAAGTGGCTTACGATGCCGCAGACTGGAAGATGCTGATCGGTACACAGAAATGGCTGGCCATGTACATGCAAGGCCTTCAGTCGTGGTTTGAGGTGCGGCGGCTCGACTACCCGCAGTTTGCGCCGGCAGCCGATCCGGAAGCAGCAGAGCTCATCGCGCCATTGCGCACACCGGGAAGACTGATTTACCCCACGGGAGAGTCGGGCCTGAATGCCGATGGCTATAAGAAATCTGCCACTACCGTACAAGGCGACAACTATCGCACACAGGTGTGGTGGGATCAACGATAATTGAGTTTTAAACACAAAACATAAAGCACATGAAAAACATCATCATCATTTTCATAGCCGTTTGGAGCCTCGCCGCATGTCAGGAAGAAGAAGGCACAGCCCCTTTCAAGGTAGCCAACCAGTTGCACATCGATGGCAAGGGCAGTGTGGCGGCGGGCGCACAGAATGTGCAATTTTCGGTAACAGGTGGCGCACAAACCTCCGGGCACCGGCTCAACGAAACCTATGCATGGAGCATCACTCCGGCAGATGCACAGCTGACGCCCTCTGCAAAGACAGAGTATCTGCCAGCCGGCAAGTCGGTCATGATCAATTTCGACACTGATCCCGGTACGTACACGCTCACGGTGACGGCTACCAACAATGGCTGGTCGGGCACCAAGGTGATTACCGTAAACTAAGCTGCAGATGATACACGCAATTTTTTGGTTGATTCTTTATGCTGCTCTGCACAACCCTCTATCCATAGATGTACAGGAAACCCTCACAATCGACTCGCTGGGGGCCTGCCAGGGCGTCGACTTCCAGCACGGTGCGCTATACCTATACGGCGACAGGGAGGTGGGTGTCATTAGAAAATATACATTGCATAGTGATGACCTGGCCTATTCTGGAGAAGAATATCAGCTGACGCGGCATGGGGAGAACGTGATAAACCACCCGACAGGGCTGGCCGTGCGGCCGGAAGGGGCCTTCATCGGAAATACCATCCGGCTGAACAGGGAAGGTACCAACTGGAAAGCACTGATCTACCACATCGACTGGGAGGGACTGATGCGCGACCACAACCTGGACGACCACGTGCTGAACGTGGTGGAAGATGACGCTTGCATACAAGGCACCAGGCCGGAGTATGTGCGCCTGGGCGATGCTTGGTACCTAGCCACGGCCGACTATGGCGACCGGCAAAATGAAGTGCGACTGTACGATCCGGAAAGATTGAAAACAGCAAGCCGAACGTCGGATGAAGGCGTGCTGGTGGATAAATTCAGCTGCGGGCCCTGGGTGCAAAACCTGCACTGGATCGATGAGCAGGAAATACTTGTGCTGATTCAAAACCAGGAAGAAGGCAGGAAGTGGCGCCTCACCTTTCTGGACTTTAAGCAATCACTAACTGAAGGAGAGGCCGCCGTCATTCAGGTGGTGGACATAGACCGGCATGATGAACTGGAGGGTTTTACACTGACAGACAATCCGGGCGAGGCCATCGCCGTATCGGCCCATAGAAAAGACAATGTTTCTATTGTAAACGTGCGGTGGTGAAAAGGTAGATTTGTGGATTGGTAGAATGGTGGATTGGTAAACTCGTAGACTGGTGATTGGTGGAATGGATAGCTAAAAGCTTAAAGTAAATCAAGGTCCGACGATAGTCGGACCGGCAGTGGGAAGATAGATAAATAGACTGGAAATTGATAGAATAGCTAAAAGCTTGCTCAAAGCTCAAAGTATGACCATGCCTAATAAAGGTTGGAGATATGCTGAAACCCTGAATCAAATCCCGTGCAGAAAGGTCATTTTTCACTCTTCACCGATCACGAGTCTACTAGTCTACCATTAAACCGGTCCGACTATCGCCTGACCTTGAGTTTGCCACAGGCCGTAGAAATAAGAAAGGTACTGCAAGAGCCTCCATTCAGTCTTGTCCGGAGAAACCTTCGAAACACCTTTGGCCGTTTAGCG
>CAZQVB010000074.1:0-221 GCA_964596645.1 uncultured Roseivirgaceae bacterium
CCCCTTTGCCACGTGCCGGCATTTTGCTTCCTTAAAACCCAACGAATACCTGGGCGTGCGCCGGCGCGACCTCTCGCGGCTGCCCTTCTCGCCCTGGAAGCACCAGCCCGGCAAGCTGGTAGCACTCCAGACGGCCACCTTTCGCCACAAGCGCGACTACAACGCGCACCGCCTGCTGCGCGCCATCGAAGGGTTTCTCCTCCTGGACGACATCACAGGAG
>CAZQVB010000074.1:297-7166 GCA_964596645.1 uncultured Roseivirgaceae bacterium
AATGGCTGCAGCATTTTCCGAATACCCGTTTTTGCTGGCCAATGCACAGCAACTGCTCGGGCGCTGCGCTATCCGCTTTGTATTTGGCCACCTGCAAGAGCACAAAAACCTGAAAACCTATACCGGCAGCGAAGCCCGCGACTTTGCATTGATGAAGCGCATGTGCTATCGCGGACTGCCCTACCGCTACCCCCAGGCCAATAAAAAAATACACGACCGGCTGGAGAAAGAGCTGGCGATCATACAGGAGAAAAATTTTGTTTCCTACTTCCTTATCAACTGCAAAATAGTGAGCTATGCCCGGCGCAAGGGCTACTTCTATGTGGGTCGCGGCAGTGGGGCCAACAGCATAGCGGCCTACCTGATGCGCATCACCGATGTAGACCCCATCGACCTGGATCTGTACTTCGAGCGCTTCATCAACTTGTACAGAAAAAACCCGCCCGACTTCGACATCGACTTTTCCTGGAAAGACCGCGAAGACATCACCCGTTTCATCTTCGAGTACTTCGGCAAAAAGGTGCCCGGCCGGGTGGCGCTGCTGGCTACCTACAGCACCTTTCAGTACCGGGCCACGGTGCGTGAGCTGGGCAAGGTATTTGGCCTGCCACCCCACGAGATCGACCGCCTGGTGCTGGGCGAAGCGCCGGCCGACAAGCTGTCGAAGCTGGTGCTGCAGTACGGCGGCCTCATCGCGGGGTTTCCGAGCCACCTGAGCATACACGCCGGCGGCATACTCATCGCAGAGCAGTCCATCTACCACTTCACAGCCACCAGCCTGCCGCCCAAGGGCTTTCCTGTCACCCACTTCGATATGCTCATAGCCGAAGATGTGGGCCTCTACAAGTTCGACATACTGGCGCAGCGTGGGCTGGGCAAGATCAAGGACTGCATAGAGATGGTATATGAAAACCACCCCGGCCACCCCCCCATCGACATACACGACTTCAAGCGGCTCAAAGAAGATGCGCGCATCAAAGAGCTGCTGCGCGAGGCAAAGGCCATCGGCTGCTTTTATGTAGAATCGCCTGCCATGCGCATGCTGCTGCGCAAGCTGCGGGTAGACCACTACCTGGGCCTGGTGGCGGCCAGCTCGGTGATACGCCCCGGCGTAGCCAAGTCGGGCATGATGCGCGAGTACATACTGCGCTTCCGCTACCCGGAGCGCCGCAAAGAGGCACACCCCGTGCTGTGGGACATTATGCCGGAAACCTACGGAGTAATGGTATATCAGGAAGATGTGATCAAAGTGGCGCACTACTTTGCCGGGCTGGACCTGGGTGAGGCCGATGTGCTGCGCCGGGGCATGTCGGGAAAATTTCGCTCGCGCGAGGAGTTTCAGAAAATAGAGGATAAATATTTTGACAACTGCAAAAGAATGGGCCACAGCCCGGAGCTGGCCAGCGAAGTATGGCGGCAGATCCAAAGCTTTGCGGGCTATGCCTTTGCCAAGGGTCACTCCGCTTCCTACGCCGTAGAGAGCTACCAGAGCCTCTTTCTGAAAGCCTACTACCCGCTGGAGTACATGACGTGCACCATCAACAATGGTGGCGGATTCTACAGCATGGAGCTGTACCTGCACGAGGCACGCATGCACGGCGGCACGGTAGAGGCGCCCTGCGTGAACAGCAGCGAGGCACTGTGCTGCATAGCAGGCATCACCATTTACATCGGGCTGGGCTTTATCAAAGATGTGGAAGACCGCCTGGTGCGCGACCTGCTGTGGGCGCGGCAGGAAGGCACCTTTACCAGTCTCGACAACTTTGTGAAAAGAGTGCCTGTGTCGCTGGAGCAGGCCATGCTGCTGATCAGGGCGGGCGCTTTTCGGTGTATGGGCAAATCAAAGAAAGATCTCTTCTGGGAGGCGCACTTCCTGCTGGGCCACCACAAAAAATCGAAGCCGGTGCGCGGCCTCTTCGATGTGCCTGCGCGCCAGTTTGCGCTGCCCGAGCTGAGCACCTATGCCCACGAAGATAGCTTCGATGAGTTGGAGCTGCTGGGGTATCCGCTGTGCAACCCTTTCGAGCTGCTCAAGGAGCCCCCCCCTTCTACCCTGCTGGCCAGCGACCTGCCCCGCTACCTCAACCAAACGGTGACCATCTGCGGCTACCTGGTGTCGATCAAAAATACGCGCACCGCCAACAAAGACCGTATGAACTTCGGCACATTTACAGACCCGGCCGGTCAGTTTATCGATACGGTGCACTTCCCGCAGTCGGCCACACGCTTTCCCTTTCGCGGCAGGGGCATATACGTGATCTGCGGCAAGGTGACGGAAGAGTTTGACTTTTATGCACTGGAGGTTTCTTCCATGAAAAAGTTGCCCTTTATCGACGACCCGCGCTATATAGACCACCCGAAGTCATTGAAAAAGCTGCCCGCCCAGCCGACGATCCACGACTGAGCAACCCACCGGCTATTGAAAAACAATGCTGAAATGGTGTTAGCTCAAAGTTCAAAGCTGAAAGCTAAAAGGGTAAAAATAAAGGTGAAGAAGATTAAAATAATGCCACTTGTGTAATCAAATGCACACTGCGTGTTGAATCAGTTTCACAATACGGGAGGGATAGGGCGACTCAGCGCGGATATGCCCCGAGGCATGGTTTTTTCACCTTTGCCGGTCGAAGGCGAATGTTCATTTAATAAAAAATTACAACCATGAAAAAGACATCAAAATTACCAACAGCCTATATGGCCATGCTACTCGTGCTGCTTTTTGGCAGCGGCACCATGCTCACGGCCACGGCACAAAACAAAGACGAGGACTTCACCAAGTTTGAGTCGCTGATCTACAACATCAACTCTTTCTACACCGACAATCCCAAAGCCTCTTACGATTTCAACTACGATGAAAAAGGTGAGATGGTGGGAGTAGACGTAACTGGTGTGGCCGATGAGAAAGACCGCACACAATACCAAACCTGGCTGACGGAGTACTACACACTGTCGGATGCCCTGAAATATAAGAAGGACAATAACGGCGTGTACTATCGTACAGAAGAAGCTGCGGAGCCCGAGCCCAGCAAGCACGAGTTTTTCACCAAACTGCACACCAACCTGCAGTACCCCGACGTAGCCCAGGACCAGGGCGTAGAGGGTGTAGTTCAGCTTAAATTTATCGTAGATAAGTTTGGAAATGTGAGCAACCTGGAAGTACATGAAGAAATCGACGGCCCAGACTGGGTAGTTGATGATATGGTGGCTGAAGCCAAAAAAGCATTTAAAAATGTAGACCAGCGCTGGGAGCCCGGCGAGGTAAACAACTTTGACGTGTCGCAGTGGGTAATGTTGCCCGTGCACTTCAGCCTCGAACTACCGGAAGGTTCTAGACTCTCATTGCTGTACTAACATCAACAGAAACGGAAAAGATAAAAAAGTCACTGGCCAGGCCGGTGGCTTTTTTGTTTTTGCCCAACTTTGTATCCGAAAACATTGACCCGCTACCCTTGTTTATCATTGATTTAACTTTGTATCCCCATGAAAAAGAGCCTCTTCCAGCCCATTGCTTTACTTTTTTATTTTTCTATCAACTTGCTGTTGCCCGCCTGTGGCAGCAACGATCCGGTGGAAAAGGAAACTTCATATTTTGACTCTATACCGGAGCCTGGCGAAATAGTCCGCTCCGAAAAGCTCAACTACAGCGTAGACACCGTAGTGAATGGATTGGAGAATCCCTGGGCCATGGCTTTCTTGCCCAATGGCGAAATGCTCATCACGGAGCGGTCGGGCGAAATACGTATTGTGAGCGGCGGCAAACTGCTGGATGAAACCATACAGGGTGTGCCCGAGGTGCATGCCAAAGGCCAGGGTGGCCTGCTCGACATAGAGTTGCATCCCGATTTTCGGGAAAATAACGTGCTCTATATTTCTTACTCAAATCCCGGAGATGGCGGAGCCAATACCGCGGTAATGAAGGCCGTATTGCAAGATCATACGCTTACCCAGCAAGAGGTGATCTTTCAAGCCACGCCCAATTCTACCAAAGGTCAGCACTATGGCAGCCGCATTGTGTTCGACGATAAAGGGCTGATGTATGTGTCGGTGGGTGAGCGCGGCACAAAAGAAAACGCACAGTTGCTGGAAAACCACAGTGGCAAAGTGCACAGACTACGCGATGATGGCAGTATTCCTTCCGACAATCCATTCGTCGATGAGCCCGGCGCCATGGCTTCTATCTTTTCATACGGCAACCGCAACATACAAGGCATGGCCGTACACCCGGGCACTGGCGAAGTGTGGTCACATGAACACGGGCCCATGGGTGGTGATGAAATCAATATAATAGAGGCCGGCAACAACTACGGCTGGCCGGTAATCACCTACGGCAAGAACTACGACGGCAGCGTCATCACCGACGAAACCTCCCGGCCGGGTATGGAGCAGCCCCTGCACTATTGGGACCCTTCCATAGCGCCATGCGGCATGGCATTCGTCACCACCGACAAGTACGCGGGCTGGCAGGGCGATCTGTTGGTGGGCTCGCTCAAGTTTCGCTATGTGGCCCGCTGTGAGTTGCAGGATAACAAGGTGGTGCATGAAGAAAAACTGATAGAAAACCTTGGCCGTGTGCGCGCAATAGAGGTAGCGCCCGATGGATACATCTATGTAGCGACGGAAAGCCCCGGCATGGTGGTACGCTTACTGCCGCAGCAATAAGCATTTTCACCCCCCGGTATTGTGTCTGAATGTTCGGATTCAGCGTGGTCCGGGTTTCGCCGGCAGGCATGTCGATGACCCAATGTTGGCTACAGCGTGTTAGATTAATGGCAGCTATTTCCTAACTTTGGCCCATTCAAATAAGAGTAACTATCAACCCGAGACAACACATGATGAATTTACCGACCCGTCATCCCTGGCACGATACCCATCCGGGATACAGGGCGCCAGAATTTGTAAATGGCATAATAGAAATACCACAAAACTCCCGCGCCAAATACGAGCTGGACAAGGAGAGCGGGCTGCTCAAGCTCGACCGCGTACTGTACTCAGCGATGTATTATCCGGCCAACTACGGCTTTATACCCCAAACCTACAGCGACGACAAAGATCCGCTGGATATATTGGTGCTGTCGCAGGTAAATGTGGTGCCGCTGTGTATGGTACCGGCTAGGGTGATTGGCGTAATGCACATGTTGGACCAGGGCGAAGCAGACGACAAGATCATAGCCGTGGCAGAGTACGACATGAGCGTGAATCACATCAAAGACATCTCTGAGCTTCCCAAGCATTTCTTCAGGGAGATAAAGAACTTCTTTGAAGATTATAAAAAACTGGAACACAAGACTTCGGTGGTGGAAGAGTTTCAGGGAAGGGAAGTGGCGATGGATATCGTCACCAAGGCCATTATAGATTATAAGGAGAAGTTTTTGGAAAGTGCCTGATCTTGTGGAACAGGTTGTGCCAAGACTCGATCAGCAACAGTATAGCCTTTTTTAATTACACACATCTTGAACCTAAAACTCCCCCTGCCCGTCGTCTCCCGGTTGGTCATCTTAATGGTGTTCTGGCTGTTGTTGTATTTTTTCATCTCCACCTTTAGAAATTTCCTGTACCCCCTTGCGCTGGGTGTGCTCTTCAGTTATCTGCTCTACCCTGTCGCTTCATTTCTTGAGCGCAAGGGTCTGCCAAGGATACCCTCCAACATCATCAGCATCATCCTGGGCATGTGCCTGGTGTATGGCATAGCCTTTTTCATATACAGCGAAATCAGGCGTTTAATTGCCGATATCCCCAACCTGCAGGAAAATGCCAAAGCAAATATCGACAGAATACTCAATGACCTGGAAGGGGTGAGCGTACAGCTCTCGGCAGAAAAGCGCACTGACCTGAAGGAGGTGTTGGTGAACACGATAGAGCAAACCGCAGAAAACCTCGATGCCTTCATCAGCGGCACGGCACATACCGTCTTTGTGATCGGCATTATGCCGGTGTATGTCTTCTTCTTCCTGTACTACCGCAATAAGTACAGAAATTTTGCGCTGATGCTGATCAATGACCGGCATCACGAAAGGGCCAAAAAAACCATTTCAGAGCTGTCGAGCGTAGCTGTGCGCTACATGACGGGCGTTACGCTGGTGGTGCTGATACTGTGTGTGCTCAATACGGTGGGGCTGCTGATTGTAGGGGTAAAATACGCACTGCTGCTGGGCGTGATCGCGGCCATCTGGAATTTTATACCGTACATCGGCACCGTGATCGGTTATACCTTTCCGCTGCTGGTGGCCCTGCTCACCGGCGATGGTCCCGGTACAGCTATTGGGGTGGTGATTTTGTTCTTCATTGTTCAGTTTACAGAAAACAACCTGCTCACGCCCAACATCACCGGCAGCAAGGTGCGCATCAATCCCTTCTTTATCATACTCGGTGTACTCATCGGTGGCGTGGTGTGGGGCGTGCCCGGCATGTTTGTGGTAGTGCCTGTACTGGCCGGCGCCAAGATCATTTGCGAGAACGTGCCGCGCCTGCAACCCTGGGCCTTCCTGATCGGCGACTCCGGCACAGAAAAGCATGCCGTGGATTTCACCAAAATAAAAAAGCTCTGGCAGTAGTAGCGGCTTTCTGACATCTGCCAATGGGCATAAATGGTTGGGATCAAGGGCCTGCCCTATTCACGGAAATAATGATTATCTCGCTTTATGATGGGAATGCTATTTAGATGGTGCATCGGCAAAAAGGGCAGTTTTGGCAGCAGAACAATAAGCCAATCGAATTGTGGACTCTAAAAGTAATTGAGCAAACGTTTATTCCATTCATGACAATCCGGTGCAGGCCGGGTTTGTGCCAGAGCCGTGGCATTGGAAATATAGCAGTGCAATTGATTTTAGTGGCGGGAAAGGTTTGCTTGATATTGACTATATCTGAGTTCAAAT
>CAZQVB010000075.1:0-6455 GCA_964596645.1 uncultured Roseivirgaceae bacterium
CCAAAGGTGTTTCGAAGGTTTCTCCGGACACGACTGGATAGAGGCTCTTGCAGTATCCTCCTCATTCCACAGGCCTGTGCACACAGGCCTTTCTCTCAGCGGGTCATGCTGAACTTGTTTCAGCATCTGTTTACTTGTTGGCAGATCCTGAAACGAGTTCAGGATGACTTCGACTTTTAGCTTTGAGCCTTGAGCTTTCAGCTAATCTACGAGTCTACCAGTCTACGAATCCACCAGTCTACAAATCTCACTCCGAGACTGACGAAACACCCTCAAAAAGGCCACGCTAAACGGCCAAAGGTGTTTCGAAGGTTTCTCCGGACAAGACTGGATAGAGGCTCTTGCATGACCCTTCTCACCTCCATGGTTTGTGGCATACAGTACGTTTAGAAGCACCAGTAAGTGCTGCCTCGTAGCCGGGAGATTTCTGCTACCTCTGCTATATATTTCGCTCGTATATTAGTATCGATGATCGATTACCAATTCGATCAGTTGAATACTGATTATTTTATAAAACTCTGCTCCACCATGCCAGGAATCCAAACCAAAAAAAGCCCGCTATGAAAAAGCTTCTACAAACCATACTTACACTTGCCACCCTGTTCTCCATCAGTCCGCTGAGCGCAGAGGAGCCACCACCGCCCAATATTGTCATCATCTTCACCGACGATCAGGGTTATCGTGATGTAGGCGTGTATGGCGCACCTGATTTTGAGACGCCACATTTGGATGGCATGGCTGCCCAGGGTGTGCGCTTTACACAGTTTTACGATGCGCAGGGTGTATGCTCAGCCTCGCGTGCAGCGCTCATGACGGGCTGCTATCCCAATCGTGTGGGTATAAGCGGGGCGCTGATGCCCAATGCTCCCATAGGGCTACACCCCGACGAAACTACGCTGGCTGAGCTGTGTAAAAGCAAGGGCTACGCTACGGCAATATATGGCAAGTGGCACCTGGGCGATCACGATCAGTTCCTGCCCACACGTCAGGGTTTCGATGATTATTTCGGCCTGCCCTACTCCAACGACATGTGGCCAAACCACCCGGACAAAATGCGCTTTCCGCCTCTGCCCCTTCTGGAGGACGACTCAGTGATTCGAATCATAGAAAACGACCAGAGCATGCTCACCACCTGGTACACCGAGCGTGCTGTACGGTTCATATCCGAAAACGCCGACAAGCCCTTTTTCCTGTACCTGGCCCATAGTATGCCGCACGTGCCGCTTTTTGTTTCTGATAAGTTCGAGGGAAAATCTGAAAATGGCCTCTATGGCGATGTGATCATGGAGATAGATTGGTCGGTGGGAGAGGTGCTGAAGGCGCTGAAGGAGCAGGGCATAGAAGACAACACTCTGGTGATATTTACCAGCGACAATGGGCCGTGGCTCAGCTATGGCCCACATGCAGGCTCATCGCTTCCACTGCGCGAAGGTAAGGGCACCGCGCTGGAAGGGGGCGTGCGTACACCGTGTATCATGCAATGGCCCGGACGTATACCGGCCGGCGTAGTACAGCCTACACCCGCCATGACGATCGACCTGTTCCCGACGATCGCCCGTTTGATTAATGCTGATTTGCCTGAAAAAATCATTGATGGCAAGGACATCTGGCCGCTTATGGCGGGGGCACCCAATGCAAAAAGCCCGCATGAAGCGTATTATTTCTACTACAAAAGAAATGAGCTGCACGGCGTGCTGTATCAGGACCGGTGGAAAATGTACCTGCCGCATGAATACCGCTCACTAGAAGGCCGGCAGGGAAATGGTGACGGCACGCCCATCGCCTACAACAACAGGATGCAGATGGGTATGGAGCTCTATGACCTTGAGAACGACATAAGCGAGCGGCACAACGTAGCTGATGCACACCCCGATGTGGTAGCGCAGATACAAAAGCTTGCTGACACGATGCGCCAAAAATTGGGCGACAGCCTCACCGGTGTGGAAGGCAGCGAAGTGCGTGAGCCGGGCAGGGTTAAGTAGCGAAGCGTTGCATTGTATTTAAGCAGAGGCTGTGTAGGAGCTGGCCGGAGGTCGATGACATCCTTCAATTGAAGGACTGGTAGATTGGTGGGTTGGTAAAGTGGTGGATTGGTGACGAGGAATAAGAATACTCCCCACGCTTCGAGCTATTCTGGCCGATCCGAGTATGGTCTGAACTAGATGTGGGTTAATTTTGCTTTCAGCAACCTTTTTACCCTTGCTGACTTATTGCTCTGCATTTGTAGCGCTTACAGCTTCAGCTTCACCGTTTCGGTATAATCTACCGGCACAGAAAAGGGCAGACCGTAGGCTTTTACTTTTATGCGCCCCATATAGCGTATTTCTTTACCACTTTCACCGAAGAGTGCTCCCATGGCACCGAGTACGCCCATGTTGAGGTCTTTCAGTTGCACCTTCACATCCAGAGGCACGGTGAAGCTTTTCATACCTTGCGCCTTTATACCATACTCACGCTCCAAAGTAGCCACTTTATGGTCGTCCATCATTATGTCCAGGTCTACCGAACGTATGGTGATGGTGGTGTTGTTGGGATTGTAGAGTATGGCATCGGCCTTAATGACCGCCGCAGAAAATCCTTCAAGGTCTACCACCAAATTTTCGATGTGGCTGAATTCCGGGGACTCCGGCGTGCGACAGGAAAAGACAGAAAATGCCAGAATGCAGAGGATGAATGTTAAGCGCATAGCGAGTATTGATAACAATAAAAAAGCAGGACAAAAGCATCCTGCTGTAAAATAACGGTAAGATCTGCAAAGATATTAGGCTGGATCTACATCAAAAGAAAAAGACATATACTCCCACATAAAGGTGACTTTGCCACTGTCGGAAACTTCAAACGACATGTTTTCATGCAAATCGATGGTGCGCTTGGTCTCTACGTCAAATCGTACCAGGTCTTCACCTTCGTCGTAGTTGTAGGCGCCCCATTGATCCCACACCTTATTGAGGATCACCGTCCACTTTTCACCTTTTTTTGGTATGGTAAACAGCGAGTATTTTCCTTCGGGTACGCGCTTGCCATCAATGGTTACGTCGCCGCTTACCTCAAAAGTGGTAGCATTGTCTGCGCCGGTACGCCATACCTTGTCATACGCTTCCAATCCACCCCATATCACGCGGTCGCGTACCCGGGGTGAGTGGTAATCAATGGTGATCTTAACACCATCTACGGTGTTCTCTGCTTTGGCTTGCGGACTTTTTTGCGCGCAAGCCACAAAAGAAGCAGCCAGTAAAAGAGAAGCTGCCATAAAAAAAATGCGTGGGGTAGTATTCATAGTTTTCATAGTGGTAAAGTGAATTTGTGCGAAAAGATGATTCAGCAAATATCCCGCCAGCGATGGTGGTCTTGCTATTTATTGAGACGAACGAACAGCTATGAAGTTATGTATTTTGAAGGATTGTGCCACAAATTTTAGGTGAAGTTATTCGAAAAAATCCGACGCGCTTTGCTGCACTGGGCAGGATAAAAGATTGATAAGCAGAACAGACTGGCGCTCATTAATTATAGGCGCACAGTTCTGCCCTAACCTGCTGGTATTCCTGCCATATTTCTGCCAGAATATGGCCGGCAGGTTGTATGCCATCGATTATGGCTGAGATCTGCCCGATTTCCAATTCGCCATCATCGAGCAAACCCTCAAAGATGCCGCGCTTGGAGCGGCCTTTACCGAGCAGGGCAAGCAAAGTTGCTTTATCTGCACCGGAAGCTTCCGCAGCTTTCACCTCATCATAGAAATGGTTCTTCAGCATGCGCACTGGCGTCAGCGTTTTCAGCACAAGCTCGGTCTCACCTTCATTGGCTTCTACTATTTTTTGTTTGAACCGCTCATGGGCCGAAGATTCGTTGCTGGCGGCAAATCGGCTACCTACCTGCACGCCATCGGCACCCAGTGCCAATGCTGCCAACATACTGCGCCCGGTGGCTACACCGCCTGCGGCAATCAGTGGTACGGATATGGCTCTGCGCACCATGGGAATGAGGCAAAATGTGGTGGTTTCTTCGCGGCCGTTGTGGCCGCCGGCTTCAAAGCCTTCGGCCACTACGGCATCTACACCTACATCCTCACATTTTTTGGCAAAGCGCACGCTCGACACCACATGCACCACCGTGATGCCCTGCTGCTGCAGGGTCGATGTCCATGTCTTTGGGTTTCCCGCGGAGGTGAAAACGATCTTTACACCCTCATCCATAATTATTTTCATGTGTTGATCGATGTCGGGGTAGAGCAGGGGCACATTCACGCCGAAGGGTTTGTCAGTGGCTTTTTTGCATTTTTGAATATGCTCTTTGAGCACAGCCGGATACATAGAACCAGAGCCAATAAGCCCCAGACCACCGGCGTTGCTTACGGCCGAGGCCAGCCTCCAGCCGCTGCACCAAACCATGCCGGCCTGTATAATGGGATATTTTATGCTAAAGAGATTGATGATGTTGTCGTTCATGGTTTTGAAGTGAAATGAGTTTTGTAAGTGCTGGACAAATCAGGGGTGAGCATAGATTAAAAACTCCAATCGGTGATGGTCGATTTTTCAGGAGCATTCAGTGCAAGATGCAGACGGAGCAGGCCGGCGACGAAGCTACCGGTATTCAGTTTGGCTTCATAGTAAGGATCGCCCTGCTGCCGGGCAAAGAGGTTGCCGCGCCAGTACAGAGCTATGCCTTTATCGGCATATTGACGCGCCGATGTTATATATTTTTTATCACCGGTCATGTCGTGCATGTCCATAAAAAACTGTATCACCTCACCATAGCTATTGATCACCGCATCGTCGGGCCATTCGGCTTTATCTATCATGTCGGCCACTTTCAGTGCCATTGTTTTATAGCGAGGTTCACCGATGCTTTTATAAAAATAAACTGAAATACGGCCAAAGGGCAGTATAGAGGAAGAGCCATAGCCCGTCGATACCACCGGAAGGAAATCATTGCCAAAGGGTGTTCCATCGAGATTGAGGCTTCGGTGATATGCTTTTGCCTCAGCGTTCCATGCATATTTTTCAATTGCCGTGAGCAGCGTTTCGGCTCGGTGTTTCAACTGCTCCTGAGTTGGATTAACCTGCCATGCTTTCAGCAGCAAATAGCTAAGCATTGCGGTGCCGCTGAGGGATGCCTTGCTGCTGTTTGGCCGGGGGTCATCAATACAGCTTATGGTCAGGTTGGTTTCTGCATTTCTATATCGCCAGTAGAGGCTACCACTGCCTTCGGCCCATTCCTGCCATTCGGGCTCGTTGGTATGCTTGTGCAAAAAAGAAAAGGAATAGCACTGTGCGCCGCTGTGCTTGATCCAGGGCTGGCCTCCATCCTGGTACTGCTGCGTACCGCGGTATTCAGAGCTATTTACCTCATTCCAGCGGGCATGGCGATTGAACAGAAAACTCTGAGTAACGGGGCTCCGGAAATGATACCGAATACCTTCTATGGCCCGCCGTGTAGCCGGGGAGTCGATGGCCCACAATCGCTTCCAGGGAGGTGTTTCCATCAAAAATTCATGGTATAGGTAGTCTTCCCGCGGCTTATCCATATCGCCCACCATTACTGTGTCGCTGTAGAAGTTGTAATACATGTGCTCGCCCCAGCCCATCAGGCCTGTTGCAGGATTTTGGGCATATTTCAAAAAGTCTCTGGCATATTCTTCGGCTGCCCTGGTGTATTGGGCGTCACCGGTGAGCAGGGAAAGGGCATCCAACATGTTAAGAGTTTCTACATCGTGGTAGAGGTTGCTGCCTCCCACAGCCCTGTCGTGCGAGCGGGTGCCCTCCGTGGCTGGTACGCCGGAGCGTGGTATGGACATGTCGCGTGTGTCGATCACCGAGGCCAGCATGCGTGTGCTGCGCTGCCCCAGCGTGTCGTGGCCGTGGCGCAGCAGATTATCGGCAAAGGTTTGCACGTAATACAGGTAATCTTTGGCGGACTGACTATAGGCAGGCGGCCAGAGGTTGATCAGGCTTATTCCTAAAAATATGACAGCGATTTTCGAGAAGAAATGCATGCGAGAAGTGTTGGGCGATTTTGGATAGTGCATATCAAAAGCAGTAAAAACCAGTGCTTGGGCAGAACTGCCTTGTGCGCCATCATACTCGGTTGAATTGTGTCATAGCGCATTAAACGAATTTTACCGCCAGCGAAACTTTAAATAGAAAACGCAAAGATAGGGAAAAAGTGCCGCCACTGGTCAATGCAGCGGCCTCGCCACCGGCCAAGCACCTATGTATGGCTCATGGAATTATTCGTCCATGCCGCACTCTCTCAGCGGGTCATCCTGAATTTATTTCAGGATCTGTTGACTATTTGAAAATGCGCGCCGGCCTGTCAAAACAGCGGGGGTGAACCCTAATTTCCATGGTCTGTTGCTTCACAGATCGTACCGTACGGCTGGCCCAGCTGGCATGCACCAACCTCTTCAGTCATCCTGAACTTGTTTCAGGATCTGTTGGCTATTGGCATAAGCCGCG
>CAZQVB010000076.1:0-5152 GCA_964596645.1 uncultured Roseivirgaceae bacterium
GAGGTTGCCGCTGGGTTCATCGGCAAAGATGATTTCCGGGTCATTCACTAAGGCACGCGCCACCGCAGTGCGCTGCTGCTCACCACCCGACAGCTCCGAAGGCTTGTTGTGCAGCCGGTGCTGCATGCCCAGCTTGGTGAGTATTTTTTTTGCCTTTTCTACTACCTCGCTCTCTTTGTTGTTGGCCAGATAGGCAGGGATACACACATTTTCTAAAGCAGAAAACTCCGGCAGCAAATTGTGAAACTGAAAGACAAAACCTATGTGCCTGTTCCGAAACCGCGCTTGTTGCTTACTGCTCAGGTTGATGAGGTTTTCGCCCTTCAGCCTCACCTCGCCGCTGTCGGGCCTGTCGAGCGTGCCCAGAATATGCAGCAGCGTGCTTTTGCCCGCACCTGAGGCTCCTACTATGGATACAATCTCTCCCTTTTCTATTTTTAAATTAATGCCCTTAAGCACCTGAAGATCATTGAATGATTTGGTGATGCTATTACCTTCCAGTATCATACACGCCCGCCATTGGAACAATTTTAAAAAAATCAAACTTAAACAATTAGCATAGATAAAAGTGTTCGGGAAAACAGAAAATAGCTTTTACCATAAAGTGTGTGAAATGAAACCTTGGTTGGTAAGAGAGAAAAATTTAGTTTCGCCGGAAAATTTTTTCAAATGAACATACACGAATACCAGGCAAAAAACCTGCTAAAAGAATACGGTGTACGCATACAGGAAGGCATAGTGGCCGACACACCGGCCAAGGCACTGGAAGCGGCAAAGAAGCTGCACGTGGAAACGGGCACTAAGTGGTATGTGGTGAAGGCGCAGATACACGCGGGTGGCCGGGGCAAGGGCGGCGGCGTAAAGCTGGCCAAAAGCCTGGCAGAGGTAGAAGAGCACGCAGAGAAAATAATCGGTATGCAACTGGTTACTCACCAGACAGGTGAGGAAGGTAAAAGGGTGCACAAAGTGCTGATCGCCGAAGATGTGTACTACCCCGGCGACTCTGAGCCAAAAGAATATTACCTGAGCATACTGCTGGACCGCGCCATGGCCTGCGATGTGATCATGGCCTCCACAGAAGGCGGCATGGAGATAGAAGAAGTGGCAGAAAAAATGCCCGACAAAATTGTGAAAGAATGGGTAGACCCCACCATAGGCCTGCAGGCTTTTCAGGCACGAAAAATCGCCTTTAAGCTGGGGCTGGAAGGCAAGGCATTTAAGGAAATGGTGAAATTTATATCTAGCCTGTACAAAGCCTATATTGCCAATGAGGCCTCCATGTTCGAGATCAACCCCGTGCTAAAAACTTCTGACGACAAAATACTGGCCGTAGATGCCAAAGTGAACTTGGACGACAACGCACTCTTTCGCCATTCTGACCTGGCTGAGCTGCGCGACATACAAGAAGAAGACCCGCTGGAAGTGGAAGCGAGCCAATCGGGCCTCAACTACGTAAAGCTCGATGGCAACGTCGGCTGCATGGTGAATGGCGCAGGGCTGGCCATGGCCACTATGGACATCATAAAACTATCGGGTGGCGAACCGGCCAACTTCCTTGACGTAGGCGGCGGAGCCAATGCCAAAACCGTGGAAGCTGGCTTCAGGATCATACTCAAAGACCCCAATGTTAAGGCCATACTGATCAATATTTTCGGTGGCATAGTGCGCTGCGACAGGGTGGCCAGCGGTGTGGTGGAAGCCTATAAAAACATAGGTAAGATAGAAGTGCCGATCATTGTGCGCCTGCAAGGCACCAATGCAGAAGAAGGCGCGAAGATAATCGATGAGAGCGGCCTGGAAGTAAGCTCTGCCGTATTGCTCAAAGATGCTGCCGACAGAGTGAAAGAAGCCATGGCGAATGTGAAATAATGATAAAACGATGCACCTGTAGCTCAACTGGATAGAGTACCTGACTTCGGATCAGGTGGTTCGGGGTTCGAATCCCTGCAGGTGTACATGCAAAAGGGCAGCGACAGCAATGTATCTGCCCTTTGATGTTTTTTAAGGTTGATATATCAGTCTCCCATGCGATCGATCCTGTTCATCGTTGCCTTTGTGGTCTGCCTGCCTGCCGTTGGGCAACCGGGCGAACGACCAAACATTCTCTGGATCACCTGTGAAGATATAAGCCCTGCCTGGGGCTGCTATGGCGACACGCTAGCCACTACGCCCAACATCGACCTGTTGGCCAGCAATGGATTGGTATTTACACAGGCCTTTTCCAATGCGCCCATCTGCTCACCCGCCAGATCTACCCTCATCACCGGCACCTATGCCCCTTCTTTGGGTACGCAACATTTACGCTCGGACATTCCGCTGCCTGCAGACTTGAATATACTCCCGGAAGTGCTGAGAAAGCACGGCTACTACACCACCAACAACGTTAAGGAAGATTACAATTTTGACGCTCAAAAGCGATGGGACGAAAGCAGCACCCAGGCGCACTGGCGCAACAGGCCCGCGGGCACTCCTTTCTTTAGCGTGTTCAACTTTATGATCACGCACGAGGGCCATGCCAACTCCGACAGGCCCGAAGACACACAATCGTTGGAAATAAGGCACAATCCGGATGACATGATCGTACCACCTTACCTCCCCGACACTGAAGAATTTCGGCGCATCCTCGCCCACCAGTACGACTTGATCACTGTGTTCGACCAGCAGGTTGGCCTTCTGATCCGCCAGCTTCAGGAAGACGGCCTGTACGACAACACCATCATTTTCATCTTTTCCGACCATGGCTTCGGGCTGCCCCGGCACAAGCGCTGGCTGTACCACAGCGGCCTTCAAATCCCCTTTGTGCTGCATGTGCCCGATGCTTGGAAAAGAAATGTGCCGCAGCCGAAAGGAGACATTCAGCGTTTGGTTGGATTTGTGGATTTTGCGCCTACAGTGCTGGCATTGGCAGGCGCACCTGCAACAGCGCATATGCAGGGTTCAAATTTTCTGGTAAATCAGTCAGATACCGCCGCATACATATTCGGCTACCGCGACCGGGCCGACGATGTATACGATATGAGCAGATCGGTGTACGACGGCAGATACCACCTGATCAGAAACTACATGCCGCACCAATCCTATATACAAAATGCCATCATTTTCAATAAGCGAAAGCGGTCATATGAAGCGCTTTACAGCGCAAAAACGAACAATCTATTATCGGATGAGCAACAGGAGATGTTTCTTCCCAAACCCCCGCTAGAGCTTTACGACCTTCATACCGACCCGCACGAATTGCATAATCTTGCAGGCGACGCTAATTACAAGCACATCATCGGCAGTCTGCACAAAAAATTGCAGGCGCACATGCTGAAAACCCGCGACTCGGGCCTGCTGAATGAGGGAGAGATGATGAATGGCATTGGCAAAGGCTCCGTGTACGAAATGATGCAGGATATGCCCGTCGAGGACATTGAAGATATACTTTCGGCCACAGAGCATGTAGGCATTGTTTCCAACCTGAGCGAGTTACAGAACCTTTTCAATCACGAGTTGCCATCCGTTCGCTATTGGGCTTTACAGGCCTTAGCTGCCTACCAAGGCAACATTTCTTCCCAGGAGCATCAGTTGAAAAGCATGCTTAGTGACCCGTCTGTTTCAAACCGGGTGCTTGCCGCTGAGATAATTATCAATCGTACCGGAAAACAGGAAGCAGCCATACGCACACTGCAAAACGCCCTGCGTGAAACAAGTGGCCCGGCCTTGCTGCAAGTGGCCATCAGTGTGCGGAATATCGGTGCCAGGGCAAAACCGCTCTTGCCTCTTATTCAGTCGAAGGTATATCCACGTATTCAGGGCGATGTATGGGGCAGGTATGAAAACTGGATGTACCCCATGTTTATAGGCATGGCACTGGACCAGACGCTGATCAATTGCGGTCTTGAAGTGAACATCCGCAACTGAGTTCAGCTTTCCGAAGGCTCATTGACTGACTTATCGCGCTCCCAGCCTTCATGTTGCAGCACCAGGCGCTCTATCGCCGGGCTGTTGCTGTTGCTGTCGAGCAGCGCTACCGGCATATATTCCGACACCCAGCAGCGATATACTGCATAAGACAGCACCACCGTGCCCTGCAGGTTGAGCAACTGCACGAGCATGTCTTTTCGGTAATTCTTGAGCGACATGGCGGTATCGCCACTGATGTTGTACACCAGATTGGCCAAATCTTCAAAAGACGTGTCGTGCGTAAGTCCGCGCTCCAAGGTAATGGGTTCATACCGGGTGGTACCGGGCGTGTACCGCACATGACTCGCATCGCCGCCATCGCGGTAGTGAATGGTATCTGTGATGCGGTGTAGGCCGGTGACATGAGTGATGCCGGGGATCACCTTGCCGTCCCACATCACTCGAAATTTAAATGCCTTGTACGGGTCGTGCCGGTGAGCGTTTACGCTGAATTTTGCCATGATGTGATGGATCAGTTTGCGAATCATAAAATGAACATTTAGCCAGGTACTGCTCGTGCAAAACGGCCGAATGCAATGACAATGGGTCGATGAATATAAGCAGAACCAGGTAGAATATTGAATTTGCCCGCCCAGTCGGTCTTACTGCAAAAAGTCGCAGCCAAAACTTCGTGGTTTTATAAACACCTGAGAGGACGGTAGATGATGCGCTAAAGGCCAGCAGGTAACCCGAGCTTTATCGTAGGGGCCTGTGACTTTGAGCAGGGCGGGCTTGAAAGTATAGACGCGTGCGCATGCGATGTACCGGTAGCCATTGACTGCTTCAATATAGACGAGCGTTTTTTTTATCGCGAAACACTCCCCTTTTAATCGATCACAGGTAAATGATAGTCGTTAAATAAAAATAAGTTGACCTATCCCTTACTTTGACGGGTTAGTGTTATTTTGAGGATGCCAAAGTTATTGATCATTCAATCTTATTTATTTGTCCTGTACTCCATCGACATCAACGAAAGCAGAATGCACATCCATGTTGAATCGAGGAAAGGCAAATTTAGGATTTCCGCAAAATGGTGGCTGGAGCCAGAAATACAGTTGGCGACAAAAGGCAATTTTTCAGCTAAGGAAATTAAGCGTATCGAAAAACTGATATTTGAGCATTCTGGATTGCTGGTTTCTCAGATTGAAAAGTTTAGTTAAGTGGCTACGAAATTTGACAGGTTGTAAATATAGTTTGTGATATTGAA
>CAZQVB010000077.1:0-4805 GCA_964596645.1 uncultured Roseivirgaceae bacterium
GGAGTGAGAGACTTTTGGAAGCATTGGCATGTGAAAGCTTTAGCAGTGATATGGACATTAAAATGCTCTTAAAGATGCAGACCATCCGTGGCTGTTCATTTCTTTTCCATTTGATAAAAAGAAAGTAACCAGAAAAAAATTTTGTCATAACAATGCTGCCTTGCGCACAGAGCCAACAATACGCTTGCTATTTTGACCGGCCGGCGCGCATGATCCACGGCCTTTGCCAAAAGCGACAGATCCTGAAACAAGTTCAGGATGATTAAAAGGGTTGGTGCATGCGCCTGGGGCCAGCCGCACGAAATGGTCGGTGGGGCACAGACCATGGAAATGAGCGCGCCCGCTGTTTTGACTGGCCGGCGCGCATTCACCAACCCACCATTCTACTATTCTACCAATCCACCATTTAACCAGTCCGACTATCGCCTGACCTGGTGCTTGCCACCTTCCACAGCACAGATTGACTTGTTGATGTTTGGCGCTTTCACGAAATTGCCAAACATCATGTCCTACATATGTACTTGAATTTGCTCAGCAACTAATTCCATATAATGATGCGTCAATTAATCAATCTGTTGATTGTTGTGATATTTCTGGCTTGTTCTGAAAAACCAGTCACAGATGCTCCGGAGTTGGAGTATGAAATTAAACTAATTACCACCCATCGCATCGGCGATGCTGTGGCTTTGGACACCGGCTTTGCCTGGACCCAGGCCAGGGCTGCTTTTGTGCCGGGCGCTACGCCATTTGCCATTATGACCATGTCGCAAAAATACAGTGGCGGCTCAGACGTCTACTTCGACCTGTACGAATCCTACAGCTACGACAGCGGCAACACCTGGTCGACACCGGAGGCCATTCCTTCCTTGCGTATCCATGATCTACCTGACGGTTACCGGCGTGCTATGAGCGACATGACTCCGCAATGGCATAAGGCCACAGGAAAAGTGCTAAACATTGGCAAGTCGTTTTTTTACACCGACAATGAAAAACCAGACCGATCGCGGCAAGAGGTGGCGTATACGGTGTTCGATCCCAACACCAAATCATGGAGCGATTACAAAGTGCTGAAGCTGCCAGAGCTCGATCATGATTCGTTGGCAATGACGGCCCCTGTATCCGGTTGCTCGCAGTGGATAGAGCTGGACAATGGCGATGTGCTGGTGCCCATTTCCTATAGAAAGATGACCCCCGAGCAACAGGCGCAAACGAAGAGAGAGGCATATGACGTAGAAAACAACATGAAAAGCGACGACATATCCGGATCGGTAACCATACTGCGCTGCACTTTTGATGGGGAGACCTTGCAGTATATTGAGCACGGCGACGAGCTGTCACTGAAAAAGGGACGCGGGTTGGGCGAACCTTCCCTCATAGCCTACAAAGGTGAATACTTCCTCACGTTGCGGCACGATGCATCGGCCTATGTCACCAAAAGCACCGACGGCCTGCACTTTGCGCCTATAAAAGAATGGATTTTTGACGATGGCCAGTGGCTTGGCAGCTACAACACCCAACAGCACTGGGTTGCCCATCACCATGGGTTGTACTTAACCTACACCCGTAAAGGGGCCAACAATGACAATGTATTTCGGCACCGGGCACCCCTATTTATGGCAAAGGTAGACCCGGATAGCCTGCATGTGTTGCGCGCCACGGAGCGTGTGCTGGTGCCCAATGGCGGTATCGGGCTTGGTAATTTTGGTGTAACAGACATCGATGATGCACAAACCTGGGTCACCACGACGGAATACTACAGGGGCGAGAAGGATTCGGTAGATAATGAAGTTTTTTTAGCCAAAATACTGTGGAAGTAAGGGATTGAGGAAATAGGTCAGTTAGGTCATTAGGTCAGTTAGATCAGTAGGTCAGTAGGTCAGTTAGATCAGTAGGTCAGTAGGTCAGTAGGTCAGGAGATCAGTAGGTCAGGAGATCAGTAGGTCAGTAGTGAGATTTTTTTCAATCATACTGTAGCACTGCGAGCTATGCTGCCAAGGGCATTTGTACGGGGTATTGACGATTAATGGCTTTTAATTCCCTAAACGCCGAACAGCGTTTGTCAAGTGAATTTCATAAAGGCCCAGACAGGTCTTTGTTTACTTGTCTCATCCGCACTAATGCTACGGGTTCGCCGTATGCTGTCTTCCGGTATAAGTAATACCGAAACTTTCGTTGAACATTTTCTTGTTGTCACTCACAGATCACCTTCACTTTTCTGAAGCGCGACATAGCTAATCCTGCCAGATGCATGACGGCCACAGCCTTGGTATATCCTTTGGTTAGTACAGATGAAAACATACACCGATGCTGCCCAGGAGGCTCGTTTTGCAGATGTAAAAGAAACGAATGGGGGGCGGGTGTAGGAAAATTATCATCGACCTGTTGAAACAGATACACAACCAAAACCTAATTCAATCATGAAAAAGTTCACACTCTTGAGTTCAATCCTTGCCCTGACAATTTTCTCGGCAACCCCATCCTACGCCCAGGTACAGCCTGCGCTATTTGAGGTAGACACCCCCAAGTTCTTCATTAGCATACTCGCCGGGGTGCTGCTTGCCATTGCTTTTCAGGTATTACTTTCGGCGCTATCCGTGGCCGTGGGTATATCTGCTATAGGCAACATTGAAAAGAAAAGCCTGTCATCATCCGGCTCCGGCTCCGACAGCGACAACGACACACCGCTGGCCGTTAAGATCAGCTCCGGTGTTGGCATCTGGATACTGATCACCTCAAGTATCTCACTGTTTTGCGCCAGCCTGCTGGCCGTGAAGTTGAGCCTTTTTGGCAATGCACTCACAGGCATCGTGCTGGGCCTGGTGATATGGGCAGCGTTTTTTGTCATTACCGCCTACCTGGAAATCCGCTCTGTAAGTTCTGTGCTCGGCTCTCTGGTGAGCACCGTAGCTTCGGGAATAAAATCGGCCACTTCGGCTGTTGGCGGAATTTTTCAATCTTCGCCATATAGCAAAGTAGAAAGCCTGACTGAAAATGCCATCGATAAGATAAAAAACGAAATGTCTGCCGCCTTCAACCCCAACGACATAAAACAGAAAGTAGATGAATATGTGGAGCAACTACAGCCCGAGCCCATCGATGTCAACCACATCAAGCAAGAGCTTAAAGACCTGCTGAGTGATCTGGAGCTGGAGGAAAATAAAGAAGTAGAAGGCGGGAAGCTGGATAAAAAGACATTCATCAAATTTGCTTCAGAAAGGCCCAACCTGAGCAAGAGCGACCTCAAGAGCCTTGCCAGCGCATTTGATGAAGTGCGCGGTGTAGCTGCCTCAGATGCCAGCAAAGAAGAAAAGGCAAAAAAGATAGTGAGCAAAGTGACGCCGGCCAGCGAGGGGGATGTGGAAAATTTCATGCGCAAACTGGAAGACTACCTGCGCGGAACTGAAAAAGAAGAGCTCGATCCTGAAAAGCTCAAGCAGTCGCTGAAACAGATGGCCGAAAATCCTTCCAATGCGGGCGCCATAGTTTCTGAGCGCATCAGCAAAATGGACCGGTCGACCCTGGTGGCATTGCTGGCGCAAAACAAATCCATAGGGCAAGATCAGGCTGAAAAAGTAGCCGGATATGTAGAAGAGGCCATTTCCTGGGTCAGTGGCCAGGTATCCAACGGACAAGATAGCGGCTCTCGCCAAGTGAATGAAACAGGCAATAAAGCAGTAGAAGTAAAAGAATCAGTGCAAGCAAAAGCCGGCAAGCTCTCTGCCAAAGCGGAAGAGAAACTGCGTGGCTTCTTTGATAATCTGCAGCGCCCTGAGTTGAAATATGAAAGCCTGAAGTGGGATGTGGAGAAAATAATGCACCGACCTCAGGATTCTTTCTCCATAATCAAAGCCAGGCTGGATCAGTTTGATAGAGAAACGTTGATGGCTCTGCTCACCGCGAATGATAAAATATCCAGACAGGACGTAGAGCGCATTGTAGCCAAAGTAGAAGAAACCAAAGAAGAAGTGGTGTCCAAGGCAAAAAAAGTGGAAGATGCGGTGCAGAAGAAAATAAAAGAGACCAAAGAAGCCGCATTGCACCAAGCCGAGGTGGCGCGTAAAACCGCCGCTACCGCTGCCTGGTGGCTATTTGCCACCGCTGTAGTATCGGCCATCGCGTCAGCAGCAGGTGGATTAGTGGCACTTGCAGGCTAAAAGGTGCAAGTGAAGCTCACACAAAAAAGCCGGCTCATGGGGCCGGCTTTTTTTGTGGAGTGCAGGCATGTTTTATTCAACTATTTGCGCTGGCACCTGAACATTTGACGCGGTGCTGCGGCCCGTGGAGTGTGATTGGTAGAATGGTAGATTGCTAGAATAGCTAAAAGCTCGAGGCTCAAAGCTTAAAGTTAAAGTCATCCTGAACTTGTTTCAGGATCTGTTTGTAAGGTAAACAGATGATAAAATCCTGAAATAAATTTCGGGCAGGGTGAGTGAAAGCTTTACCAGTGATATGAACATCAAAATGCTATAGAAGATGCAGACAGGTCGTGGATGTTCATTTATTTTTTAGTTGATTAAAAGAAACGAACCAAGAAAAAATCTTATAAAAAACAATGCTGACACGGCGGGGCCTACCGCACAAAATGTTATGTGGGCCACAGGCCATGGAAATGTTTGGACACGGCTGTTTTGACGAGCCTGCGCGCATGATTCGCGGCGGCCATTGCCCATAGCCGACAGATGCTGAAACAAGTTCAGCATGACCCGCTAAGAGAATGGCCTGTGTGCATAGACCTTTGGAATGAGGAGGGTACTGCAAGAGCCTCTATCCAGTCGTGTCCGGAGAAACCTTCGAAACACCTTTGG
>CAZQVB010000078.1:0-4761 GCA_964596645.1 uncultured Roseivirgaceae bacterium
CTGTAGTGTGTACCAATAGCTACAACGAAAAGGACTATAATGGAGAATGGAATGCAGGTAGACTTGCGGAATGGGATGGAAAGGGAAAATGGAAGATTCTGGAATCAACGGCTTTCACAGAAGTCTGGAGTGCTGGTTCATTTGGCAATCCCATGATTGCCACCGGTTGGGACAATATTTCAGTAATCATGAAAGTACTCATTAACGGGGAATGGAAAAGATATCGCTTGCCCAAAGGCAGCAGAACATTTGATCAAACCAGCTGCACCGAGTGGATGCGCATACGGGAGGTAGAGACGGAAAGGGCGTTGATGGATTGCCACGGACTGTTTTATGAAATTGGCATGCATACTTATGGTGATGAACTCTGGGCTATTAAGCCAATCTCAAGTCATTTGAGGGTAATTCCGGACTTTTGTTCTTGGAAAGGTTTACTGGTAATGGGCGGCAATCAGGCCACCCCCATGAAATTTGGCCCTTCGGATCGAAATCCGCTGGCAGGCCAGCCACAAGCAGGTTTATGGTTCGGAAAAACAGATGATCTCTGGAATTTTGGCAAACCTGCCGGTACTGGTGGAGTATGGTATAATACCCCGGTTTCAGCCGGTGAATACTCCGATCCCTACCTTATGACAGGCTTTGATAAAAAGTCTCTTCACCTGTATCATAATTCGTCTGAAGCTGTAACTATTACCATAGAAACAGACTTCATGGGCAATGGTGATTTCCGCAAATTCCATTCTCTGGAAGTTAAACCTGGTGAGTATGTTCATTACGAATTTCCCGATGCTTACAGCGCACATTGGTTGCGGTTGGTAGGCAATAAAAAATGTACTGCCACCGCGATAATCAATTACAATTAATTCAAAGGATGGAATAGAATGTCGAAGCGAAGAATTGTCATGTGTTGGTGTTGTTTGGTTTTACAGGTTATTCCATTGTATAGTTTCTCGCAGCAGAAGCAACCTAACTTTATATTTATCTGTAGCGATGATCAACGATTTGATGGGCTGGGAGCAAATGGAAATAAATTAATTTCTACACCTGCTTTAGATAAGCTGGCAGAGCAGTCAATACGATTTACCAATGCGCATGTAGTTTTCTCCTTATGTAGCCCTAGCAGAGCTGCATTACTTACTGGCAGGTATGGCAGCGCCAATGGCGTTCTACAATTGGGAAGTGATTTAAACCCTGATGAAAAAACCATTGCCCAGGTTTTGCAGGAAAATGGTTATGCCACGGCTATCTCGGGTAAATGGCATCTGGGCCGAAAGCCGGTAGATGCAGGCTTCAACTTTTCCGTTTGGTTTGAAGGTAATGGTACCTACTACGGGAGAACAATTCACGATCAGGAAAAAACCGTTGAGCCTACAGAACATTGTGATTTGTATTGTGCCCGGCGTTCGGTTGATTTTCTCAAAGATGCTGTGGAAAGCGATCAGCCATTTTTCCTTTTTCATAATACTCAGCTTCCACATATGAACGGTCAGCTTGAGTGGAATGCCAGGCCGGAAACGCTCTCTAAATATCAGGAAACAGATATGCCGGTACCAGTAAGCCGATTGGATAACCTAACCGGTAAACCTGATTACTTAGAGAATGTCAGGAATCTTACCCAGGCGAAGGTTTATGGATATCCGGAAAAATCAGCCATTCAAAAACATACCAAAGAATACTATGCTGTCATTACTGAGATGAGTGAATTCCTGAATGTGCTTTTAAACTCAGTAGATGAACTTGGGATCAGGGATAATACCTACATATTTTTTATGAGTGACAATGGATGGATGCTGGGTGAACACGGTTTGACAAGCAAGGTATTACCCTACCAGCCTTCCACCCACGTGCCTTTACTTATTGCAGGCCCGGGTATAAAGCCAGGAAAAGAAGATCGCCTAGCTTTAAATATTGATGTCTTTTCTACCATACTGGAAATGGCAGATATTCCTGTACCCGTTAATATACACGGCAAGAGCTTATTGCCTTTAATGAACAACGCAAAAACCACATGGCGAAAATCATTTGTTTATGAAGGTCTGGGCACTTACGGTGGGGCGCAACCCAATCTTTCTGTTGTCAGTGAACAGTACAAATACATTGTCACCTACAACAACCCGGACCTGAAAGAGAAAAGTTATGTAGAACTTTATAACCTGGCTGATGATCCTCATGAACGAAATAACATTGCGGAAAATAAACAGTATAAAAATCAAATTCAAAAGTTTGATAGAATCATTGAAGATCATCATCAGGCAGTTTTGTCAGTTACTGATTATTATAATAATTGAAATAGTGTAATCAAATATCAATGTATATGAGAGCAAGTTTTTATATATTAGTTATAGTACCACTACTTTTTTTGGTGGCATGTACATCGCCGAAAGCTTCCGTGGACCAGCCAATTCAGGTCAGCGGTATTTACCCACACCTTGCTTACTACAACGAAGAAGGAGAATGCGGCACCGGTGCTGTTGTTCCCTGGGCAGACAGGCTATGGGTTATCACCTATGGACCGCATCTGCCCTACGGCTCCTCCGATAAATTGTATGAAATTACACCAGAACTCGATCAGATAGTGAGGCCGGAGAGTGTAGGTGGCACACCCGCCAATCGCATGATCCACCAGGAAAGCAATCAGCTCTTTATCGGTCCCTATGCCATCGATGATCAGCGCAAGGTGAGGATACTTCCTTACGAGCAAATGCCAGGTCGCCCTACCGGAAACGCCAGGCATCTTTTCGATCCAGAAAATATGATTTATTACGGTTCCATGGAAGAGGGATTTTATGAAGTGAATGTCCATGACCTTGATGTTGATATGTTGCATGAAGATGCCAATGTAGCACGTGCCAAGGAGCAGGATACTGATGCCAATCCTCCGGGTTCTCTTTTGCCAGGTGCGCATGGAAAGGGTTTGTATTCCGGACAGGGTGTGATGGTATATAGCAACAATGGGGAATCTGGTCAGAAAGCCCTGGAACAATTTGATATTGAATCGGGGGTGCTGGCGGAATGGGATGGTCAGGACTGGAAAGTGGTGCGCAGGGCACAGTTTGTAGAAGTGACCGGCCCCGGTGGTATTTATGGTAATCCCAATCCTGAAACTGATCCTATCTGGGCTACCGGATGGGATCACCGGTCTGTGCTGGTGGGCGTCCGCAGCAATGGAGCTTGGAATTTTTTCAGGTTGCCCAAAGCCAGCCACAGTTACGACGGTGCTCACGGATGGAATACCGAATGGCCCCGGATCAGAGATATTGGGACTGCAGAAAATCCTGATTACCTGATGACCATGCATGGAATGTTCTGGCGTTTTCCCAGCACTTTTATGGCGGATAATGCCGCCGGAATCAGGCCTCGTTCTGCTTACCTGAAAGTGATTGGCGATTTTACCCGCTGGAATGATCAATTAGTTTTTGGCTGTGACGATTCCGCTCAAAAAGAGTTTTTGAATAAGCGTAAAGCCAAGGGCAACATCGAAGGGCCAGGACAGTCTAACTCCAATTTGTGGTTCACCTCTTTGGATAAGCCGGATTTGTTAGGCCCAAATACTGCCGCTGGTGCAGTGTGGTTGGACGAAGCAGTGCAGCCAAATCAACCTTCCGAACCATTTTTGTTTGCAGGCTGGCCAAGAAGATTAGCCTGGATTTACAATGAAGGAAATGAAGGGGTTGAGTTCAGATTTGAAATCGACCGCGATGGTTCAGGAAAATGGGAGCCGCATAAATCTATAGCTGTGGCTGGTAAAAATTCAACCAGTCTGTCTTTTGCTGCTGGGGATGCCGGCGAATGGATAAGGGTTTCTACCGATAAGCCCACCAAGGCAACCGTTCAATTTTCCTATGCTGCTGCAGACAACCGGAACATCAAACCAGACCAGATCTTTACCGGATTGTCAGAGGTAGATCAAAATAGTTCCCTGGGGGGGCTGCTTTATGGCTTGGGGGAAAATCGCCGGGCTTTGGGAATAGCAGCTGTATCTTTTGAAGAGGGTAACGCCAAGGAAACTGGCTATTACGAATTGGATGAAAAGATGAACCTGGTAGTAAAAGAGGATGATTCAACTTACCAGTTCATCCGGCAGAAATTTGCCATACCCGAACAGGTGGTGCAAATAGAAGAATCTTCTGTGCTGGTGGTGGATGATGAAGGTAGAAGGTGGCGACTGCCTTTGGGTAAAGAAGGCTATACGCACCTCACCAATAAAGCAGCCCTAAGGATTGACCGGGAAGTTGCCACCGAACGCGATTTGTTCAGCTGTCATGGCACCTTTTACGAACTTCCTGCTGAGAATGCCGATGGATTTGCTAAGATAAGGCCGGTGTCTTCTCACAATTACAGAATTCACGATTATGCTTCTTACCGCGGCATGCTGATAATGACAGGTATTGATCCTGCAATGGCTCAGGACAATCCACACATTTTTGCTTCAGATGATGGTAAGGCCGCAGTTTGGGCCGGCGTGATCGACGATTTATGGCAGATGGGAAAACCGGTAGGTCAGGGCGGGCCCTGGAAAGACACCGAGGTAAGAGCAGGTGCTCCTTCCGATCCATACCTGATCGCCTTTTATGATAAGAAGCATTTATCCTTATCCCACGATTCGAACGAATCGGTTAAATTTACCATAGAGGTGGAACCCATCGGTCATGGCCCCTGGATGACGTATCAGGAAGTAATTGTAGCGCCGGGCGAGAAATTGGAACATGATTTTCCGGATGATTTCCAGGCCCGGTGGATACGTTTTGTAGCAGATACGCC
>CAZQVB010000079.1:0-4199 GCA_964596645.1 uncultured Roseivirgaceae bacterium
GGTTCAATAGCCCGCGGCTCCACAAAAAATCCCCCCTGAATTCCGCATTCTGGGGGGATTTGCTTTTTCCCGCAAACCTGCCGTACGACAGATGGAAAAGGCGTCTTGCCGCAAAGTGTCTTTCATATTTCCTCCATGAGGCGCCCGGTTGTGTGCGCCTTTTCTAACTTCGCGGCTCAACAAATATTTCTGATGAAAAAGCACGCGCAAATCATTCTGAAGCCAGGAAAAGAAAAACCACTCCAGCGTTATCACCGGTGGGTGTTCACCGGTGCGGTGGGGCGTATCGAGGGCGAGGTAAAAGACGGTGACTGGGTTAGTATACGAGCGTCGGGCGGGCAGTTTCTGGCCGGTGGCCATTACTCTTCCGGCTCCATTTGTGCACGTATTCTCAGCTTTACGGAGCAAAATCAAGAAGACGAACAGTTTTGGCAGCAAGCCATAACCAGGGCCGTGCAACTTCGGGAGCAACTGGGCTTTTTTGCTCAGGAGCACACCAATGCCTTCAGGCTGATCAACGCTGAGGGCGACGGGCTGCCGGGGCTGATTGTGGACTATTACAATGGTAAGCTGGTAATGCAGACGCATTCTGCCGGTATGCAGGGGCAGTCGGAGGCCATCGCTGCAACACTCAGGCAGGTGCTCCAGGCCAGGGTGCAAACGATATATGAAAAAGCTACCGACAACAAGCAGAACCCAGACCAGCAGGAGAGCACCGAACAGGCCGAAGAAACACCGCCAAAGATATTGGAACACGGCCATCTTTTCGAAGTAGATGTTGTAAACGGGCAGAAGACTGGTTTTTTCCTCGATCAGCGCGACAATCGTTTGTTGCTGGCACGTTATGCAAAGGGCCGTCACGTGTTGAATATGTTTTGCTACACGGGTGGCTTCTCTGTGTATGCCGGCAAGGCAGGGGCCGCGTCTGTCACTTCGGTAGATGCTTCCGGGCGTGCCATACAAGGAGTGAATACCAACATGGCACTCAATGGCCTGCAGGGCGATCAATACCGACACATCAAGCAAGACGCTTTTGCCTATTTCAACGACCACCACCAGGCACACGATCTGGTCGTGCTCGATCCCCCGGCTTTTGCCAAGCACCAGGGAGCAGTGCGCAGCGCCATCAATGCCTACCGCAGTCTCAACAAGCGTGCGATCGAATCATTGCCTTCCGGCGGTATATTATTCACTTTTTCCTGCTCACAGCTGGTGTCGCGCGATGACTTCCGCACGGCAGTATTTTCCGCAGCAGCGATGACCGGCCGGACTGTACGCGTGCTGCATCAACTGTCGCAGCCTGCAGACCATCCGGTAAACCTGTACCACCCCGAAGGTGAATATCTGAAAGGGCTGGTGTTGGCGGTAGATTAGCGCATGCTTTTGTTGAATTTTATGGGAATATTAGGTGGAATTCTGCGGCGAAATGAAAGCATTTTTCTACATTGATTAGCATATTTTGTTTTAGGGGATGAACAAAAAATACCTCCAAATAGAAAAAGAACCCGCAGCATTTCAGGAGCCCGACCTGCGTGGCAGCTATACCTACGCCGACTACCTGCGTTGGACCATCGAAGAACGGCTGGAACTGATCAAGGGAAAAATCTTCAAAATGAGTCCTGCGCCTGCCCGCCGGCATCAGGAGCTTTCGCAAAGAATCAATGCCCCGCTGTACAATTTTTTACTACACAAGCCATGTGAGGTATACACCGCGCCGTTTGATGTGCGGCTGAGTACCAGGGGCAAGAGCCATGATGAAGTCACTACCGTAGTACAACCCGACCTCTGTGTGATCTGCGACCGGGCCAAGCTGGACGAACGCGGCTGCATGGGTGCGCCGGATATCGTGGTGGAGATACTTTCTCCAGGAAACAACAAGAAGGAGCTGCGCAACAAATATGAAGTGTATGAAGAATCCGGCGTGAAGGAATATTGGATTGTATGGCCGGAAGCCAAAACCTTCCTTAAATATACGCTCAATGATGAAGGCCGCTACCAACCCTCCCGCGTGCTCACGCTCGGTGACACGGTGACCACACCCATTCTGCCCGGCTTCGCGCTCAGCCTCGATGAGGTGTTTGAGGAAGCCCTGCCATAACTTTTTGTGTGGATGGCAGAAGAAAAAACTTCAATCGTAGCGCATACGGCTGTTGATTAAATGTGTCTCATATTTTTCCATTGTCGATGTGAAAAAAATGGAATTATATCGCGATCTTTTTGGTTGTATATAAAACACCAAAATGATAAGCTATGGAATGGAAAAGCATTTTTTGGGCGGGGCTCATTATTTTTTTCATGACAGGGTGCAAGGATCCTGCGCCGGGCCCAGAGCCGGATCCTTGCCTGGATGCGCAGCCGTTTACTGCACACATCAATATGTATGAGCATGTAGGGGATAGTCTGATACGTACCGACCGGGCGCTTTTGTACAATGTTGTCACGTTTGAAGCGAGTGCAGGCTATACCTTCCGTTGGTCAATTGGCGAAGACGATAGAAATTTTGAAGGACGCACCGTTACGCTGCGATTTTTAGAAGATGCTGTGGGTCCGGTTCCGGTAAGATTGTATGTAACAAGCCGGCCAAACCCATGCGTGCCAGATGACAATGGCCTGGACACCGTAGAGCAGGTATTGAGGATTATACCCTGGTATGAGGCACCCATCATAGGGAAATACAAAGGGCAGTTTGCCAGCCGGCCTGGCGAAGAGCAAGTAGTAGAAATTAAATACATCTCCCCTGAAGAAGTACCAGAAGCTGAGCCTCATGGTGGGTTTCAATTTTTGGATATCAATAAGGGCTGTGTTATTGACTATCAACTTTTTCATCGGCTAAAGCGAGGAGCTATGGCAATGGGATTCAATGCTTATGACAATTATATAGATGATTGTAGAGGGCCAAAGGCCTGGTATTTTTTAGAGCATCCAGACACACTATCTCTTGAATGTAGCTATGCAGAAGTAAATTCGACCGAGCGATTTTACGACTCATTTAGAGGTAGTAGGGTTAGAGATTAATTCTTTCTTTTGCGAAGTGGCCTGAAAGCAATACCTTATTTAGGCGATGCTTTAAGTGTCATTGATTTCTTTGTGACGGGTGCCAGTCGTGTGCACCACAGCAGGTAGAAATCATGCCGTTGTCATTAAATATGACCGGCAAAAAGTCAGGAATAATCTCTGCAACATGTCTTCAAAGTATGCCCATCATTCCAATGAACCCGCAGCATTTCAGGAGCCCGACCTGAGTGGCAGCTATACCTACGCCGACTACCTGCGTTGGACCATCGAAGAACGACTGGAACTGATCAAAGGAAAAATCTTCAAAATGAGTCCAGCGCCTGCCCGCCGGCATCAGGAGCTTTCCATCCGGATAGGCAGCAGCCTCTTTGCCCATTTGAATAATAAAAACTGCCAGGTCTACACTGCGCCTTTTGATGTGCGGCTGAGTACCAGAGGCAAGAGCCATGATGAAGTCACTACCGTAGTACAACCTGACCTCTGCGTGATCTGCGACCGGGCCAAGCTGGATGAACGCGGCTGCATGGGTGCGCCGGACATCGTGGTGGAGATACTTTCGCCCGGAAACAACAAGAAGGAGCTGCGCAACAAATATGAGGTGTATGAAGAATACGGCGTGAAGGAATATTGGATTGTATGGCCGGAATCGAAGACCTTCCTTAAATATACGCTCAATGATGAAGGCCGCTACCAACCCTCCCGCGTGCTCACGCTCGGCGACATGGTGACCACACCCATTCTGCCCGGCTTCACACTCAGCCTCGATGAGGTGTTTGAGGAAGCCCTGCCATAACTTTTTAGATTTATTTAACATAAACCACTCTCCAGATTTTAGGCAGTGATCACTTGGGCCTTTCCGTATTCATCTCCGGCATTTTTAAAAAAGCCAGTGAGTGAATAAGGGGATAACAGAGGTTGTGTGTATTAGTATGGTGGTGAGAGACAGACCCACACTTCAATTTCACTGAAATAACACCAGTACACCTAAATACTTAAAACACACTTTTATGAAAAGATTTTACAGATGTCGAAAAGCAGCTGTGGGTTCACAACAGCGTGCAAAACCAGTACAACTTGTCCTATGGTTAATGCTTATGAGCTTTGGGATTTCCCAAGCGCAGGATTATACTGTTCTCCCCCCCATTCACTGGACAATTATTAGGTGATTTAAAGTTGAAAGCAAA
>CAZQVB010000080.1:0-4065 GCA_964596645.1 uncultured Roseivirgaceae bacterium
TCTCGTTTTTCCATCCCAAAGCATCCCTAAACCACTCCTTTTAGTCGACCTTTTTGTTGGCGAGTTAATAAGAACGTAGGAATACCTATTAAAGTTTTGGCCGTTACTAGGACTCTGAATGTGTGGGTCTGGGCTTAGGAATGTGGCAAGCAGTGGATCGTAGATGCGGCCGTTCATGGACGAGGCCGGTTTAAAAACATCCAGATTACGAAAGCCCCATGAATCAATTCTATGAGTTGTTGTGAATCATCGCGACCAATACGTCGGAAATGGATGGGAGTCTTGGGTCGATCACTTCCGGTATTTCGGTAGTTTTACTCGCAAAAACAAAAAGCTTCGGAAGCTAACTCAGCAAGTATTGTCAAAAAAATTCCAAGCTAGGTCATAGATGCATGACATATAACAGGATTGCGACAGACTGAGACAAACGTTTAGGTAGATAAGACTGTAATTTGCCTGATAAAAGACTGCCACAAAAGGCAGCTCTTACAATTCATGGCGGGTTGTAAACCCGACTATTATTGTAGGTTAAATTCTTAAAACTTTAACCCATGACGTTTTTTATAGTTATCAGCACTGCGATAATACCACTGTGTAAATGAATCAAGATAACCAACCGAAAAAATTTCGATATCGTAAAGCTTCCTGTTCTTCAAAGTCATTCTTAACTCTAAATAGTCTTCAATATCATCCAATGAGTCAGAATAATACCAAATCTGACTATTCATAGAACTTCCTCTAATCAAGACAGGCTCTCCAACTAATGCTATTAGTTCAGATTGCTCCAAGCCAATTTCTAAACTCTCAATAATTGACAATTCAATTGTGTCAACTATTGAAGACTGCAAAGGTTTTTTATGAGCAGATGAAAGGTATATCCCTAAGGATACAACAATAAGGCCTACCACGATTACAATAGTCAGAGTTTTCTTATTCATACTTCAATGGTGTTATTACTCCGCTATATAAAAAGGCGACATCATGCAGCATAGCGAACGTTGGGATGTTGGAAGCATCGGCGAACCATTTCTGGTTCAAACTCAAACATCAACATCGCCCAGTCTACTTCGGCATCAAGGGTAGGTTTGTCACGGCTGGCCTGGTGGCGTGAGATGGTTTGTTTGAGGGTGTTGTTCAAGTACTCATCAGGGTTGAGCTCGGGGCTGTAGCTTGGCAGGTAAATCAAACAGGGCGTCTCCAAACTCAATTGAGCCGGAGATCGGTGCACCTAGTGCAGGAGACGCTGCTAATAAGGGGATAAGGCTGCTGCCAGCGAGTTTTCGGGGAGATCAAAAAGCGGCATAATTTTAGCAAGTTGTAGGTGAGTAGAGTGCGACAGCCTTTAATTTCTGCCGAGTATCTATTATCCTAATACACAGCATGAAACCAAGGGGAAATTTGGGTGAAGTAAGGATTCGGACCTGACCTGACTACGCAAACTGAGCCGTATTTTGAGTTAGTTTGAGCGGACTAATGAAGTGTTCATCGTTTTTGACGCTGGAAGAACTGAGTTGGGTAGTTTTGGGGAGGTGCAACGGCGTTGAAATACCTTCCGAAAGTTGCAGTTGATTTGCCCGCCTTTTCGGCGGATTTCGCTTCGATCCCGCGCAAAAGTCACGGGCAGTTTTCAGGCATTTTTTTCCGCCTAAACCCGTATTTATGGCCCTTTTTTGCCCAAAATTGCTTTGTTTAAAGGCTTGAAACTTCGAGCATTTTCGTATCCTAAAAGCTTGAATAACAGCGCCTTAAGAGTGGTGCCCCCACCGGGAATCGAACCCAGATTAACGGTTTAGGAAACCGCGGTTTTATCCATTAAACTATGGGGACAAAAAATCACACCTGCCATCGGCATGCTCTATTCTCAAATAGCGCACCAGACCACGTAGCCCTAGTAAAATGCATTCAAGCCAGGCGTTGCTTCAAGGAAGCTACCAGTTTGTCGCAGCCAAGCTCAAGCATGTCCAGAACCTTTTCAAACCCACTGCCTCCGCCGTAATACGGGTCTGGAACATCTTGAAGCTTGCCCAGTGTGTAAGAGCAAAACAAGGCCAACTCTGCCGAGCCCTTGTCCTCACGCAATTCACTCAGATTTGAGCGGTCCATCGCAAGGATCAGGTCAAACGTGTCGTGGTCGGACAGCTGCACCTTGCGGGCGCGACTCTTAAGCTCATAGCCCCTGCTGCGAGCAGCCAGAAGCATCCGCTGGTCCGCTGGGCTACCTTCATGATAACCCAGCGTGCCCGCAGAGTCCAGTTGCACTTGGTCTGACAGGCCAGCGTCTTGCAGCTTCTTGTGCATGATGCCCTCTGCCGCTGGAGAACGGCAAATATTGCCCATACATATAAACAAAATTCTGTAGGGTTGGCTTGGCATAGAGGCCGTCAGTTAAAAGAAAAAATCCGGTTAAAGGGCACTTAACAAGTGTCAGTAGTAGTGCCTTGTAGCGGTTTTTGCGCCACCCAGAAACGACAATCGTCAGAAAAGTCACGCACCAGGTCACTTTCCACAGCGATCGCCGAGCGCAACCGGTCCCACTCCACCCGGAAGCCCGCCTGCTTCAAATCTTGCCGAACTTCCTCTGCCAGGGGAGAATGGATGAACATCTGGCCGCCTTCAGGCGTGTCCCAGCAAATGTCACCATATTCGTTGAGCGCCGGGTTTTGGCGCCCCTTGTTCCAGGCCTGCTGCTCCTGCTTCCAGTAGCTGCGGTGGCGGGGAGCGTTGCGGTCATGTGTCGTAAAAATAAAGTAACTGCCAGGCACCAGCAGGCGGTAGACCTCAGACATGGCCTTTTGGCGCTGCTGGCGCCCGGGGATCTGCATGATCCCGTTGAAACCAAAGATGGCGCCATCGTACTGCCCGTCCTCGTACTTCAGCGCCGTGGCATCGGCCACTTGAAAGGCCACCCCGTAGTCGAGCACCTGGTTGATGCGGCGGGCCTCAGCAACCATGGCTTTGGATAAATCTGTGCCCAGCAAGTTGCGGTAGCCGATTTCCCACAAGCCGATGGCGATGCGCCCTGCCCCTGTGCCAAGCTCAATTAAAGTATCATCCCAATTAAAGTACTGCGTAAAAACTGCCTCCTCCGAGCGCCAAAGCCCGATGTTGTTGGTGGCCCTGGCGTAGTGGTCCACGACGCTGGGTTGCTCAAAGTAGGCCTTGACGTCTTTGCTCTGCATCCTGGCAGTTTGCTAAGGCTCAACAGGGCTGGCAAGCTTGCTTGTGCTCTGCGGTGCCCCTAAATGAGCCCTTTGAAGTGCCCCAAAAAACACGTAGTTATTGACGCGCAAGATCATTAGCGATCGCTACAGCGATCGCATCGAGCCCGGCTCTAATTCCTTCGATGGCTATCTCTGGATTGTCAACCATGGTGCGAAAACCATCAAATTTATGCGTGGGGTCGCTTTTGATTAACGTGGCGCCTTTCAAAGAGTTGTCTGGGGCATAAATAAATGTTTTTTCATATAGCACATTTTCTGCGCTCCCTTCAACTAGTTTTGCTGATACAGAAATGCTTGGGTCATAGACTCTCCCAGCGGGTGAAGAGTAACCGACAACAGACATTTTAATATCGAGGACGGGGGCGCTGGTGGGATAACTTTTCAAATAACCCATCTGCGATTCGCCATTTGGGTTATACAGAGGCATCACTTGGTATCCCGCGCTAGTAAGTTTCTGCGAAAGTGATTCGTTAAACTCACTACCGAAATCAACCCCATAAGGCATGACTGAGTCTGCAAAAGTATCACCGTCTGCGGCCACAATGATGGAAGAGGTGAGTGAGCCGACAACCCCAAACATATCACCTACCCTATGTACAACGTAGTAATCTGGCTTTTTAATGCTGGGAACTTCTTTAACCTCCAATGCTGTCACGTGTGCATTCAACTGAGGGTCGTATTCCGTGCTAGGCACTGTAGCACAACCCGTGAGTACTAAAACAACAGCTACAGTAAGTATGTTAAGAAAAAAGCGTTGATTTGGCATAAGGCAAGATGGTCTTAAGTTATTCATTGAAGTGTTATAGCTAGCAGTTATTGACGCGCAAGATCATTAGCGATCGCT
>CAZQVB010000081.1:0-3817 GCA_964596645.1 uncultured Roseivirgaceae bacterium
CGGCACGCTGAGCTTCCGCACGCACGACTACGAAGCCTACGCCTGCGAGGGCGGCAGCAGCGTGACGCCCCCCACCAACATCCAGCCCTTGCCTCTGCTGATGGCCGGCGATGTGGTGCAGGTGGCCGATGCGGAGCTGCTGGTGATGGAGGCCAGCGGGCAGCAGGGCAGCTTCAGCGGCCTGGGCACCATGTACATCCCCTGGCTGGGCGCCCGCCTGATGGTCACCTTCCAGGACATCGGCATCAACACCGACAAGCGGCTCTTCCGTGGGGAGGTGGTGATGGTGGAGGAGGTGAGCATAGACGAGCTGATGGGGCGAATGCCCAAGAAGAAAGCAGCGCCCCAACTCACCGCCGCCGATACCTTGGCTCTGGCCTACACGATAACCAACCCCGAAGACATCAGCATAAACATAACCGGCGACACGGTAAGCATCACCGGTCCCGCCGGGCAGGTGGAGAGCTTCGTAATGGCCGGGGCTGCGGGGGGCTTTACGATGACCGACAGCGAGGGGAATGTGTACCGCGCCACTGTGGAGGATGATGGCGCAAGGGTGCGGGTGAGTAAGGTGGGGGGAACAGAACCAGGAGGCCGCAGCAGCCCGGGCGATGGTACGAATATGATGGTCTGCATCAGTTCACCATAGAAGAAAAAATCGTCATTGTGGTGTTAGAAAGTTTCCAGGCAGACATGGAGGCCTGGCTTGCCATGCATGGCAAAGGGCCACTTACAATTGAGGAAATGCAGACGTTGGAAGGTCTGCCAGGGTGTTTGCCCGAGGAAGTAGAAACGGTGGAAGGTGCGCACGGGTATGTGTCGAGCCTATTGCAAGACAGGCACAACCAAATACCTCCTTTTACCAATAAGGTAAAGGGAAGCACAGAATGGGCGAAAATTGTTGAGATTGGCCAGGGCCTGAGTGTGAAAGCCGGGGAAATGCCGGCGCTAAAAGACGCTGAGCTGCAAGCGTCGAGGGAGGTGGTTTGTCCATATATTTTGGAGGGGACTCACATCCTATGTAAACGTTGTCCGAGGCCTGACCATATCGGCGAAGAAGGCGAGGAAGCTGTCACCTTCGATCCAGAGCCAGCAAAAATTAAAAGGAGAGGGGCCGAACGATGGTACTATTTCGCGGGCTATTCGCAAAACCGCTATTTTGCTGCCCCTGACGCCAGTGGCGAGTCAAAAGCCGGCTGGTATGTTTGGGACGATTACATAAAGCGTGTGGAATTGGTAATCGAAAGCGTTGCTATTGTCTCAGGTGACGTTACCCTTCATTCTACAAACGCGGCAGACATTTTAGCGTATAGGGAGAATCTTTTATCAGCCTTCGTTGAAGGACGTGCTATCAGCACCAATTTTGATTACCTTATCGCCAAAGAATATAGCAGGGTAAGTAAAGAAGCTTTTAACAAATACAGTGGCAGTGGCCATCTTGACCCTATTTACCCTATCTATGAAGTCCTTGGCTTGTTTACGGGCAAACAACTCGTTCGGGGAGTGGTAAAGTTTGGTTCTGCGCTCCGGGCTTTACGAAATGCAAAAAGTGTTGTTAATTACAGTTTTTCCGATGACGCCCTAAAAATATTTACCAAGAAAGGTGATGAAGTTGGTAAAGTGATAGATGGGAAGATACAGCCTGTCAGATTCATTGTTGAAGGGGAAGAAATTGCGGAAGTTGGTGGGCAGAAGCTGTTGAAGCAGGGGGATGAAGTTGGGTTTAAGGCGACAGGTAAGGTTTTTGATGCACCGGAATTTGCCGAATATATTAAGGGAATTAAAACTCGAAACCCTGCAGGTGCTCCGGGGTCAGGAGCGAGAGTATACCAAGAAAGAGTTGCAGGCTCTTTGGAATACGAAATAAAAGGTGGTGCCTCCAAAGTATGGGCAGATGGAGTTGAAAAAGTTTCAGGAAAAGTCAAAGAAGCTAAATTTATTTCCAAGCCTGGTTCAAGCCCATTTATTGAAGGTTCTAGCATACCTGATCCTATACGCAAAAAGATTGTAGACGAGATAAGAGATGAATTCAGGAGATATGGAAATGTAATAAAAGACCCTAATGCTCCTTTAATTGAGCTTGAGGTATTAGTAAATGACTCTGGAGCAGTGGCATTCTTTGAGAGCCTAATGAAGGAATTTGGAATTCCTGGTAAAGTAGTTGTGCAGCCTTAGCGGATTACTCAGAAAATACTTTAACAATATCGTTCTTAGTTGTATGGGGGGTAACCTCAATGTTATAATTATAGGAGTTATCAAAAAAAAGTGTTTTTCCGCTTTTGAGAAGAATCGTCCTTGCATTAAGAACGAAATCGGCACAGTCTTCGAACTGTCCATCTATATGGATAGAATTCCCATCTTTGTGCAGAAAACCTTCAATCACGCTTTTGTTAGTTGTAGTTGCCTCCCATTCGTGAGAATAAGGTCTATCTGGATCGGATATGGCAAGGAATTTCGTTAAACTATAGATTTTTTTAAGATGCTCTTTAAACTCTTCTGGGTTTAAAATCTTATCCAAATTATCAATATAAATGATATATCCCATTTTATGAATATGCCTGTTTAGCTTTAAAATCCCTGATCACCAGATCAAGGAAATTTGTGACTTCTGTTTTGGTGTCGCCATTCATATTCTGTATGATCTTGAACTTTTGTGATAGGTCTTTGTCCTGGATAATATGTCTTCTTCATTCTCTCCAAGCAAGTAGTCAGTAGTCCTTTAGTGCATCAGCAATCTTTTTAAGTGCCAGTGCAGAGGGCATGGAAACATCCTGTTCATACCACCGGAAGATATTCTTTTGCACTACGCAAGAAAGCTATGCCAGCTCATTTTGAGACATTTTTTTTGCTGTCTTACGGTCTTGATTTTTTCCTAAAGTCATAGTAGACTGGTTTTATACTTTATTAAAACTTAAGCACGCAATTTACAACAAAAAGGATTGAAAAGTAAATCTCAAATCAACCTCTGGTTGCAGGTTAAGCCTAGCCATCCCATAACCTAAAACTGAAATGACATCCGCCAGTAGCCATCCGAGAATAACTTCCTTTAACAAAAATATACACCTCTGTAAACTGCCCAATGGCTGGGCGCCTGCCTATCGGCAGACAGGCGCGCCTGATGGTCACCTTCAGGGACATCGGCATCAACACCGACAAGCGGCTCTTCCGTGGAGAGGTGGTGTTTGTGGAGGAGGTGAGCATAGACGAGCTGTTGGAGCGAATGCCCAAGAAGAAAGCAGCGCACCTGCGGGGTGAGCAAGATCACAGCATCGGCCTTTTTGTTTTCGGCCTTTACAGCCTCCTTTGGCATTGCCGGCACCGGTGAAACGCAGCAGATCCATCAGGCGTTCAACGCTGTGATGGGGGCCGCCACGCTGTTCAATCAGGATACCTGCGATACGCCTAAGGCCTTTCTCAACTATATCTTTTTGGACAAAAACTACCAGAACCCAGTAGTAGGCTTAAAGCCCATCACCAGCGCAGCGGCCAGCGGCTGGGAGAAGCTGTCCCTTACCTTCCCAGCCACCAAAGAGGGGTATTTGTACATCTACGTCAGCAACGAGAGCAACCTGAACGTTCAACGTCTACTTCGACGACTTAAAGATCACCCACACCTCGGCAGCCACCACCATGCAGGCCGACGACTACTACCCCTATGGCCTGCCGATAGCAGAGCTTGGCTACAGAAAACCCAACAGCCTGCCCAACCGCTTCCTCTACCAGGGCAAAGACTGGATGAACGAGCCCGATGCCGCCCTGGCCATGTACGACTTCCACGCCCGCATGTACGACCCGGCACTGGGGCGCTTTGGCTCGG
>CAZQVB010000082.1:0-1725 GCA_964596645.1 uncultured Roseivirgaceae bacterium
CTCGTGCTATTCGAAATAAGACAAAGTCAATATTAAGCTAACCTATCCCGCCACTATAATCAATTGCACTGCTATATTTCCAATGCTACAGCTCTGGCACAAACCAAGCCTGCATTGGATTGCCATGAATGTTATCAACTTTTTGCTCAATTACTTTTAGATTCCACAATTCGATGGGCTTATTGTTCTGCCACGTTGGCGGTCTGATGCAAAATCTGCCCTTTTTTGACGTAGCTATTTTTTGCGCCAACTCTTGTCATCATCCACAGCATTTCTTTTTACTGCTGATACATTTTTTGGCCTGTTCACGAACCAAAGGCTCGCGCCAGCGGGGAAAAGTCAGCCTTGAGTTTAGGTAGAGCTTCGTTCTTAATCAACAATGACATAAGCAATTAATAAATTTATCTTATTTGGCTCTATGAGTTCAACCAGGTAGCCAGATGAAGAAAATTCATTTGAAAATTTTATAAAAGCTTTCTCTTCATAAACTAATACAGCCTCAGTGATGTCTTCTTTGTAATCCTTTACTCCGAACCGATTTTTCAGATATCTTTTAAGGTTTCTATCAGAGGATACAATTAAATCCTTCACTGACTCATAATTAGAGCTTAACCAAATTTCTTCTTTATCATTGGGATCAAATACGTATTTACTAAGGTCAAACGCTCTGTCTCGAAAATAAGATGGTTCCAAAGAATCAATCAAATATTTGAGTGAACTATCCAAATACAAACAATCTGATAAATCAAATTCAAGTTGGTTTATGGAAATCTGTCCTCCATTCAAATCAGAAAAAACTTCTTTTATGTCAATCACCTTAATTTCGTTTTTTGTACAACCAAATATCAGAGCCATTAAAATAACCTTTATAGCTAACAACTTCATAGTGAGAACTAATTGGTCAAAATGTTAAACATTGGATTTATCATAAATTTCTTGTAATCATATGCTCTATTATAGTATTTAATATTCAGTATATCCTTTGCCCATGTCTTATTGTAGGGAAGGATACCAAAAGCCTTAGCCTGATCTCGACTCCATGTTAACGCAGCATGCTCACTAAATTCGGGATTAAAAAGGCCAGCATTGAAGTGGGCAACATGAATATATTCATGCCCCATTACCATATAAAGTTGTTGACTTGCTTGGAAAGCATTTTTATACAAGAAAACGTTCGATCCTTTACCCGTACCATTGTAACTCGTGGTGCCTAAAACTTCATTACCTTTTCTATTAAAAACAGAACCACCTTTAGTAGTATATCCTTCAGGCATAGACCCATCTGCGTAAAGATTATCCAGCCCGTCTATGTCCTTCCCAAACCAATCATCAGAAAATTCTCGAGCAGATTTATTATTGTATTCTACCGGATCCCCTTTATAATTTCCTTGCATAGTGGCTACATCAAATGTTGCTCCCTTTCCTGACCAAAAGTTACCACCATGTTTTACTGCCTGAATGCCTCCAGACATACCGCCAATTACACCTCCTGTCAGTGCTCCGCAACCACCAATAGTCAGCCCAGCTCCTAAACCATCTGTGAAACTTGCGCCACCAGCCCAGGCATTTCCAGCACCACCTACAAAACCTCCGGCAAACCCACCTACTGCCCCCGTCAATGCACCGCCAGCAAATCCAACCGTTCCTACCGCTCCAGCGACAGCTTGCCCTGCCCCAAAACCTGCCAACCCACTTGCTCCACCAACTGCTGCGTACCCCAGAGCA
>CAZQVB010000082.1:1735-3167 GCA_964596645.1 uncultured Roseivirgaceae bacterium
CTATGTTCCCAGCAGCTGCATTGACCCCTACGTTCATCACCGCCCCAACCATCACTGGCACGAACCAAACCAATTCCCCATCCGGGTCCACCCCCATCACAGGGTTGTTGCCCATCCCTACATACGGAGATGAGAACTGACCCGCCGGGTCTGTAGCAAACCACCTGCCCAGAGCGGCATCGTACTGCCGGGCGTGGAAGTCGTACCACTTGGTCAAATCCTCGTAGGTCTTGCCCTGAAACAAATCCTTGGTTTCTTTCTCTCCCAGGCGCACCCAGTTTTTTGCCACCATGCCGTAGGGGTAGTAATCGGTGGTCTGCACGATGAAGCTCTCTGACACCGTAAGACTGAAATCATCGAAATAGACCTCATCGCCAGGCTTGCCTTCGTTGCTCAGGTAGATGTAAAAATACCCCGGCTCCTGGGCCACCACTTCCTGCGAGAGTTATTCATGGGGCACGTCCGTGCCGTCTTCCAGTGCTGCTTCGCTCATCTGCACAAAGCCACCGTATTTGTAGTTCATCTCCCGGTCGAAGAACAGGTAGTTCAGGTAAGCTGGCGGGGCATCGGTATCATTGTCTTTGCCGCCCAGTAAGGCGGCGAAGCCCGCCTGGTTTCCCATGCTTTGCTGCAGGGCACCGGACACCTCACCGGCCACGGTGGCGGAAGTAGCACCTGTCGCCCCGAGCAGCAGGGCCAGTACCTTCGGGTCTGTCTTGCTGGTGAGCCCTACATACTTGCCATATACTTCCATCCGCACCGTATCGCCGGTCATCACGCTTACTGACTTGGCGGGGCCTTCCCCGCTATTGGCCGCCAGACGCACGGAATAGCGGCTCTCGGCACTGTCGGTATGGTCGAAGACTAAGGCAGATATCTTGGTGGCCTCATCGTAGTTGAGGAACTGCCGGGACTCGCTTTCGGCCATCTCTGGCTCAAAGGTGGTCGAACTGGTAAATTGTCCCGGGTTTTCCTGCAACACCACGCGCGTACTGCCCAGGTGGTCGATCAGGTAGTATTGGTATTTGTTATCATTGTTGGCCAGCACACGGCCAAACTCGTGGTTGATGTCCGTAAGTACATTGTTTTGAAACACCAGCTCGCCCACGTACTGCATGGTCTTGGTGGCGGCCCCGCCCGAAGTGCTGTGGTAGCTGACAGTCATTTAGGGTTGGCCGAGTTCATTGTGCACCTCACGCTGTCCCGATGCGCAGGAGGTGCAACAAATCCAGCACATCAAAAGTGCAGCAAATGAAAGTTTTTTATACATACTATATATATAGGTGTAGCAGATCATCACTTCGTAGCTATGCAAAACAGGTCCAGGGCCTGTCGGTGATCTTCTGTCACTTCATAGTCGTTATGGGAAATCTCCCGCACCAGGCCTTCATCGCCCGTCTGTAGTTTTTGCCTGTTCAGCCGGTTCAGCATT
>CAZQVB010000083.1:0-2281 GCA_964596645.1 uncultured Roseivirgaceae bacterium
CACAGTTTTTGGGGTTTAGGTAGGGATCCTGTCAACCTATTTCATGAGGAGGTAAAGAGACCAAGAGACAACGCCCCGAATACGTTGATTTACTCTTTTGACCATTGTGGATTTTTCCCGCCATTGCGAACCTTGCTTTACCTTGGCGTGCTTTGCGGTAAAAGATTTTACCATTGTGAGCGCACAGTGTTTGTGAACAACGCTCAGAACAGATGGGTATCAAACCACGAAGGATTGGAAATTGATAAATTGAACTTTTTTTCTCTAATATTGTACATCTACACCCAGCGCAGCTATGTTGCTACACCTTTTATTTCATGCCAGGCAAAGACTGATGGAGGGATCGAAAGATCCGGATGGGGGTGAGACTACCTATACATCCTATTTCCAGTCCAAGTCAGACAAAGAAATTTGGACGATGTTTCTCGCCGGGCATGAGGGCGCTTTCAGTTTCATCTACGAGTCGCACTTTTCTACATTATTTTCCTACGGCTTTCACTTTACCCCCGATCGTGAACTGATCAAAGATGCCATCCACGATTTGTTTTTCGAGATGCGCCAGAGTGAGGGGCTTTCACAACCTGATAGCATAAAGTTGTATTTGCTCAAGGCATTTCGTTGGAAACTTTTACGTCTGCTGAACAAGAAAAAAAGCTTGCAAGAATCATCGTTCGACTCGTCTCAACCTTATTTTGATACACATATTGAAGTGTCAGTCGAAAGCGGAATCATACAGATGGAATCGGGAACCCAAAACGCCGGTATGCTGAAAAAGGCATTGCTCTGCCTGACCGATCGACAAAGAGAAGCACTGTATTATTTCTATGAGCAAGACCTCAGCTATAGTCAGGTGGCGCAAATGATGGAACTCGGTTCTGCCAAGGCAGCCAGAAACATCATTTACAAAGCGATAGCCAGCCTGCAGGTCTACTTCAAAACTTGTAAAAAATAAATAGAAAAAAATGATGTCGTTTCAGCGGGAGCCTGCACTATATAGGTAAAGGCTGCTAAGGCGAATGAAATACACCCATTTCACTACCGAAGATTTTTTGAAGGATGAATACTTCAAGCATTGGGCACTGCAGCCTGATCATGATTCGGATTTATTTTGGCAAGCGTTTATAGCACACCACCCCGCCAAGAGCATTGAAATTGCCGAGGCAAAAGCCCTTCTTCAGTCGCTCCGATTTTCACGCCATATACATCACCCTCCTTCCGATCAAGAGAAAGAGGCTGTCTATTCCAACATTTTGACCAAAAGCCAAGCTGTAGCTCCAGATATAAAGCGGTACCGGCCTGCACCGCAACCCGGTGTGTGGCTGCGTGTAGCCTCCGTCATTTTCCTGGCTCTGCTTACCTCTGTAGTCTGGAAATATGTAAGCGACTATTCCGGCACTGCATCTCCAACTGACATTGAGCCGGCCATATCATACAAATCAACCGATATGGGGCAGAAGATGACCCTGCGCCTGAGTGATGGCTCCATGGTGAAGCTGAATGCTGGCAGCAGCCTGAAATATCCTGATGCGTTTGGAGAATCACGCGAAGTATATCTGACGGGGGAGGCATTTTTTGAAATAGCGGAGAATCCGGACAAACCCTTCACCGTGCATGCAGAAGGGCTGCGTACCGTAGTTCTCGGCACGTCATTTAATGTGCGGGTGCGATCAGATTTACCCGCTGAGGTGGCCGTATTGACCGGCAAAGTTGCCGTACTGCCAGTCGCAGCACAGGCTGATGTGCAAGAAATCGCACTGCTGCCAAACCAGATGGTATCTATCGACAATCAGACGGGCCATGCTACAAAAAAGGAATTGGATTATGATGCTGTGTTCTCCTGGAAAGACGATGTGCTCTATTTCAAAGACGCCAGCCTGCAAGAGGTGTTGAGTACGCTGCAAAACTGGTATGGTGTGGAGTTCACCGTAGAAAAGGAATTTGGGCCTGATAATGACTTCTCGGGCCAATATGATAATAAACCACTGGATGCCGTACTGAGTGGCATCGGATTCACATTTGGTTTCAACTATACAATAGAAGGAAAACATATAACCATAAACTGAAGACTATGGGGCCATAAAAGAAGCCAGTTCGCGGGAACTGGCTCCAAATCATCCTGAAGCCGACCAGATGGGGGTCGGGGCGGCTTCGGGTTAAAAACCCGTTCTGATAATTTTTCAATTACCAAAACTCTAAACATTATGAACCCAAAGTTACAAAAAAAACTACTACTCGTGTCGAAATACGCGCTATTAGGTTTGTTTGGGCAGTGTTTGCTCAT